>NZ_CALPCQ010000007.1 GCF_943193025.1 Lactobacillus agrestimuris
CAACTCCGATAGAATATCGGAATCACGCCTTAAATAATCCTATGTTTTAAACTGTCCAATTTTTGGGTCTCAGTTCAAATTGTGTAACTCTTTTTTGATTTTTTAGTGAATATAAAAATTTAGTAAAGGAGATTGATTAAAATTAAATAATTATATAGTATATAAACGAATTAAATAAAGAAGCAAATAAACTGTTAGGTGAGACTCCTACGTAAATATACGCTGATGCCCAGGAACATCCAGAGATGCCAACGGGTCAAACAGGAACTGTCGAGTTAAGGCTTTTCCCAGTCAGCTAGTTGAAAGACTTTACGTTACGTAGTGTTAAAACTGAACGACGAGTAATAATCGCTAGGGAAAGACCAATGCAGTTTTTGCGTTGGTCTTTTTGTTTGTTTGCCGATTTTTTAGAGGGAGAGATTACTATGTTAAAATTTAACTCTAAAGATCGCGTAGTAACTGATGCGACTTTGGCTAAGCAAATTGCTACAAAAGACAAGAATGAAGTTTTGAAGCAATTACAGACATCAACTAATGGCTTAAATTCAAGCCAAGCAAAGCAACGTCTTGAAGAAGATGGCTTCAATGAAGTATCAAATAAAGAGCGCCATCCTAAATTGCACTTTTTATTTGATGCTTTCATGACACCTTTTACTGGTGTACTTTTATTCCTTGCTGGTTTATCATTTTTAACCAATTATGTTTTTGTACCTGCTGATCAAAAGGATTTAAGTACAGTAATCATTATGATTACAATGGTTTTAGTTTCTGGAGTAACTAGCTATGTGCAAAATGTAAGAACTAGTGATGCAGTAGATTCTCTTTTGAATATGGTATCAGTAACTACTAATATCAAGCGAGATGGAAGTGATCAGGAGTTACCAACAAAAGATGTTGTCGTTGGTGACATTATTAATTTAGCGGCAGGTGATTTGGTACCAGCAGACATGTATCTATTAAAGAGTAAAGATTTATTTTGCTCCGCAAGTTCCTTGAATGGTGAATCAAATCCAGTTGAAAAAATTGCTGATGAAAGTCCAAAAGAAAATGATAACTATTTAGATTATCCAAATATTCTTTACGAAGGAACCAATATTGTTTCTGGTTCAGGAATGGGAGTAGTTTTCGCAACAGGAGACAAGACAGTCTTTGGTAATTTGGCACAAACATTAGCAAAGAATAAAAATAAAGAAACTACTTTTGATATTGGTATCAAGAATGTTTCAAAAATCTTATTAATTATGACTGCGGTGATTGCCCCACTTGTCTTTTTGATTAATGGTTTAACTAAGGGAGACTGGCTTAACGCACTGATTTTTGCGATTGCAACTGCTGTAGGACTCACTCCAGAAATGCTACCAGTAATTGTGACTAGTAATTTAGTTAAAGGTTCAGTTGAGATGGCCAAGCATGAAACTATTGTTAAGCGAATGAATGCAATTCAAAATTTTGGTTCAGCTGACATTCTTTGTACAGATAAAACAGGAACTTTAACTCAGGATAAAGTTGTTTTAGAACGTCACTATAATTTAAATTTGGAAGAAAATCCAAAGGTCTTAGAGCTTTCATACTTAAATAGTTACTACCAAACAGGGATGAAGGACTTAATTGATAAAGCAATCATTGATGCGGCTAAAGATGAGCTAGATGTGAATAGTATCAATCAAGATTATCAAAAGATTGATGAGATTCCTTTTGACTTTAAGAGAAGGCGCATGAGCGTAGTAGTTATGAATAAAAAGCACGAACATCTTTTAGTTACGAAAGGTGCTGCTGAAGAAATGCTTGCTTGTTCAAATCGAGTAATTCGTGATGGTGAAATTAAGTCACTTGATGAGCAACAGAGACGGGAAATTTTAGCTAAAATTGATGATATGAATCATGATGGACTTCGTGTTGTCCTTTTAGCTTATAAAAAGAATCCAGCTCCAGTTGGCGAATTCAGTGTTGATGATGAAACTGAATTGATTTTAGCAGGATTTTTAGCCTTTCTTGATCCACCAAAAGAAAGTGCAAAAGCTGCTTTAACTGCTTTAAAAGAAGATGGTATTACTGTTAAAATTTTGACAGGTGATAACGAAGCCGTTACTAGGAATGTTGGTCGGCAAGTTGGGCTTAAGATTGATCTTGTCTACCAAGGAAAAGATCTTGAAAATAAGAGTTCAGATGAATTAAAACGAATGGTGCAAGAATGTGATGTTTTCGTAAAATTATCACCTCAACAAAAAGCTCAAATTATTCGTTTGCTCAGAGAAGATGGTCATACCGTTGCTTATATGGGTGATGGAATCAATGATGCCCCGGCTATGAAAGCTGCCGATGTTGCTATCTCTGTTGATACAGCTGTGGATATTGCTAAGAAATCTGCAGATATTATTTTATTGCATAAAGATTTAATGATTCTAGAAAAGGGTGTCCAAATTGGTCGTCAGGTCTTTGGCAATACAATGAAATATATCAAAATTACTCTTTCATCTAACTTCGGAAATATTTTGTCAATTTTGGTTGCTTCATCATTTTTACCATTTTTGCCAATGCTACCAATTCAACTTTTGATTTTGGATTTAATATATGGTACAAGTTGTCTTTCAATTCCATTCGATGTCATGAATAAGCATTATTTGTCTGAACCAAGAAAGTGGAGTACTAAGAAGCTTCCTAAATTTATGTTTTACTTTGGACCAACTTCTTCAATATTTGATATCATTACATTTGTTTTGCTTTATTTTGTAATTTGTCCACAAGTTGTTGGCGCCAATTATACTGCTGCATCGACTTCACAAAAGTTGCTATTTTCAATTGTCTTTTGCACAGGTTGGTTTATTGAATCTCTTTGGACTCAGGAAATGGTTATTCATGCCTTGAGAGATCCAAGACTTCCATTTATTAAACAACATGCAACAGCAATTGTTACCTGGTCGACAATTGGAATGGCCGCTATCGGAACGGTTTTACCATTTATTACTCCAATTGCTAAAGTGATGAAATTTGGTCCAATCCCACTATATTTCTTATTAGTGGTTTTAATGCTCTTGGTTCTTTATATTGCATTAACTACATTAGTAAAGAAATGGTACATGAAATCAGAAAAATATTTGATCTAAAAGAAAAAGAGCCGCGCTTACGCGTAGCTCTTTTTTTGATAAACTACTTAATTTTAGTCAAATGCTAAAGCACCCATTGGATCCCATGGCAATAATTGAATTGGATTTTCTTTACCTTCATCGTAAGCCTTCTTAAGATCTTCTGGTAAGTACTTCTTGTTAATAACTGCTTGGTAAACAAATGAATCAAACCAAGCATCACTCATTACGAAGTAACCCTTAAATCCAGGTTTTTCACCCCATGAGTTTTCGATCTTCCACTTAGTTGGTTTGCCATCGACAATATCAACACCGGTAATAACCATAGCGTGATCCATCAAACTTTCACCTGAATCAAGCATGTCAGCTTTTGACATAGTAAAGTCAACATCAAATAATTGATCACGTCTGTAAAGCTTGGTATCAAGAAGTCCAGCACGACGTTCAGAATCTTTCACAACGTTTGAACCAAACCAAACTACTTCACCATCTTTAAGTTGTTTGATGATAAGATCTTTCATTTCTTCAACCTTTAAGTTCAAGTGACGAACTTGACGGCCGCCTTCAACGTTACCTAAGTATTCGACTGAGAATACCTTGTGGAAAGGCTTATCCTTAGTTGGTGCATTAATTGTAGAAATGTGGTTTTCAAGATCCATACCAACATATTTGTCGAAGAACTCTTTTGGAGTAATATCCTTGTCAATGTGGTAATTGTGGTCATCATCAGTGTATTCGAAGTTGAACTTCTTAGGTGGAACACCAAGTGAGATAGCTAAAATACGGAAGACGTCGTTAAGCATTTCTTCCTTGCGAGCTTGAACTTCGTCTTCACTCTTACCAGCGCGAACAAGTTCACGAAGTTCAAGACCATCCTTACGAAGTAAGGTATTCAAAGTATCGTTTAATGCGCTTGAGTTAGTTGCGTTAGCAGTTTCTGGGTAAACACTCTTTGGAACGATACCGTATTTTTCAATAATTCCGCAAAGCATATCCCATTGACCACCATCTTGTTGAGGTGTGGTAAATAAAAATGAAACTTTACGATCACCGAGATCTTGGTCAGCTGTTGCAATAACATTTTCAAAGAACCAGTTTGACTTTTCAAACTTGTCCCAGAAGTTAGTATAGTTTTGTGATAATTCGAAATCTTTTAATTGGAACTTCTTTTGAAGTGGATGACGCATAGTGTTTAATGCTGAGAACATCCAACAACGACCAGATTGCTTTTGATCAGCTGGTTTACCAGTTTCAATTTCAATTGAGAAAGTTGGATCAAGATCAATTTTAGTTTGTAAGTTTTGACTTGCCTTGAAGATGCCGTTTTCTTGGGCTGCGTGACTTGCAACATTGAAAACAGGATGCTTTTCAAGATCTGCTTTAAACTTATCAATTGTATCATGTGAAATTTCTTTGGACATAAAAATCCTCCTTTAATAATCGTTTAATTATTCTATATTTTATCTCATATTTTGTGAGTCGTCTATCTATGAAAATTTGCATATTGATTTTTGATAAGATATATAAAAATTTTATATCAGGATAAAGATTTATTAAAATGACTTAGTTTTGCATTCAAGCAGTTACTATCCTTTGTTAAGCTAAACTTAGTTTATAAGAGAAGAGAGGAGAATCTATGTCAAAAAAGAAAACTCCGTCTCAAGAAGAGATTAGGGACATAATGAGAAAAAATGATCATCAACCCAAGAAACATTTATTAATTTGGATGATTTTTGCCGTATTGGCAGTGATTATAGGTGCTGGAGGATTAGGTTATTATTACTTACATTCTGTTACTAATAAAATTTCTGCTAATCATTCATCAAAAGATTTAGAACAGTTAAAAAAAGGAAAACCAATTTCTATTTTAGTAATGGGAACTGATGTAGGTGCATTAGGACGAGGAAATTCTTATGCAGGTAATACCGATACTATGGAATTAATTACTATTAATCCTACTCAAGGAAGAACAGTAATTACTGCAATCCCACGTGATACTTTAGTTGAAGTTAATACTAAAGATGGAAAACTTTATGAAAAAATCAATGCGGCCTACGCGATCGGTGGACCTAAACTGGCAAAAAAACAAGTTAGTGAATTATTAGATGTACCGGTAAATTATTATGCATTAATGAATATGGGAACACTTGAAAAGATAGTAGATTCCGTTGGTGGTGTTGAAGTAGATAATCCTTTTGCATTTACGTTTGAAGGACATAAATATGTCAAAGGTAAGCAAGAATTAAATGGTAAGCAGGCTTTGGGCTACTCTAGAATGAGGTATGACGATCCAAATAATGATTATGGTAGACAAAGAAGAGCCCAACAAGTTTTAATTAGTGCAATTGAAAAGTTTAAAACTAAAGGCAATCTTCTGAGTGCTAATAAAATGTTAGTAGCGGTCAAAGATGGTGTAAGAACAGATCTCCCATTAGATGATTTGTCAATTTTGTATAAAAATTATGCCAATGCAATGAATTCTACTCAACAAGAACAATTGATTGGAAAAGATGCACAAGTTGATGGAATAGATTTTCAAATTGCCACACCTAATGAAATTAATAGAATTTCTAAACAAGTTCGCCATTCTATGGGAATTAGACCGGTTAATGTAAGTAATAATGAAACTGAATTAGTTCAACTTCAAACAAGCTGGAATGGCTATAATAATCTTAACTTCACTTTACCTAACGGTGCAAAATATAATCAATTACAAAAATAAAGCTCACTTTTAGTGAGCTTTATTTGTTAGCCGGTTTATGATACCAATATTTAGTTAGTTCAGGATGTTGTTCAAAATAAATAATAGCAATCGGGTCAAGTGGCCAAATTTTTTTATTCGAATCTTTTATAAATTCCATAACTTCATCCATCAATAAACTAATTTCATGTTCATCGTGTTGGTCTGGATTAATAAAAATATGATTCATTACCCAAACAGATTCATCTTTTCTGTCAATTAAATCAAGTACTGTTTCGGATGTCAAAACATCGTTTGATGCTTTTCTAGTGAAAACCTTTTTGTTATCTGGCATAATAATATTCCCCAATTTTTTAAATTTTTTCGGTAAAATTTTGATCTTTTACGTATATAGTAGTGAGAAGAAAATTTTTAATTTCCTCTAGAAACATTGTAAAATAGAACATTGTAAAAATGAAAGACTATTTAATGGAGCAAGCTCATGAAAACACGTGGATTTGAAGTTGTAAGTAAATATGAAGATAAAAATATTAGTTTACCAAAACGCCAGACTTTAGCAAGTGCAGGATATGATATCGAAGCAGCAGAAGACATCACTATTCCAAGTATTTGGCGTTTAAACTTTGTGCGAATTTTTCGTTTAATCAGAAATGGACATGAATTAAATGAACGTGACTATGAAATGGCTGATGATATTTTGAAGCCAATTTTAGTTCCAACTGGCCTGAAAGTTTATATGCCAGAAGATGAAGTGTTGATTTTAGCTAATCGCTCATCAAATACCTTTAAAAAGAACTTAGCTTTGCCAAATGGAATTGGAGTAATTGATTCTGATTATTACAATAATTCTAAAAATGAAGGTGAGCTTTTTGTTCAAGTTTTGAACTATGGTGTTCGTCCACTTCACATCAAAAAAGGTGAACGAATTGCTCAAGGTATTTTTATGAAATATTTGAAGACAGATGATGATGATCCAATTACACGCAAACGTACAAGTGGATTTGGATCAACTAATGAAACAGAGGAGAATTAATGGCGAAGGTTAAAACTCAATATAAATGCCGCTCTTGTGGTTATATTTCTGCTAGTTATCTCGGACGCTGTCCGAATTGTGGAGCCTGGAATCAATTTGAAAAGGAAAGTCAAGAAATTCAAAAGCGGTCAGCTAAGGCATCTCCAAGTAGATTGATTAAAAAAACTGGTGTAAATGAACCAGTAAAGCTTGATGCGGTTAAGGCTGAAAAAGAAGAGCGAATCCTGACCAGATCAGAAGAACTTAATCGCGTATTGGGTGGTGGAATTGTTCCAGGTTCGCTAGTTTTAATTGGTGGTGATCCCGGAATCGGTAAGTCGACCTTAATGCTGCAAATTATGAGTGAACTTGCTGAAAAGTACAAGGTACTTTACGTATCTGGAGAAGAATCAGCCAGTCAGATTAAGTTAAGAGCTGATCGATTGGGCGTTGGTCAAAGCGGGATGCTGTTGTATCCAGAAACGGATATGCATGATATTCGCGACCAAATTGATGAAATTAAACCAGATTTTGTAGTAATTGATTCAATCCAAACTATGAATGAGCCAAGTCTTGATTCAATGACTGGTTCTGCTTCTCAGGTTAGAGAGGTGACAAGTGAATTGATGAAAATTGCTAAGCTTGATGCAACTACAGTTTTTGTAATCGGCCACGTTACTAAAGAAGGAGCCATTGCTGGTCCTAAAATTTTGGAACATATGGTGGATACAGTTTTGTATTTTGAAGGTGATGAACATCATTCTTATCGTATTCTTCATTCAGTTAAGAATCGTTTCGGTGCCGCTAATGAAATTGGTATGTTTGAAATGATTAATGAAGGCTTAAGAGAAGTTTCTAATCCATCATCCATTTTCCTTGATCAAAGACTTCCACAATCAACAGGCTCGGCCGTTGTTGTATCTTTAGAAGGAACGCGTCCACTTTTAGCAGAAATTCAAGCTTTGGTAACCCCAACTGCCTTTGGTTATGCTAAAAGAACAACTTCGGGGATTGATTATAATCGGGCAGCGCTTCTTTTAGCAGTGCTTGAAAAGCGTGGCAATTTGATGTTGCAAAATCAAGATGTTTACTTAACTGCAACTGGAGGAATTCGCTTGAATGAACCTGCAATTGATTTAGCAATTGCGATGTCAGTTGCTTCAAGTTATACCAATAAGGAAATTTCACCAACTGATTGTTTTGTGGGTGAAGTTGGTTTGACTGGAGAGATTCGCCGAGTAGATAAGATTGATGTCCGAGTAAAAGAAGCTGCTAAAGTTGGTTTCAAGCGAATTTTTATCCCTAAGCATAATATGTATAGAGATTTAAATGACTACGGAATTGAAGTGATTCCCGTTTCAAGTATTCCACAGGCATTAAAATTAGTTTTTGGATAGGAAAGCAATTGAAGTTTTAACCTATTACGAGTAAACTAAACTTGTTTAATATACTATTTTGAAAGAGGCATGAATTTTGGCTAAACAAAAAATTCGTGTAAGATATGCACCAAGTCCAACTGGTCACTTACACATCGGTAACGCACGTACTGCACTTTTTAATTATTTATTTGCCCGTCATAATAAGGGTAAGATGATTTTAAGAATTGAAGATACTGACCAAAAACGTAACGTTGAAGGTGGCTCTGAGTCACAGATGGAAAACCTTCACTGGTTAGGTATTGATTGGGACGAAGGTCCTGACAAGGGCGGAGACTACGGTCCATATCGTCAATCAGAAAGAAAAGATATCTATAATAAATACATCAAGCAACTTATTGACGAAGGTAAGGCTTACTATTCATATAAGACCGAAGAAGAACTTGAAGAGCAACGTGAAGAACAACGCGCAATGGGTATTGCTCCTCACTATACTTACGAATACGAAGGTATGACTGCTGAAGAAATTAAGCAAGCTCAAGCAGATGCTGAAGCAAAGGGACTTAAGCCAGTTGTTCGTATCCACATTCCAGAAATGGAAACTTATGAATGGGATGATATGGTTAAGGGTCACCTTAGCTTTGAATCAGACACCATTGGTGGTGACTTCGTTATTCAAAAGCGTGATGGTATGCCAACTTACAACTTCGCCGTTGTAATTGATGACCACTTGATGGAAATTACTCACGTACTTCGTGGGGATGATCACGTTTCAAACACTCCAAAGCAATTGGTTGTTTATGAAGCACTTGGTTGGGAACCACCTAAGTTCGGTCACATGACTTTGATTATTAACTCAGAAACTGGTAAGAAACTTTCTAAGCGTGATGAATCAATTCTTCAATTTATTGAACAATACCGTGACCTTGGTTACCTCCCAGATGCAATGTTCAACTTCATTACTCTTCTTGGTTGGTCACCAGTTGGTGAAGAAGAAATCTTCACTCAACGTGAATTCATTAAGCAATTTGATCCAGCACGTCTTTCTAAGTCACCTGCTGCATTTGACCAAAAGAAGCTTGAATGGATTAACAACCAATACATCAAGAAGGCTGATCGTGATACCTTGCTTGATTTGGCACTTAATAACTTGCAAGAAGCAGGCATGGTTGAAGAAAATCCAAGTCCTGAAAAGATGGAATGGGTTCGCCAATTGGTCAACATTTACTCAGTTCAAATGTCATACACTGCCCAAATTGTTGAGATGGCTAAGATTTTCTTTGAAGATGCAAAGGATCTTTCAGAAGAAGAACTTGAAGAAATCAAGAATGATGATGCTCGTCCAGTAATTGAAGAATTCAAGAAGCAACTTGATTTGATTCCTCGCTTTACTGCTGTTCAAATTATGAACGCTGTTCAAGCAACTCGTAAGGCCACTGGAGTTAAGGGTAGAAAACTCTTCATGCCAATCAGAATTGCTACTACTCGTTCAATGGTAGGACCAGGTATTGGTGAAGCTATGGAACTTTTAGGTAAAGAAAAGGTGGTTAGCCACTTAGACTTAACCTTGAAGCAAATGGCTGAAAACGGCCTTTAATATTAAAAATACGCGTACAAATTTTTGTAGGCGTATTTTTTTGCTAAAATTTATTTATCGATTTCGACGTGATGTCGGAAAGCTAAAAAAATATAATAGAAAAGAAGTATAAATGGACATTGAGGATTATTTTTTCATATCCCTCTTAAAATTGGTAAAATAAGGATAACTATTTTTAGAAAGGACCATTAGCTGTGAAAGTTTATAACACGCTTACCCGTAAAAAAGAAGAATTTAAACCTTTAATTCCTGGAAAAATCAGCATGTATGTCTGTGGTCCAACTGTTTATAACTACATTCATATTGGGAATGCAAGAAGTGCAATTGCCTTTGATACTATCAGACGTTACTTTGAATACAAGGGATATGAAGTAAAGTATGTTTCTAATTTTACTGATGTTGATGATAAGATGATCAACGAAGCTCGCAAGGAAGGAATTACTGTTCCAGAACTTGCCGAGCGCTTCATTAATGCTTATTTAGAAGATACTAGTGCTTTAAACATTGAAAAAGCTACTTTACATCCACGAGCAACTCATGAAATTAAGGAAATTATTGAATTTGTACAAGCTTTGATTGAAAAGGGCTATGCTTACGAAGTTGATGGGGATGTTTACTACCGTGCTAAGAAGTTTGCTGATTATGGTGAATTGAGTCATCAAAATATTGCTGAACTTGAAGAAGGGGCTTCAGAACATATTAATGAAGAAGAACAAAAGCGTAAGGAAGATCCAATTGATTTTGCTCTTTGGAAGGCTCAAAAAGAAGATGATGAAATTGCTTGGGATTCTCCATGGGGCAAGGGTCGTCCAGGTTGGCACATTGAATGTTCTGTCATGTCAACTAAGTACTTAGGTGACACAATTGATATTCACGGTGGTGGTCAAGATTTGGAATTCCCTCACCATGAAAATGAAATTGCTCAAAGTGAAGCCAAGACCGGTAAGAAGTTTGTTAATTATTGGATGCACAATGGTTTCGTGACAGTTGGTAAAGATGAGGAAAAGATGTCTAAGTCACTTCACAACTTTGTGACTGTTCATGATATTTTAAAAGAAATTGATCCTCAAGTTTTACGTTTCTTTATGGCAAGTGTACAATACCGCCGTCAAATTAATTATTCAGATGAAAACCTTAAGCAGGCTCAAATTATTTTGGATCGCTTCAAGAATACTTTGACTAGTATTGATTACCGCTTGAAAGATGATACTAACGCTAAAGCAGATCCAAAACTTCATGAAGCAATTATGTCAACTAAGCAAAAGTTTGAAGACGCAATGGATGATGATTTCAATGTTCAAAACGCCATGACCGCTGTTTATGAACTGTTGCCAATTGTTAATGCTAATGTCAATGATGAACAAGTTGATAAAACAGAATTGGCTGACTTTAAGAAAATTCTTAGTTCATGGCTCGAAATTTTTGGAATCGATTGTGGAAAATTAGTTGCAGTTGAGACCGGTGATGACGATGCAAAAATTGAAGCTTTAGTTAAAAAGCGTGATGAAGCTCGTAAGAATAAAGACTGGGCTAAGAGTGATGAAATTCGTGAGCAATTAAAGGAAATGGGAGTAGTAATTCAAGATACTCCTCAAGGAACTAGGTGGAGTCGTGAATAAAGTTAAAAAATTAACCGAAACAGATGTTAATCCTGATACTTTGAATGGCCAAACTTTGGCTTATTTAGGGGATGCTGTCTATGAAATTTATATCCGTCGTCATTTGATTCGTGGCGGAATTGTAAAACCACAAAATCTACATCGTGAAGCAACGCATTATGTTTCTGCTAAAGCTCAAGCAGCCTTAGTAACTAAGATGCAAGATGATGAGATGCTAACTGAAGCAGAACTAGCAGCTTACCACCGCGGACGAAATGCCAAAACTCATACTAAAGCTAAAAATACTAGTTTAAAGACATATCAGCGTTCAACTGGATTTGAAGCAATTATTGGTTATCTTGATTTGCTTGGCAAGCATGATCGAGTAGATGAACTCAGTTTGTGGTGTATTGAGACGGTTGAAAATGGAGGAATAGATAATTATGACTTCGAATAATAAGGATTTTGTTTTTGGTCGTCATGCAGGAATTGATTTCTTAAAAACACAAGATGCAGGTAAGATCAATAAAGTTTTCTTGCAACATGGAATTCAAGAAGATTTTGCCAACCAGGTTTATGCTTTAGCTAAGAAGAAAAGATTGGTTGTTCAATCGGTTCCTAAGAACAAATTAGATCGTTTAGTTGATGGTGAAAATCACCAAGGACTTGTTTTAGCTGTATCCAGTTTTGAATATGCAGATTTAGATAAACTTCTAGATCAATTTGAAGAACAAGGAAAAGATGCCTTTATTTTGATGCTTGATTCAATTGAGGATCCACATAATTTAGGATCAATTTTACGTTCCGCTGATGCAACTGGTGTTGATGCGATTATTATTCCTAAGCGGCATGCGACTGGCCTTACTTCAGTTGTTGCTAAGACTTCAACTGGTGCAATTGATTATGTACCAGTTGCTCGCGTTAATAATTTGGTTCAGACTACAAAAGAATTAAAGAAGCGAGGTTTCTGGGTCTTCGGAACCGATATGGAAGGAACAGATTATCGCAGATGGGATGCAAAAGGTAAGACGGTTTTAGTAATTGGTAATGAGGGTAAGGGAATTGCTCCACTTCTTAAAAAGCAAATGGATCAAACACTTACTTTGCCAATGGTTGGACACGTTCAATCTTTGAATGCTAGTGTGGCAACAGGCGTTTTGCTTTACCAAATGCTTAACAGTAGACATCCCCTATAAACAAAAAATTAACTATGTTTTTCTGGCGCAAGCAGTGAAAAGTTCGTTGATTTAAAAACATTAGTTGTGAAATTTTTTCTCTGAGTAATTCAGTATGATTGAGATGAATACGAAGAGGGAGAATAATGCATGCCAAGAGAAGACATGTTAATCAAAAAAGTTGCTGAAAAAGATGGTGATGCTTTAGAGCAATTGATCGAGAATTATAGACCTATGATTGGATCCTTGAAGAAAACTTATTATTTAAGAGATTTTGATTCACAGGATTGGGATCAAGAAGCACGAATTGTTTGTTATGAGTCAGCTTGTGAATATACACAAGATAAAGGAAAATTCAGTGTATATTTTAGAAGTCGTCTAAAGAATAGAATTGTGACTTTGATTCGATATTATATGGCAAATAGAAGGCAAGATTACTTGTATAGTACGTCACTTGATGTAATCCAGAATAAAGAAAGGTCATATAAACCATTAAATGATGTTGAACATTTAATTATTGAAGATTCAATTAGAGAAGTTTCAACTGATTTTTTAGAAAATTTATCTGAGATGGAATTAGTATCTTTGCTCATCATGATTGGATCGGTAAGTGAAGAAGAGGCATTTGAAAGATGGAAGATAAATCCATCAATGCACAGACGGGCGAAAAATCGAATGACTGAAAAGCTAAAACGAGTTTTATTCGAGTAGTTAAATTAATGCTTTCTAAGAAAAGTGCTATACTAAAAGTGTAGAAATTTTTAGGAGGTAATTTAAGATGGCAGAAGTAATTAAAACTGCATTGTTGGACCGTGAAATGAAGGAAGCTTTTGAATGGAGCGACTCAAACGTACCTGTAAGAGATGCCCTTTGGGACTACTTCATGGAAAAGAATGGTAGAGATACCATGAAGACGGAAGAAGATATGCTTCCATTTTTGAAAGATTCAGATGAAAAAATCGAAGCCTTCGTCAACGAAAATCTTAAGAAATAATCCAACTAAAAAATAATTTCTACGCACAGTGATCACGCATGTTTGATCACCAAAACAGCTATCATTTGATAGCTGTTTTTTTGTGCAAAAATTTTGTTATAATGAGCAATAATTCAATTGAGATAATTGTGGAAGAAGTTTTATTGATCGATGAAATATATAATTGGAATTGATATTGGTACCACAGCAACTAAGGCTATTGCTTATGATCTTAATGGAAAACAAATTTTAGAGACAAGTAAAGCCTATCCGCTAATTCAAAATGTATCCGGACAAGCCGAAGAAGATCCTAAAATAATTTTTGATGCTGTGCAGGAAACAATTTTTCAAATAAGTAAAAAATTGGGTCCAGAGGCCTTAGCGATTTCCTGGTCGAGTCAAATGCATAGTTTAATAGGACTTGATGATGAAGGAAATTTGTTGACGAATAGTATCACTTGGGCAGATAATCGCGCCGACAGTGAAGTTGAACTTGCCAAAGAGTCAGGACAAGCAAAAGCAATTTATCAAAAAACGGGGATGCCTATGCATCCCATGGCTCCAGTTTATAAATTGAAGTGGTTGAAAAATACCAACCTTGATCTATACAAGAAAGTGGATAAGTGGATTGGAATTAAAGATTATATTATTTATCGTTTAACTGGAAAAATCATGAAAGATATTCCAATGGCCGCTGGGAGTGGCTTGCTTGATTTACAGACGCTTAATTGGGATGATCAGCTATTAGATTGGCTTGAATTAAGTAAGCATAATCTGCCAACTTTGGCTAAAGCAACAGAAATAGTGGGCACGATTAATGAAGATTACTTGCAGAAACTTAGTTTGTCAGAAAACACAAAAATCGTGCTAGGATCAAGTGATGGTTATCTTTCTACTATTGGTGTTGGGGTTCTAAATAATCAAGAGTTTGCTTTGAATGTTGGAACATCAGGAGCAATTCGAACTCTTGAAAGTAGGCCAATGATTGATGAGAAGGCGAGATTTTTCTGTTATCCAGCTGAAAAAGATTATTACTTAATTGGTGGACCAGTTAATAATGGTGGTATCATCTTTGATTGGGCAAAAAAGACGCTATTTTCTGCTGATGAAACTGCAGAAGATTTTTTGGATATTGCACAAACCGTGCCGGCAGGAAGTGGTGGACTGATTTTTCATCCATACTTAGGCGGAGAAAGATCGCCAATCTGGGATGCAAATGCTAAAGGATCTTTTGTTGGTTTAACTAGAAATCATACTAAGCCACATTTGGCTCGAAGCGTGATTGAAGGGATTATCTTTAATCTATATGAAGCTATGTCTGCTATTAGAACTTGCGTAGCAAAACCAAAGGCTATGAGAATCACAGGTGGCTTTGTTAAGAGCGACTTTGTTAGACAAATTTTAGCAAATGTATTTAATTTGCCTATTATTGCTATGAAAAATGATCAAAGTGGCAGTTTAGCAGCAATGTTTTTAGCTAGATTAGCTTTGGGACTGGATAATGAACTATCTGATATTAAAAAATTCATCAATGAAGATAAAGTATATTTCCCTAATCTTAAAGAAGTTGAAATCTATCAAAAAATTATCCCGATCTATCATGAAATTGGTTTAGAATTGTCAAAAAGTTATTTTGAATTAGCAAATTTTCAAAATAATTATCCAAATTTATTCAGTGAATAAACATAAATTGCATGACATCAATATTTCTGTTACAATAGCGAGAGTTTGGAAGTGAGATTATGGCAGTGAAAAAAGCGGCATTGGCCTGTACTGAATGCGGGTCACGAAACTACTCTATCACCGCAAATAAGAATCGTACTGAGCGACTAGAATTAAGAAAATTCTGTAAACATTGCGGAAAGATGACATTACATAAAGAAACGAGGTAATACTAATGATTAAGTTCTTTAAGAGTGTTGGTCATGAAATGAAATTAGTAACTTGGCCAAGCTACAAGCAAAACCGTCATGACACTATGACAGTTATTGTTTCCTCAATCTTGTTTGCTATTTACTTAGGTGTACTTGATTGGGCATTTAGTGCATTAACTCAAGCTATTATGTAATAGTTATGATAGATAATCTAACCCGTACGTGGTATAATTTTATCGATCGAGAAGAAACCTCTTTACGAGGTTTTTTTGTTTGCCAGTATTTAAGGAGAATTTAAATGGTAGAAACATCTGAAAAGAAATGGTATGTTCTTCATACTTATTCTGGTTATGAAGATAAGGTTAAGTCAGACTTGCTTTCACGTGCACAAAGTATGGGAATGCAAGATTACATTTTTCGTGTAATGGTTCCTGAAGAAGCTAAGGTGGAAACTGTTCGCGGTAAGAAGCAAGAAGTTGAAGAAAAAGTCTTCCCAGGTTACGTTTTAGTTGAAATGGTTATGACTGATGAAAGTTGGTTCATCGTAAGAAATACTCCAAACGTAACTGGATTTGTTGGATCACACGGTGGTGGTTCAAAGCCTTCTCCACTTCTTGAAGAAGAAGTAGAAAGATTGCTCAACCAACAAGGTCAAGTTGCTAAAGAACCTGATCTTGATTTGGAAATTGGTGAAACAGTTACAATCACAGAAGGTGCCTTTAACGGTATGGTTGGTAAGATTACTGATATTCAACCAGATAAGCGAAAGGTTTACGTATCAGTTGATATGTTTGGTAGAGCAACTACTGCTGAACTTGAATATAACCAAATTAAACAATTTGATGGAGAAGAATAATTTGCTATTGTAATTAGTCCTAATAGATGTTACGATAGCAAAGTACGTTTATTATTGCGGGAGGAGAAGTAGGTAAATTCTCCATTTTAACCGCATCACGGAATCAAGGAGGTTTTGACCGTGGCAAAGAAAGTTATTAACGTAGTTAAGTTACAAATCCCAGCTGGTGCTGCAACACCTGCACCTCCAGTTGGTCCTGCATTGGGTCAAGCTGGTATTAACATTGTTGGTTTTACTAAAGACTTCAATGCTAGAACTGCTGACCAAAAGGGCATGATTATCCCTGTAGTTATTACAGTATATGAAGATCGTTCATTCGAATTCATTACTAAGACTCCACCAGCACCAGTATTGCTTAAGCAAGCTGCTAAGATCCAAAAGGCTTCTGGTGAACCTAATACCAACAAGGTTGGTAAGGTAACCAAGGCTCAAGTCAAGGAAATTGCCGAGACTAAGATGAAAGACCTTAACGCTGCTGATATCGAAGCTGCTATGCGCATGGTTGAAGGTACCGCTAGAAGTATGGGTATCGAAGTCGAAGACTAATCCTGTTATTTAGGTAACATATTAGGTGGGAGAGCTTAGAGAGAGCTCGTTTGACCACATATACAAGGAGGAAATCACATGCCAAAGCATGGTAAGAAATATTTAGAAGCTGCTAAAAAAGTAGATCCAAACAAGTTTTATTCAATTGAAGAAGCTATGAAGCTCGTTAAGGAAACTTCATATGCAAACTTTGATGCTTCAGTTGAAGTTTCATACAACTTAAGTGTTGACCCTAAGCAAGCTGACCAACAAATCCGTGGTTCACTTGTTTTACCTAACGGTACTGGTAAGACACAAAAGGTTATTGTATTTGCTGAAGGTCCTCAAGCTGAACAAGCTAAGGCAGCAGGTGCAGATGAAGTTGGTTCAGATGAATTAGTAGAAAAGGTTCAAAACGGTTACTTAGACTTCGACGTTGTTGTTGCTACACCAATGATGATGGCTAAGGTTGGTCGTTTGGGTCGAGTACTTGGACCTAAAGGTTTGATGCCAAACCCTAAGACTGGTACTGTTACTATGGATATCGAAAAGGCTGTTAAGAATGTTAAGGCTGGTCAAGTAGAATACCGTGTAGACCGTCAAGCATCAATTCACACTGCTATCGGTAAGGTATCATTTACTGAAGAACAATTAGCTGAAAACTTCGAAGCTTTACGTGACGTTATTCTTCGTGCACGTCCAGCTGCAGCTAAGGGTCAATACATTAAGAGTGTTGCAGTTGCAGCAACTTTTGGCCCTGGAATCAAGCTTGATCCATTAAACTTGAACTAATAATAGATCATTAAATTAATTATAGAAGCACCTCGCGCTATTGCGAGGCGCTTTTTTTATGTGGTATCATTAGTTGATTTAATGCACAATTAAAGGAGTTTTTCATGCGTAAACATCGTTGGATTAAGATCGTTGGCTTATTATTTTTGGCCACTTTTTTCTTAACAGCTTGTAAAAATAATAATTCGAATAAGATTACAATAGTGGGATCAAGTGCGATGCAGCTACTTGCCGAACAAGCAGGTAATGATTATCGTCTTGCTCATCCATCCAGTAATATTGTAGTTCAGGGTGGTGGTTCAGGAACTGGACTGAGCCAAGTTCAAGCCGGTGCGGTTGAAATAGGTACTTCAGATGTCTATGCCGATACTCAAAAAGGTATTGATAGTAAAAAATTACAAGATCATTTGATTGCCGTCGTTGGAATTGTTCCAATTGTCAATAAGGATGTTGGAATTAAGAATCTATCAATGAATCAACTAAAAGATATTTTTACCGGAAAAGTAACAAATTGGAAACAAGTCGGTGGTAAAGATGAAGCAATTACTGTAATTAACCGTTCAAAGGGTAGTGGTACTCGTACTACTTTTGAAGATATTGTCTTAGATGGCCAAAAGCCGATTCGTTCCCAAGAACAAGATTCAAACGGTACGGTTAAAAAGATTGTAAATACAACTCCAGGTACAATTAGTTACATTTCCTTCCCATATGCAAATGACAAGAATATTCAAAAGTTGAATATTAATCATGTCAAACCGACTAACGCCAATATTACTACTAATAAATGGCAATTATGGTCATATGAGCATATGTATACTAAAGGAAAACCTAATAAAAGTGTTAAGGCCTTTATTGATTACATGTTAGGGAAGAAGGTTCAAGGTGAACTTATTCCTAAGATTGGATATTTAAGTATCAATCAAATGAAGGTTGTACGTGATAGTAAGAATAAGATTACAAAGATCGGATAAAGAATGAATAAGAAAACAGATGATTTAAAGCAGGTAGTTGATCAAGCAATTGCCGAGCAAAAAGTCCCTCATGTAAAGTTAAATAAACTTGGACCGACCAGTGTTGATATTGAGCGTTTAACTCAGCCTTCAAAAGAAACGCGTCAAGAATATTGGGGTAAGGGTTTAACTTACTGTGCAATTGGTTTAATTATTATTTTAGTTGTTTCAATTATTGGATTTGTTGGCGCACATGGTTTGTCAACCTTCTTTACTGATCACGTAAATGTCTTTCATTTCTTGTTTTCTACTGATTGGGATCCAAGTGATGGTAAAAATCATGTTGGTGCGGCCGCAATGATAGTTACCTCATTTTCAGTGACTCTTCTTTCAGCATTAGTAGCAACACCATTTGCAATTGCAGTTGCCTTATTTATGACTGAATATACTTCTAAAAAAGGAGCCAACTTCTTGCAATCAGTTATGGAATTGTTGGTTGGTATTCCATCAGTTGTTTATGGTTTCTTGGGTTTAACAATCATTGTTCCAGTAATTAGAAATCTTTTTGGCGGAACTGGATTTGGTATTTTATCGGCTACTTTAGTTTTATTTGTAATGGTTTTACCAACTATTACTTCATTAACTGTAGATGCTCTTAAGGCAGTACCTAAGCAGTTCAGACAAGCTTCTGCAGCTCTTGGAGCTACTCATTGGCAAACTATCTATAAAGTTGTTTTAAGAGTGGCGACGCCTCGAATCTTAACAGCGGTAATTTTCGGAATGGCAAGAGCCTTCGGTGAAGCGTTAGCGGTTCAAATGGTAATTGGTAATGCAGTCTTAATGCCATACAACTTAATCAGTCCATCTGCAACTTTGACAAGTCAATTAACTAGTCAAATGGGTAATACTGTTATGGGTACTTTACCAAACAATGCTCTTTGGTCACTTGCACTTCTCTTATTGATTATGTCGTTAGTATTTAATTTCTTAGTTAGATTAGTCGGAAAGAAGGGACAAAAATAATGAATGCAAAACGCAGTGATAAATTAGCTACAATTATCATTTATATTTTTGTAGCAATTGTTGTCTTGATTCTTGCCGGTATTTTAGGAAATATCTTGATTACTGGTGTACCACATCTTTCCTGGCATTTTTTAACATCAGAAGCTTCATCATATCAAGCCGGCGGTGGTGTTCGTGACCAATTGTTTAACTCAATTTATCTATTGATTTTAACTACAATTATTTCCTTTCCAATTGCTTTGGGTTCAGCGATTTACCTATCTGAATATGCCAAAGACAATTGGGTAACTAGTTTAATTAGAACTACAATTGAAATTCTTAGTTCACTTCCATCAATTGTTGTTGGTTTATTCGGTTATTTATTATTTGTAGTTCAATTTGGCTTTGGTTTCTCAATTATTTCTGGTGCCTTGGCTTTGACCTTCTTCAATTTACCAATTTTAACTAGTAACATTGAACAGGCTATTTCAGGTGTTCCTGAACAACAGCGTGAAGCTGGCCTTGCTTTGGGTCTTTCCAATTGGAAAACTATTCGAGGAATCGTTTTACCAGCTGCACTTCCAGGAATTTTAACCGGTTTGATCTTGAGTGCAGGTAGAATTTTTGGTGAAGCAGCTGCTTTAATTTATACAGCAGGTCAAAGTGGCTCAACAGTTAATTACACTGACTGGAATCCGTTCAGTCCAACTAGTCCACTTAATGTAATGAGACCAGCTGAAACTCTTGCTGTTCATATTTGGAAAGTTAATACTGAAGGTATTATCTCTGATGCAACAATTGTTTCCGCAGCTACATCTGCATTACTAGTAATCGTTGTCATCATATTTAACTTAGGTGCCCGCTACTTAGGTAATAAGTTGTACCAAAAACTAACTGCTGCAAAATAAAGGTGAAAAATGGAAAATTTAAAACCCAGCTACATAAAAACTTTTGAAAAAGATGATATTGCTTTAGAAGCAAAGGATTTGAGCGTTTTATATGGCGGAACAGTCCAAAAATTATTTGATGCTAGTTTACAATTCAAACGAAATACAATTACTGCTTTAATCGGAGCCTCTGGTTCAGGTAAGTCGACTTTTTTACGTTCTTTAAATCGAATGAATGATAAAGTGGCTACAGTTAATGGTGAAATTATCTTTCATGATTTAAATGTGAATAAAAATAATATTAATGTTTATGAACTAAGAAAGAATATTGGAATGGTTTTCCAAAAGCCAAATCCATTTCCAAAGTCAATCCGTGAAAACATCACTTACGCTCTTAAAGCCCATGGCCAAACTAATAAAAAAGAATTAGATAAGATTGTGGAAGAAAGTTTACGTGCTGCTGCTCTTTGGGATGAAGTTAAAGATACGCTTGATAAAAGTGCCTTGGCGTTATCAGGTGGTCAGCAGCAACGTTTGTGTATTGCCCGTGCTTTGGCAGTTCAACCTGAAATTTTACTTTTAGATGAGCCGGCTAGTGCGCTTGATCCTGTTTCAACTTCTAAACTTGAAGATACTTTAAAGCAGCTTAGAAGTAAGTACACTATGATTATGGTTACTCATAATATGCAACAGGCTTCAAGAATTAGTGATTACACTGCATTTTTCCATCTAGGTCATGTAATTGAATATAATACTACAGCTGAGATCTTCACTAATCCAAAGGGAGAACTTACTGAGGATTATATTCAAGGTAGTTTTGGTTAAAGGACAAGAAATGAGAAAAGAAGTTATATCGGCAAAAGATGTTAAATTAAGTTATGGAAATTTTGAAGCCTTACATGGTATTAACCTTAATTTTCGAGAAAAAGAATTAACTGCTTTAATTGGACCATCAGGTTGTGGTAAATCGACTTTCTTACGTTGTCTTAACCGAATGAACGATGACATCGAAAATACTACTATTACGGGAGAGATTCTTTTCGATGGTCAAGATATCTACAGTCCTAAGATGGATTTGGTTGAGTTGCGTAAAGATGTCGGTATGGTGTTCCAGCAACCGACTCCGTTTCCGTTTTCAGTTTATAATAATATTGCATACGGTTTACGACTTGCTGGTGTTAAAGACAAAGACTTAATTGATCAAAGAGTTGAGGAAAGTCTTAAGCAAGCTGCAATTTGGAATGATGTGAAGGATAACTTGGATCGTAATGCTCAGGCCTTTTCAGGTGGTCAACAGCAGCGTATTTGTATTGCTAGAGCGTTAGCTGTTAGACCAAAAGTGGTTTTGTTAGATGAACCAACTAGTGCGCTTGATCCAATTTCAAGTTCAGAAATTGAAGAAACTTTGCTGGAATTAAAACAAAGCTATACTTTTATCATGGTTACGCACAATTTACAACAAGCAAGTAGAATTTCTGATCGCACTGCCTTCTTTATGAATGGTGATTTGATTGAAGCTGGTCCTACAGAGCAAATGTTCATTGCACCAGATAAGCAGATAACTAGTGACTACCTAAATGGACGATTTGGTTAGAATTTGAGGTAAAAAATGCACGAAATATTTTTAGATGAATTAAAGAAACTCAATACCCAATTTATGGAAATGGGTGTATTTGTAAATGATGAAATTGATCATACTACAAGAGCCTTTGTTGATCATGATAAAAAGATCGCCCAAGCAATTGCTGATGATGAAGAGAAGATTCCTCAAGAATCATTAGACATTCAAAAGAAGGCCTTAAAGTTGATGGCTCTACAACAACCGGTGGCAACAGATTTCCGTGTTGTGATTAGTATCTTGAAAGCTACAACCGACCTTGAAAGAATTGGTGAAAATGCGATGAGTATTGCGTTTGAAACTATTCGTGTAAAGGGAAATCCTAGAATTCCAGAAGTCGAAGAAATTATTTCTCGTATGACTCATAATGTACGTCACATGCTTATTCAAGTTTTGACTGCTTATGTTCAAGATGATGAAAAGATGGCTAGAGAAGTTGCGTCAAAAGATTCTGTAATTGATCAAGATTACGTTAAGGCAAGACACTTAATTATTGATGGAATTGAAAATGATCCAAGTGCTGCTGTAGCTTCATCAAGTTACTTCGTGGTTACTAGATTGCTTGAAAGAATTGGGGATCACATTGTTAATATTGCAATGTGGGTAATCTACAAGACAACGGGAGAACTTAATGAATTAAGTAATCCAACAGAATCAGAAACAATATAGTAAAATTTATCGATTTAAAATAAAGCGAATTTTAGTAAATTCACTTTATTTTTTATTGTATTGTTTTAGAAGAAGTCTTCGAAGTTTAAAGCATGTCGTCATCAATTAACTTATGAAGCAAAAAGAAAATTCAAAAATGATTTTACTTTTCATGTTTAACTATGTATAATAAATAAATGTAAATTCTACCTAAGACTCGGGTGGCATGACGCCTTAATTTCCCGCCGAGGCCAGAAGATAATGAAGAGTATAAACGCTCCATGTCTTTCGGCATGGAGTTTTTTTAGGCCAAATAGAATTTATCAAAGTAATTATGGAGGTGAATTCGATTGAGTAAAGCTGCTATTGCTGAAAAAGAAAAGCTTGTTGATGCATTTGCAGAAGAACTTAAGGCTGCTAAGGCTGTTTTAGTTATTAACTACTTAGGTTTAACTGTTGATGAAGTTACTAACATGCGTAAGGAACTTCGCGATAACGATGTTAAGATGAAGGTTATCAAGAACACTTACTTAAGACGTGCTGCTGCTAAGGCTGGCATCGAAGGTCTTGATGATACTTTTGTAGGTCCTACTGCTGTTGTTTACACTGACAACGCTGATGACATTACCGAACCAGCTCGTATTATTTCTAAGTACGAAAATGATTTCGACGTTATTGAAATCAAGGGTGGTGTTCTTGAAGGTAAGATTACCACAAAGGAAGAAATCAAGGAACTCGCTTCCATCCCAGGACGCGAAGGCTTGCTTTCAATGCTTGTTTCTGTATTGCAAGCTCCTATCCGCGACTTTGCATACGCTGTTAAGGCTGTTGCTGAATCAAAAGATGAAGAATCAGCTGAATAATTTATTATTAATATCTAAATTCTAATTTTCGGAGGATACATAAATGGCTTTAGATACTGAAAAGATTATTGAAGAATTAAAAGGTGCTTCAATTCTTGAATTAAACGACCTTGTAAAGGCTATTGAAGATGAATTTGACGTTACTGCTGCTGCTCCAGTTGCTGCTGCAGGTGCTGCAGACGCAGGTGCTGCTAAGTCAGAATTCGATGTTGAATTGACTGAAGCAGGTCAAGAAAAGGTTAAGGTAATTAAGGTTATCCGTGACATCACTGGTCTTGGCCTTAAGGACTCAAAGGACCTTGTTGATGGTGCACCTAAGAACGTTAAGGAAGGCGTTTCAGAAGACGAAGCTAACGACATCAAGGCTAAGCTTGAAGAAGTTGGTGCTACTGTAACCCTTAAATAATTGCTGCCCAACTGGGCAATAATTACAGAAAATAGATCTCTGTTCTTTGCAGAGGTCTATTTTTTTGCTTAAAATAGAAGTATGGATACAAAAACAAAAATAATTATAGAAAAGAATTTATATAAGTGGATAATGGCAATTCTAGCAATCATTTCAATTGTATTGATTGTTTTAGATTTTGCCGCAGTAATTAACATTAATGGTCATCATTCATATGGATTTTGGCTAAATAATGGAATTTTAATTATCTTTGCAATTGATTATTTTGTACGTCTATATAGGGCAAAAGATAAGAAAGCATATTTTAAAGATAATATTTATGACTTACTAGCAATTATTCCAGTGGGGATTTTTGATGATTGGATGCAATTGAGTCAGTTGGGTAATATTGTTTTATATTTTAGATTGCTTCGATTAATCCGACTTGCCGGTTTAATAGGAAAATTACGGAAAATCCTTCATACTAACGGTATACTGTATATGGTATATTTCAGTATTGCATTTATCATGCTAGGTTCTGTCGCAATTTCAATTACAGAGCATATTTCACTTGATCAAGCATTCTGGTGGGCGATAACGACTGCCAGTACGGTAGGTTATGGCGATATTTCAACTAAAACCATTTCTCCAACAAGTTTAATGGGAAAATTTGTAATTTTAGTCATGATCTTGGTGGGAGTCGGAATCATGGGTATGGTTTCCAGTTCTTTGACGACGTATTTCATGAAGAAAAATTCTAAAATTAACATAGATGATAATCATGCTAACTTTAAGTTGATTCTTGAAAAGTTGGAAAATTTAGAAAAGCAAAACCAAAATTTAGTTGATGAAAATAAAAAAATGCAAGAACAAATCGAAGAATTACGAATGTCGCAAAATTCAACTGAGTGGAAGAAGTTCAGGACTTGGCTTTCTAGAAAAAAGAGTGAGGAAAAAAATGAACAATAAAGATAATCAAATGTATTTTGCAGAAAATCCAAATACGGCTCACGATGAAAGAATTGTTGACTATCATATTGATGGAATTGATTTAAAGTTCAATACAGATGCTGGGGTTTTTTCTAAGCTTCGAGTAGATTACGGTTCAGGTGTCTTAATTAAGTCAATGAAAGATATTGATTTTCCAAAAGAAAATATCCTGGATGTTGGAACCGGTTATGGGCCAATCGGATTATTTGCGGCTAAGTTTTGGCCAGATCAAGTTGTGGATATGATTGATGTGAATGAACGAGGTTTAGATCTGGCAAAAAGAAATGCACAACTTAACCACATTAATAATGTGAATATCTATGCTTCAGATGTTTATTCACAAGTGGATAAGAGATACGGGCTTATTTTAACTAATCCGCCAATTAGAGCAGGTAAAAAAATAGTTTCAACAATTTTAGCGGAGGCAAAGGAGCATCTTGTTAAGGCTGGAGTTTTATTAGTGGTAATTCAGAAAAAACAAGGCGAGCCAAGTGCTAGAAAGCTAATGGAGGCTACCTTTGGTAATTGTGAGATTGTTACTCGTGATAAGGGTTACTATATCCTCAAGGCTATTAATAACTAAAGGATGAATATGTTTACTCAAGAAGAAAAAGATAAGTATATGAACCTAGCCATTGAACAAGCGAGGATTGCTGAAAAGCAAGATGAGGTACCAATTGGTGCGATAGTCATAGATCCAGAAGGTAATGTGGTTGGTCGAGGATATAATCGCCGAGAACTTGATCAAGATGCAACTCAACACGCAGAAATAATTGCGATTCGAGAGGCTTGTGATCAGATTGGTTATTGGCGTCTAGTCGATTGCAGTATTTTTATTACATTAGAACCATGCCCAATGTGTGCAGGCGCCATTATTAATTCTAGAATAAAAAATGTTTTCTTTGGGGCATATGATCCTAAGGCAGGTGCATCTGGCAGTGTAATCGACTTATTCGCTGTGGAAAAGTTTAATCATCATCCCGAAGTTGAAGGCGGAGTGAAGGAAAATGAAACTAGCCAAATGCTCACGCAATTTTTTAGAGCAATTCGGGCGAAGAAGAAAGCTGAAAAATTAGCAATGAAAAATAAATCTGAAGAATAATTAGCGAATATGTAGAAAAATTTTCAAAAATAAGTTATCATACTTATTGGGCAATGTTTGACCTCTGAATTGTGTCAGGACTGGAAGGTAGCAGCACTAAGGTCGTTCAGGCATGTGCCCTTTATTTAGATTATTAACAAACTCTTAGCTCTTTTAAAGAGGTAAGAGTTTTTTACTAAGGAAAGGAAATCCATGGCTTATCAAGCATTATATCGAAAATGGCGCCCGCGCACTTTTGATAGTGTAATTGGACAAGAGGCAATAACCGAAACATTAAAAAATGCGATTGAGCGTGGAACGATTTCACATGCTTTCCTTTTTGCAGGTCCGAGAGGAACAGGGAAAACTTCCTGTGCCAAGATTTTTGCGAAAGCATTAAATTGTACTAACTTGCAAAATGGTGAACCATGTAATGAATGCGAAAATTGTGTCGCTGCCGATAATGGTTCAATGCCAGATATTATGGAAATCGATGCGGCATCAAACAATGGTGTTGATGAAATTCGTGATATTCGTGATAAAGTAAAGTATGCACCAACTCAAGGTAAGTACAAGGTATATATCATTGACGAGGTCCATATGCTTTCCATGGGGGCTTTTAACGCACTTCTTAAGACTCTGGAAGAACCTCCAGAGCATGTTGTATTCATTTTAGCAACAACAGAATTGCAAAAAGTTCCTGCTACGATTATTTCTAGAACTCAAAGATATAATTTCAAGCGGATTTCGAAAGCTGATCTAGAAAAAAGAATGAAATATATTCTTGAACAAGAACACATTTCATATGAGGACAAAGCGCTGGCTGTCATTGCCCAAGTTGCGGATGGTGGGATGCGTGATGCATTAAGTATTTTGGATCAATTGCTCAGTTATGAAGCCGATAAGATCAATTATAATGATGCACTTCAAATTACTGGATTTGCTGCTAAAGAAAAAATTGAACAGATTTTGTTGGCGCTTCTTAATCAAGATACAACGGATGCTTTGACTCAAACTCGTTCGGCTTTGGCTGATGGTGCAAGTGCGAAGAATATTTTAGATGAGTTGATTGACATGGCGACGAATTCGTTAATTATCAATAAGGCTAACAATCAGGAAAATAATAGTAATTTCTTAACAAAAGATTTTGCGGAAAAAATTAAAGATATTCCTAGTGAGAGATATTTTAGTTTAATCAATTTGGCTAATAATGCACTTAATGATTTGCGCTATACTAATCAGCAACAAATTCCACTTGAAGTATTTTTAGTTGCTGCAAGTCAGGAAAATTCAGGAGTTAATACTAATTCAGCTGAAACAAAACCCGAACCAATTATGGGTGATAATACTGGCTTATCAGCTGAATTAGCGGCCTTGAAGAAGCAAGTAGTTGATTTAACTGAGCAGCTTACGGCTTTATCTAAATCTGGTGTGAAAACTGGAAGTCGATCTACGGTTGAATTCAAGATGGACACTAGACGCAAAGACGAAAAGAAGACTGAGTCTAAGGCCCAAGAAAGTAAAAAGCGTCCTGCTAAAAATAAAATTAATAATGAACAAAATAAAAAACGGGTATATCATGTCCTTGAAAATGCAACTAGAGAGGATTTAAATACTGTTAAGGATATCTGGCCCGATTTGCATTCAGTACTAGAAGTATCAGAAAAAGCTTTACTTGATGTTCTTGAACCGGTTGCGGCAAGTCATGATCAAATCGTTATGAAATGCAAGTATGCTCTATGGTTTGAGAAGGCTAGTTCAGACAGTGACTTGCTAGATAAATTAACAGGTTATATTGAACGATTTACAAAGCATTCTTATGGTATTGTATTAGTACCCGATAATGATTGGTTAGCAGTTAGAAGTGAATTTGTTCAAAGTCATAAGGAAGAACTATTAGCTAAGAAAAATAAGGCTAATGTGGTTATTCAAAATGAAAATGAACAAGATAAACAGACTGAAAATCCAGAGATTATCAATAAGGCCAAAGATCTTTTTGGCGATGTAGTGAATATTAAGGATTAAATAAAGGAGATCATAATTATGAGTAAAAGAGGTTTCGGCGGTTTAGGCGGAATGAATATGCAACAAATGATGAAGCAAGCAAAGAAGCTTCAAGAGCAAATGGCACAAGAACAAGAAAACATTACGGCTCAAGAGTTTACTGCTGCTTCAGCTGATAACTTAGTTGTTGCTACCTTTACTGGTGATCGTAAGTTAAAGGACTTGAAGATTAATAAGGATGCAATCGATCCAGATGATCCAGATATGCTTCAAGATTTAATTATTGACGCGGTTAACAAAGGCATTTCATCAATTGATGAAGCAACACAAGCAAGTTTAGGTAAGTACACGAAAGGCTTGATGTAATTGCAATATCCATTACCGATTGCTCGTTTAATTGAATCATATATGAGATTGCCAGGAATTGGTGAAAAAACTGCTACAAGATTAGCATTTTATACTTTAGATATGCCTGATCAGGATGTACAAGATTTTGCTAAATCTTTAGCAGATGTAAAAAATAATCTTAAACAATGTTCAATTTGCGGAAATATTACTGAAAAGGATCCCTGTGAGATTTGTTCTAATCCTAATCGTGATCAGACAACGATTATGGTAGTTGAGCAACCAAAAGATGTTATGGCTTTTGAAGAAATGGGAGAATATGATGGTTTGTATCATGTTCTTCATGGTGTTTTGTCTCCAATGGACGGAATTGGACCTGAAGAAGTTAACATCAAATCATTGATTACTCGTCTTCAAAAGCAAGATCAGGTCAAAGAAGTAATCTTGGCACTTAACTCAACCCCAGAGGGTGAATCAACCGCGATGTACATTAGCAAGTTGATTAAGCCAGCAGGAATAAAAGTTACTCGCTTAGCTGCAGGACTTGCCGTTGGTAGTGATATTGAATATGCAAATTCAATTACTTTGAAAAGAGCAGTACAAGGAAGAACGGCTTTATAATGGCAAAAAAGATTGATAAAGTTAAGGCAGATGGCGATCAAAGATTGGTTGATTTGATTGAAAAGCTTCAAAATGAACTTTCTTTTCAACAAGATATTGATCAAACAACTTTAGATATGTCAGATGATAATGTTGTCGCAAATAAAATTTTGAAGGCAAAGTATAGTTTTTTATACAATGAAGCTCGCCACAGAAACACAAGATTTAGTGGTGTCTCAAGTGCAATAACTCAATAAGAACGGCCCTGATATAGGGCTTTTTCTTTTGGAAAATTTTTAGGACTGTAAAAGTGATAAAAACTTCTGTAAAATAGAGACTGGAGGTTTTTATGAGAGGTTTTTTTATTAGTTTTGAAGGTCCAGATGGTGCTGGTAAGAGTACTGCCTTGGCAGAAATTTTAAAGCAAATTGGTCCAGAGCTGAAAACACAATATGTAGTGACAAGAGAACCAGGTGGTTCTAAGATCGCTGAAGAAATTAGAAAAATTATTTTAGATCCAAAAAATGGCGAAATGGATGATCGAACAGAAGCACTTTTATATGCAGCCGCTAGAAGTCAACATGTGGCAGAACATGTATTACCGGAACTTCAAAAAGGTAAGCTAGTGATTTCCGATCGCTATGTGGATAGTTCTCTCGCTTATCAGGGGGTAGGACGTAATCTTGGAATTGAAGAAGTTAAGCAAATCAATGACTTTGCGACTCATGGCTTGCAACCTGATTTGACATTATTTTTTGATTTAAGCCCTGAAATAGGCTTAAGTAGAATAAAGAAATTACGTCCAGATCAAGAGGATCGTTTAGAACAAGAAAAATTAGCCTTCCATGAAAAAGTCTATGCAGGTTATAAAGAAATAAATAAAATGTACTCAAACAGAATTGTTGAAATTGATGCAAGTCAGACAATTGATAAAGTTGTTGCAGATGGCATTTCAGCAATTAAAAGTCGATTGCCAGAACTTTTTTAAAGGATGATTAGATGAAATTAATTATTGCCATTGTTCAAAAAGAAGATTCAAATAAACTTCAAGAAACCTTTGTTGAAAATGATATTCGTGCAACTAAATTAGCTACAACTGGAAGTTTTTTAGGGGATGGGAATACAACTTTTTTGATTGGTACAGAAGATGAAAAGGTTGATTCTATTCTAGAAATAATTAAGGAAAAATCCCAAGTAAGAGAAAGTTTAGTTCAACCTAATTTACTGGCAACAGGGTTAGAGATGAATCAAATGGTTAAAGTTACAGTCGGAGGAGCAACATGTTTTGTCGTTCCTGTAGATGATTTTAAGCGCTTTTAAAAATGATTGATATTAATAATATCAGCCGTAAACAGGCTGATTTTTTAGCAAATGCATATAATAAAAATCAATTAGCTCATAGCTACTTGTTCGTTGATAATGATGAAACTAGAGCCTTAAACACAGCTTACTGGCTAGCCTGCTTATTCAACTGTACCGGTGAAAACAAACCTGACGGAACTTGTATTAATTGCCAGCAGATCTTGTCAGGAAATCATCCTGATGTTTTATTGGTTAAGCCGGAGGGCAGGCAAACTTTAGGAATCGATCAGATTAGACCACTAAAAGAAGAGTTAGCAAAAAGTCCTGTTGAAAGCACAAGAAGATTTTTCTTAATTAAGGATGCGCAAAAATTAACTTTGCCAGCTGCTAATGCTTTACTTAACTTGCTTGAAGAACCAGTGGCACCAGTAGTTTCAATCTTAATTACTAATAATGTTGATCAAATTTTACCGACGATTCGTTCAAGAACTCAAATTATCAAGTTTAATGAAAATGAAAAAAGAGACGATCGTCAATCAGTTCTAATTGAAAATGGTTTTTCAGTTGAAGAGCTTGAAGAACTAGATGACACTAAGAAGGTTGATCAAGAAATAAAATACTTTTATCAAGAATTGCTTGAAAGAAATGATTTGGCCTTGGTAAGCGCACATAAGCTGGTTGATTTAGCTAACACAACAGTTTTGCAAAATTATGTTTTACTGATGTTAAAATTATATGCCCAAAAGGATCTAGAAAGTTCAATGAACCAAAGGGCCGGTGCACGTATGCTAGAATATTTAATAGAAATTGATAAAATGAAATTTAGCAATGTTAATTTTCGCAGTTTATTAGATTATCTTGCTTTAAAATGGAGAAGGTAGGTGTGCTAAAAGATGGATCCATATTCAAAATTACAAGAATTGCATAATTCTATGGAAAAAATGACCAAGACTATCGCAAGTTTGGAAAATGATATTCTTGACACCTTAAAGGAAAATACTGAATTAAAAGTAGAAAACCAACTCTTGAGAGAAAAACTTGAAAAGATGACCAAAAAAGGTGAACCTGTTGCGAAAACGCAAAGTGGTTTGGAATCTCTTAGACAAATTTATACATCAGGTTATCATATTTGTAATATGTATTATGGTTCACATCGTGATCCTAGTTCGGACTGTATGTTTTGTTTAGACATTTTAGATAATTTTGGTGAGAAAAAGAAACGATAGAGGAAAAAGATGAAGCGACAAAGCAGTTATAAAGACGATGGTGGTAAGCTTTATTTAGTGCCAACTCCAATTGGTAATCTTGAGGATATTACAATTAGAGCAAAGAATATACTGACGGATGCTGATTATATTGCTGCTGAAGATACTCGAACTAGTGGCATTTTACTTGAAAAGATCGGCGTTCATAATAGAATGATTTCTTTTCATAAGTATAATTCTAAGCAAAAAGCACCCGAATTAATTGAATTAATGAAAAAGGGTGCGGTTATTGCAGAAATTAGCGATGCAGGGATGCCAGTAATTTCTGACCCTGGCTTTATTTTGGTGGAAGAATGCATTAAAAATGATATTCCAGTTATTCCACTTCCAGGTCCATCAGCCTTTACAACTGCATTGATTGCTTCAGGTTTTGACGCTCAGCCGTTTACATATTACGGCTTTTTGCCACGTAAGGCTTCAGAGCAGATTCCCTATTTTGAACAAATGAATAAATTTCGTGGTACGTCAATTTTTTATGAATCTCCTCACCGTTTATCAAAGACTTTAGATAATCTGGCCAAAGTGCTTGCACCTGATCGTCAAATTTGTGCAGCACGTGAGTTAACTAAGATTCACGAAGAATTTATTCGCGGAAGTATTGAAGAAGTTAACGCCTACTTTAAAGAAAACGATCCGCGTGGAGAATTTGTAGTGCTAGTATCACCAAATACTGCGGAAGAGAAGCAGTTTTCTTTTGATGAATTGATTAAATTAGTTAATGATTTAGTAGATCAGGGAAAGAGCAAAAAAGATGCAATTAAGCAGGTAGCTAAAGCACATAATGTTTCCAAGAATGAACTTTATGATGCATATCATCAATAAAAAGGTTAAAAATGCAATATAGAGAAAAACATCAAATAGAGTTTAGTGAATGTGATGAAAATGCCCATTTGAAATTACCTTCAATGGTTGATTTGATGATGCAAGTTTCTGAACATCAATTAGAAGAAGGTAACGCCGGAACTAAGGACTTACTGGCAAAAGGAATGGGCTGGGTTGTTACTCAATATCATTTTGAAATTAAAAATTTACCGGGGCCAACTGATAACGTTGTACTAACTACTGAAGCAAGCGGATATAATAAATTTTTTGAATATCGTGATTTTGGTATTGAGGATGAAAATGGTAATGAATTGGTAAGTGTTAAGAGTCAGTGGGTTTTATTTGATATTAAGAATCGAAAAATGTTACCGGCTGATGAAGAAATGATGAAGTCATTCAATGTGCCTCTTCTTAAAAAGATGCCACGTTTTCCACGTTTACGACCACAAGACGAATATCAAACCAAACGGCAATATCGGGTACGTTACGATGATTTAGATACTAATCATCATTTAACTAATAGTCACTATTTTAACTGGTTCATTGACATGCTAGGTCGCGATTTTTTGAAAAGCCATCTTGTTTCAGAAATTGATATCAAATTTGATCAAGAGCTTCATTATGGTGAAGTACCATATTCATGTTTAACTCTAGTAGAAAAAGATGACCTCACGACAAGTTATCATGTTATTGTCGATGAGGACAATAATGAAAGAACTGTTTGTGAGCTAAAATGGCGTAAAATATAAAAAGATATGATTTAATAAAAAGCATGACAATTTGAGTCGTGCTTTTTGAATGCGAGAGGAGGACTGGGGATGAATTTAAATACGAAACGAATTCGTGGACAAGAATTACGTAAACTAGTCTTGTTAGGCTTAGTTATCGCTATTAAAATTATTTTATCGCAATTTTCTTTTGGTCCAGCTTTTGTTAAAGTTGGCCTGGGATTTATCGGTAGTGTAATGTTAGGTTACCTATTTGGCCCGATTTGGGGTGCAGTTGGCGGTGGAATTAGTGATTTAGTTTCTTCAGCCATCTTTGGTAATCAAGGTGGATTCTTTATTGGATTTACTCTAACTGCTATGGTCGGACCATTAATCTATGGTTTGCTTTTCTATAGGAAACCAATCAAGATCTGGCGAATTATTGCGGCAACTATTTTAGTAACAGTGATTGTTAACATTCTTTTGAATACTTTATGGATTGCAATTTTATATCATATGGACTTTAACATTCTTTTACTTCAAAGAATTCCAAAAGAAGCAATTGTGCCATGGATTCAAATGATTATCACCTATTTTGTATTACAGGCCCTTTCTCGTGTTAAAATAAGAGCTGATTTTAAGTAAAAAGGAACAATAATCTAAATGAAAATTTTAAGTGTTTCAACAGCTACAAGTAATTTAAGTGTAGCTCTCAACAATGATCAAGAAATAATTGTTGAAAAAAATGAAGAAGACAAACGAAATCATAGTGAACATCTTGATCCAATGATCAATGAAATTTTAAAAGAAAATAATTTGAACTTGAAGGATATAGATCGCTTTGCAGTCGCAATCGGTCCTGGTTCATATACAGGTTTAAGAATCGGAATTACCACTATTAAAATGTTTGCCAGCATTTTAAACAAGAGCGTTGTTGGTATTTCAACTTTGGAAGCTATGGCTAAGGCAATTAATGATGATAGTAAATTGATTGTTTCAACAATTGATGCCAGAAACGATAATTACTTTGCTGGGGGTTATGTTTTAAAGAATAATCAATTAGAAAATATTATTCCTGATGGGCACTATCATATTGATAAGTTGCTTATTCAAATTGAAGAAGCAATCAAAAATAATGATTTGTCTGGCGTAGTTTTTGTTGGTCAAGGAATTGAAAAGCAAGCCGATGTAATTGAAAAAGCAAACATTAAGTTCGAATTTGCTGAAGGTGATCAAAATAAGGTTCATGCAGGATTAATTGGACAACTTGCAGTGAATGCAGAAGAAGTTGATCCTGATGCTTTGTTACCGCGCTATTTGCGTCGAACTCAAGCTGAAGTAGATTGGCATAAGAAGACTGGTAAGGAATTTGAGCCAGAAAGTAATTATGTTGAAGAGGTTTAATAAATTCCTTCATCCAACTGAACATAAAGTTAATAAGATTGATTTTACTCCATTTGTGATGAGGGTTGACGATAAAGTCTTACAAGTTATGCGAGCTACTAATAATGATATTCCTGGTTTATTGTTATTGGAAAAAGAAGTTTACTCTGGCAAAACTCCATGGAGTGAAGGGGCTTTTGAATCAGAATTGAGTAAGACAGAAAACTCATTATATTTAGTTGTATACTATGAATCTGAATTAATTGCAATGATTGGTGCCCGCTTTTTTAACCGGGAAACACATATTACCAATATTGCGGTAGCACTTGAGTTTCAAGGGAAACATATTGGAACAGACTTATTAGAACTAGTTATTGAACGTGCAAAAGCCAATAAGCATGAATGTGTCAGTTTAGAAGTTAATATTGAGAATGAGCAGGCTAAGAGGTTATATCGTCATTTAGGCTTTAAGGATATGTTTATTCGAAAAAATTATTATCAAGATACTAATACTGATGCGATTAATATGGTTCTATGGCTTAATAAAAACAAAAAATAATTAAAGAAAGAAGTTTATGCTGTGAGCGAGAAAAAAGACGTTAGAATTTTAGCTTATGAAAGTTCTTGTGATGAAACTTCAACAGCTGTAATTAAAAATGGTACAGATATCGAAAGTTTAATTATTGCGACACAAATTAAGAGTCATCAACGTTTCGGCGGGGTGGTACCAGAGGTTGCTAGTCGTCACCATATTGAAGTCATTAGCCAAATCACTAAAGAAGCTTTGGAAGAAGCAAATGTAACTTGGGATGATATTGATGCAATTGCTGTAACTAAGGGACCAGGTCTTGTTGGTGCACTTTTAATCGGAGTTAGCGCCGCAAAAGCTGCTTCTATGGCAACTGGTATTCCACTTATTGGAGTTGATCATATCATGGGACATATTATGGCGGCTCAATTAAAGGATACAATTGAATATCCTGCATTGGCTTTGCAAGTTTCAGGTGGACATACTGAGATTGTTCTAATGAAGGATCCTGTTCACTTTGAAATTGTTGGCGATACTCGTGATGATGCCGCTGGTGAAGCGTATGACAAGATTGGTCGTGTGCTTGGAGTAAACTATCCAGCAGGTAAGACAATTGATGCATGGGCACATGAAGGAAAGGATACTTTTAACTTCCCACGAGCAATGATGGAAGATGATGATTATGATTTTTCATTCTCTGGACTTAAGAGTGCCTTTATCAATACTTGTCACCATGCTGACCAGATTCATGAAAAGTTAAACAAGTATGATTTGGCAGCAAGTTTTCAAGCCGCTGTAGTTGATGTTTTGGCTCATAAAACTATCCGTGCAATTAAAGAATATCAGCCTAAGACATTCATTATGGGTGGTGGAGTTGCTGCTAATAAGGGCCTTCGCGAAAGAATGAGTGCCGAAATCGAAAAATTACTCAAGGATATTAAACCAAAGGTAATTTTGCCTGAACTTAAGTTGTGTGGAGATAATGCTGCGATGATTGGTGCCGCTGCATATAATTTATATAAAGATGGTCAATTTGCTGATATGACGCTTAATGCTGATCCATCACTTGAATTGCCATATACTGAAAGCATGTTAAAATAGCAAAGAAGATGCTTTTTGATTACCACTATCATTGAAATTTTAAAAAACGTGAATTAAATTAGGACCAAGCTTAAAAACTTGGTCCTTTTATTGTATTAAGTTGTGAAAAAGGAATAAAATTAAAATGATAGATAAAATAGGTTTAATTATAAAGATAAGCAGTAAAGAGAATTATAAAAAATCTATTAAATCACAATCTTTGAAGACCAAGATTGTATAAAATAAAAAACAATATGATAAAATTTAATAAAAAAACACATGATGGAATTTAAATAGTAAGAAAACAATATTTAGTATAGATTTAGAGAAAAATAGGGGAAAATGATGAAGAGATTATCTCGTAAAAATACTTTAGAAAGGGAAAAAAGTACTGGTCAAGTACGTCAACATTTCTCTTTTAGAAAACTTAATTCTGGTTTGTTGGTGTCAGCTGCAATTGGTGCATTTTTAATTTTTGATAATAATACTGTGCATGCGGCTACTGGGCTCGATGAAGGTTCAAATGATGCAGTTTCAGCAGAAGAAAATCAAAATTCTGAAAGTGAAAAAATTCAACAAAAAGAAGTACCTTTATCAGGCAATAATAGTCAAAGTAAAAATGATGATATTCAAAATAATAAGAACGAATCTAAAAAGAGTGTAGAGGATTCAGCTGAGCAAAATCAACAAGTAACTTCGAATGTTGTTAAAAGTTCTGACTTAGGTAAGGCAGACAATCAAGTCAAAAATGTGAATGGGGATACTGTTCAAAGTAAGGAAACAGAAGATAGTGCTGAAACTAATGAAGTAAGAGTTGCGGATTTGATCTCAGGAACTACTAAAGAAGGTAAGTCTTTAACTAATTTAAAGGCTTCTTTAGCGCAAAAGTCTACTTCTTCACTTCCAACTCCTACAGTGTCGGATGATATGTATGTTTCTACTTCAGACGGTAGAGCAGAAATGATTATAAATAATAATAAAGTAGGGAATGTAGAAGGAAAGAACAATATTACACTTCAACTTGATACTAATGGTGCTGGAAAATACGTTATAACTATTCCCGATGGAATCTACGACATAAAAACTGATCCTCTCGATCCAAATTATGGAACAAAGACTGTTTCCCTTGATGGAAGAACTTTTACTTACGATATTACTTATGATGGTCTTGTTAAAATCCCTATTACACTTACCACTAAAACTAATTATGCTGGTGAACCAACTCCACTAGCTGATATTGGTGAAACTCAAAAAAAGATTACTTGGTCAGTTGATGGTGTTGAACAAACACCACTTACATTTACTCAAACAATTAAACCTGAATGGAACCCTCAATCACCTGTACGAACTAATCCTGATCCTACAAATGTAAAAGGGGTACCAGTAAATACAAATGTTACCTATACTTTTAAAGTAAATGAAACACCTGGAGTAAATTCAGATGGCTATGCGTCAAATATTGTTAATAGTGCCGTTAATTATGGAACTACAATCACTATTCCAGTACCCGATGGATTTATTTTAGATGAAGCTGCCACTAAGTCATTAAATGGCTTCACAGAACAGTACAAAACAACTATTACTCAGCCAAATGGTAAAGGAACCGATATTATTATTGAAGTACCTAAGGGAGCAGGAAAACAATACTGGAATCAAGAAAATATTCCTGGATATCAATTAGCAGGAAGATATGATATTCCTCAACCAGAAAAAGATTTAATAGTTTCAGCAGATAAACCAATTACTATTGTGCAGAAATTGGGTGATGGTGCTAATGCACAAACAATGGAAGCTACCGTGCCATCGTTTACTGATACGATTATTGGTAAAGAGACTAGTATTCCACTTGGAGATTTTAGTCCGACAATTGCAGAGGCTTATGGCGGTAATAACAATATTTTACCAGTAACAAAAAATGATATAGTAGTAAACTACTTTGGTTTTACAAATAGTACTATCTTTTCATATAAAGATGATATGAAAATCAAAGTTGATTTTCCTGATGGGTTAACAGTAAATAAAATCAGTACACCCCATACTTCTGATAATTTACCTGGTACAACAAGTTATGCTTATACTTTTACTTTAACTGATGGAACTACATTGAGTGGAACAGTAGCAGCCGGTGAAAGTGTAAGTGTACCAGAAGGCGGTAATATTCAATCGGCAGTCTTTACTCCTAATGAGGTTGCCATTGGGGCACAAACTTCTGCTTTACCTGCAAATGATCTTAGAAGTCAAAATACCAGTGTAAACGCCTTTATTGCCTATGGTCATGCGAATGAAAAATATCAAAATGGGGATGCAATTCCAAATGGAGCACAATTAGAAACTACAGTTTCTATCAGTAGTACTGCTACTGGAGATAAAACTTGGATAGCTAAGCAGAGGCAACAGGTTGTGTTACCGGAGAATCTAACAAGTTATTTAAATGCCTTTGCTTGGCAAGGTAATACGCAGAGTAGTCAGCAAAATTCAGGATATATTTCTGTTACTTATGGTGTAAATAATACAACTACTACACTTAATATTTATGAGCCAATATTCTACTACGTAATTCCTGCTACTACTAATGTAACGTCACCTCTTTCTTTACAAGTACCTAATGTGAATGGAGATTCTACTGCCACGCCGAAAGTTACTTCATTTTTAGCTGATGATGGAAGAACCGTTGTCAAAATAGATTACACTGGCACTAAGTATTACTTTAATGCCGGTATGAATGCAAATACAGAGGTTGCGTTAAATAATAATGCTGATGCTACAAATGGCTCTTCTCCATGGGATATTTATATAGTTAGTTCAACTACTAAACTAGCAAATACGGAATATTCTGACAGCACAAAAAATAATTTTTCAACCAATTCAGCGACTAATCCATTTGATACTTCTTGGGTGCAAGGTAATGTAAATAATCTTTATCACCTCGGCGGAGGAACATGGACTATTCAACAGATTGCAGGAATTACAACTGCCCCAATGATTAAAGGTAATCAGAATTCGGATTATACCAACCAAGGAACATCGAATGATAAAGGCTCGCCTAAGATAGATATATCAGTATCAGTTCCTAATGGATTAACTAGCAGTGTAACAAATGGAAATGCTTATATTTCTGTACCTCAAACATCTCTTGGTTCTGGTTTTGACTTTGAATTAAGTGGTCCAGCTACTTTTGAAAAGTATCCTGGAGATGTACAAGCACCTTATACCGTTACTTATTCTGACGAAACATTTGATCTCTATAGTGGTAGTGAACCAAATGCAGATGCCTTTAAAACAGAGGATCAAGTTACTGATTGGTCTAAAATTAAAACTATCAAGGTTTCCATTCCAAATCTTGCTCCAAATGCTACTTTAGGAAGAATCATTATCCCTGGAACTGATCCTACGATTGCAGAAGATGCACAAAAGAATGGCTATGTCCAAACTTCTTTATATATTCCAGGTTTTGCTACTTATACCAATAAGGGCACTAAACTTCCAAGTATAAGTATTAATGGCACTGCAAAGATCACATCTCGTTATAGTTACGTAGATCAAGATGGAACTACCAAGACAATTGATATTCCGGATCTAACTTATAATTTAAATGATAATCAGGCTACAATGCCTACTGAAACACAAGTTTTATCTAACTTAACGGCTGCTGATAAGGCTTTAATTCCTGAGGGTTATGTGATTGGTAGTGTGCAATTAATTGGACCAACTGAGAAGAGTTGGCAAACTGATGCTCCTATGGGAACACCTGAATTTGGTCAACAAGTGAAGTATTACTACAACAATGCGATTGTTCAATACAACTTAGTTAAGAGATATAGTGCTGAAACTTCTACTAAAGATGTTACTAGAATAATTAATTATGTAGATAAGACTACTAACACTGCTATGCCAACTGATTTGGTGAAGGGTCAAACTCAAACCGTAACTTTAACTCAAGTGGCAGTGAAAAATGATGCTGGCGAAATAATTGGTTACAATACAACTGGAACTTGGAACAACGGAGTTTATACTCCAAGTACAGATGCTAATGGCCAAATTAAGGTTGATGTAACCGATGCTGCAAATTCATGGATGAATGTTTCTAATGCAAAATGGGCAGCTGTAACTAATCCAGACCTTACGGTTGATGGTTATAAGGGACCATTTGATTCAGATGGTACTGCTTATCCTACTGTTGCCGGAGTAGCAGTAAATGGTACAACTACAGATAGTAATATTACTGTTTACTACACTGAAAATACTATTGATGTACCACCAACTGCTCCAAAGAATCCTGGCGATCCAATTACAGGTACTAATAAGGATTATCCAAATGGTGTATCTGAGGATGATCTTAATAAGACCATTACCAGAACCATCAATGTAATTGATGCTAGTGGTCAATCTGTAGGTCAGGAAGTTCAAACTGTTAAGTACACTCGCACAGCTACTGTAAATGTCGTAACTGGTGAAGTTGTTAAGTATACCGACTGGACTGCTGAAAACAGTAATTGGGCTGCATATGCACCGACTTTAAAAAATGGTGAAGGTATTCAAGCTATCTTAGATGCTAATGGTCAAGCCTACAGCAACGTAACTAAAGATGGTGACACACTTACAGGAGTAGGATCATATACTGTACCTACTACTGATACAAAAGATAATGATGAGACGGTAAACATTTACTTGAATAAGGTAATTACTCTTAACGGAACTAGAACAATTACCTACAAGACTTATGATCATAATAATCAGCTTACAGATACTACGGTAGATGACTCACAAAAAGTGACTCTTTCTGGTAGTCAAACCTTTGATCCAGTTACAAATAAAGTTGTTTATTCATTTGATCAAACAAGTGCAACTTACCCAAGTCTCAAAGTACCAGTAAAAACTGGTTACTATGCTTCAACTAGTGATATTGCAGCTAAAACTGTAAGTATCAATAATTCAGATCCAATTCATAGTATTTTGAATGATAGTGTTACTGTAAACTACCACTCAATGGGTAAATTGCTTCAAGTGGATCAAGATGGTACTCAAATAGAGGGTACTATTCCGGTAATTTATCCAAATGATCCAAATGATGCTACCAAGGCAGGAAAAGTAACTGTACCTGCAGCACCTGAAGGTTGGGTAATTGTAAATATAGATGATGAAAAGTCATTTACGCCAACCGATCCTGGTCATGATACTAAGATCTACTATGAAAAATTAGATAAAGTATCTGAAAATGAAAAACAAGTTACCAGAACGATTACTTATATTGATAAGGATACTGGAAAGGCAATTCCAACTAGTGTAGTTGTTCCAACAAACCAAAAGGCAACTCAATATCAATTTGAAGTACGCGACACAGATGGTAAGTTACTTGGCTACAATACGCAAGGAACTTGGGATGAAAATGGTAATTATATTCCAAGTACGCAGAAAAATAGACAAATTATGGTGGATACAACAGATCCAGCAGAATCATGGATAGTAAAACCAGGTACAAACTTCCCTGAATCACCTAATCCAGATCTAAAACAATATGGTTATTCAGGTCCATTTGAAGCAGATGGTACAACTCCTTATCCAACGATTAATAAAGTAGAAGTAACTGGAAAGACTACTAATAGTGAAGTAAAAGTTTACTACACTGAAGATGTAATCACAGTTCCACCAACTGAACCACATCAACCTGGTGAACCAATTACAGGTACTAAGAGAAATTATCCAGATGGCGTGAGCGATAGCGATCTTAACAAGACCATTACTCGTACTATTAAGATTGTTGATGCTGATGGCAATCAAGTTGGAGATCCAATTGTTCAAAAAGTTACTTACAGTCGTACGGCCAAAGTTAATGTCGTAACTGGACATGTAGATTATGAAGATTGGACTTCTAATAAGAAAAATTGGGATAGTTACGCACCAACTTTACAAACTGGTGAAGGTATTCAAACAGTAACTGATGGTAATGGTCAACCATACTCAAATCTTACTAAGAACGGTAATGTAATTACTGGTGTAGGTGCACAAGATATTACTTACAGTGCTACTGATAAAGATGATCAGACAGTAATTATTTACTTGAATAAGGCAGTGTCATTTACTGGAACTAGAACTATTACTTATAGTTTCTATGGCAAAGATGGTCAAAAGACATCAACTGAAAATGGTGAACCACAAACTGTTACAGTTTCAGGAAGTCAAACTTTCGATCCAGCAACTAACAAAGTTGTTTACACATTCGATAATTCAAGTGCAATCTACCCAGCTGTAGATGCACCAGTAAAGACTGGCTACTATGCTTCAACTAGCACAATTAGTGATGATACAGTAAGTATTAATCAAACTAACCCACAAAATAGTGACTTGAATGCTACAGCTAATGTAAATTACTACCCAATGGGTGAAGTGATTCAAGTTGATCGTGATGGAAATCAAATTCCTGGTACCACTCCAGTAACTTATCCAAATAATCCAGATGATTCAACTAAAGCAGGAGAAGTAAAGGTACCTAAGGCACCAGAAGGCTGGGTAATTGTTACCCCTAGTGATGGCGATCCATTTACACCAACTGATCCTGGTAAAGATACCACGGTTGTTTATGAAAGATTAAATGAAGTAACTGAAAATACTAAAGATGTTACTAGAACAATCAACTATGTGGATAAAGATGCTAATGCACCAATACCAACGAATTTGGCACCAACAGTAACTCAAATTGTAACTTTGACACAATTCATCGTTAAAGATGCAAGTGGCAACGTGCTTGGTTACAACACTTCAGGAACTTGGGAAGATGGTAAGTACACTCCAAGTACAGAAGACAATGGTCAAATCAAGGTAGACACGACTGATGAAAATCAATCATGGATGAATAGTACTAATGCAAAATGGGCAGCAGTAACTAATCCAAACTTAGCTATCGCTGGTTATTCAGGTCCATTTGAAGAAAATGGAACTACTGCATATCCAACCATTGCAGAAGAAGACGTAACTGGTATAACTGAAAATAGTACCTTAACTGTTTACTACACTGAAGATACTGTTGAAGTTCCCCCAACTGAACCACATAAACCTGGTGAACCAATTGGCAATACCCATAAACAATATCCTAAGGGTGTGGAAGAAAATGATTTAAACAAGACCATTACTCGTACTATTAATGTATACGATGCAAATGGTAATGTTGTTGGAGACCCAGTATTACAAACCGTTAAATACACTCGTACTGCTACAGTAAATGTAGTAACTGGAGATGTTAAATATAGTGATTGGACAGCTGAAAACGGTAAAGGTAATTGGGATGAATACGCACCAACTTTACAAACTGGTGAAGGTATTCAATCTATCTTAGAAAATGGTCAAGCTTACGACCATGTTACAGAAGATGGTGATAAGCTCACTGGCGTGGACAAATTTAATGTGCCAGCACCAGATGCCAACACCGGTGACACTATAAAGGATGAAACAGTAAATATTTACTTGAACAAGGAAGTCACATTTACTGGAACTAGAACTATCACTTACATCACTCATGAAAAGGATAGTCAAACTAGTTCAACTGAAACAAAACAAAATGTAACAGTTTCAGGAAGCCAAAGTTACGATCCAACAACTGATAAAGTTGTTTACACATTTGAAGATCCAAGTGCAACTTATAGTAAAGTTGACACGCCTGTTAAGGCTGGATACTATGCATCGGCTAGTCAAGTGGGAGAAGAAACTAAGACCATTAGTGAAACTAGTCCACAAGACAGTGACTTGAATGCGACGGCAACAGTAGATTACTACCCAATGGGTGAAGTGATTCAAGTAGATGGTGATGGTAATCCAATCCCAGGTACCACTCCAATGCCATATCCAAATGATCCAGATAATCCAACGAAGGCTGGAAAGGTAACTGTACCACCTGCACCAGAAGGCTGGGTAATTGTTACTCCTAGTGATGGCGATCCATTTATCCCAACAGATCCTGGTAAAGATAAGAAGATTGTCTATGAAAAATTGGATCAGGTAACTGAAAATACTAAAGAAGTTACAAGAACAATCAACTATGTAGATAAGACCACTGGTGAAGCAATGCCAACTAATTTGGCACCAACAGTTACTCAAACTGTAACTTTGACGCAATCTATCGTTAAAGATGCAAGTGGAAAGATTATTGGTTATAACACTTCAGGAACTTGGGAAGATGGTAAATACACTCCAAGTAAAGAAGACAATGGACAAATCAAGGTAGATACGACTGATGAAGCTAAGTCTTGGATGAATGGTTCTAATAAGAACTTTGATGAAGTAACCAATCCAAACTTGACTGTAGATGGTTACAGCGGTCCATTTGAAGAAAATGGTAATAATTATCCAACTGTAGTTGAAATGACCGTAGATGGGGAGACTCCGGATAAGACACTTATCACTATTTACTACACAGAAAATACTGTCACTGTTCCACCAGATAAGCCAATAGTTCCAGGTGATGACGGCAAAATTCCAAATATCCCAGGTACCAAGATTCCATATCCAAATGGAGTAAGTGATAGTGATTTGAACAAGACTATCACCAGAACTATTAATGTTTATGATACAGATGGTAAGCTTGTTGGTACTTCAGTAGTTCAAGAAGTTAAGTACAGTCGTATAGCTACAGTAAATGTAGTAACAGGCAAAGTAACTTATACTGATTGGATAGCTGAAAACGATAAAGATAACTGGGATGAATACGCACCACAATTACAAACGGGTGAAGGTATTCAAACCATAACTGACGCTAGCGGTAAGACTTACACTAATGTCACTACAAATGGTGATAATAAGCTTACTGGAGTAGGCGCACAAGATATTTCAAATACAGCTACGGCTAAGGATAATGATGAAACAGTAAATATCTACTTGAATAAGGAAGTTACATTTACTGGAACTAGAACTATTACTTACAATACTTATGATCATGATAATAAGCTAATTGATAGTAAAGATAGTTTACAACATGTTTCAATTACAGGTATTCAAACTTATGATCCAGCTAAGAAGCAAGTTGTTTACACATTCGATATCCCAAGTGCAACTTATTCAACTGAGAAGGTACCAGTAAAAGATGGTTACTATGCATCAGCTAATGAAGTTGCATCTAAGACTGTGACTATTGATTCAAGTGATCCAGTACATAGTAATTTAAATGATCGTGCTACTGTCAATTACTATCCAATGGGACAATTAATTCAGGTAGATGGTGATGGTAATCAAATTCCTGGAACTACTTCAGTAACTTATCCAAATGATCCTTCTGATCCAACTAAGGCAGGAAAAGTTACTGTACCGCATACACCTGAAGGTTGGGTAATCGTAACTCCAAGTGACGGTAATCCAATTACTCCAGCTAACCCTGGCCTTAATACAAAGATCTATTATGAAAAGTTAGATGATGCAGTTCCAGCATATAGAACGATTAATAGAACAATTACTTATGTAGATTTGAATACTGGTATGGCAATGCCAAGTGATGTGATTTCACCAGTAATTCAACGTGTAACTTTAACTCAATATGCAGTAAAAGATGCAAGTGGCAAAGTGCTTGGCTATAATACTTCTGGAACATGGGAAGCAAATGGTAAATATGTTCCAAGTAAAGAAGCAAATGGTCAGATTAAGGTTGACACGACTAATGAAAATGAATCATGGATGAATGGTTCGGGTGCTAACTTTGAAAAGGTGATTAATAAGAGCTTGACTGTAGATGGTTACAGCGGTCCATTTGAAGAAAATGGAAAAACTCCTTATTCAGAAGTTAGCGAAGAAAAAGTAACTGGAAAGACTACCAATAGTGAAGTATTTGTTTACTATACTGAAGATACTGTACTAGTTCCTCCAACTGATCCAAAAGTTCCAAGTGATAAGATTCCTAACACAAATATTCCATATCCAAAGGGAGTAAGTGAGAGTGACTTAAATAAGTCAATTACTAGAAGTATCAACGTCTATGATGCAAGTGGTAGATTAGTTGGTACTCCAGTAATCCAAACTGTTAAATATAGTCGTTCGGCTACAGTGAATGTGGTAACAGGAGAAGTAACTTATACTGATTGGTCAGCTGACAAGGATAGTAACGGTAATTGGAATAGTTACACACCACAATTACAAACTGGTGAAGGCATCCAAGAAGTAACAGATGGTAAAGGTCAAACTTATGCTAACGTAACTCGAGATGGCAACAAGATCACTGGAATTGGTGAACAAGCTATAGCATTTACTGCTACTGATAAAGATGATCAAACAGTAAATATCTACTTGAATAAAGAAGTATCATTTACTGGAACTAGAACTATTACTTACAATACTTATGATCTAGACAATAAGTTGATTGAAAGTAAAGATAGTTCACAACCAATTTCAATTACTGGAAGTCAAACTTATGATCCAACTAAGAAGCAGATTGTTTATACATTTATTAATCCAAATGCTACTTACCCAAGTGTGAAGGTACCAGTAAAAGATGGTTACTATGCATCAGCTAATGAAGTTGAATCTAAGACTGTAACTATTGATTCAAGCGATCCAGTACATAGTAAGTTGAATGATCATGTAACTGTAAATTATCATCCAATGGGTGAAGTAATCCAAGTAGATGGTGATGGTAATCCAATCCCAGGTACCACTCCAGTGCCATATCCAAATGATCCAGATAATCCAACGAAGGCTGGAAAAGTAACTGTGCCACCTGCACCAGAAGGCTGGGTAATTGTTACTCCTAGTGATGGCGATCCATTTATTCCAACTGATCCTGGTGTGGATAAGAAGGTTATTTATGAACGAATAGATGATGTAGTTCCAAATACAAAACAAATCACTAGAACTATTAACTATGTTGATCAAACTAGTGGCAAATCAATGCCAACCAACTTAGTTTCGACAGTTATTCAAAAAGCAACTTTGACACAATACGTCGTTAAAGATGCAAGTGGTAAAGTGCTAGGTTACAATACTTCTGGAACTTGGATAGATGGTAAGTACACTCCAAGTAAAGAGACTAATGGACAAATTAAAGTAGATACCACTAATGAAGCAGACTCATGGATGAATGGATCAGCAGAAAAATTCGGAGAAGTAACTAATCCAAACTTAAGTGTAGATGGTTATGATGGTCCATTTACTAAAAAGGGTAGTGATTACCAAACAATTGATGAAGAAGCTGTAACTGGTACAACTGAAAGTAGTACAGTGACTGTTTACTACACTGAGGCTACTGTTGAAGTTCCACCAACTTCGCCACAGACACCTGGTAATCCAATTGAAGGTACTAATAAGGATTACCCAGATGGTGTAAAAGATAGTGATTTGAATAAGACCATTACTCGTACCATTAATGTATATGATGCAAATGGTAATGTTATTGGAAAATCAGTAGTTCAAACAGTTAAGTATTCTCGTTCAGCTACAGTAAATGTAGTAACTGGAGAAGTAACTTATACTGATTGGGCAGCTGACAAGGATAGTAACGGTAATTGGAATAGTTACGCACCACAATTACAAACTGGTGAAGGTATCCAAGAAGTAACAGATGATAAAGGTCAAACTTATGTCAATGTAACTAGAGATGGTAATAAGATCACTGGAATTGGTGAACAAGCTATAGCATTCACTGCTACTGATAAAGATGATCAAACTGTAAATATCTACTTGAATAAGGTAATTTCATTTACAGGAACTAGAACTATCACTTACATCACTCATGAAAAGGATGGTCAAACTAGTTCAACTGAAACAAAACAAAATGTGACAGTTTCAGGAATCCAAAGTTACGATCCAGCAACTGGAAAAGTTGTTTATACATTTGAAAATCCAAGTGCAACTTATGGCGTTGTAAATGTCCCGGTTAAGGATGGCTACTATGCATCAGCTGGTCAAGTAGATAAAGACACTGTGGAAATCAATGAAACTAATCCACAAGACAGCGATTTAAATGCACAGGCCACAGTAGATTACTACCCAATGGGTAATGTGATTCAAGTAGATGGTGATGGTAATCCAATTCCAGGAACTACCCCAACCCCATATCCAAATGATCCTACTGATCCAACTAAGCCTGGTAAGGTGCCAGTACCACCAACACCAAAGGGTTGGAAGATTGTTACTTCAGTAGATGGAGGATCAATTATTCCAGACAAACCTGGTGAAGATACTCCAATTAAGTACGAACCAATCATTGATGAAACTACTGAATCTAAGGAAGTTACTAGAAAGATTGTTGTTACCACCCCAGATGGTAAGACAAAGACAATCACTCAAACTGCCACAGTAACTCGTACAGTAACAACTAATGAAGTTACAGGTGATACAGAATACGGTGAATGGAGCAAAGCAGACTTCCCAGACTTTGTACCAGATAAGATTGATGGTTATACTACATTAATTGATGGTAAAGAGGGAGAGTTGGTAGCTGCTGTGCCAGTGACATTTAAAGATGGTATGCCAGAAGATGGAGTAACTGTTTACGTAACTTATCGTGAAATACCAGTTATACCACCAACCAATCCAACTGAACCAAGTAGGCCGGATAAACCTACTGAGCCAAACAAACCGGGTGAGCCGGATAAGCCTACTGAGCCAAATAAACCAGGTAAGCCGGATAAGCCTATTAAGCCAACCAAGCCGGGTAAACCTAATGTAGAAAAACCATCGAAAGACCATAATTTTACAACTGGTCCTAGAGGTGGAGATCTTACAACCAGCCCTAGAGGCGGAGATAATCTTTCTCAAGCCGGCAATGGATCACAGCCAAAGGCTGTTAGTGGCAATAGTAAACAAGAATTACCACAAACTGGTAGCAAAGATAATAGTGCTTTATCTGCAATTTTAGGTTTAGGTAGTTTATTAGGTGCACTAATTTCTTTTTCTTGGTCTTCAAAGAAAAGATGAAAAATAATCATTAAGATTATTCAATGAAAAAGGGGTTCTCGAAAGAGAACTCCTTTTTTGCTACAAAAAACCCCTGAAAAGCTTACAAACTTTTCAGGGGTTCTTTTTTATTCAAATTTATCTAATTCTTCAATTGCTTTTTCCCAATCACTATTTGCTTGATCAAGCTTATTCTGTACTTCAGTTAAATCTTCTTGTAAAGGACCTAGTTTTTCAAAAGAAGCAGCGATTTCTGGATTAGCCATTTCAGTTTGAATTTTTTCTTCTTGTTTTTCTAATTCTTCGATTTTCTTTTCAGCGTTATCAATTGCTCTTTGTAATTTTCTCTTTTGTGAATCATGCTGTTTTTGTTCTTGGTAAGAAAGTTTTTGCTCGCTGACTTGTTTAACTGGTTCAGCTTCTTGAATATTATCTCCAGGTTGTCCAGGAGTTAAACCGGCCTCTTGCTTAGCTTTTTCATCAAGATAGTATGAATAGTTTCCTTCATAAATTTTGGCATGACCATCACGAACAGAAACAATCTTATTAGCTAATTGATTAATAAAGTAACGGTCGTGAGATACGAAAAGCAAGGTTCCGTCATAATCTTTTAAGGCCTTTTCAAGGACTTCTTTAGCTTCAATATCTAAGTGGTTAGTCGGTTCGTCCATTAATAAGAAGTTATCGTGTTCCAGTGAAAGAACAGTTAAGGTCAAACGAGCTTTTTGACCACCTGAAAGTTGTCCAACAGTCTTATCAATATCCTTTGCAGTAAAAAGAAAACTTGCTAAGATTGACCGAACGTCACGTTCAGGCATAGTCTTATGACGATCCCATACGGTATCAAGAACTGTTTGGCTCGGATCAAGTCTTTGCAGTTCTTGATCGTAATAACCAATATCAAGAGATGCACCATATTTAATACTGCCGGCTTTTGGTTTAAGCTGTTTCATCACAGTTTTTAGAAGAGTAGACTTACCAATTCCGTTTGGCCCAATGATCGCAACACGATCGCCCTTATTGATTTGGAAAGAGATATCCTCCACCATAGTCTTTTCAGGATAGCCAATTGATAGATCGTTTAAAATTAAAACTTCTTTTCCTGAAGGTCGTTCACTGTTGAAATGAATTTTAACCTTACTTTGGGACTTAGGTGGTTTAATTCGATCTAACTTATCCAGCTTCTTTTGACGACTTTGTGCACGCTTAGTAGTTGATGCACGAACCAAGTTCTTTTGGATAAATTCCTCTTCTTTTTTGATTTCTTCTTGTTGCTTTTCATAAGCAGCCTCTTGTTGACGATCACGAAGTTCACGTTCAGCTTGGTATTGAGAATAATTTCCTTTGAACTGAGTTAATTTTCCAAATTGTAATTCAAAAATTTGAGTTGCTAAATGATCTAAGAAATATTGGTCGTGAGATACTACTAAAATAGCACCATCATAATTCTTAAGAAAGCCTTCAAGCCAATCTAAAGTATCCATATCTAGATAGTTGGTCGGTTCGTCAAGAAGTAATAGAGGTGGCTTTTTAAGCAGTAATTTAACAAAAGCTAAACGGGTTTTTTCACCACCGGATAAACTACCGATTTTCTTCTGCCAAGTTTCTTCACCAAATTTGAACCCATTCAATATACTTTTGATATCAGATTGGTAAGTATAGCCACCGTCTTGTTCAAAAGCAAACTGCATTTGGTCATAACGCTTAAGTAAATCTTGATCAGTTGGATTTTCGGCGATTTCTTCCTGCATAGCAGTTAATTTTTTACCCCTATTAATTAAAGGAGCAAAGACATCTTCCATTTCATCCCAAATGCTTTTTTCTTCATTTAAAGCATTTTCCTGAGCGATATAACCAACATCGATTCCTTTATTGACAATAAATTCACCACGTGTAGCTTCTTGTTGGCCAGTCATAATTTTAAGCAGGGTGGTTTTACCAACTCCGTTTGCTCCAACTAAGCCGATTCGTGCATTTGAATCTATTGAAAAGTTAACATTTTTAAATAAAGTATTGGCACCAAATTGTTGTTCTAAATCGTGCCCTTGTGCAATAATCATAATTTTTTCACCTAAAAATATTTTAACATACTGTATTTATAGTTTAAAAAACCAATTTATTGCAATTTTTAATGAAAATCAAGTCCTTTGTGAAAAAATTACTTGCAAATAGCTTTATAATATAGTTATGATATATATACTTGCTTAAAGATTCACAAACATCCGTAATATTGGGGGCATATGATTTATGAATAAAATTAAGATACCGAAGGCAACGGCCAAAAGATTGCCGCTTTATTATCGTTACTTATTAATATTAAGTGAGGAAGGTAAAGCAAAGGTTTCATCTACGGAATTAGCTGAAGCAGTTCAAGTAGATAGTGCATCAATTAGAAGAGATTTTTCATATTTTGGCGCCTTAGGTAAACGTGGATATGGATATGATGTTAAAAATTTGTTGATGTTCTTCAAGAAAATTTTAAACCAAGATACATTAACTAATGTGGCACTTGTTGGTGTAGGTAATTTAGGACGTGCGCTTTTGAACTACAACTTCAAGCGTAGTAATAATATTAGAATTTCATGCGCTTTTGATATTAATAAAGAAATTACTGGTCGTATTCTTAGTGGTGTTCCGGTTTACGATATGGAAGAGCTCAAGAAGCAATTAAGTGACCAACAAATTTCAATTGCAATTTTGACAGTTCCATCAAGCTCAGCTCAGCGAACAACTGATGAAATGGTTGAAGCTGGCATTAAGGGGATTTTGAACTTTACGCCGATTAGATTATCTGCACCATCAAGTGTACGTGTGCAAAACGTTGATTTGGCAACAGAATTGCAAACATTGATCTATTTCTTAGATTCAGATAAGGCGAAAGATGAAGAGTTATAATTATAAGCGACTACATTAAGTAGTCGCTTTTTTACCACTTAGAGTTAAAAATTTACCACTTGGTTATCTCAGATAGTTTTTAGTCGAAATTCTTGCTTTAATATAATTAGGTTAAGAAAGGAGGAATAAGCTTGAAGGTTAAATTAGAAATTGATCCAGATCAAGAAGATTTAGAAGTAAAAATTTCTGCTCCTAAAATGACTGAAGAAGTTGAACGCTTATATCAGCTTTTAAAAAAAGAAAAGAAACTTGATCAAATTGAAGCATTTAAAGACAATATTTCTTACTATTTAAATTTAAGCGATATCCTCTTTTTCGAAACTGACAGTAAAGTGGTCATGGCACATACTAGGACTGATTCTTATCAAGTTAAATACAAGTTATATGAATTAGAAGACATTTTGGGTGGAGATTTCATGCGAGTTTCTAAATCTACTATTTTAAATTTGAAGCAAATATATGCTTTAACTAGATCAATCTCAAATTGTCAGATAAAGTTTCAGGATTCATATAAGACAGTATATGTTTCTAGACATTATTATCGCGAATTGCGTAATCGCTTAGAAGAAAGAAGACGACTATCATGAGAAATAAAGTATCTCGAGTATTTTGGGGCATATTTTTTATTGCCTGTGCTAGCTTTGTAGTTTTAAATCAAATGGGCATGTGGACCTATAAATTAGGCTTTTGGTCTATTGTTGGAACCATCATTTTTTCACTTAGTTTAATTGATGGAATTATTAATCGCAGAATTACTGAATGGGTATTTTCAATTGCGTTCTTACTGATGATTTTTGCACAACCGTTGAAGATAACTAGATTAGTTCCTTGGACAATTTTATTTGCGGCAGTTTTAATTTCGATTGGGCTTTCAATTATCTTTCGCAATCGATTTCATACGATCGTTTATGCAAATAAAAAGATTAAGAACTTTAGGGAAAAAAGAGAAAATTTATCAAATAATATCTTTACTGAGACGGTAAGTAATGACAACGGTGCGCATGTGGTAATTGATCAATCTTTATCAGATGCATCCCGCTATATTCATTCAAAAGAATTAGAAACAATCGCAGTTAATGCAAAAATGGGGGATATCAATATTTATCTTGATGATGCTGAAGCTCTGGGCGATGTTGTCACAATGACTTTAAATGTGACTATGACGGAGATTAATATCTATCTTCCTTCAACTTGGGGAATTGAAAACAACATCAATCCCATGATGTCATCCCTTGAAACTAAAGGATTATCTAATGGCGGTGGACCTAAGTTGATTATTCAGGGCAGAGCCAATATGAGTAGTGTAAATATTAATTATATCTAGGAAAGTAAAGCCGAATTTAGCGGCTTTACTTTTGTTTTATGCGTGTAAATCATTTAGAATGAAAATAGATTATGATTTTGAATGAGAAAATTAGAAAGCATGTTGAATTATGATTAATAAAGATGTCAATGTTGAATTATTGTATGAATTTGATAATTTGCATCATGTAGTCGTTCAGGCTTCGGATGTTGGTGAAAAATATGTTTATGCTTTGCAGCTACTTCATAAGCAAACAGATATTGTTGTTTATCGAGCAGTTCCTAGTGGTAAAGATGTAGTATTTGATGAAGATAATCCTATAGTTTATTTAACAGGCATGGCAGGAGGCCATACACAAACTTGGACTTATGCAGGAAAAGAAAATCGCTGGTTTATTGGAACAAAGCCTAAGCAACATGGCAGTACCCTTTGGGATACCCAAATTGCACGAGTTAATTTAGCAGATGCCCCACTTCAATTTGATAGTAATACGCAAATACCGCGTTTATCGTATTTAAATCGTGCGGGATCTGGCTATGGAGATGGGAGTGTAGCTTATCCAGGGAAAGATTTAGAACGTTTGGAAGCTGCAGTTTCACCAGATTATAAGAAGTTTATGATTGCTAGCATTGACTTGAATCATACTGGACACTTTGCTTTATATAATTTGGATGAAGTAAATCAAGCTTTAGATGAAGCAGAGGCAAATGCTTTGGATGTGAATATTCAGAATTTACATTGTATTGGTGCTTTTAATATTCCTAACTTTAACACTAACTTAATTCCATCTGTCCAAGGTTATGATATCGATGAAGACAATAATGTCTATGTTTCATGTCAATTAGGACCTCAAAGAAACTTTTTAGGTTTTGCTAAAGAAGGTAAGCCTCGTCAAATTGTAAAAATTCCATGGGGATGTACAGATTCAGATAAGTGGGAAGTAGCTAACTTAGATGATGAACATGCGCTTAATGCCTTTGGTTATGTAACTGAATTTGAAAGTATTCAGGTTTTAGATCCTAATAATATCTATCTTACCGTAGCATATCATGAAAAAAGTGATTTAACTACATTGAAGAACAGAGTATATAAAGTTCAAGGCTTTGGTAATTAAAGCAAAAAGGAATGATTCATTTCAGTTTGAATCATTCCTTTTATTTTATGCAGTTGTTTTGCTTTTAATTAATTTAACTGGGAATTTATAATGCATTTGACTGAGCTTTTTACTTGGATTATCAATTCTTTCAAGCAAAAGTTTGACTAGTAAAGCTGCCATTTCTGAGATTGGTTGAGCAATAGTTGAAAGTTCGGAATGGTAAGTTTGAATTTCATCTGTACCATCAAATCCGATTACTTTAAGGTCTTTTGGAATATCGATGTCCATCTTTTTTGCTTCTTGGATGAGCAAGATTGCAGTTAAGTCATCTGTACAGACAACACCATCGGGATGATCATCGGCCAACATTTGGTGAATGGTCATATTTTTTAAAAGTGGGGAATCGCCGAAGGAAACAGAGCAAATGTGAGATTCCATATTTGCCTCCTTAATGGTATCTAAGTAGGCCTTTAATCGATCATCGGTTGGATTACCTTTAGTCTGTTTATTTCCCAGGAAATAAATATTTTTACAGCCGGCCTGAATTAAATCTCGAACTGCAAGTTTAATTCCTTGATAATTATCACAACTGACGATCGGTACATTATCAGATAGCCTTCGATCGAATGAGACAATCGGTAAACCAAGTTGTCGATATTCATCGATTCCGAGATTGTGTGCACCTGCAATGATTCCATCAACTTGATTTGCTAAGAGCATCTTGATATATTCACGCTCTTTTTCTTTATCTTTTCCAGCATTACATAAGATTATTTTGTAACCTTGTGCAAACAAGCAATTTTCAATTTCCTGAATAAGTTGAGCAAAGAGTGGATTGGTTATGCTTGGAAATATCACACCAATTAGATGCATCTTCTTTCCATGAAGTGAGCGGGCAAGCGAATTGGGCTGATAATTCAATTCTTTCATCGCTTTGAAGACATTTTGCTTAGTCTTTTCACTTAAATAGCCATGATTATTAATTACTCTTGAAACAGTGGTGACAGAAACACCCGCTTTTTTTGCGACATCAATAAGTTTTGCGACCATAAATTCCTCTTTTATAAGATTGTTTGCATATCCCAGATTTTTCCAGAATATTTAATTTCCTTGTCGAAGCTAATCCTATGATTATTAGGATTATTAAAGAATCTACCTGTTAAGACAGCTTCACCATTGTTAACGAATACTTCAATTACTGAATGATCAACGAAGATATCTAGTGACAAATCACTATTTGGAGCAAGCTTTACACTTCTGGTTGTACCATAGTCAGTTGCTACTTCTAGATCACAGTTTGAACGATCAAGAGTAAGTTTACCATTTTTGGTATCGAAGTTAATTAACAAGCTGTGTTTAAGTTCATTACTTGCAGCTAATCTTAAATTTCCGATTTGTTCTGCTTTAATGTTTAACTTAAGTTCGTATTGATTGCTAGAATCAAGTTCTAATTTTGAATTAGTTAATTCTTTTTCATTAATATGTAAAGATTCCATTGCTGTAACAGGCGTTTGAATCAATTTACCGTCTTTAATTGATAATTCTTTTACTTGGCTCAAGCAATTTGCCCAATTTTCTTTATCAGTTGGATAAGTAAGATCAGGAAGTCCAACCCAACTTATTGAATAGGCCCTGCCATCGGGTGCATTGAAGGCTTGACTGGCATAAACATCAAATCCTTCATCAAAGTTTCTGAGCTTAGATGGATTAATTAATTCACAGTTATCGAGATCAATGTCGTCACCAATGACATACATATTCGGATAAATGTTGTCATAATCTGCAACTGACTTGTCTAATCCTTGAGGACAGAAGATTAAAACAGGTTTTTCATCAACAAAAATTAAATTTGGACATTCGATCATGTAGCCCATGTCGTCATCTGAAAAGTGAAGGAAGCCTAATTCTTCCCAATTTTTTAAATCATTTGAGCGCCAAATATCAATGTGACCATGTTGATTTTCTTTATCTTGAGCGCCAATGATTGCATAGTAGTGACCATTTCTTTCAATTATTTGTGGGTCACGGAAATGCTCAGTGATATGGTCAGGATTTCTAAATAGGATGGTCTTATCTTTTACCTTGCCATCTTGGTCCATCCAAGCACCAACTTGATAAGGGATACGCTCCCAATCTTCAGTACGGTGATTACCGGTATACATAAGGAAGAGTTTGCCGTCAATTTCTTTAGCACTTCCTGAATATGCTCCGTGAGAATCAGCTTTACAGTCCGGTTCAACAGCTAAACCAAGATTTTGCCAGTGAACTAAGTCTTTTGATTTAAAGTGGACCCATGATTTTAATCCATGAACTGGTCCAAATGGATATGATTGATAAAAAACATGATATTCACCATTAAAGTATGAAAATCCATTAGGGTCATTAATTAATCCTGAGATAGGGCGCAAGTGGTAGTGCATTTGATATTGAGAGTTTGCTGCTTGAGCTTGCAAGTGAAGTAAAGTGTCAGCATCCCAATCTTTATAAGGTAAGTATCTTTTTTCTCTTGTCCATTCCATAGTATGATATCCCTCCATGAAAGCGTTATCTATTTACATGATTATTGTAATTAACATGTCAAAATATGTCAAACGTTTATCATATTGTTAAATGATCATTTTATGGAAAGATTAGCTCGTATGCAAAACTTTTTAAATATTTTTGTGATAAACGATTGACATATTATAAGAATACGCTATCATAGTTATTGAGAAAAAGTTAAGCGGTTACAAAAAGCTGCTAAAGGGAGGATATATATGGACCATAGAAAGGTAGCGGAACGAGTAATTAAAGATGTTGGACGCGATAATATCATTGCGGCAGCACACTGCGCTACTCGTTTACGACTTGTGTTGAAAGATGATTCAAAAGTAGATCAAAAAGCCTTAGATAATGATCCTGATGTAAAGGGAACATTTAAAACTAATGGCCAGTACCAAGTAATTATTGGACCAGGGGATGTAAACGATGTTTACGATGAGTTCATTAATATTACTGGACTTAAGGAATTATCAACTGACGATTTAAAGAAGGTAGCAGCAGAAGGTCAAAAGAAGAATCCTGTAATGGATTTCATCAAGCTTTTATCTGATATTTTCGTACCAATCATTCCAGCCTTAGTTGCTGGTGGTTTGTTGATGGCATTGAACAATTTCTTGACCTCACCAGGTTTGTTTGGACCAAAATCAGTAGTTCAAATGGTTCCAAGCATTGCCAGCTGGTCAAGTATAATTCAAGTTATGTCAGCAGCACCATTTATCTTTATGCCGATCTTAGTTGGTATGTCGGCAGCGAAAAGGTTTGGTGCTAACCAATTCCTAGGTGCAACAATTGGTATGATTATGACCACGCCAGGCCTTGGTGGTGCTGATAAATTCTGGCATATTTTTAGCTTTAATGTGCCACAAACGAATTATCAATACCAAGTAATTCCAGTTTTGGTTGCTGTTTGGGTACTTGCTTTCTTGGAAAAGAAATTTCACAAGTGGTTACCATCAGCCGTCGACTTTACATTTACACCTCTTCTTTCAATTATGATTACTGGATTCTTAACCTTTACAATTATCGGTCCAGTCTTCAAAGGTGTATCTGATTTAATCACTGATGCTATTGTATGGCTTTACAATACTACTGGTGCCTTTGGTATGGGTGTCTTTGGTTTGACTTACTCAGCCATTGTTACTACTGGACTTCACCAAAGTTTTCCAGCAGTTGAAACACAACTTCTTGCCCAATTTGCTCAAGGACACGGATCAGGTGACTTTATATTTGTAACAGCATGTATGGCTAACGTTGCTCAAGGTGCCGCAACTTTTGCAGTTTACTTCTTAACTAAGAATAAGAAAATCAAGGGTCTGTCATCTTCAGCTGGTGTTTCAGCACTTTTAGGTATTACTGAACCAGCATTATTCGGTGTTAACTTGAAGTACAAGTTCCCATTCTTCTGTGCTTTAATCGGATCAGGTGTGGCAGCTGCTTTTGCAGGATTTATGCATGTTACTGCCGCAGCACTTGGGTCAGCCGGATTCTTAGGATTCCTTTCAATCGTGCCAAAGAACATCCCAATGTGGGCCGTTTCAGTAGTAATCAGTTTCGCAGTTGCCTTTATTTTGACTTATGTTTACGGTAAGGGGCATATGCAAGAAGAAGTTGCAGGACAAGACGTTCCAGTAAATGATGCAACTGACTACGCTGAAGAAACTCAAAAGGCTGAAAAAGTTGGTAAAGAAGCTTTAGCTTTAAAGGATGAAATCATTGCTTCACCAGTTGATGGTACTCCAGAAAGTTTGACTAAGGTTAATGATCAAGTCTTTTCAGCAAAACTTATGGGTGATGGTGCAGCTATTATCCCAAGTGACAATAATATTTACTCACCTGTTTCAGGTACAATTACAATTGCATACGAAACTAAGCATGCATATGGTATTAAGTCAGATGACGGTGCAGAAGTCTTAATTCACATCGGTCTTGATACAGTTAACTTGAAGGGGCAACACTTCGAAAGTTTTGTAAAGCAAGGTCAAAGAGTTAAAAAGGGCGACAAGCTTGGAACTGCTGATATGGCAGCTCTTAAGGAAGCTGGTTATGACACAACTGTTATGGTTGTGATTACTAACACTGCAAACTATGCTAATGTTCAACGTATTACAGATGCTGGCGATAAGCATGGTGATAATTTGATTGCTGTAACCGCTCATGAGTAATTAGACTTATTATTTACTACTCCTCAAAGTCAAAAAAGTAACAATATATATTTCTAATGGTATTCCTATGTGGAATGCCATTTTTTGTTGATATTTAATATAGTTATAAAAAATTAGCACTCTTATAAACAAAGTGCTAATTTTTTATTCAAATTGCTTGCATTCTAATTAAAAACAAGTTATTATTTTAATTGTAAGTTAGCACTTGATAGAAAAGAGTGCTAAAACTCAAAGAAGAAAAATAAAATTGAAAAAAACAGGAGGGACAAATCGTGTTACAACCAATCGGTAATCGCGTAATTGTAAAAGTAAAAGATGAAGAAGAAAAAACTGTTGGAGGTATCGTCCTTGCTTCTAACGCTAAGGAAAAGCCTACACAAGGTGAAGTAATTGCTGTTGGTGAAGGTGCTTACTCATCAAACGGTGAAAAGATTCCTATGACTGTTCAAAAAGGTGATACTGTTTTGTACAACAAGTACGCTGGTTCAGAAGTTGAATACGAAGGCGAAAAGTACTTAGTCCTTCAAGAAAAAGACATTTTGGCAATCGTTAAATAATTTCTGATTTAAATTCAAAATTCTAAAAAAGAAGGTATACATTTATGGCTAAAGATATTAAATTCTCAGAAAAAGCAAGACGCTCATTATTAAAGGGTGTTGATAAGTTAGCTGATACTGTTAAGACTACTATTGGTCCGAAGGGTAGAAACGTTGTTTTGGAACAAACTTACGGTAGTCCTGACATTACTAACGATGGTGTTACTATTGCAAAGTCAATTGAACTTAAGGATCACTTTGAAAACTTAGGTGCCAAGCTTGTTGCAGAAGCTGCACAAAAGACTAATGATATCGCTGGTGATGGTACTACTACTGCTACTGTTTTAACTCAAGCTATCGTTCGTGAAGGTATGAAGAACGTTACTGCTGGTGCTAACCCTGTAGGTATTCGTCGCGGTATTGAAAAGGCTACTAATGCTGCAGTTGATGAACTTCACAAGATTAGCCACAAAGTTGAATCAAAGGATCAAATTGCTAACGTTGCTGCTGTTTCTTCAGCATCAAAAGAAGTTGGTGATTTAATTGCTGACGCTATGGAAAAGGTTGGAAACGATGGTGTAATTACTATTGAAGATTCACGTGGTATTAACACTGAATTATCAGTAGTTGAAGGTATGCAATTCGATCGTGGTTACTTATCACAATACATGGTAACTGACAACGATAAAATGGAAGCTGACCTTGATAACCCATACATTTTGATTACTGACAAGAAGATTTCAAACATCCAAGATATCTTGCCATTATTACAAGAAATCGTTCAACAAGGTAAGTCATTATTAATCATTGCTGATGATGTTACTGGTGAAGCTCTTCCAACTCTTGTATTAAACAAGATTCGTGGTACTTTCAACGTTGTAGCTGTTAAGGCTCCTGGCTTTGGCGACCGTCGTAAGGCTCAACTTGAAGATATTGCTGCTTTAACTGGTGGTACTGTAATTACTGAAGATTTAGGTCTTGAACTTAAGGACACTAAGATTGATCAATTAGGTCAAGCACGTCGTGTAACTATTACCAAGGATTCAACTACTATTGTTGATGGTGCTGGTGACAAGAACGCTATTAAGGAACGTGAAGACTCAATCAGAAAGCAAATTGAAGAAACTACTTCAGACTTCGACAAGAAGAAGTTACAAGAACGTCTTGCTAAGCTTACTGGTGGTGTAGCTGTTATTCACGTTGGTGCTGCTACTGAAACTGAACTTAAGGAACGTCGTTACAGAATCGAAGATGCCTTGAACTCAACTCGTGCAGCTGTTGACGAAGGTTACGTTGCTGGTGGTGGTACTGCTTTAGTAAACGTAGAAAAGGCAGTTCGCGAAGTTAAGGGCGACAGTGAAGATGAACAAACTGGTATTAACATTGTTCTTCGTGCATTGAGTGCACCAGTTCGTCAAATTGCTGAAAATGCTGGTGAAGAAGGATCAGTAATCCTTGATAAGCTTGAACACCAAGACAACGAAATTGGTTACAACGCTGCAACTGGCAAGTGGGAAAACATGGTTGAAGCTGGTATTATCGATCCAACTAAGGTAACTCGTACAGCTCTTCAAAACGCTGCATCAATTGCTGCACTTCTTCTTACTACTGAAGCCGTTGTTGCTGATATTCCTGAAGAAAAGAATGACGCACCAGCTGCAGGTATGCCAGGAGCAGGCGCACCAGGTATGGGAATGTAGTTAGTTTATAAAAATTCTTAACGTTTTAGCGATTAGAATTGATATAAATATCAAATTAAAAAAGGCCGCATATGCGGTCTTTTTTTTGCTTGAATTTTTGTCGTATAATAATTAATTGTAAGCTAGCTAAAAAGAAAGAGGGGTTCCGATTGGCTAAAACAAGTACAACTCCAATGATGGAGCAATATTATGAGATTAAAAAGCAATATCCAGATGCCTTTCTATTTTATCGGGTAGGGGATTTTTACGAACTTTTTGAAGATGATGCGGTTAAGGGTGCACAAATTTTAGAATTAACCTTAACTCACCGTTCAAATAAATCTGAGAACCCAATTCCAATGGCCGGAGTACCTCATATGGCTGTTGATTCATACGTAAACACTTTGGTAGAAAAAGGTTATAAGGTTGCCTTGGTTGAGCAGCTTGAAGATCCTAGAGCCGCTAAAGGGATGGTTAAACGTGGCGTAATTCAATTGATTACACCAGGCACAATGATGAATGAAGGCCCTAATGATGCTAATGAATCTAATTATTTAACTTCTGTTGTGACAACTAAGTCAGGATTCGGTTTAGCATACAGCGACTTATCTACAGGTGAAGTATATGCCACACACTTAAAGGACTTTGCGTCTGTATCGAATGAATTATTATCATTAAGAACTCGTGAAGTGGTTTATGCAGGTAATTTATCCGAAAAGAATAAGGACTTCTTGAAAAAGGCCAACATTATTGTGTCGGCTCCTGTTTCAGTTGAAGGTGAACATGCAGAAATCTCTTACGTTGAACAAAGTTTAACTAATTCTGCGGAGAAGGCCGCAGTTAAGCAATTAGTTGCTTATTTGTTAACTACTCAAAAGCGTAGCTTAGCCCACCTTCAAATTGCTAAAAGTTATGAAGTAAATCAGTATTTGCAAATGTCCCATGTGGTTCAGAATAATTTAGAATTAGTCTCTTCAGCTAAGACTGGCAAGAAGATGGGTTCTTTATTCTGGGTAATTGATAAAACTCATACTGCAATGGGAGCCCGTCTTTTAAAGCAATGGCTCGCACGTCCACTTCTTTCCATTGATGAAATTAATCATCGTCAAAATATGGTTCAGGCCTTGTTAGACGAGTACTTCACCCGCGAAAATATCATTGATGCCTTGAAAGGCGTGTATGATTTAGAGAGATTGACAGGTCGAATTGCTTTCGGAAATGTAAACGCAAGAGAACTTTTGCAACTTTCACGCTCACTTAATGCAGTCCCAGCAATCTTAGATGCACTTAGAGAGTCTGGTAATGAAAATTTAACTGATTTTGCTCAAAAAGTTGATCCGCTTCAGGGCATTTCAGAGATGATTTCTTCAACTATAGTTAATGATCCGCCAATTCTTACTACAGAAGGTGGGCTTATCAAAGAGGGCGTTGATGCACAACTTGATCGCTACCGTAGTGCAATGAACAATGGTAAGCAGTGGCTTGCACAAATGGAAGCAGATGAACGTCAAAAAACCGGAATTGAAAACTTAAAGGTTGGTTATAACAAAGTCTTTGGTTACTACATTCAAGTTTCAAATGGTAATAAGAGCAAGGTTCCATTAGATCGATACACTCGCAAGCAAACCTTAACTAACGCTGAACGTTACATTACTCCAGAGCTTAAAGAGCATGAAAACCTAATCATGGAAGCCCAAAATCGTTCAACTGATTTGGAATATGATATTTTCGTCAAATTACGTGAAGATATCAAGAAATACATCCCTGAATTACAGAAACTTGGTAATCAACTAGCCGAACTGGATGTCTATACTGGTTTTGCAACAGTAGCTGAACAAAATAACTATTGTCGTCCAGTCCTGCATACCGAAAATCAAAATATCAAAATTGAGGCTGGTCGTCACCCTGTAGTTGAGAAGGTAATGGTCGAAGGTTCCTACATTCCAAACGATGTAAAAATGCCAGAAGATACTGATGTCTTCTTGATTACTGGACCAAATATGTCAGGTAAAAGTACTTATATGAGACAAATGGCCCTAATAGCAGTTATGGCTCAAATCGGTTGTTTTGTCCCTGCAGATAGTGCGGAATTGCCAATTTTTGATCAAATCTTCACGCGAATTGGGGCAGCTGATGATTTAATTTCAGGTCAAAGTACCTTCATGGTTGAAATGAGTGAAGCTAACGAAGCCTTGCAATATGCTACCAAACGAAGTTTAGTCTTATTTGATGAAATCGGTCGAGGAACGGCAACTTATGATGGAATGGCGCTTGCTGGGGCAATTGTTAAATATCTACATGATAAGGTTGGAGCTAAGACTTTATTTGCAACCCACTATCACGAATTAACTGATATGGATAAGACTTTGGAGCATTTGAAGAATATTCACGTTGGTGCTACTGAAGAAAATGGTAAGTTGATTTTCTTACATAAGATTCTTCCAGGACCAGCAGATCAAAGTTATGGTATTCATGTTGCTCAACTTGCAGGACTTCCAACTAAAGTTTTAAGAGAGGCAACTAAATTACTTAAACGCCTTGAAGCTCAAGGAGCTAGCGAATTGGGGCCAGCAAGTGAACAACTTGATTTATTTGCAAAACCAGCTGAAGAACCTGAGTCGATCGAAGCTGAAGAATCAAGTGCTAAACAAAACGTTTTAGATCAAATTTCTGACTTATATTTAGCTGATAAGACTCCACTAGAAGTGATGCAGTTAGTTGCCAATTGGCAAGAAGATCTGAAGGATGAAAATAATTAATCATGGCAAAAATTCATGAATTATCAGAGAATTTAACTAATCAAATTGCTGCTGGGGAAGTTATTGAGCGACCGGCCAGTGTAGTTAAAGAATTGGTAGAAAACTCAATCGATGCTGGTGCTAGTCGAATTAGAATCGATGTGGTCGACAGTGGTTTAAAGCAAATCGTAGTTCAAGATAATGGGGTAGGGATTGCCCCAGACCAAATTGATTTGGCCTTTACCAGACATGCAACCAGTAAAATTAATAATGAACGTGATTTATTTAATGTTGCTACTTTAGGATTTCGCGGAGAAGCTTTAGCTTCGATTTCTGCCGTTGCTCATGTTGAGATTTTAACTAATGACAATAATGAAGTCGGAACAAGAGCAGAGTTCAGCGCAGGAAAAAAGCTTAGTCAAGAAGATGCTGGAGCAAGTAAGGGGACTAAAATCACGGTTAAGGATCTTTTCTTCAATACTCCAGCAAGATTAAAGTATTTGAATAGTCTGCGAACTGAGATGATGAAAATTGTGGATATTGTTAATCGAATTGCCTTAGGTTATCCACAGATTTCAATTAGTTTAGCTAATGCAGGGAAAATTTTACTGAGAACTCCTGGTAATGGAAATCTTAAGAAAACGGTAGCGAATATTTATGGTCGTTCAACTGCTGAAAAGATGACCTCTTTTGAAGAAAAGGATAGCGACTTTAAGGTAGATGGCTTAATGTCGAAGCCTGAGTTAACCCGTTCAACTAGAAATTATATTTCCATTTTGTTGAATGGTCGTTACATTCGTAATTATCAGCTTACCTCTGCGATTATTGATGGCTATGGCTCAAAATTAGGTCCTAGGCATTATCCAATTATTGTAATTGATATTCATGTTGATCCTTTATTAGTGGATGTAAATGTTCACCCAACCAAACAAGAAGTTAGACTTTCAAAAGAAAAAGAGCTTAGTCGGCTTATCACTAAGGCGATTAGTGACACTTTAATTGAAAAAGATACTCAAATTAACGCATTTGAAGCGATTGAAAATGGTCGAAGCGATGATATTGTTGATCAATTACGGTTTAATTTAAACAAGTCCGTTGTGGATACAAAAAGAAAAGCTGATGAACCTGCGGAAGTTCGTGAAGAAAATAAGGCTATTATCAGACAGGACAAGCACATAGATGAAGTTGAATCAGATAAGTCCGCACCAAATTATGTTGATATAAATAAGCCACAAGAAAACGATAAGTATGTCATTACTGCTAGTTGGGATGAAAATGTTCAAAAGCAAATAGCATTAACTCCATTTAATAATAAAGTTGATGCGGAAGTAATTACTTCTGGAGATGAAACTTTAGCTAGTAATTTAACTGAATTAGAGTATTTGGGTCAGATGGATGCCTATATTCTTGCACAGAACAAAGGCGACTTGTACTTAGTTGATCAGGTTGCTGCTAGAAGACGATTGGAGTTTGAAAAAATTCGTCAAGTTATGAATTCAAAAAAGATTCCTCAACAAGGACTTTTAACACCAATTATTTTAGAATTCGGTAAGCTTGATTTTCTTCAAATTAAGGATAATTTGGATGAAATTAAAAAACTGGGAATTTATCTGGATATTTTTGGCGATAACAGTTTTATTGTTAGATCTTATCCAACTTGGATTAATGGTGAAATTGAAACATCTCTTAGACATATTTTAGATATTTTTCTTAATCTTGATGCAGGTAAAAAGGAAAACTTTTTTATTCGTGTGGCCGCTGATGAAGCCCATAAAAAAATTGCCAGCAAAAATAAACTTAATGCAGTAGAGGCGAAGCAAATTTTATCAGACTTGCGTCAAACAGCTGATCCATATCATGATGCTGATGGCCGAATTGTACTTGTAAAAATAAGCCAAAATGATATTCGCAAAATGTTTAAAAGGAATGATTAAATAAATGTATGAATTTTTTGAAGGCATAATTGCCGAAGTGACACCAGCCTACATTGTGGTAAATGTTAATGGTGTTGGATATAAAGTTTATAGTCCAACTCCTTTTGCTTATACAGAAGGAGAAAAAGCCAAGATATATATTGAGCAAAACTTTAGTGATAATAATGGCTTTACTTTATATGGTTTTCAAAGTCAAAAGGCCAAAGGTCTCTTTCTTAAGCTCCTTAGTGTAAGTGGAATTGGACCGAAATCTGCTTTAGCAATTATGGCCGCAGAAGATAGTGATTCTTTAGCAGAAGCAATTGAACAAGGTGAAGTGAAGTATTTAACTCGTTTCCCTGGAGTAGGAAAGAAGACCGCCTCACAAATTGTGCTTGATCTTAAGGGTAAACTTGGAGATTATATTAGTCGACTTGATCGAACTGATAAGGTTGAAACAAGTTCAGATGTAAGTCCAGCCCTTCATGATGCCTTATTAGCGCTTTTAGCACTTGGTTATACTCAAAAAGAAGTTGATCGAATTACTCCAAAGCTTGAAAAACTTGAACTAGATACTGCCGATCAATATATTAAAAAAGGTTTGGCGTTACTGCTTAAGAAGTAGTTACAATTTGGTATAATGGATCTACTGTATTTTTTATGGGGAAGTGAATTTTGTGACAGATAGAGACGACTTTTTAACTTCTAGTGAAGTCGAAGGGGAAGATGAGGAAAGAGTTGAACTTTCACTTAGACCTCAAAGCTTAGATCAATATTTAGGTCAAAGTCGTGTGAAAAAAGATATGTCGATTTATATCCAGGCGGCTAAGCAGCGTGATGAGGCTTTAGATCATGTGTTGCTTTACGGTCCGCCAGGACTTGGTAAAACGACTTTAGCATTTGTAATTGCTAATGAATTGGGCGTTGGGCTTAAGAGTACAAGTGGTCCAGCAGTTGAAAAAGCCGGTGACTTGGTTGCCTTGTTATCCGATCTTGATCCTGGGGATGTACTTTTTATAGATGAAATTCACCGTCTATCAAAGCCAATTGAAGAAGTTCTTTATTCTGCAATGGAAGATTTTTATGTAGATATTGTGATTGGTGAAGGTGAAACAACACATGCTGTTCACGTTCCACTTCCTCCATTTACATTAATTGGGGCCACAACTCTTGCTGGACAATTATCTGCTCCACTTCGAGATCGCTTTGGTATTGTGGAACATATGCAGTACTACACAATTGAAGAATTAGAAGAAATTATTCAAAGATCAAGTGATGTTTTCCATACTTCAATTTCCCCTGAGGCCGCAGTTGAATTAGCTAGACGTTCTCGTGGTACCCCGAGAGTAGCCAACAGACTCTTAAAGCGGGTACGTGATTTTGCGGAAGTAAAGGGAGAAGATACTATCTCTTTTGAAACAACTTCTCATGCTCTAAAGCAACTGCAAGTTGATAACGAAGGTCTTGATCAAACTGACCGTAAGATTTTGAGAACTTTAATTGAAAGTTATAAGGGTGGTCCAGTTGGAATTAAAACTCTTGCAGCTAATATTGGTGAGGATATTGAAACGATTGAATCACTTTATGAACCATATTTATTACAAAATGGATTCCTTTTATTAACTCCAAGAGGTCGTGTAGCAACTAAAAAGGCTTATCTTCAATTAGGCCTACCAATTCCGCAAGAAGATTAGTGTAAATTATCAATACTTTTTGTATAATTGTAATAACGCGTATATTTATTTATTAATTTTATTTATGAGGTGAAAAATTTGAATACTGTATTTTTGGCAAACACTGCAGCTGGTGGTAATAATCTTATGATGATTGGTTTATTCATCATTTTAATTGCTTTTACTTACTTTGGTATGATTCGTCCACAAAAAAAGCAACAACAAAAGAGAATGCAAATGATGGATCAATTAAAGAAGGGTGACCACGTTGTTTTAGTAGATGGTTTACACGCTAAGATTGATTCAATTAATGATAAGGACAAGACTGTTGTTGTTGATGCTGATGGAATCTACTTAACTTTCAGCAGAATGGCTGTTCGTCAAATCATTCCTGCTACTCCAGCATACGAAGATGATGCTGATAAGACTGAATCAAACGAAAAAGTTGAAGAGGCTCCAAAGGCAGAAGAAAAGGCTCCTGAAACTTCAGAAGATAAATCAACAGAAGAATAAAAAAATATTAATAAAGGCGTCGAAATGACGCTTTTTATTTTGCTTGAAAAATACTTGTTGTAGAATATATATAGTTTAATGATTAATTGTCAGGGGGATCAACAATGAAGAATATACCTTTAGTTATGATACTTTTTGGTGGTAGTGGCGATTTAGCACATAGAAAATTGTATCCTGCTTTGTTCAATCTTTATGAACAAGGTTTAATTCATGATAACTTTGCGGTGATTGCAACTGCACGTCGCCCATGGTCTCACGAGTATTTGCGTGAACAAGTATCAGATGCAATTCATGAAACTCATGAAGTTGTTGACGAAAATGAGATTAGCGCATTTGCCAGTCATTTTTACTATCAATCACACGATGTTACTAATGTTGAACATTATGTAACTTTAAAGCAATTAGCACATGATCTTGATGAAAAATATAGTGCTCAAGGGAATCGATTATTCTATATGGCAATGGCACCAAGATTCTTTGGCACAATTGCTACACATATTAATGATCAACATTTAACTGGTTCTGGATTCAATCGAATTGTTGTTGAAAAACCATTTGGTCGTGATCTTGCTTCGGCTGAAGAGTTAAACAAGCAAATTACTGCTTCATTTAAGGAAAATGAAATTTTCCGAATTGATCACTATTTAGGTAAGGAAATGGTGCAAAATATTTTACCTTTACGCTTTACCAATCCATTAATTAAGAATATTTGGAATTCTGATAATATTCAAAATATTCAAGTAACCTTGGCTGAAAGATTAGGTGTTGAAGCGCGTGGGGGTTATTATGAAACCTCTGGAGCACTTCGTGACATGGTTCAGAATCACATTTTCCAAATTATTACTTTACTAGCTATGCCTGAACCTAAAGATATTTCAGCAGCAAGCATTCACGAGGCTAAGAAAAAGTTACTCGATAGTTTAATTATTCCAGATAAAGATGTAATTAAAAAGCACTTTGTTCGTGGTCAATATGCAGGTAGTGATACTACTTTTGCTTATAAGAATGAGCCAAATGTTGATGAAAATTCAACTACTGAAACTTTTGCGGCTGGTGAAGTTAAGTTTACTGAAGGACCAGTGGCGGGTGTGCCAATTTACTTTAGAACAGGTAAAGAATTCAAGGAAAAGAAGAATCGAATCGATATTGTTTTGAAGCATATTAATACTCCATACGGAAAGGCTCATTCAAACAATATTACAATTGTAATTGATCCGAAGAGTGAAATTTTTATCACGATTAATGGTAAGAGAATCAGTGAACCAGGTATTCGTCGTGAAAATCTTGATTATACTTTTTCTAAAGAAGAACTTGCGCAAGTTCCAGATGGTTATGAAAGATTGCTTCATGATGTAATTGTAAACGATTCAACTAACTTCACTGAATGGAGTGAACTTAAGCGCTATTGGCAATTCATTGATGCGGTAGAATCAGCTTGGGATGAAGAAAATAAGTCGGGAAAGCCTGATATTCCACAATATATTCCTTACCGAATGGGACCAAAAGAAGCTAACGATATCTTTGAATGTGCAACAGCACACTGGATTTATGAATAATCAAGAGAATTTATTACCCCAAAATGACATCCATCGCCGGATAATCCATCTGGATATGGATGCCTTTTACGCTTCAGTAGAAATGCGTGATCATCCTGAATATAGGAAAAAGGCACTGGTCATTGCTCATGATCCCAGGAAACATCATGGACATGGAGTGATTACTACTGCTAATTATATTGCAAGAAAATATGGTGTTGGTAGCGCGATGCCAGCGATTAAGGCTGTTCAAAAAGTCCCAGAGGATCAACTAGTTTTTCTTGATCCGGATTTCAAAAAATATCGTGCTGTCTCAGCAACAATTCACGAGATTATGCATGAAGTAACTGATAAAGTTCAATCAGTTTCTTTAGATGAAGCTTATCTCGATGTCACCAAAAATAAATTAGGTGATTACTCAATTGTTAAATTAGGTAATTATATTCAAGAGAAAATTTATCGAGAGACCGGCTTAACTAGTTCTTATGGAGCTTCTTATAATAAGTTTTTGGCTAAGATGGGGTCTGAGTATGCTAAGCCGTTTGGTAAAACAATTATTCTGCCAGACGAAGCAATAGATTTTTTAGCTAAACAAGATATTAGTAAGTTCCACGGGATTGGTAAAAAGACCGAACCTGTATTACGTGAACTAGGTATTAATACCGGAGCCGATTTACAACAAAAGAGTGTTAAGTGGCTGATTGATAATTTCAAAAGGTTTGGCTATGTAATGGCGATGCATTCAAGAGGGATTGATTTGAGTCCGGTTGAATGGAATAGACAACGGAAATCAATTGGTAAGGAAAGAACATTTGAGCCAAGTGTTTTTTCAGAACAGCTTGCACTTAAGCATCTAAAAAAATTTAGTGAAGAAATTTCAGATATTTTGAAGCAAAAAAAGATGAGAACGGAATGTGTCGTTCTCAAAATTCGAGATACAGATTTTAAAACTATTACTCGTAGGAAAACGTTAATTAAATCAACTTTTAATAGTGAAGTTATTTACCAAGAAGCTAAAGATATTTTTCTTGAGTTACCTGAATTTTTGAATCGTGGAATTCGTTTGTTAGGAATTTCGGTAACTAATTTAAGAACAGAAGAATATGAGGAAACAAATCTTTTCTCTACTTTAGAATAATACAACGAAGAAATGAGTTTTCTGGTAAACTAAAGGTTAATGAAAAAGGAGAAGTTGAAAATATGAATATGAGTACTTTTGATGAAATTTATAAGAAGATTGAAGAATATCCAACTATTATTTTGCATCGTCACACTAATCCTGATCCAGATGCAATTGGATCACAAGCCGGATTGGCTAGAGCTTTAAAGGCAAAGTTTCCAAATAAGAAGATTCTTTGCGCTGGTGAAAATGATGAAGGTGACTTGGCCTGGATTAACACTATGGATGATGTAAAGGAAAGTGATTATCAAGGTGCTTTGGTAATTACTACTGATACCGCAAATACTCCAAGAATTTCAAACAAGAACTATGACAAGGGTGACTTGTTGATTAAGATTGATCACCACCCAAATGTTGATGATTACGCTGATATGAGCTATGTAGATCCTGATGCACCAGCAGCTTCACAAATCGTAGTTGATTTCTTGAATGCCGAAGGTTTTGAAATTACCAAGGAAGTTGCCTACCCACTTTATGCTGGTATTGTAGGTGATACTGGACGCTTTATGTACCCAGAAACTTCAGCTCATACTTTTGAAGTGGCTAAGCAACTTGCTGAAACCGGTATTGATTTAACTGAAATTGCTAGAAATATTAGTGATGTAACTTTTGCCCAAGCCAAGCTTCAAGCTCTTGTACTTGATTACATGAAGATTGATCCAAGTGGTGCAGCATACGCTATTTTGACACAAAAAGATATGAAGGATTTAGGCATTTCGCAAGATCAAGCAGATGTAACTGTTTCTACACCTGGTCGAATCAAGGATATTAAGGCTTGGAACGTCTTTGTTGAAAAGCCGGATGGTACTTTCCGTGTTCACTACCGTTCAAAGGCTCCAGTTATTAACCAACTTGCAGCTAAGCATAATGGTGGTGGTCATGCACTTGCTTCGGGTGCCAATGCTGCCGACATGGATGAAGTAAAGCAAATCTTTGATGAAGTTGTTGAAGTAACAAAGAAATACTATGAAAACCATGAAAAATAATATTTTTGAAGATTCAAGAATTAGACCTGAAATTCAAGCAGGTTTAAAAGAAATTAAGTTTACTAGTCCAACTAAGGTTCAAGAAAAAGTAATTCCTGTACTTCTTAGTAAGACTAATGTAGTTGTTCAAGCAGCAACTGGTTCAGGTAAGACTCATTCATATTTGATTCCAGTTTTTAATGATATTAATGAAAATCAAAACTATGTTCAAGCAATCATTACTGCGCCAAGTAGAGAACTTGCCGATCAACTTTATCAAGTGGCCAAGAGTCTTAGAAAGGCTTCAGGAATTGAAATTTCAATTGCTCACTTAGCTGGAGGGACTGATCGAGAGCGTCAACTTGAGAGAATTAAAAATAAGAAGCCACAATTAATTATTGCAACTCCAGGACGTTTGCTTGATTTTGTGGATAAGAAGATTTTCCCAGTTGACCATGTAAAAGACTTCATTATCGATGAGGCCGACATGACCTTAGATATGGGATTCTTGTCAGATATTGATAAAGTAGCGGCTAAGCTTCCAAAGGATGTTTTATTTGCTGCCTTTTCAGCAACCATTCCTGTTAAATTATCTAACTTTTTGCGTAAGTACATGGATAAACCTGAAGAAATTATTATTGATAATCCAGCAATTATTGCTCCAACTATCAAGAATGATTTGTTAGACGTTGGTTCCAAGGATAAGAAGCAAATTTTGCAAAAGCTTTTAACAATGGGACAACCATATCTTGCTTTGGTGTTTGCTAATACTAAGCAAAAAGTTGATGAAATTACTGAATATTTGCAAGCACAAGGGATGAAAGTTGCTAAGATTCACGGTGGTATTACTGAACGTGAGAGAAAGCGAACTTTACGTCAAGTAGAGCAAGGTCAATATCAATATGTAGTGGCCAGTGATTTAGCGGCCAGAGGACTTGATATTGATGGTGTTAGTCTAGTTATTAACTATGAAGTGCCTCGTGATCTTGAATTTGTGATTCACCGAATTGGCCGTACAGGTCGTAACGGTTTACCAGGACATGCAGTGACTCTTATTCATGAAGAAGAAATGAACCGGATTGAAGAACTTGAAAAGATGGGTGTTCATTTTGACTTTGTTGAAATTAAGAATGGAGAGCTAGTAGCGCGTAAGCATCACCATAGCCGTGATGAGCGTCAAGCTAAGAGTCGAAAGCTTGATAACAAGATGGTGGGCTTAGTTAAAAAGCAAAAACGTAAGCGTAAGCCTGGTTACAAGAAGAAGATTAAACGTGCAATTCAGGCTGATAATCGTCAAAAGCGTAAGCTTGAACAACGTCATGAAATGCGTAAGGCTAAGCGTTTAAGAAAACGTAAACGCGAACAAGGACGCTAAGTTTGGATTTATTTAATTGATAGCGGAGATATTTTCTTCGCTATTTTTTATTACGAATTAAACAAGATCTTTGACAGACGAGGATTTTGTAGTACAATTATTCTCAGCTTAAGATATGCTGTTTAAAGATTGAATTTCAAAGAGAGAGCTTAGTGGTGAGAGAGCTTAATCAACTTCAGACAGTGCTCCTTTAGCCCATTATCAATAAGAAAATAATTAAGAGGTAACAAACACTGTTGCAATCAAGGTGGTACCGCGTGCCAAAGCGTCCTTGTCACAGCAATAGTGTTTTTTATTTTAGGGAGATAAAAATGAAGAAACTAAACAGTTCAGAGTTTCGTCAAATGTTCTTGGACTTCTTCAAGAACCATGGACATGAAATAATGCCAAGTGCATCACTTATTCCACAAGATGATCCAACTTTACTTTGGATCAATTCAGGTGTTGCCACTATGAAGAAGTACTTCGATGGATCAGTTATTCCAAAGAATCCACGAATTACTAGTTCACAAAAATCAATTAGAACAAATGATATTGAAAATGTTGGTAAAACAGCTCGTCACCAAACTTTCTTTGAAATGCTTGGTAACTTCTCAGTAGGTGACTATTTCAGAGATGAAGCTATTCCTTGGGCATGGGAATTCTTAACTAGCCCAGATTGGCTTGGACTTGATAAGGATAAGCTTTACTGTACTGTATATCCAAAAGATGAAGATTCATTCAACGTTTGGGTTAAGGCAGGGATGCCAGCCGATCATATCGTTAAGTTAGAAGAAAACTTCTGGGATATCGGTGAAGGTCCTTGTGGTCCTGATACTGAAATTTTCTATGATCGCGGTCAAGAAAATAATGATGTTGCTGAAGATGATCCTGAAAACTTCCCTGGTGGTGAAAATGCTCGTTATCTTGAAATCTGGAACATCGTATTTTCACAATACAACCACTTACCAAATGGTGAATATGTTGATCAACCACATAAGAACATCGATACCGGTATGGGATTAGAACGTGTACTTTCAATCTTACAAGATGCACCAACTAACTTTGAAACTGACTTATTCTTACCAATTATTCACGCAACTGAAAAGATGAGTGATGGTAAGAAGTATGGTGAAAATGATGCTGATACAACTGCATTCAAGATTATTGCTGACCACGTTCGTGCAGTAAGTTTTGCTATTGCTGATGGTGCTCTTCCTTCAAACTCAGGTCGTGGATACGTACTTCGTCGTTTGATTCGTCGTGCAGCACTTAATGGTCAACGTTTGGGTATTAAGGGTTCATTCCTTTACAAGCTTGTACCAGTTGTTGGTGAAATCATGGAAAGCCACTACCCAGAAATTATGGATCAAAGAGGCTTTATTGAAAATGTAATCCAAAATGAAGAAGAACGTTTTGGTGCAACTCTTGATTCAGGTTTAACTTTGCTTGACGAATTAGTTGAAGATGCGAAGAATTCTGATGAAAAGACCATTTCTGGTAAGGATGCCTTCAAGTTATTTGATACTTACGGTTTCCCATTAGAACTTACTGTTGAATCAGCTGAAGATGCAGGTCTTAAAGTTGATAAAGATGGTTTCGATGCTGAAATGCAGGCTCAAAAAGAACGTGCACGTAAGGCCCGTGGTGATCTTCAATCAATGGGTAAGCAAGACGAAACTTTAATGAATATTAAAGATAAATCAGAATTTGAATACGGCGTTTACGAAGAACCACATGCTAAGCTAATTGATATTGTTGTTGATGATAAATTAGTTGATAAGGCAAATAGTGAAGAGGCAATTTTAGTCTTCGACAAGACTCCGTTTTACGCAGAACGTGGTGGACAAGTTGCCGATCATGGTAATATTTATAACCAAGATGGTGATTTGGTTGCTAAGGTTACAGATGTTCAACACGCACCAAACGACCAAAACTTGCACTATGTTGATGTAATTTTGCCACTCGAAAAGGGACAAGAATACGTTCTTAAGATTGATAAGGAACGTCGTGAAGGACTTCGTCACTCACATACTGCAACTCACCTTCTTCATGCAGCACTTAGACAAGTATTGGGTGAACATACTCACCAGGCTGGTTCTTTAGTTGAACCTGATTACTTGAGATTTGACTTCACTGCAATGGAACCAATGACTGAACGTGAACTTAAGTCAGTTGAAAAATTGGTTAACCAAAAGATTTGGGAAGCTATCGATGTTAAGACTACTATCACTGATCCAGAAACTGGACGTAAGATGGGTGCTTTAGCATTATTTAATGGTAAGTACACTGACAAGGTTCGTGTTGTTCAAATGGATGACTTCTCAATTGAATTCTGTGGTGGTACTCACTGTTCAAACACTAACCAAATTGGTATCTTCAAGATTACTTCTGAATCAGCAATTGGTGCTGGTATGCGTAGAATTGAAGCAGTAACTTCTAAGAAGGCATATGAATACTTAGCTGGTCGTTCAGATATGCTTGATGCAATTCAAGAAGAAGTTAAGGCAACTAAGCCAGAAAATATCATTGATAAGATTACTAGTCTTGAAAGTGACTTGCATGATAGCCAAAAGCAAGTTGAAGAATTGACTAGTGAAATCAACAAAGCTAAGGCTGGCGAAATCTTTGACAACGTTAAGGATGCTGGAGACTTAACTGTAATTGCTGAAATTGCAGATGTTAATGGCATGAATGACTTGCGTGAATTAGCTGATAGCTGGAAGAGTAGTAACAAATCTGATGTTTTAGTTTTAGCTGCATCAAATGATGGCAAAGCTAACATGATTATCAGTTTGAATGATAAGGCTTTAGGCAAGGGTCTTAAAGCTGGAGACTTGATTAAAAAGGCTGCTCCACTCTTTGGTGGTGGCGGTGGTGGTCGTCCTAACATGGCTCAAGCAGGTGGTAAGAACCCTGATGGTTTAAAGGACGCTATCCAAACGGTAATTGATGAACTTTCAAAAAATTAATTGATTGAGTTTAGCTTTTTTTTCAAGTAAAATTGTGACAGGAGGAATAATTATGAGTTCGCTAGATAAGACTATGCATTTTGACTTTAATCAAAATAAAGGAAAAAATGTTTATGATACTCTGCAAGACGTTTACAATGCGCTCGAAGAAAAGGGCTATAATCCAATTAACCAGATTGTAGGTTACTTACTTTCTGGCGATCCTGCTTATATCCCACGTCATAATGATGCACGTAATTTGATTCTTAAGCATGAGCGTGATGAAATAATTGAGGAGCTTGTTAAGAGCTATCTAGGTAAAGATAAGTAATGAGGCTAATAGGGTTAGATATTGGTTCTAGAACGGTCGGTGTAGCAATTAGTGATGAACTGGGGATTACTGCGCAAAAATTAGAGACAATTCCAATCGATGAAACTCGCCATAACTTTGGAATGAAATCCATAAAGAAGATTGTCAGAGAATATGATGCTGATGGTTTTGTTTTGGGTTTACCAAAAAATATGGATGGAAGTTCAGGTCATTCAGTTCAGCGCAGTAAAGAATACGGTAAACGACTTGAAGAAAAATTCGGGTTACCAGTTTATTACTCAGATGAAAGATTGACTACAATTGAATCAAGAAGAGTTCTAATTGAAGAAGCTGGGATTCATGACCGTAAGAAACGTAAAGAAGTCATTGACCAAATGGCCGCTGTACTTATTTTGCAAAACTATTTAGATTTACACCGAGAGGATTAAAATGGCAGCAGAATTTAATGGTGATGGCAGTGAGGACCGTCAAATTACCTTAGTTGATGAAAAAGGTAATGAAGAATTATTTGAAATCTTATTCACATTCCATTCAGATGATTATGATAAGTCATATGTTTTACTTTATCCTTCAGCTGTAGGAGAAGATGAAGACATTGAAGTTCAAGCTTTTAGCTATGATTCAGATGATGCTGGTGATGTAACCAGTACAGACTTACATGAAATCACTTCAGATGAAGAATGGGAAATGGTTCAAGGAGTACTTAATACTTTCCTTGATGATGACCGTTTAAGTGGTGAATAAAAGAGGACTGGCCTTGGCCGGCCTCTTTTTGTTATAGAAGAAAAAGAAGTATGAATACAAAAATTTTAGAAATATTAGAATTTAGTCAAATTACTGATAGATTGAAAAATTTAGCAATAACTGAGCCAGCTAAAAATAGAGCCGAAAATTTAATTCCAAGTGGAAACTATGACCAAGTTCAAAAACAGTTGGATCAAACCTTTGCTTTAGCAAATATTCTAAGAGTTAATGGTCAATTGCCATTAACCGATTTTGTCGATGTTAAGCCTAGTACTAAACGCTTAGGGGTTAAGGCTAATTTAAATGCGGCAGAGCTTGGAAATATTTTATTGGTATTAACTTTAGCAAATGATATTAATCATTTTGTTGAAGAATTAGATGAAAGCGCTGATATCACTGCAATTGATGAAATTATTGCTAAGCTTGATGTTCCAGAAGATTTATTTAGACGACTTAAAAAGTCACTTGATTATGATGGAGAAGTTTTAGATTCAGCCTCTCCTGCCTTAGCAAGGCTTCGTCATGATATGCATAGTAATGAAGAAGAAATCAGAAGTATGATGGAATCTTACACTAAGGGAAATAGTAGTAAGTACCTTTCTGAAGCAATCGTTACTATTCGTGATGATCGCTATGTTATCCCTGTTAAGCAAGAATATCGTGGTAAATTCGGTGGGGTTGTTCATGATCAAAGTGCTAGTGGTCAGACTTTATTTATTGAACCAGAAGCTGTTTTGAAGTTGAACAATCGTCAACAAAATCTTCTTGCCCAAGAAAGACAAGAAATTCATCGAATTTTGCGTGAATTATCAAATTTGGCTCGTGAAGAAATTGAACCAATAAATGAAATTGCACAGGCTTTGACAGAATTAGACTTTTTACAAGCAAAGGCAAAGCTAGCTAAAGAAATGAATGCTAGTCAACCTAAATTGTCACAAAATCATGAGATTAATTTGTTAAAGGCTCGTCACCCATTAATCGATCCCGAAAAGGTTGTTCCTAATGATATTAGTTTAGGAATTGATTTTGATACCATGCTAATTACCGGTCCAAACACAGGTGGTAAAACTATTACCTTGAAGACTGCAGGACTTTTACAATTAATGGCTCAATCTGGCTTATTTATTCCAGCAGCTGAAGGAAGTAAAGTTGGAGTATTTAAGCAGGTTTATGCCGATATTGGGGATGAACAATCAATTGAGCAATCTTTGAGTACTTTCTCGTCTCATATCAATGATATTGTTAATATTATGAAAAATGTGGATGATGAGACCTTAGTTTTAATTGACGAAATTGGAGCAGGAACTGATCCTGAAGAAGGTGCTAGTTTGGCAATTAGTATTTTGGATTTCTTACGTAAAAAAGATGCCAAAATTATGGTTACTACCCACTATCCAGAGCTTAAGTTGTATGGCTACAACCGTGAACGTACAACTAATGCCTCAATGGAATTTGATATTAAGACTTTGTCTCCAACTTATCGCTTACAAATTGGTATTCCTGGACATAGTAATGCTTTTGCTATTGCTCGTAGACTTGGTATGCGGGAAGATGTAGTTAAAAATGCTCAAAGTTTAATGAAAGATACTGACTCTGACATTAACAAGATGATTGAAAAGTTAAATGAGCAAACAAAAGCAGCTAATGTTGCAAGAAGTAGACTTGAAACTAGTTTAGATCGAAGCCAAAAGTTAGAACAAAAATTGCAAGAAGCGCTTGATTGGTATAATCAGCGAGTACAAAAACAGCTTGATTTTGCTCAAGAAAGAGCTAATGAAGTTATTGCTAAACGTCGTAAAAAGGCTGATCAAATTATTAAAGAACTTGAAGATCAAAAGAAAAATGGTGCCTTGGTTCAAGACAATAAAATTATTGAGGCCAAAGGTGAGTTTAATAAATTAAAACGTCAGGCTGATAATTTAGCCCATAATAAGGTCCTACAACGCGAAAAGCGTCGCCACCAGGTAAGTGTGGGTGATAAGGTTAAAGTGCTATCATATGGCCAAACTGGGACAATTACCAAGAAGTTGACAGATCATGAATATGAAGTTCAAATGGGAATTGTTAAAGTTAAAGTTAGTGATAGAGATATTGAAAGACTTGAAATGAGTAAACAAGCTTCAAAGCCAAAATCTCCTGTAAGAGCTACGAGTGGTTCTTTAAGAAGATCAAATACTCGAAGTGAACTAGATTTACGTGGCCAAAGATACGATGAAGCAATGACTAACTTGGATCGATATATTGATGAAGTTCTTCTTGCTGGTTTAGATTATGTAACTATTATCCACGGTATTGGTACTGGTGCGATTCGAAAAGGTGTATGGCAATATTTAAAGAGTAATCGCCATGTTAAGAGTTTTAACTATGCTCCCGCAAATGAAGGTGGAACTGGTGCAACAATAGTTAAACTAAAATAAGCATAAAGCTTGTAAAAAGTAAGTATACTTGATATATTTTATTTATAAAAGTTATTATTAAAAATTCGAAAGAGGTAAATAATATGGTTGATGCAATTACTGATCAAAATTTTGATCAAGAAACTAAAGATGGTGTTGTTTTAACTGACTTCTGGGCAACTTGGTGTGGCCCATGTAAGATGCAATCACCGGTTATTGATCAACTCGCTGAAGAACGTCAAGATGTTAAGTTCACTAAGATGGATGTTGATCAAAATCAAGAAACTGCTAAAAACTTGGGAATTATGGCAATTCCAACTCTAGTCATTAAAAAAGATGGTAAGATTGTTGATCGTTTAACAGGTTACACTCCAAAAGAAAAGCTTGACCAAATTTTAGATCAATACACAGATTAAGAATATAAAAAAGGCATTCTGTTGAATGCCTTTTTCTTTAACCAAAACGAGCAATAATTTGAACTTTTTGATCTTTATCTAAAATATTAATTTCACTTTCTGCATTACGGCCAGTTTCTTTTTGAACTACTTCTGCAATCATACCACTTTCGATCGAAAATTCTTTGCTGTCGCTGTTTAAACGATCAATAACGGTTTGACCACTTAATTCAAAGGTAATTGATGTTCGCTTTTCCTTGATTAATTCAAGAGTGCCAAATTCAGCCTCTTCAAAGAATTCAATTAGATCATCATAACTTGCAAGCGCGTAGTGACGAGTAATTCTTTTGCCGGCCCAATATAAGATAGCATCATTGTCATCACCTAAGATTTCTGGTAGTAAAAAATCACGGTAGAGTTGATTTAAAAAATAAACGTGTTCATTTGATTGATTATTGTCGTGCATAAAATATTCATCCCTTTTATTCTTATTTATTTTACCGTAAACTAGTATGAGTAGAAAATATTTTTTTCTCGAGGAGAGTAGATTTTTTATGGATAACCGTCCAATAGGTTTATTAGATTCGGGTGTTGGCGGATTTTCTGTGGTCAAAAAGATTATCCAAAAATTACCTAATGAATCGACAATATTTATTGGTGATAGTGCCAATATGCCATATGGCAATAAAAGCCAAGAAGAAGTTATTAATTTAACTAGACAAAGTGTTAAATTCTTACTTAAACAAAATGTTAAGTTAATTATTTTTGCATGTAATACGGCTACGGCTGCAGCTATGCCAACTTTGCAAAAAGAAATTGATCAACAGATTATTGGTGTAATTCAGTCAGGAAGTTTAGCAGCTGCAAGGACTACTAAAAATAATAAAGTTGCAGTAGTTGCTACTCCAGTTACAATTGAGTCACATGCTTATCGAGAAGAAATTAAATATCGAAATAAAGATATTACTGTTTCAGAAGTTGCGGCTCCTAATTTAGCTGCACTAATTGAATCAATGCAAGATTATGATACAAATTTGAAGGCAGTTAAAGAAGCAATAAATCCAATTCTAGATAATAATTTTGATACTTTGGTTTTAGGTTGTACACATTATCCACTAATTGAAAAAGAATTTTCTGATGTAGTAGGTAAGGATGTTAAAATTGTTGATCCAGCAGATCAAGTAGCCCAATATACCTACAATGTAATGAAGCGAGATAGTTTATTTAATTCCGCTGATCAACCAGCTAAGCATGAATATTACACTACAGGGAATGCAAAAGAATTTGCTAAAATAGGCGGGTCATTTTTAGGAGATTCAAATATTTCAGTTAAGCATGTTAATACGGAGAATTTATAATGGCTAAAGAAATATTATTTGCGACAGGAAATCAAGGTAAGGCCAAGGAATTAAAGGAAGCCTTTAAAAAGGCAGGTGTAGATTTAATAGTTAAAACAAATGCTGATTTAGATAATCCACCTGAACCAATTGAATCTGGGAGAACTTTTGAAGCTAATGCAAAGATTAAGGCCCACGAATTAGCTGATTTTTCTGGTCTCCCAACTATTGCAGATGATTCCGGCTTAATAGTCGATAAATTGAATGGGGCACCTGGTGTAAGATCCGCACGTTATGCCGGTGAAGCACATAATGATGCGCATAATAATGCTAAACTCTTAGCCGAACTTGGCGGAGTACCGGAAAATGAACGAACTGCTAAGTTTAATACTACAATTGTCGTATCGATGCCAGGACATTTCGATAAGGATTTAGTTGTTACTGGTCAATGTGAAGGCAAAATTTTGTCAGGACCAAGAGGTGAAGATGGCTTTGGCTATGATCCACTCTTCTTTGTTCCTGAAAAAGGAAAAACTTTCGCCGAAATGACCACCGATGAAAAGAATGAAATTTCTCATCGTGGAAGGGCAGTCGCAAAACTTATTAAAGAATTACCAGAATGGTTTAAGCAATTTGATTAAAAATAAAAGCAGGCTAGAGCCTGCTTTTTACTTTGCGTTAATTTGATTTGAATTTGTAGCGAGTTTGATATCATTAGCTTGTAAAGCCTCAATATAGTTCTTCAGATAGAGATTCTTAACAGAGCTACCTTTACCAGGTTTAACCTTAAAAGAGATGCTGTAAGTAATATTTTGACCGTTTTGATCAGTAATTCCTAAGATAGTTGGACCAGATGCAATTGTTTTCTTTTCAGTTTTAATTGTCTTATTTGCGTCCTTAAGAATAGTATGAACTTTTTCAAAATCATTATCTGCATCAAGATATAAGTTGATAGTAAGGCTCATGACATTGTGAGCAATATTTTGAACGATTGTAATATTACGATTAGGGACATAAATTAATGATCCATCAGGTGCTCTTAGACGAGTAGTTCTCAATCCAAGTTGGATTACTGTTCCAATAATTTGTTGGTTAATTTGAACAGTATCACCAACATCGAATTGATCTTCACTTAAGATAAAAAATCCATTTACCAAATCACTCACAAATCCTTGAGCCCCCATACCCAAGGCAAGAGAAAAGATTCCAGCGCTGGCAAGTAATGTTCCTACAGGGATGCCAATGATTGATAAAACGCCGAATAAATAAAAGAAGATAACTGTGTATTGAAAGATGCTATTTACAAGAGCTGTAATAGTTCTAGTTCTTTTATTTCTTACTTTAGTTTTTTTGGACGATGCTAAATATTTGTTTAGTATTTTTTTACCAAAATGTGAAATTAGGTAAAAGATAAGCGTGGTCAAAAGAAGTTGCCACACAATAGATACTAAGTTTTCGCTTAATTTATCCCAATTGATTGATAAAGCTTTATTATCGATGTGAAATGAAGTTTTCATAAATTATCCTTTCATAAAGTTTCATTATATATCTTAACAAAGGTTACATAATTATTGAGAATAAAGTGTTTTCATGCTAGACTTTTTTTAGATGGTAAAAAGTCGGAGGTAGAAAATGGTAATTTCTTATGGTGCATTAGCAGGGTTAATCGCTGCAATTGCGTTTGTAGTATTAGTACTTTTCACAATTCCGATGCTAGTCCGCACAGCTAAAACATTAAATGAACTTAATGAAACTATGCAAACAACTAATAAATCAATTCAGCAGATTTCTACTGATGTTGATGGATTAATGAAGCAAAGTAGTGATTTATTAGATAAGACTAATGATCTTTTAGCTGATGTAAATGGCAAGATGAAAACAATTGATCCTGTTGTTAAGGCTGCCGCAGATTTGGGAGAAAGCGTCCAAGAAATTAACGCTTCTTCAAAAAAGATGGCAAAACGCTTTAACAGTGCACGCTCAGTTCGTACAGGCGTATTTTCATCAATTCTTACTGCTATATTAGCTAGACGTAAGCGTCGAAACGGTGAAGATTAAATTAAAATATAAAGGAGGAATTTATTATGAGTAAGTTTACAAGCTTTTTACTTGGTGTAGTTGCTGGTGCAACGGCAGGTTTTGTTGCAGGTTCATTATTAGTTGATGATGAGCAACTTGATGGCGTTAAGAAGAAGATTCAAGATAATGATAAGCTTCAAGATTTGAAGAAGAAGTACGATAATGGTACTGAAATCGTTAAGAATCAATTAGCTTCATTCCCAAAGAATGTTGAAGATGATTCAGAACTTAAAGATTTTGATGATATCGTAATTGATGATTCTAAGTCAGAAGATATTACAGCAGATGGTAATGCAGAAAAGACTGCAGATGATTTAAATAATGCTGAAGATAAGGCATCTTCTGAAAATTCAAATAATGAATAAAATTCGATAATAAAAAAAGCAGGTCAGTTGACCTGCTTTTTGTTTATAATTAATCTTTCAAAGGCAAAACCTTTAATTCTTTGCTAGTATGAGTAAATGGTTCATAACCATTTTTAGTAACTACACCACAGTCTTCGATTCTGACTCCGGCAAAGCCAGGGATGTAAATACCTGGTTCAATTGAGAAACACATTCCTTCTTCAATTACTAAGTCATTTCCTTGAACAATTGAAGGAAATTCGTGAACGTGTTTACCAATGCCGTGACCTAAACGGTGGATGAAGTATTCGCCATATCCAGCTTTAGTAATGATATCACGGGCAACACTATCAAGTTCCTCAGCAGTGATACCTGGTTTAGCAGCATCAATTGCGGCTTGTTGTGCTTCACGATCTACTTCATAGATTTCTCTTTCTTTATCAGAAATTTCACCGTATGCAACAGTTCTACTTGAGTCAGATGCATAACCATCATGCATAGTACCTAAATCAAATAAAACTAATTCGTTTGGTTCAATCTTGTTCATTGTTGGACCAAGGTGTGGATTGGCTGCATTTTTACCAGCTTGAACAATAGTTTCAAAACTTTGGTGCATAACACCCTTTTGAATCTTTAGTTGATATTCGATTTGTCCAGCTATACTTCTTTCAGTAGCACCAGTTCTAATTGCATCAAAACCGACTTGGAATGCAAAGTCAGCTTCTCTACCAGCGGCCTTTAATTTTTCTACTTCTTCAGGAGTCTTGTATAGACGAATATGGTCAACAAATGGTGAAACATTTCCGTTGAAGTCTGAATCAGGGAATTGAGCATGCAAGTTTTGATAGTGAGCAACCGATAAATTGTTCTTTTCAATTGCCCAATTCTTGTATTCATTAGTTCTTTTCTTTACATTATCGGCAATAATGGCCCATGGGTTTTCTGAATCAAGGTATCCATATACATCGCCATTCCATTCGCTGTTTTTTGCTTCTTCAACATTTAAAGCAGGAGTGAAAACAAATGGTTCAGCATCTTTAAAAGCAACTAAGCTAAAAATACGTTCATCTGGATCCATTGAAAAACCAGTAAAGTAAGCAATAGTAATTGGATCCGAAATGTAGGCAACATCGAAGTTGTTATCTTGAAGCCAATTTTGAAGCTTATCTAAATTCATAAAAATACCTCTCTTTTCTTTATTGATAAGTTGTTAAGAAAAGTATACCATTAAAAGCTGTGAAAAAATGAAAGAAAAACTGTAAACGTTTGCAAATACTGGCTATAAGTGGTATAGTTAAAGTCCAAGATGATTTAATAAGAATTGGAGACTAAAAAATGCGTAAACAAGAAGTAACAATCTATGATGTCGCTCGTGAAGCTAAAGTTTCCATGGCAACAGTTTCTAGAGTTGTGAACGGTAATAGTAACGTCCGCAAGGAAACCCGAGACCGTGTAGAAGAAGTGATAAAAAGATTACACTATCAACCAAATGCAGTTGCACAAGGTTTAGCATCAAAGAGAACAACAACAGTTGGTTTGATTGTACCAGAATTGACTAATTTGTATTTTGCTGAATTATCAAGAGGTATCGATGATATTGCTTTACTTTATAAGTACAACATTATCATTAGTAGTATTGAAAACCGTTTGATGAAGCAAGATCAAGTAATTCAAGGTTTACTTAATAAACAAGTTGATGGAGTTATCTACATGTCTAACAACATGCCAGATAATGCTGTTGAGGCTTTCGAAAGAACTAATACACCTGTTGTTCTGGCCGGAACTAAAGATGATCATCCAAATATTCCATCAGTAACTATTGACTACAAGAAGGCCGATACAGAGGCATTAAACTTAATGTATAATGATGGTAAAAAGAATTTGGCTTTAGTTGTTGGAAATAAAGATGCTGTAGTTAACAAGGACAATAGAATTGTTGCTTATCGTAAATTCTTAAAGGATCATGATATTAAAGAAGAACACATTTATGATGGGATTTATGATTACTCAGATGGTTATAACTTATGCTCACAACTTGTAAAAGATGGTGTAGATGGAGTGATCGTTACTAGAGATAGTACTTCAGTTGGTATTTTAAATTCTGCAATTGATGCTGGAATAAAGGTTCCAGAAGAATTAGAAATTGTTACTGCAAGTGCAACCCAAATTGCATCAGTTGTACGCCCATCATTAACAACTGTGAAGCAACCACTTTATGATATGGGTGCCGTAGCTATGAGAATGTTAACTAAGTTAATGGATGGCGAAGAATTAGATGATATTCATATTGAACTTCCATATGAATTAGTTAAGAAACAAAGTACTTTAAATCAATAAAATAGTAACTTAAAGAAAAAGGGAATTAGCAAAATTTGCTAATTCCCTTTTTTACGTCTATAGATTAAGCTTCTTTAGTCAATTCGTAAATTGCTTCTGCATAAATTGCAATTGAATCAATTAAATCATCAAGCTTCATGTATTCATTTGCTTGGTGCATTACCATTGGTGCATCTTCAGGTTGAGCACCGTATGCGACACCATGTTCAAATAATCTACCGTATGTACCACCACCGATAACAACTTCATGACCTTTCTTGCCAGTTTGACGTTCGTAAACCTTAAGTAAAGTTTGGACAAGGGGATCATTACCTGGTACATAGTGAGGCTCTTCAAATCCATCATATGAAACTTCTAAGATATCCCCAAATTTATCAGTAATTTGCTTAACCATCTTATCTGGGTCAGTACCTTGTGGGTAACGGATATTATCTTTTAAAATTGCGTGATCTGCGTCGTATTCAAAAATACTTGGAGCACTAGATAAGTCACCCATTAAGTCATCGTGGTGAGCAATACCTAACTTTTCGCCCTTGAAGTCTTCATGTTCGGTGTTGGCTAAGAAATGAATATAGTTCTTATCACGACCCTTGAAGTCGAATTGATCAAGGAATAATCCCAAGAAAGTTGCTGAGTTACGGCCAACTTGTGGGGCACTTGCATGTGCACCAACACCAGTAACTTCAATTTCAGCGCGGTTAGCGTTAATCTTAAATTCACCTTCAAGATTATTGTCTTTGATAAATTGATCAAATTTAGTTTTAATTTCATCAAGATTGTCGGCTTCAATTGTAGCAAATGCCTTTTGAGGAGTTACGTTAGCAGCAATACCAGCCTTGAAACTAATTAATTTTACTGGTCCTTGTTGAGCATCGCCATTAAAGTTAAACACTAATGTATAGATACCCTGTTCTCCGTTAATAATAGGGAATTCGGCATCAGGTGAGAATACTTGATCAGGAGTTGGTTCATGTTTTAAGTAATAGTCGATTCCAACCCAATTAGTTTCTTCATTAGTACCAACAATAAAGTCAATCTTCTTCTTTGGTTTAAAGCCGGCTTCTTTAAGAATTAGCATTCCGTAGTAAGCAGCAAGCGCTGGCCCTTTGTCGTCAGCAGAACCACGACCAATAATTTTGCCATCTTCAATTTTCATCTTGAATGGATCAGTTACCCAACCATCACCGGCAGGAACCACGTCCATGTGACCGATCACACCAAGGCGTTTTTCACCTTCACCGTAATCTACACGACCAGCATAGTTTTCAAAGTTACGAGTTTTAAATCCGTCGCGTTTAGCAAATGATAAAAACTTCTTTAAGGCCTTAACTGGACCAGGTCCTACAGGATATTCTTCTGAAGTGTTGTCTAGATCCTCTGAGGAATCAATTGTGATTAATTCGTCTAAATCTTTTAAAATATCATCTTTTTTAGCAAGTGCTAACTTCTTGTAATCTAATTCCATTGTAATCCCCCTTAGATAATGATTATTAATAATATTGATTTTATCAAAAAAAGATGCCAATCTGTTAAGAATTGACATCATCCTTATTAATTATTTAATAATCCCGTAGGTAGCTTTTTGAATTTCCAACAATGTTTGTCCTTTATTTGATTGAACTAGTGGATAAGGAAGTAAGGCAATGTTTGAGTAACGACTTATTTTTTTGAGTGATTTATACTGGTCAAATGAATTAGAATCGAAGAAACCGTAGAATAAAATATCTTCGGCTTTTATCCAACCTTGTTTAGTATAGATCCAGAGATTTTTGGGACTTCCATTGAAGTTTTCAATTTTAGTTAGTTTATTAGCGGCTAAAGTTCGATCTGTCTTAGCAGAATTTTCTGGAAGGCGATAGATTGGAACCTTGTGGTTAGGTTTAGCGATTACTTGCTTATCCTTGTATGCTGAAATGTCATCATTAGTTAAATCCAAACTGACAAATTCCGCAGAAATAAAACTTTTTTCTGCGATTTGATAATAAAGCTTATCGTCGACTCGCACTCCGTACATAACTTTAAGATGTTGTTCTGGTTGGACATAGCGATGTCTTTTGACACGAACATACGGATTCATCAGTATTGGAGTTTTCTTCTTTCCGAAATAAATTCCATCTTGGTTGATTTCATATTTTTTTGTACCAGACTTAGCAAGCTTATATTTAAATCCGGTTGCTGGGAAGTTGGTAACGACTCCATCAACATTTTTGTTAATTAACCAATTCCAAAGTTTTGGAGATTCATCCATTTCTGCCCAAACATAGACCTGCTTGTGCAATCTATGAAGCCAGTGGATTAGGAAGGGATGGTCTTGAATAAGATCAGATGAGACATTGACTGCGTTGACTTGTGGAAGAATACTAAAATTGATTCGTTTTAAACTCCCAACTAATTGAATTAAATAAGCATTTGGGAGTAGTTTTCGAAGATGAAATAAACTAGCATTGGAAAAAGAATGGATCATGATTCTGTTTTCCATATGGTATTTTTTTACACATTCAGCAATCTTTTCTTCAAGTTCATATGATGAATCAACGCTATGATCGATTTTAGTTTCTAAGATGAACTTAGTATTTGGTTTGTTTTTATAATATTTAAAAAGCTGAGGCAGGGACATCACGTGTTCACCATTGTCATACTGTAACTGTCTAAGCGAATCAAAGTTGTTTTGTGATACAATTGCATGTGTATGAGTTAAACGAAAAAGGTCATCATCGTGAGTGATAACTGGAACTCCATCTTTAGATAATTGAAGATCCAGCTCAACATAATCGGCACCTGATTTAAATGCTGAATTGTCACTTTGAATTGTTTCTTCAGGATATTTACTTGGATCCCCACGGTGTCCAATAACTGTGAAACCACTTGATGTAAAAAATATTAATATTAAAAGAGCAGCCAAAAAGAACCGGCTTTTGATTTTCATGTGTACACCTCTATCGCATATATTATTCACAATAGCATGGTTGTACATTTTTTTCTATTTATTAAATAATTTATTATGAAATAGGTGTAAATAATAATATGAATGATCAGTATGAGACTTTAGACTTAATTGAAGAAATTACCAGAAATGATGGTAGTAAATATTATGAAATTTCAAATATCGACCAAAACGGTATCGCAGAATTGGCTGTATCAAAAGGGTATATAAAAAAAGTTCAAATTTTGCAAGTTAATATTGCTAGAACCAAGCCCTTAATTGAATATGAAAAATATATCAATGAAAATTATAAATTGCAGACTCTACTTAATGAGGATGATTGGAAAAATCCTAAATGGGTCGAGTGGGATAAGCCCAAGGGAAAAGTCCTTGATGCTTTTAACATGGTTTTGAAATCAAATAGAATTGGTTAGAAAGAAGATTTGTTATGGAAACATTTCGAATTTTACATACAAATGATTTGCATTCACATTTTGAACATTTCCCTAAAATTGGTCGCTATTTAAAAAAGGCACAAGCTGATAAAACTGTAGATGAGGTTTATACTTTTGATGCCGGAGATTTTATGGATCGTTCTCATCCTTTAAGCGATGCCACAGAAGGACAGGCTAATATTCAGCTAATGAACGACTTTCACTATACAGCAGGAACAATTGGAAATAATGAGGGGATTTCAAATTCTCATGAAGTACTAGAGCACTTATTTGACCATGTTGATTATCCAATAGTTTTAGCTAATTTAAGAGAAGAAGATGAATCAATGCCTAAGTGGGCAGAAGATTATCATATTTTAACCTCTAAAAAAGGCACAAGAATTGCTTTAGTTGGCTTAACTGCAGCTTATCCAATGACATATGGTCCAAATCATTGGCATGTTAAAATGCTAAAAAATACGATGGACAGAGTGCTTCCAGAAATTGAAGGGAAGTATGATGTTTTAATTTTGATTACCCATGTTGGTTTAACCATGGATCGCTGGCTTGCTAAGCATTATCCTCAAATAGATTTAATAATTGGTGGACATAGTCATGATTTGCTCCAAAAAGGTGAGCAGGTAAATGGAGTCTGGATTACTCAAACAGGTAAATGGGGGAACTATATTGGCGATATTCATGTTGAATTAGAAGATCATCATGTTACCAAAATTGTTCCTACTACGATTGCTACAACTTTGATTGAAGAAGAACCGGATGATCAAAAGGTCATTCAAGGTTATATCGATACAGGAAAGTCAATTCTTGAAAGTCAGCATGTAGCGCAATTACCAGAAAAATTTGCTGATGATAAACAAGCAGCTATCCAGGTATCACTTGATGCCATTAGTGATTTTGCGCATACTGATTTAGCAATGTTGAGTTCCGGCTTATTTTTAGAGTCCTTTAATAGCGGAATCATAACTAAATATGATTTGCAAAAAGCTTTACCGCACCCAATGCATGTAGTTAAGTCCATACTTCGTGGTAGTGATCTATGGCGTCTGGTGATGGAGATTGAAAAAAATCGTCATTATTTAAAGAATTTTCCTTTACAAGGAATGAGTTTTAGAGGAAAAGTTTTTGGCGAAGTTTACTATAAAGGAATTAAAGTAGATATGCGTAGAAAGCTTGTCTACGTGAATGGTAAAGAGATCGATCCAGAAGCTGAATATGAAATTGCAGTGTTGGATCATTATGTTTTGATACCATTTTTCCCAACATTGGCAATTGTTGGTGATAATGAATTTTTGTTCCCAGAATTTCTTCGGGAAGTAGTGGGAGATTACCTAAATAAGATATATCCTATAAAAACGGAAGTGAATTAAATGGCAGAAAAATCAGACGAAAAATATGAAAATAAATTTCAAAAAGAACAGCCTTTGCGTCATCCGATGGCAGTGGTTGCTCGAGATGAAAATAAAATAAAAATTAATAAGCAGCTTTATCGAATTCGGATTAATAGAGGGGATGCAATTGATTTAGAAGTATTACGGAAAAAATATGATCCCTATTTAGATCAGTATGATTTTTTGGTTGGAGATATTTCTAGTGATCATCTTCGGTTAAAAGGGTTTTATAAAGATACCGTACGTACAGCAATTGATAAGAAGGAAAATACAATTGCTGATTATTTGATAGAATATTGTAACCCTGGAACTGACTACTTTGTTTTAGAGCTAATAGCACCTGTACATCACCATAAGATATATTCGAAAGATAACAAAAGAAAGTTCCAAAAACGTCGACCAAATAATCATACTTATCATAAGAATAATTTTAAAAAGCGTAGAGTCCATAAGACTAAACTGCCCAAGCGCAAGACAATTGCGGTTCAAAAAAATACTGGACGAAAGCATAGCTTTGTAATTAAGAAAAGAAAAAAATCAGAAGACGAATAGAATGTTGTTTGGATGAAGTGGAAGTATGAGTAAAAAAGAAAATCCATTAGTTATTATCTATCATTTACTATTTGCAATATCTAGTAGTGTAGTTGGAGCAATTGTTGCTAGTTGGCCACTCTTATTTGTTTTTGTATTAGTTCAAAAAACAAATGAGACAGTTCATTTATCAATTTTTAAAGTAATGCATAATTATAATCAACTGATGTGGTATCTGATGTGGCCATTTAAGTCAAAGTTAAAAATGGATGATTTGCCAACTTCGACAAGCGCTGCTTTGCACTTTGCAGATTGTAAAAGATTATTTTTACTGGCAATTATTGTTTTTATTATTTGTTCAATTATTTATTTAATAGCTAAAAAAAGTGGTAATAGATCTTATTTATATTTAGATAAAACATGGTCATTACTATTCTTGATTTTGCCTGTGGTCATTTTGCCTTTTGCCATGACAAACTTTGATAGCTTTTTTACCATTTTTCACCATATTTTTTTCACTGATAGTAATTGGCTATTTGATCCAGCGACTGATCCAATTATTAATGTTTTAACAGAAGGCTTTTTTGCCGCATGTTTTGCGGTGGCTGGTATTATTTATGAATTGTACTTTGCAAGTAAACTTTTAAAAAAATAAAAGGAGTTTCTTAATGAAACTCCTTTTTCAATGCTAATTTTTTCCTTATTGCTACAATGAGAATTGGTACCACGGAGATAAAGATAATAGCAATTACAATTAGTGAGAAATGCTCTTTGACAATTGGAAAATTACCAAAGAAGTAACCGATTATACAGAATAATCCGGTCCATAAAAGACCACCGATTACATTGTAAATAAAAAATGTACGGTAATGCATTTTACTCCCGCCCGAAATAAATGGTACAAAAGTTCTGATGAACGGAATAAATCTTCCAATCATAATTGTTATCGGGCCATGTCGATCAAAGAATTTTTCTGCTGCTAGCCGATTATTTTCATTGATTAGTCGATTGAACCAAGCATGTTTTTCCCCGGCCCTAGTAGACCAAGCACCAATTTCATAATTAAGACTGTCACCAAGAACAGCTGCTAATGCAACTATTAAATAAATAAGCCAAATATTCAATTGGTAACGTGAATTGGCAGCCATTGCTGCAGCAGCAAAAATCAAAGAATCGCCAGGAAGAAAGGGGAAGATAACCAATCCCGTTTCAATAAAGATAATTGCGAATAGAATTAAATATGTACCTATTCCAAATTGATTAACTATCGTAACCAAATGATCATCGATATGAAGAATAAAATCTATTAAAGCCATATGATCTCCTATAAACTAGTAGAATGAATTGTTAAAGTTTTGTTTGGAAATAGTTTTCGCATAATTGAATTAATAGCGATTTGTGCTTCACCAAAGCCAACACCAATAATAGGTACTCTACCAGGATAAGTTATTGCATCACCAACAGCATAGATACCGGGTAAATTAGTTGTCATTTCAGAGTTTACCTTTATATGTGAGCCTTCGAGCTCTACTCCCCATTTTTTAACAAAAAGATTATTGGCCTTAAAGCCATAAGCCACAATAATTTGATCAAATTCACGATTAATCATCTGATCAGAGCCAACTTTTTTTAAGCCAATATTCAACTTATTATCTATAAATTCTACAGTTTTAGGAAGGTAAGGAGTATATATTTCAACATTTTTTAAATTTTTAAGCTTATTAATGCTGGTTTCCAATCCTCTAAATTCATTGCGGCGATGAATTAGTGAAGTATTGGCGATGTTTGACAATTCAAGAGCCCAATCTAGTGCAGAGTCGCCACCGCCAAAAATTCCGATATTTTGATTTTCAAAGATTTTTGGATCTTTAACAAAATAATGTACATGTTTTTCTGCTTCTTCAGTCATATTAATAGGGAATTTTTTCGGTTTAAAGGCACCATTTCCAGAAGCAACAAGAATAGCCTTAGCAGAGTATTCATTGTCGATAATGAAATAATCATCCTCTTGTTTAAGATCAATAACCTTATGGTCGGTCTCAATTGTGGTAAGAGCATTAAGATTATCAGTTAAATGCTTAATTAATTCACTGGCCTGGATTTTATTGAAAACAGGGATGTCAGCAATATTTTTGAAAGGGTATAACATTTTTGGTTGACCACCAGGTTCATTTAATGAATCGAAGATGATTGATTTCAATCCATGTAACTGAGCATAATTTGCAGAAAATAGCCCAACAGGGCCGGCTCCTATAATAGCTAAATCAAAATTTTTAATTTTAAAAACCTCCTATAAGTATTCGTAAATCAACTGTAACACGAAAAACTGCGATAATCATTAAAATTTATGCTTGATTTCTTATTGTGAATAGTGTAAATTAATTAAGTCGTCAGTTGTGACGAATGTCGCTAAATAAATGAAATAAAAAGTTTTAAAAAAGCTTGCATTTATTTTGAAAAGCGAGTAATATATTTAACTGTCGTCGGGTGATAAAGAAAACGTACCTGAGGCGAAAGAAATAGTTTAAAAAACATCTTGACAAAGAGTTAAGAAGTTTGATAAACTATAAAAGCCATCTAGACACTAGATGGAACTAGTACATTGAAAACTGAACAAAGTTTCGCTAAAAGTGTGCGGGTGTAAGAACCCAAACAAAGAAGCGAAGTCAATT
>NZ_CALPCQ010000008.1 GCF_943193025.1 Lactobacillus agrestimuris
TCCTATTTTGATTAAATAAATAATTAAAAAATCAATTTGCGAGAAAGAACTATTTACACAAAAGATTTGACAGTCTCAGAATCAAGCTTGTCACCCTTATTTTTTAATTTTTCCTGTGACTCCATTTATTATAGTAATATCGTAAACCGTTCTTTTTTCTTGGTATTTCATTGAAAAAATTAATAAATGGATTATTTTCAATATACTTTTCTATATTGACATTAGATTCACCGATCACTGCAACAGTTTGTTCATCAGATGCTGCATTCACTTGCTTGAGCATAACCGTAAAAACAGCCACAACACCCAACACAAAAACTAAACCTAAAAGAACCTTTTTGATTTTCATTATTTAATACCTCTTCCATCACAATTACAATCTGAGATATAATATCATATTTTTACTCATTATGAATAATTCCATCATATTTGCCCACTTTTGATATCAAATTCAAAAAGACCTCCAAGCATCCCTGCCTGAAGGTCCATGTATTGAATATTACCTATTAATCTTTATTATCTTTAATAAGATTACTAAAGCTTTCGTTTGTTGCTACAATATCACCCATCATTTGATTTACCCAATCATTTAACTTGTCATCATCGTAAGCAGCAAGTCCGCCTTCAGTATCGCCAATATCAGCAATACCATTGTTAAAGTCAATCATTTCAGTTAGTAACTTTTCTGCAAAGTTCTTAGTTTCATCACCAAAGTTATCGGCGAATTGATTAACATCACCATAAGCATCAGTAATATCAGTGAAAGTTTGAACTGACTTTCCAAAAACATCATTTAAGTTATTAACATCTTCTTGATTTGGTACAGTTAATTCTTTTTCATTAGTAATTTCGTCATCTAAGCGAACGCCAATATCATTTAATACTAAGTGAGCATCGTACAAACGATTCAAGAGTTTAATTCCACTTGGGTTCTTAGCTTGAAAGTTAACAGTAATTTCGTCTGCCATTATTTATCCTTCTTTCAAATAACTTCTTATTACTATTGTACATTTTTAAGTAAAAAAATACGATGCTAAATAGCATCATACTTAATTTTATTCAGCTGAAGCCTCAACTGGAACTGAGTTAGCTTGAACTTTGCCTAAAATTGCTCGAGAAATTGGTCCTACAATAATCAAATTGAGTGGTAAAGCCATGATAAAGTTCATTCCCCAAGTTCTAGCATAATTTGAAATAGTGAATTCTGCGCCATTTACTACGATTCCATAAATAGACATGAAAGAAACCATTCCTAAAACCATCAAACCAGAAATAGTTAATGCAATAAAAATCTTTCTTTCAATATTTTCTGGTAAAACTGAAAATGCGATCTTCTTAGCGATTGGTCCAACAAGTAAAATATCAAGCAAACCGGCAACGATGAATCCCGGCAAGAATCCTAATGCTAAGTGTGACCATTCAAAAGCATTATTGATAAATAAGTTCCAAGCACTCATTCCGAGCACCATCATTGAGCACATTAAACAAGTAAAAATAAGTCCTTCTTTTTTATTAGTTGGCATGTAATTCTCCTTCTCCTTTTCACGACAATGATTACAATACCAGAAATAAATTTTTTTCGTAAGTAAAAATTTTTATGCAAACGAATTCAAAATAAAAACTGTCGAAAAATCGGCAGTTACTCAATTAATTTTCATCTAAATACTTTTGAAGTACTCTAAATACTCCATTTTCGGTGTTAGCAGGAGCAATGTAGCTTGCATGCTTTTTCACTTCATCCATACCATTATCCATAGCATATGAATATTTAGCAAAGTCAAGCATATCAATATCATTACCACCATCACCAAAGGCAATTAAATCGTCACCAGTCATGTCAAGCTTTTCTAAAAGTCTCTTTAATCCTGAACCCTTATTAACCCCTGCAACATTCACGTCAATTGCCATATTAGCAGAAGCAAAAGCAACTATCTTATTTGAATGAGTATCATTAAATGCTTTTTCAATGTCCTTTGCATGATTACTATCCATCCCAAAAGTAACTTGAATAATATCATCCTTTGGTAAATCATTCCAATCATCGATTACTGTGCTTGCACCGGCAAAATAAGCCAAAAAGTCTCTTTCTTGCTTAGCAACTTCACTATGGAGGTATGCCATTTCTCTTTCAAAGACCATAGTTGCCATTTTCCCATACTTGGCTTGAACTTGTGCAATTAATTCAAGCATATCTTCTCGCTTAAATGGATAAACAGCAGCTTCTTTACCTTCAAGAATAAGTCTTGAACCATTTGCAGTTACGAAGTCCATTCGATCAGCAAAGTCTTTGAAATCCTCTTTAAGACGGGCATAAGGACGTCCTGAAGCGACAATAAAGTGAACTCCTCTTTTTTCAAATTCAGTTAACAACTTATCAAACTGTTCATGGTTATATTGTTTACGATCATCTAAGAAAGTTCCATCCATATCAACGGCCACCGCTTTAAAAGGTAATGTCATTGTTTGTTTCCTCCTCTAATACTTCCTTATAATATTTAATGCTTTATTTCAGTCGATGTAAATATCTTATAAGAAATGTTTTAACAAAATTTGCCAAGTAAAAAGGATGAGTTTATGCACTCATCCTTATTTATTTTGATCTAAGTTATTACGGTTATATTTAATACTCTACAATAAAGTCAATCTTTTTAATCTTCTTTACCATCATCTTTAACAAATAAAGCAACGATAAAGCCCATAATTGCTAAAGCAATGGTAAAGTAAATACCGTAATGAATACCATTAGTAAACTTAAATGCCATTGAACCACTTACTGAATTCTTTCCGATAGTTAAAAAACTAGTAACAATTGCAGTAATCAAGGCACCAACAATTTGTTGAATAGTATTCAAAATAGCTGAACCATCGGCTGATTCAATGCCTTTAAGTGAGTTCAAAGCTGATGTTTGTGATGGTGATAAAGCAAGTGGAGCACCAATCATCACGATAATATGAGCTAAGATTACATACCAAATTGGACTGTCGGTAGTAACAAATGCAAATAATACTGCACCTACTGCAGCAATTAAGAATCCCAATCTTGCAGGCCATTTAGCACCAAAGTTGTCGTATAATCTTCCTGCTACAGCTGAAGTTGCGGCAGTTACCAAACCACCAGGTAACATAATAATTCCTGTTAGCGCTACAGATACTAACAAACCATTTTGCAAATATTGAGGCAACAAGTACATTACAGACAAATTCATACCGAAGTCAATCATAATTAAAATTGCACCCAACATAAAGTTACGGTATCTAAACACACGTAAATTTAAAACTGGATTGTCGATTGTAAGCTGTCTTCTAACATACCAAATAAGAGCTAATACACCTACTAAAAGAGTGATTAGTACTTTTGGGGAAGTCCAGCCTGAATGACTAGCAAAGCTTGTTCCTGCAATAAGACCCGAAAAGGCGACAACTGAAAGAAGAATTGAAAGAAAATCAATTTTAGTCTTAGTTAGTTGGTTTACATTCTTCACAAATGGAATAGCCAATATTAAAGCAATAACCAATAATACTACGAATGAGAAGAATACAGCATTCCAAGAACCTGCAGCCAAGATAAATCCAGTAACTACCGGACCAATGGCTGGCGCAAACATAATAACTAAAGCTAAGATACCGTTAACTGTTCCCAACTTATTAGGTGGAAAAATAAGCATTGCAACAGTAAACATAAGTGGTAAGATAATCCCGGTTCCGATACCTTGGATCATTCTCCCCACTAATACCATAGCGAAGTTAACTCCGAAGCCTGAAATAAGTGAACCCACGATAAAGGCACACAAACCAAAAATAACTAATTTTCTAGTTGAAAACCATCTAGTAAGCAGGCCAGAAAGAGGTAAAACAATACCGATAACAAGCATGTAACCTGTAACTAGCCATTGAACTGAACCTTCACCTACATGTAAGGCCTTCATAAGTTGAGGTAAAGCAACATTTAAGGCTGTTTCACTAAACATACCTACAAATGACCCCAACAATAACGGAAGAATTGCGAGCCATGGATTCTTTACATCGACACGAGCTCTCATTCCACTTTTTTGTGTATTACTCATTAAAGAAAATTCCTCCCTTTTTTAGCGACGTTGATCACTATACCAGAAAAACTTCCTCTTCGTAAGTAAAAATTTTTAATGTAAACGATCACAAATAAAAAAGAAGATCTTATGTACGATTATATTCGCATATAGATCTTCTTTTCATGATTAATTATTTAAGCTATTCAAATTATTTCAAAGTTAACTTGCTTGCTGGTACCCATTCATTCTTACCAGATACCTTGTAGTAAGTCCTACCTTTAATTTCCTTCTTAGCAGTAAACTTGTAAGTTCTTTGACCATATACGTAATGGCGACTAAGCTTACCCATTGATGAATAAGTTCTTAACTTGTGGTTCTTCTTACCCTTAACTACAGCCTTAACATTAATCTTCTTAGTTGCAGTTACTGTATTAACAACCTTAACGTATTCGTTCTTAGCAATTTGGTAGAACTTCTTACCGTTAATCTTGACAATCTTGGCATTGTGAAGAGCTACAGCCTTGTGACCTTTTCTAATCAAGTATCTCTTGCCGTGACGCTTTACAATCTTACCTTGAAGCGTATAAACGTAAGAATTATGAATAAATTCAATCTTAACTGAAGTTGACTTCTTGATAGTCGGAGTAGTCTTTTCAACTTCATTATTTAAAGTGTTGACGGTCTTTTGAGTTTGAGGCTTTTGAACTTCAGAAGCGTCATCTAAATAGATAGCTGGATGTTCAAGGTCGTAAAGAACTTGCTTAGCATGATCTAATTTATCTTTGGCAGTATTTAATTTAGCTACAGCCTGATCATATTTACCTTCTGCATCCTTTACTTTCGCATCAGCAGCATCCTTAGCTGGTTTAAGTGCATCAAGTTGAGTCTTGGCTTCATCTGCTACTTTATTTGCAGTATCATAGTCCTTTTTAGCTTTTTGAGTAGTAATTTTAGCATCAGCTAATGCTTGATGAGCACCCTCAAGTTGAGATTGACGAGCTTGTAATTTTACTAATTCAGTTTGAGCATTGCCAACTGCTTTTTGTTTATTAGCAATATCGGTAGCTAAATCTAATTGGGCCTTTTTAGCACTGGCTAAACTATCCTTAGCGGTATCTAAGGCTGTCTTTGCAGCTTCAACTTCTTGAGCAGCCTTAGTTTGTACTTCTTTTGCAGTTTCCAAGTTTTTGGCTTTTTCTTCGTTAGAAGCCGTTAACTTTTTATATCTTTTTTGTGCTTCTTGTTGAATACTTTGATGTTGCTTATAAGCATCTTGTAATTCTTGTTCATGATTAATAGCGCTTTGTAAAGCATTCACTGCAGCTTGATAATCTGTATTTGCCTGGGTAAATTTCTCTAGTTTATCCTGAGCTATTTGATTCTTTTGATCTAGTGCAGACTTAGCAAGATCAGTTTGCTGTTGCTTTTCTTGAGCATCAGCAGTTAGCTTCTCAAGGTTATTGGATAAAGAAGTTATCTGATTAGTAGCCGTTACTATTTGATCCTTATATGATGGAATTGACTTTTCATAAGAATCTTTATTCTTTAATATTTGATCTGATGAAATATTAATAAAGTGAAACTCCGTAAATAAGTCGGCACCATTGAAATAAGTTGGTATTACAGCTACATACTGAATATTTTCAATGTCATCTTTTTGAGGACGATAAGTTTTGTTTTCTACCTGTTGAAGTTTAGTATCTAATTTTCTTATTTTACTATTTAAAAAATCAATATATTCATCCTTAGTATACTTATTTCCATCCTCATAATATATTAACTGACCTCCAGGATATGTCGGCTTTTCATTTTTCGTTGTATTTAAGAAAAATTCATAAGTTTCTTTCTCATTATTAATACTTTCAACGCTCGGAATAGTAAATCCTAATAATCCTGCCGAATGTTCCATTTCATAAGTTGAAGTTCCACCTGGATGAGTAATACCATTGCCTGCTGATAATATCATATTTAAAAGAGAATCATAAATATCTCCTTTCAATCTATCCATTGTAATTACTTTATCCCGATAATATGCACTAGACATATCTTCTAATGGTTGATCAACTGAATCTAAAGTTCCATCACTAGCCTTATTAGGTCTCAATCCATTTTTATTAGCAACATCATTTATACCATAAGAATCATGCCAATCACCTTGCCATTTTCCAGCTTTAAAGTCATCTTGATATCTTTGTGCTATCTTTTTAGCGATATCTATAGATCCATCTGTCACTTGGTCATCAGCAACATTTAACCCCAGCTGATTTCTAACTTTAGATAAAATGTCTGAGGTGAATAAAGATATTTCTTGTAACTGTTGATCAGTAAGGTTATTTAAATCTACTTTCTCATGTTTATCAGATTCCGAATGAATAAATCTATTTAAGCTACGAACTCTATTAATGTTAGCTATATCTTTGTCAGATAACTTATTATCAACACCATAATCAACAAATGCTTGCAAGAATGCATCTTTATCACCAATATTAATAGTATTTTGACTTAATTCTTTTAACGAATTTAGCTTACTTTTTACTTTATCAATTTCTTCTTGCTTTGCCTTTACTGCAGTGTTAGCTTTATCACTAATACTTTTCTTTGAATCATAGTCTTTTTGAGCACTTTGCTTATCTTGCTCAGCAGTTTGCTTTGCCTCTTCGGCATTTGATTTAGCATCTGACTTAGCTGTTTTATCTGCAGTTTTAGTTGCTATATCTTTCTTAATATTAGAAATAGCATCTTCATCATTTTTAACCGATGTATTGGCATCTTTTAATTTTTTTGCTGCTTCATTAATACCTGTACCTTTCAAAGCATCTTGAGCATTTGCAACTTGCGTATCCGCATTCTTTTTAGCATTTTGTGCATCAGTCACAGCTGCTTGCTTCTTACTTACATCGGCTTCAGCATCATCAACAGCTTTTTGCGCCGCACCTTGCTTTGCTTGAGCTTTCTCTACATCTTGCTGTTTTTTGCTAATTTCAGAATTTTTATCAGTTACGGCTTGCTTTGCCTTATCAATCGCTTCTGGAGTAGCTTCATCATCTAACTTTTGGGCATCATTTTGCTTCTTGACAGCTTCATCCCAGGCATTTTTCTTATTTTTAGCATCATCATTAGCCTTATCAGTCTTAGTCTTTTGATCTTGATATGTTTGATCCGGCTTTACGACTTCCGCCTTAGCCTTTTCTAAACCAGCCTTTGAAAAATCAACACTTTTTTGTGTATCATTAACTTCCTTTTGTGCGTTATCGATATTTGACTTAGCTTGTTCTTCAGGTGATTGTTCCTTCTTAGCAGCTACAGTCTTTTCACTTTGAGCAGCATCTGCAGCCTTAACGTTATTATTGAAATTTGTATTAGCTAATACAACTGATGCTAATGCAGCAGCGGTTAAACTTGTAATTTTGAAATTTTTCTTCATTCTAAACTCCCATGTTCCCTATTACAAAATTGATACTGTTATTAAAAATAATAAACAGAATCATCTCGACTCATATTGTGCATATAATTTAAGAAGAAATGGTTAAATATTCGTATTTGAATATTATTTTTTCATTTAAATTCACAGCAAAAAAAAGAGATGATCTATAAATATAGACCATCTCTTTGTGCTTAAAATTCTTTAAATTAATAACCCATGTAACGATTTCTTTCCCAATCGGAAACGGATTGGTTGTATTGTGCCCATTCTAAATTCTTTGATTCAATGAAGCTCTTAGTTAAGTGTTCACCCAAAGCACTTTGAATCAATTCATCTTCCTTAAATGCCTTAACAGCGTTGTGAAGAGTTGAAGGAAGTGGCTTAATGCCGTGCTTAGCTCTTTCTTCTTCTGTCATTTCAAAGACATTTGAAGTAATTGGATCCATTGGCATCTTGGCTTCCTTGATACCTTGTAAACCAGCAGTTAAGCATGCGGCAAGAAGTAGATATGGGTTAGCAGTTGGATCAGCAGAACGCATTTCAAGACGAGTACCAACTTCATTAGCATCTGGAATACGAACAAGTGGTGAACGGTTCTTAGTTGCCCATGAAATGTAAACAGGAGCTTCAAAACCAGGAATAAGTCTCTTGTATGAGTTAACAGTTGGGTTGGCAATTGCTGTAATTGCACGAGCATGTTCCAAAATACCATTTAAGAAGTACAAAGCTGTATCTGAAAGGTGGTATTCGCCATCCTTTGAGTAAAATGCATTCTTGCCATCTTTGAAGAGTGACATGTTGTTGTGCATTCCGTTACCAGCTTCACCTTGAAGTGGTTTAGCCATAAATGTTGCATATAAGCCATGCTTTCTAGCAACTTCACGAACAACCATCTTGAATACTTGGACACGGTCTGCGGTAGTTAAAGCATCATCAAACTTAAAGTCAATTTCTTGTTGACCGCGACCAACTTCATGGTGAGCCGCTTCAACTTCAAAACCAATACTTTCTAAAGTTTCAACAATATCACGACGACATCTTGCACCTTCATCATCTGATGGCATATCGAAGTATGAGGCTTCATCAGGAACTTCAGTAGTCCAATTACCATTTTCATCAAGCTTGAATAAATGGAATTCTGCTTCAAAACCAATTTCAAAATCACTGAAGCCCATATCTTTCATTTCTTTAAGTACACGCTTCAAGTTATTTCTTGGATCACCTTCAAAAGGTTCACCATTAGTCTTGTGAACTGAACAAGTCAAGCGACCAATCTTGCCGCCACGATTATCAGACCATGGTAATACTGACCAAGTTGAAAAGTCTGGATATAAAACCATGTCACTTTCTTCAATTCTTACAAAGCCATCGATTGAAGAACCATCGAAACGAATATCATTAGTCAAGACTTTATCAAGTTGACTCTTTGGCACTTCAACTGCTTTAAGCTTACCATCGATGTCAGTAAAGCTTAATCTTAAAAAGCGCACATCATTATCTTCAACACTTTTTCTAATATCTTCTGCTGTAACTGTTTTACTCATAGTTTCCACCTAAAAAATCAAATAACTATTAATTAAATCGTTCTAGATTAAATTATTCTTTCATAGAACTTTCATCATGATAGCAGACCAATTAGAAGTTGTCAAATTGGTCTAAGAGAAAATATCTTTCTTTATACTTATTTAATCTTTTTATTTTTGGGCGCAAAAACCTGTTCCTAAAGCAAATTAGCGGAATTATATTCTAAATTTATTAATTTATTATCATTTATGTTTTTCATATAGGCATAGTCTAGACCACACCATAATTACTTACCTAACCAATTATTTACAGTTTTCAAAATTTTTTCCTCACAATTTTCATCATGTAAGGGATCAAACCATTTAACCGGTAACTTATTTCTAAAATACGTTAACTGTCTTTTAGCGTAGCGACGCGATGCTGTTTTTAATTGATTTACGCTTTCTTCTAAAGTTTCCTCTTTTTCAAAATACGGAAAGAATTCTTTGTAAGCAATTGCTTGTAGCGCCTGATGTGCGCGATCTTTATTTTCATAAACATATTTGGCTTCATCAAGCAGGCCTTGCTCCATCATTTGATCAACTCTTAAATTAATGCGGTCGTATATTTCATCCCGATTAGAATTTAAACCAATAATCAAATAATCATATCTCGGTTCAATTTTTTCTTGTTGCTCAGAAAACTTTTTACCTGTTCGATCAATTACAGTCAATGCCCTTAACGTTCTTCTGGCATTAGCAACCGGTATCTTCTCTGCTGCTGCTGGATCTTTTTCATTTAATACTTCCCAAATTTTTTGAGGACCGTTCTCTTGAAGAAAATCTTCCCACTTTTTGGTAACACTTGTCTCTTCTGGGGTCTTTTCACCTAGCTGCATTTTATTCAGTAAAGCATTAACGTAAAAACCGGTACCTCCTACAATAATTGGCAATTTATTTTTCTGACCGATTTCAGTAATTGCCTCAGTTGCTTGATCAACAAAATCTTTTACAGAATATTCTTCAAAAATTGATCGCGTATCAACCATGTAATGCTTAACTTGAGCTCTTTCATCCTCTGTCGCCTTTGCTGTTCCGATTGATACTTCTTGGTAAACCTGCATGGAATCTCCAGAAACAATCTCAGCATTTAATTTTTTTGCCAAATCAATTCCTAAACTCGTTTTTCCCACAGCTGTCGGACCAACAATCGCTAATACTTTTTGCATATTTTCTTTCCTTTATTGCTAAAAATAGACAAAAAGCTTGGGTATTTCTACTCAAGCTTTTTTATTAATATTTAGAAGCCTTAGTACGTCCATCCCATTGTTCAAATCCATTTTTTAAGTAGTGAATTGAACTAAAACCATTCTTTTTCAATAGTCTTGCTGCACGTAAGGTCACAGTTAATGAATCAGAGTAAAGGTAAACTGGCAAGTCTGGACGAAGTTCATTGAATTGATACTTAAGCATCGTATAAGGCAAATTACGCGCACCATCAATATGTTTACGCTTGAAAGGTTCTTTTTCTCTTAAATCGACGATTTGGGCCTTTCTCATCCCTTGCTTAAATTCTTCATTGCTTAGCTGACCACCAATCCTCTTGGCTTGGATTCTATTCCAAAGCCAAATACCAGCAAATACTAAAATAATTGCGAGTAAAATAACATCTAAGATAATTAAAAAATTTGACATAAATAACGCCCCTCTAAAAACTTACGATAGTAATAATGATACCGCTAAAATAATTTTGACGCTATTCATTTTTCCCATCTTTTTGGTTTTGTTCCTCGATTTCATGCTCATGTTTCAAAATGAGTTTAGCAACTAAGTAATCATGCTTATCGATTAAACCCGCTTTATCAATATTGTCGAGTTCAAGAGCCATTAACTCAATATCCCAAATTCTTTTTCCAACATGAACAAAAATTCCATATTTTTTTAAAAGTTGTTGAACATCATATAAAGTCTTCATTAGAAACTAATTACCATTCCACGTCTTACTGTTAAAACAACATATATGATTAATGCTACACCGGCTAATACTCGCCATTTGATATTATATTCATTTTTAATAGCATCACCTAATACAAATTCCAATAAGAATCCAGCAACGAATCCACCAATGTGTCCTTGAATATCAATACCTGGCATAAATAAGTCAAATGCAATATTGATCAGGGCCAAAACAAATGCTTGACGACCCAAATAAGCAATAACTGGATTATTACGGTTTCTAATCCCTACCACAGTCATTGCACCAAAGAGCCCAAATAAAGCTGTCGAAGCACCTGCACTAATTGCTGCATCGCTACCAAATGCTAGACTCAACAAATTGCCGCCTACACCTGACAAAAGATAAATTACCAAAAACTTAAAGTGACCAAGTAACGGCTCCATGTACATTCCCATGTAATAAATGATCACAGCATTTGAAACCAAATGTAAAACACCAATATGTACAAATTGAGCTGTAAACAGTCTCCACCATTGTCCACCAGCAACAACAGTATAGTTACTCATAGCTCCCATTTTATAAAGCGTGGCAGTATTTTCTGATCCACCTAAAAATATTTCTGCAATAAATACTGCCAATAAGACAATTAAGATTCCAAATGTCATATAAGCATCTGAGAATTTAATTCTTCTATTCATAGTAGCCTCTTTTCTAATAATATATTTTACTTGTTGTTACAATTGCTTGAATCGGAATATCAGTCTTTTCAATCGGCCAGACCGGCTTTTCATAAATCATTCTTGAATTGGCAAGAGCAATCGTTTTGGAATTCGGATGCTTAGCTAAAAAACGATCATAATGGCCACCACCAAAGCCTAATCTTTCATGGCCTTCAATTGAAAAAGCTAATCCAGGTACAATAATCAAATCAAGATCATTATTAATCTCTGCATTTTTATCGCCAATTTCTTCAACGCCAAATTTTGATTTAACAATTTTTGATCGATAAGTATATTTCAAGAAATCTTGACTATGATCAGAATTTGCTCTTGCAAGGTAAACTTCTTTTCCTGCATCCCACAAACTCGCAATTATTTCTGAAGTGTCAACTTCAATCGGTAAAGAAGAAGTAATACCAATTGTTTGACTCTCAGCTATGGCATTTGTGGCCATTAACTTTTCGGTTATAAGCCTATCTTCAATTTTCTTTTTTTCTGTTAACGAAAAAGCCTTCAATAACTCTTTTTGATTTTTTCTAAATTCTATCTTTTCTTGCATTTTAAATTTATCGGTTGATACAAAAAAATAGCAGGCATCAACCTGCTATCTTAAAGTTATTACTTAGTTTCACGGTGAAGTGTTACGTGTCTTTCAACAGGGCAATACTTCTTTAAACTTAAACGTTCCGGATGCTTACGCTTGTTCTTCTTAGATAAGTAACTTCTATCGCCACATTCGGTGCATTCCAAAATGATGTTATCTGCCATTTCTTTCACCACCTACATTTTTTATATTCTGACTGTATTAGAATAGCATTTTTCAAGCCATTTGACCAGTACTTTTTAATACTTGTGTAGTTTAAAGTAATCTTGAACCATTTCCTTGGCTACTTGCAAAGTATATGTACCTTCTAAATCAGGATCTAAACCTGGGAAAACAACTGCAATTGCAAGTTGTGGATTCTTAGATGGAGCATAACCAACAAAGGTAGCGTTAATTAATTCAGGTGGATTCTTACGGTTAGGATGATCAGGATCATAGTAGAAAGTCTGAGCAGTACCAGTCTTACCTGAAATTGAAGGTTTCACATTCTTAAGAGGGTGGGCAGTACCCCAACCATTAGTACCATGCACAACTCTCCAGAAACCTTCTTGAACTACATTAAGTTCAGCCTTAGTCCATGGAATTTGTTGTTGAACATTTGGCCTCTTATTGTAATTAATATAAATCTTCTTACCATCCCTACCAGTTTTACCAACTGATTGAACAATATATGGTTGCATACGGTATCCACCATTAGCAATTGTTGAAACATATTGAACTAATTGAATTGGTGTATAAGCATCAAAGTTACCATATGCCAAGTCAAGAAGTGAACCTGAACGAATTCTACCTTGATCATCAAAACTTTGACCTTCAATACCTGAAACTTCTCCCGGTAAGTCTACTCCAGTCTTTTGACCTAAACCAAACATACTAAAGTTTCGACGTAAAACATCAAATGAATCATTCGGCATTGAAATAAATTGCTTAGGGACGTATTTTGCATGTACCCATTTTAAAGCAAGTTGCATCATATAAATGTTACTTGAAACTTCCAAAGCACTTTCTGCATCCAATGAGCCGAAAGTTCCAATTGGATAAACAGATTTTTTAACCGCTGAACCTGGTAAGTAAATTGGTGTATCTGGTAAAGTGTTGTTAGTTGGCGTAATGACATTGTTCATCAAACCACCAGATACAGTTGCCCCCTTAACAACAGATCCCATTACGTATGATTGATTAATTACGCCTAAGGCATTATCAACAATCTTATTAGTCTTTGGATTACGACTCAAACCAGCAACTGCACGCAAGGCTCCAGTTTTTGGATCCATTGCAACAGCGTAGGCTCCATTTGAGTAACGAGCGGCACCTGCTGCAACTGCATTGTTATAAATTCGCTTTAAACTTGCTTGAACTTCTTTTTGATACTTAGCATCAATTGTTAACATCAAACTCGCTCCAGCTTCACCTTTATAAACTGTCTTGGTTTGCTGGATATCACCATTACTCTTTGTCGTAACTTCGCTAGTTGATTTACTACCCTTTAATAGAGGTTCATATTCTTTTTCAAGATATGATGTACCAACACGATCGTTACGAGAATATCCTTGTGACAAATAGTATTGCAAGTTATCACTTGGTAAACCAGATTTTTCAGTTGAAACTGAACCGATAATACTTTGGATTGATGATCCGTTAGGATATGATCTTTCCCAGTCAGTACCAATACCAACGCCAGGAAGTTCAGATAAGTGTTCACCAACTTGAGCAATTTCTCTGTCGGTTAAATCCTTATTCTTAACATAAATCGTTGACAAAGTATAGGCACCTGAGATCTTATTAAAGATTAAGGCCGCAGTCTTTTGACGAGCCGTAAACTTAATATTTTCTTTTTTAACTTCATCAATCATATTCTGATTAATTTCCTGAGTAGTTAAAATTTGACTATTTGTCTTTGACTTTGGCAATTTATTGGTGATTTTAGTAGAATTAGCTTGATCTGCTAAATAGTATTCAGCTAATTGTTCTTCAGTCGGCTTCTCATCAGTAATGCTAATATAATTACTTAAAGCATTTGAGATCTTATAAATCTGACTGGTGCTAGTTCCCGTACTCTTGGTGTAAGTAATCGCGTTATTGGCCTTATTTCCAACTAGGACTCGCCCTTTAGCGTCATACATTACCCCTCGAGGCACTTGATTTGAAACCACATTGGAATCACTTTTTGCAACTTCAGCTTTAAAGCGTGAACCATATGCAAGCTGCAAATAAGCCAATTGAGCAATTAGCAGCGCAAACAATACAAAAATTATCCCAAGGATGATTCTCATTCTAATTGGTGTAGAGGACTGCTTATTAGAGCCAGTACCACTGTTTTTTCTAAAAAAATTATTCACGTATATCGTCCCTCACTAAACTGCAACTATTTTAACAAAAAGCAAGCTTTAATTCTATGCTTGTGAAAGGAGCTTTGAGAAATTTTAAGATGATACAAATAAATTTTAAAAAATTCATCCAAAAATTCTTCAATAAAAATTCATGGCCATATTGGATTAGTTTTATTATTCCAATGGCAGTATTCTATCTTTATTTTGCATGTAACAATTTTAACATCTTAACGGTTGATCTTGGACAGCAATATGTTGATTTATTGGCTTTTTTAAGAAAAAATCTTTTCACCGATTCTCTAAACCTAATTTATAGTTTTAGTAACGGTTTAGGTAATTCAATGATCGGAGTTGATGCATACTACCTTTTTAGTCCCTTTAATTTAATTCTATTTTTATTTCCAATTAAATATCTTCCCTTTGCTATCTTATTATTGATTTCTTTAAAGATCGGAAGTATTGGACTAAGTTCTTTTTATTATTGGAAAAGGCATGGATCAGTTAAAAATACTTATGCCTTAACTGCAAGTATTGCCTATGCCTTGTCAGGATATGTAATTGCCAACCATATTAATTTGATGTGGCTCGATTCATTAATTTTGTTACCTCTTTTAATTGATGCAATTGATCAAACATTGGCTAAAAAGAAAAATCATTTAATTTTAGTAACCTTTGCTCTTTGGATAACTAATTTTTATACAGGTTACATGGCTTTACTCTTTGGATTTTTATATTTTTTAAGCAAAATTTTCTTTTTTCCTTCAAAAGATCGTTTCCCACTCATTAAGAGATATCTTTTAAATAGTATCTTGGCCTCATTTCTAGCGGCATTTATTTTATTACCTGTCTTTTTTGAATTATTAGCAGGCAAGGTTAGTGGCGGAGCTACCTGGGACTTTTCTTTACAATATCAACCATTTGATGAATTAAGCAAATTAATTGATGGTTCTTATAACTTTCATGAAATGGAAAAAGGACTACCAAACATTTTCATTTCCTTGCCATTAACTTTATTAACTATTGCCTATTTCTTCTCCAAAAAAATCAATTGGAAAAATAAAATGGCCAATGGTATTTTATTGCTATTTTTGCTACTATCTACAATTTTCTCACCATTAGTTTTGTTATGGCACATGGGACAATTTCCTATCTGGTATCCTGCTCGCTTTAGCTTTGTACTGATTTTCTTTGCCCTAAATTTAGTAATTAATTTTCTATCTACTGAAGAAGATTTATCTTGGATTTCTAATATTATCTTATCTTTGATTGGTCTTGGATTAATTCTTTACTGGATTTTCTTTCAAAACGACTTTACATTTATCAACGATACAAATATTATCATTTCAGCCGCCTTCATTTTCGGAGGTCTACTCTTTTTACTTTTTATCTTTACCAAAAATAAATTTGCGGGTGTCTTTTTATACACAATTGTATGTGTAGAAATGGTTGCAAATTTAATTTTTTCATTAAATAATCTTTCTTACCAAGAAAATCGCGACTATCAAAATTACTTAATTAATAGTTCTGAAACTACCAATTATCTAAATAAAAAAGATAAAAATTTTTACCGAGTTGAAAAAACTTTCTATCGTTCGGATGACGATCCTTTTACTAGTAACTACAACGGTATAACAAGTTTTAATTCGATTACGGATGCTAAAAGTTTAAAGTTACTTTCTTCACTTGGATATATTCATAATAGTAACTCGGTAACCAATAATGGTGGGACTTTATTGACAGATTCTTTACTGGGGATCAAATATTATCTTAAGCCAAATTATATTCGAGATAATATCAACGAAAAGGCCAAAATGCAGTTTAATAATAACAACCAAAGACCTGATACCAATAAATATCCAATTGTAAAAGATTTTTCTCAGCTCATTTTAAATAAAAATAATACTTCCTTACCCTTAGCATTCTTGAGTAATATATCTTCATCTTCACTTAATTGGATGGCTGATGATCCTATTTACAATCAGGAACTTCTATTTAAGAAAATTACGGGTTCAACTTCTAGTCTTTTTAAAGAAATTACTTTAAATTCTCCCAAAACTTCTGGAGTATCTTTCTTACCTAATAATCGTCAGCTATATAACTGGAAGAAGAATGCTAATAATCCAAACATTACATTCAATTATCAAGCTAACAGAAATGACTCATATTATTTGCAATTGCCTGCTAGTTTAAATGAAAATTCAGTTAGTCTCTACATCAATAATCAAGAATATGACCTATCAATGCGTGATGATCAAACACGTTTAATCAATATTAGTAACTATCAAACAAGTTCTCATTTAAAAATTAAATTCGTTCTAAAGGCGACTAATCTAGATTTAAGCGACTTAAAATTATGGCAACTTAATCTTAATGAAATGGATAAAGTTCTAACACGTTTTAATCAAAATCAACCCATTACTCATCAAGTTAATCCACTGTTACTTAGAACAAATAGCTTTTCAACTAAGGAAACTAAAATTTTAAATACTACAATTCCATATAGCAAAAATTGGCTGATTTTTGATAATGGAAATTTACTTCATAAAGGTCTTTTCGCAAATACTTTTTTAAGTGCCAAATTGCAAAAGGGATCTCATCAATTAATCTTCATATACATTCCATTTGCATTACTACTAGGAATTTTGATATCATTAATGAGTTTAGTATTTCTAAAATTATTTTGGCACTAGACTAGGTCTATGCATTTGTAATAAAATGAAATCGTTAACAAAATTTAAATAGAAAGAAGAGTAGACAATGGCTCTTAAATACCAAATTGGTGTCGATGCTGGTGGTACTCACTCCACTGCAATCGCATATGATATGAATGGCAATGAACTTGGTCGCGCTGAAGGTGGCCCAGGTCAAATCAATGCTAATTACGAAGGCGGAATTAACAATATTTCAGAAGTTATCAATGAATTATTAGACAAGATTGATGGCGACTGTATGCGTGTTTTAGTCGGAATTGCTGGTTTATCAGTTGTTGGTAATGCTCCAGAAGTTGCTGCAACAATTTCATCAAGAATCAATAACTTACCTACTAGAGCAATTACCGACTCACTTTTAGCCCTTTACAGTGGTCTTGAAGGTGATGATGGTGCTTTAGTAATCGCAGGTACTGGTTCTGTTTACAACGGTTTGCAAGATGGACATTTAATAGCCGTTGGTGGTTACGGTAATATCTTAGGCGATGAAGGTTCAGGTTATGCAATCTCTGTTGCTGCAATGAAATCTGCTCTTCTTAGCTGGGACAAGCGTGAAGAAAACGGACTTATTCCTATGTTCACTAAGCTTTTTGGCGTTGAACATATGGACGAATGTAACGCTAAGTTCTACAAGATGGAAAATCCAGATGTTGCTGGTATGGCTGTTCACGTTGCTAAGCTTGCAGATAGCGGTGATAAACATGCTACAGCAGTTATTAAAGATCAAGCTCATCTTTTAGCTCGTGATATTATCATTGGTCTTGATCGCTATGAAGATCCTAAACCAATGAAGATTGCTTTAACTGGTTCTGTTTTAGCAAACAATAAAATGATGCGTGGCTTAATCGAAGACGAAGTTAAGAATAAATATCCAGATGCTGTTTTCTCAGTTTCAAACGGTGAAAACGCTCGCGGTGTTATCTACGACAAGAGTAAGGACTACCGTTACTTCACTAATCACGAAGATAGATAATAATTTTAGCCAAAATAAAAATGACGAGGAAAAATTTCCTCGTCATTTTTTGTTTTTATTTATCTATTCTTATCAACAGTTTCTTTAATTTTTTCAGCTGAACTTTCAAGCTTTTCATGTTCTTCACTTGTCAAATTAAGTTCGATCAATTCTTCAATTCCATCACGTCCAACAATAGCGGGATATCCAATATAAGTTCTGAATTCAGGATTATATGTTGATACTGGGCAGTATAAGCGTGCGTCACTAAATACTGCTTGAATTAAACGAACTGCACAAGTAGCAATTGCATAGCTCGTGTAGCCCTTACCCTTAGCAACGATAAATGCATTCTTATTTGATTGTTCACTAATTTCTTCTTGATGCTTTTCATCGAATAATTGCATGGCAATCTTATTATTTACTCTAACAGTTGACCAAGCAGTAAATTGTGATGAACCATGTTCACCGAGAACAAATCCTTCTACGTTACGTGGATCTTGACCTAGTTTTTCACCAACGATTCTTTGCATTCTGGCAGTATCAAGAAATGTTCCTGTACCAAATACTCTATTTTTCTTTAAACCAGTAGCCTCTTGCAAAATTTGAGAAACAACATCACATGGGTTAGAAATGTTAATAATGACCCCATCAAAGCCAGTTTCTTTAATCTTCTTTCCAACTTCCTTAGCATTCTTTACATTAATTGGAACTTCTGCAAAACGATCCCCTGTTTTAACTGATGCAGCAATATCACCAAATGCAGTTACAATAATATCTGCATCTTTTAGGGCATCCCAGTCTTGTTCAATCACATTAACATATGTATTGTTTCTTGCTAATGTGTCATGAAGATCATTGTATTCTGCATTAACCTTATTTTCATTCTGATCAATTAAAACCAATTCATCAGCAATTCCATGAGTAAACAAAGTAAAGGCAACTGTTGCACCAACATGACCCATACCGATTATTCCGACTTTTCTCATAATAAAAACCTTTCTAGCAAAAAAGATCAGGATATTCCTCCTGATCTTTTCTTAAGCTTTAACTTCGTTGATTACGACATCAAATTTTCCACCAGGAGTATTGATTGTAACTGTTTCACCCTTTTTCTTACCAAGTAAAGCTTGTGCAATTGGTGAATCATTAGAAATCTTACCATTTAATGGATCTGATTCATCACTACCTACAATAGTGTAAGTTTCTGGATCATCTTCACCTACTTCAGTATAAGTGACAGTTTTACCAACTGATACTTCATTAGGATCAACTGCTTCTGCATCAACAACTTGCGCATATTTAAGCATTTCTTCAACTTGCGCAATTCTGTCTTCTAAATGACTTTGTTCATCTTTTGCTGCATCGTATTCTGAGTTTTCTGACAAGTCACCAAATGAACGTGCAACCTTTATTCTTTGAATAACTTCTGGACGCTTAACTAACTTTAAGTCCTTTAATTCTGCTTCAAGCTTCTTTTTACCTTCAGCAGTCATTGGAAATGATTTTTCTGCCATTCTAGATAACTCCTTATTTAATATTTACTTAACTTATATGCACTGAAACATAATATTGTTTTCTTGGGGCAAAGTCAACTATTAACGAATTTTTGCTTCTAAATCTTCTTGAAGTGCTTCTGTAACCTTTTCCATTGCTTTATTAACAACGTCATCAGTCAAAGTATCATTTTCATTCAAGAATACCAAATTGTAAGCAAGACTCTTCTTACCCTCTTCAATATGACTACCTGAATATACATCAATTACATGTAAATCGTTCAAATATTTACCCGCATTTGACTTAATAACATTTTCAACTTCTTGGTTTGTAACATCAGATTTTACTAAAATTGATAAGTCACGTTCAATTGATGGGAACTTAGGTGCAGCCTTAGCAGTCATACCCTTTTGAAGGTGTTCATCAAGCACATCAAGATCTAATTCATAGCCGTACAATTCTGCACCGCGTAAAGCTTTTTCTGCTAAAGTTACTGCATGAGCAATCATACCGATCATACCAATATATTCATTGTCAAGATACATAGCTGCAGTTCTTGTTGGGTGCATTCCATCAATTTCAGTAGCACGATATTCTACATCTTCTGGATTAATTCCAACCGCAGTAAATAAGTTTTCAAGTTGACCTTTAACAAAGTAGAAATCAATCTTTTGAGTTAAATGTTGCCAATTATCTGAGAATGTATTACCCGCATATAAAGTAGCTAAATGTTCATGTTCATTGAAATTGCCACCATCATGATCATATACGCGACCCTGTTCATAAAGTGCCAATTGTTTTTGTTTACGAGCCATATTATAACTAGCTGCATCAACAAGTCCAGTCATTAAGTTTTGACGCATAGCACTACGTGAAGAATTAAGTGGCCATTGAACTTCAACTAAAGCCTTTGGATTCAAAGTATAGCGAACAGCTTTTTCTGGAGAGGTTAATGAATAGGAAATTGCTTCCATCATTCCTTGACCTTCAACAATATTCTTAATACGGCGCATCTTCATTTCATCTTCTGAATATCCACCTTGAGTTGTTGGCAAAACTGGTTGAGTTGACTTCAAATTATCATAACCGTAAATTCTACCAACTTCTTCAACTAAGTCAGCTGGAATTTCAATATCCCATCTTCTATTTGGAACAGTAACAGTTAAGTCATCACCATTTACTTCTGTTTCAAAGTTTAAACGATCAAAAATCTTAACCACTTCATCACTAGATAATTCAGTACCAAGAACCTTATTAATGTATGAAATAGTTGTCTTAACTACAGCTGGTTTTCTATCTTTATCAGTTGCTTTAATTTCACCTTCATTGATATTACCGTTAGCATCATTTCTAAGTAAAATTGCTGCCATATCAAGGGCCTTTTGAGTATTATCCCAGTTAACGCCTTTTTCAAAACGACTTGAAGCTTCGGTACGGTTAGCATGACGCAGGGCTGATTTACGAACTAAAGTACCATCAAAAATAGCAGATTCAAGAATTACATCAGTAGTATCATCTTCAACTTCAGAATTCTTTCCACCCATGACACCAGCCATCATCACTGGAGTCTTGCCATCAGTAATTACAATATCATTAGGATCAAGTTCTACTTCTTTATCGTTTAATAAAGTAAGCTTTTCGCCTTGATTTGCTTTTCTAACTTCAAGTTTACCATCAGCAAAAGCTCTTGCATCGTAAGCATGCATTGGTTGACCAGTTAAAAGCATTACATAATTAGTTGCGTCAACAACATTATTAATTGGACGAATTCCGGCATTCCAAAGACGAGTTTGCAACCAAAGTGGACTTTCAGCGATCTTAACTCCCGAAACCTTTCTCAAGTAAAACTTAGGGGCTAATTTTTCGTCAACCTTAGCTTCAAAATCATTAGTCCATTCAGGGCCATCAGCCTTAAGTACAACTTCTTCAATCTTTGGTTTTTGATCTACAATTGCACCTACTTCGTAAGCTGCACCTTCCATTGATAAGGTGTCAGCACGATTTGGAGTAATATCAAAATCAAGAATGTAGTCATCCATGCCAAGAGCTTCATAAACATCTTGACCAGGTTTTACATCAGCATCTTCAGGGAAAACAAAGATTCCATCAACGTATTTTTGAGGAACAACACTATCTGAGAATCCAATTTCTTGCATTCCACAAATCATACCAAAAGATTGGATACCGCGAATTTTACCCTTCTTAATCTTTTCATTTCCAGCAATTCTTGCACCATGAAGGGCAACAATTACATCTTGTCCTGCGGCAACATTAGGAGCACCACAAACAATTTGTAATGGTTCATCTTCGCCAACATCAACATGGGTTAGATGAAGGTGAGTTCCTTCAATATCTTCACAGTCAACAACGTGACCAACTACAATTTTCTTTAAACCTTCTTCTGGATGAATAACAGATTCAATTTCTACACCTGTACGAGTAATCTTTTCTGCTAAATCTTTTGGATCTTCATCAATATTAAGAAAATCTTTTAACCAATTGTATGAAACTAGCATTAATCTTCCTCCTTACGGAATTGTTCTAAGAAACGAACATCATTTGTGTAAAAATCACGAATATCAGTTACACCATATTTAAGAATAGCGAAACGATCAAGTCCTAAACCAAATGCGAAACCACCATAGACATTGCTATCAACTCCAGCATTTTCAAGAACATTAGGGTGAACCATACCGGCACCTAAAACTTCAATCCAGCCAGTATATTTACAGATTGCGCATCCCTTACCATTACATTTGAAACAAGAAACGTCCATTTCAACAGATGGTTCGGTAAATGGGAAATAACTTGGACGAAGTCTAATTTCACGATCTTGACCAAAGACATGCTTAGCAATTAATTCCAAAGTTCCCTTTAAATCACTCATAGTAATATTTTTATCAATTACTAAACCTTCCATTTGCATGAATTGGTGAGAGTGAGTAGCATCGTCATCATCACGACGGTATACCTTACCAGGACCCACCATCTTAAGTGGACCCTTTGAAAAATCATGTTTTTCAAGGACACGGGCCTGATCACCAGAAGTTTGACTTCTTAAAAGGTTTTCGTCATCAATATAGAATGTAGCCTGCATATCACGAGCTGGGTGATCCTTTGGCAAGTTCATCATTTCGAAAACATAGTGATCTGTTTCAACTTCTGGACCTTGAACAACCTTATAACCCATACCAATGAAGAAGTTCTCTAAATCATCTAAAATAATATTAATCGGATGCTTAGAACCTAAATGGCCTTTACGACCTGGAAGAGTGACATCAATTCGTTCTTCTTCCATCTTTTTTGCAATAACCTTTGCAAGGATTTCGTCCTTAGCAGCATTTAAATGACTATTGAAAAGATCACGAATTTCGTTAACTTTTTGCCCAACTTCACGACGTTGTTCTGGAGCAACTTCTTTCATTGAGTGCAAAATGTTAGTAAGTTCACTTTTTTTACCAACAAGTTCTACTCGAACTTCATTTAATTTCTTCTCATCAGAAGCCTTTTTGATTTCATCAAGCCCATTTTGACGGAGCTCTTTTAATTTATCAAACAAGTCCATATTTCTTTCCTTTCAAACAAAAAAGCTTCATCCCCAAAAGGGACGAAGCTTCGCGGTACCACCCTAGTTTGGACGCACTGCATCCACACTTAAGTTTTCGATAACGGTGAAATACCGGAACTGATTAGATTCTACTCCCAAGATGAAATTCACAATCTATGTAACATTCTTTCTTTCAGCTAGTAAAAAGAACTCTCTTTTGAAACATTTAATTGTTACTAGTCTTGATCTTAGTAATTTATAAATAGAATAAGCCTTTTTATTTTAACTTGCAAGGTCTTTTTTAAACCCACTTATCTGCCCAACTATGAACGCTGTCAAAAACTGGCTTTAAATCAGCGCCTTTTTTAGTTAAACCATAAGAAATAATCCCAGTTTCTTTATTAACAGAACGCTTAACAATATCTTCATTCTCAAGTTCTTTTAAACGTTCAACAAGGACACGATCAGAGCATGCAGTAATGCAGCGAGCCAAATCCTTAAATCTCATATCCTCAGTATCACATAATGAGCTAATAATTAAACCATTCCACTTTTTACCAATAATTTGAAAAGCACTTATAAAGTGACCACAAAGTTCATAATTTTCAGGCTTTTTACAGCCTTCTTTCTGTTTATCTTTTACAGCTTGAGTCATTATAGATCCCCTCACAACTTTAAATTATTATTTTATGTAACTTTATTATATGCAAATCACTTACTTAATACAAGTGTTTTATAAAAAGTGATATATCATAATACCTGCGGCAACTGCAGCATTCAATGATTCGGCTTGTCCAATAATTGGAATATACAATTTTTCATTACTTAAATTAGCAATAAACTCACTTACACCATGGGCTTCATTTCCAATAACTAAGCCAAGTTGAGGAACAAGATCAAATTCATTTAATTTTTTGGCATTTTTATCTAGCATACTTGCGTAAACTGGAATATCAACAGATTCAAATTGATTAATGGCATCAACTAAATCATGAACAATCAGATCAATATGGAACTGACTTCCTTGCATTGCGCGCTGAGTTTTTGGATTATATAAATCAACACTTTCTGGTGATAAAATAACGCCATCAAAGCCGGCCGCATCTGCAGTTCTAATAATAGTCCCTACATTACCTGGATCTGCTAAATTATCGAGCAAAACCCATTTTCCATAGTTAAAATTAAATTCTCGAGGTTGCGCAATTTTTAAAATCATATAAATATTTTGCGGGTTTTTAGTTGAACTAAGATGACGTGAAATTGCCTTATTGATCATAATGACATTTTTTTGATCTAAATCAACATTGTAGCTTGTTTCAGCTTCAGCAAGAGCTTCATCTGTTCCAAGTAGATATTGAAATTTTCGCCCTGATTTTAAGGCTTCTTCAACCAAATGAAATCCTTCGATGATATATAAGCCTGTTTCTTCACGATATTTTTTCTTATTTAGCTTACTCAAATCTTTAATTAGTTTATTATTTACTGAAGTAATTTGTTGCATGTAAATTCCTCTTTTCATTGATTCTATTTTAAATGAGATTAAGTAAAATTAACATGGTAAAATCAAAGTTAGACTAAAGCCATTAATATTAAAGAGAAAGGTCTTTATCATGAAAACATGGAAAATAATTGTTTCAGGTCGAGTTCAAGGCGTGGGATTTCGCTGGAGTGTTATGAATTATGCTCAATCACTTGGACTAAACGGAACTGTTAAAAACAATCCTGATATGACAGTCACAATCATGCTTCAAGCAAGCAAACAAGAAGCTACACACTTTTTAAAAGAATTGCCTGATCATCTATCTCCATTTGCTCATATTGAAAATTTCGATATAGAAATGCTCCCAGAGGTAGATAAAATGCATGGTTTTCATGTATTATATTAAATTAGAAACTATCAAATATTGGGTGATTTAATGAAAAAATATAGAAAATACTTTGCTTTACTAACTCTAGTTGCCCTTGTGGCAATTACATTAACTGGTTGTTCAGGCGGGGATGTTAATTCAAGCACCCCTCCTCATGGTGGGCTTTATGGCTGGATTTTCCAGTGGATTGGTTTACCTCTTCAAAACGTTATGCTTCACACCGCTCACGCAATCGGTGGTGCTAACGGTGCAGGTTGGGGAATTGTGATCATTACTTTAGTAATTAGATTAATTCTTTTACCTCTAATGCTCATGCAACAAAAAAAGAGCGTTACCCAGCAAGAAAAAATGTCTCGCCTTCAACCTCAAATGAAATTAATTCAAGAAGGTATGCGTCATAAACCAATTACACCAGAACAACAAATGCAGCTCTCAACTTGGCAACGTGAACTTTATTCTAAAAATAATGTCTCATTAACTGGTGGAATTGGATGTTTACCACTTCTTATCCAAATGCCAATCATGATTGGTATTTACCAAGCAGTTGCTTTCTCAAGCGTTTTGAAACACGCCACATTCTTTGGAATTTCATTGAGTAGCAAGTCATTGATTTTGGCAATTATCGCCACTGTCTTTGCCGTTATTCAAGGATATTTATCATTAATTGGTGTTGCCCCAGAGCAAAAGAAGACTATGCAATCAATGATGTTCATGAATCCAATTATGACATTATTCTTTAGTCTTTCATTCTCAGGTGCCTTAGCATTATACTGGGCTGCTGGTAACTTCGTGATGATTATTCAGCAATTAATTGTTACATTTATTATTACTCCAAGAGAAAAGGCAAGAATTGATAAAGAATTAAAAGACAATCCAACTGTTGAAGTTGTAACTAAAGAAGACATTGATAATTTATTTAATGCGAATGTTTCTGCAAAAGAAAACTCAGAAGAAAAGACTTTGCATGATAATCTTCGAAACCGCAACAAAGGTAAGCAACAAAGAAAAAATAAATAGTAAATTTAATCAAAAAAGAGAATTGGCCAAGCCAATTCTCTTTTTATTTATCTTCATTTTGATTGCTTTTTTCTTCTAGGCGTTTAATATCTTGAGCAGATAAAACTGGAAAGACAATATTAAATTGACTACCCTGTCCTACTACTGAGTCAACGCTAATTTCTCCATGATAGCTTTCAACCAACTTTTGAGCAATTGATAATCCCAAACCGTTACCACCCTTTTCACGTGTTCTTGCCTTATCAACACGGTAGAAACGATTAAAGATTTTATCTTGGTCTTCTTTTGAAATACCCTCACCAAAGTCCTGAACAATAATATGAATTTTATCTTCAGTAACTCCAGCCGAAACATTAATTTGTTTACGATCTGTTGAATATTTAATTCCATTATCGATCAAAATCACTAAAATCTGTTCTAAGTGACCTTGGTAAATTTGAATTTTTGTATCTGCTGGTAAATCATCGATATCAAGCTGAATATTGAAATCAGGATGGACCATTGCCATATCACTAGTTACACGTTTTAGTACATCATTAACATTTGTTATTGCATTAGGATATTGCACATTGATCTGTTCAGCCCTAGTTAAATCGAGCATTTCTTGAATTAAGTGCTTCATCCTATCAGCTTCTTGTAAAGATGCTTTAATTGATTCTTCCAAAATCTCAGGATCTTCTTTACCCCATCTTTCAAGCATATTTAAATGCCCCTCAATCACAGCTACTGGGGTTCTCAATTCGTGCGACACATCACTTACAAATTCTTTTTGTTGATCAATATATCGCTGCATTCGATCTAGCATCTGATTAAATGAATTTACTAAATCACCTAACTCATCGTTTCGGTGATAATCGGTAATTCTTACAGTACTGTTAGGATCTTCATTAACTTCTCTAGCAACTTTAGAAATTTCTTTAATCGGTTTAACGACATCCCTAACAATTAGGAATGAGATAAGCGTAAAGACAATTATTGCAACAGCCGATATCATTAGCATCCAACGCAATAGATACTTCATGATATGGTTGTAATAAGTCATACTATTAGTTACTACAATATATCCGGTAACCTTTTTTGTCTTATTCGAAACTATTTTATGATACGTATTCAAAACAGTTCCATGTTTCGTTATCGATTTTTCTACTTTTGTCTTTCCTTGGAAAGGATGGAAAGTCGGAGCTGTGTCACCATTTGAGAAAACTATCTCATTATGTTTATTATAAACAGCAACGTTAATATCTGGATTAGAAATTGATGAAATCAAATCATCACTAAAAGCGCTCCCCGACGAAACACTATCATCCTTAATATTAGGACCACCATTTAAAATTCTTCTGGTGCTGGGCGACAAAGCAGGAACCACATTAGAAATTTCTAACTCTCCTGAAATCGGACTCAACTGTTGATCTAAAGTTTGAATAACTCGGTTAGAAACTTCTTCTTGTTGAGTCAATGTCTGTTGGCTAACAGTTGAATAAATAATTACTGAAAATACAACAAAAGAGACTACGATCGTCAACGCAAGGACACTTACCCAGCGCCAAATAAGCGATGAACGTTTAGTCTCTTTTTTTGTTTTTTTTAGATTATCTGTCATCATCTTCATCTCTTACCATGTACCCAGTTCCACGAACTGTTTTGATATATGAAGGTTGCCCTGAAGCATCGATTTTATTACGTAAGTAACGAACATAAACTTCTACAACGTTAGTTTCGATATTTGATTCGGGTCCCCAAATTTTATTTAAAAGCTGATCGCGACTAACAACATTATTCTTATTTTCGATTAAAGTCATTAATAAGTTATATTCACGCTTAGTTAAATCAATTGCCTTACCATCACCGCGATGAACAATACGATTAGCTGTTTCAATTGTTAAATCTTTAAACTTAACAATTTGTTGTTTAGATACTGTAGTATTTTGAGCATCCTTTTCAATCTTTACACGACGAAGTACAGCACGTAAACGAGCTAATAATTCTTCAATGGCAAATGGTTTTACAATATAGTCATCTGCACCATGATCCAGGCCTGATACACGGTCAATTACTGAATCACGCGCAGTCATCATAATAATTGGGGTTGTCTTAGTTTGACGAACTCTACGAGCAATTTCAAGACCATTTAAATCAGGTAACATTAAATCAAGCAAGATAGCATCAAAATTATCATTTAATGCATCATCTAAACCTTTACGTCCATTATTCTCAACTACTGTTTCATAGTTCTCGTGTTGTAATTCAAGCTGAACAAAACGAGCTAGATTTTTTTCATCTTCAATAATAAGAATTTTTGCCATTATTTTATTCTATCCTGTCCATATAATTTATAAATTTATCTTTTAATTAATAAATGTTTCATAATTAAAGGATACTTTAAAAAAGCTACAAACACAAGATAAAAAGTAACCAACTTTTTAAAAATTGATTACTTCATAACTCATTATTTATCTTTGTCTTGATCTGGGAATAAGTCCTTTAACTTTTCAAAAGCAGGATTAATTTGATTCTTCTTTCCTTCATCAAACGCAGCTTGAGAAATAACTTCCCAACCATTTCCTTCTGGATAAATATTATCTTTTGATTCTTTCTCAGTCAAAATTGTAGCTGGTATGTTAAGTAAAATATTATCTTCTACTGCTGTTTGTAAATCAATTGTATCGTTTTCAACTTTTACAATTGGATCAGGATTTTCTTCCAGCTCATCTTTCGAAGGAGTATCCCTAGAATAATTTTCAGTAAAAGTAAATTCTTCATGATAAGGTACTGGTTTTAAACTTCTACTTGAAGGAACAACTAGGTCTGCACTAACTTGAAAATTACCAGTCACATACGGTTCATCGTAAAATAGGTCACCTGTTACGTGAATATTTTTAACCTCAAATAATAAATTCTTTGCTCGTTCAAGAAATTCTGGTCTTACTTCAACTTCTTGATCAATGTGAGTTAGTGGCATACCACTATTTTTAATTCTTGAAAAATTAAGTGAAAGCATATTTACACCTCGATTGGTCGGCGACCAAAATTTTGGTCAACCTGCATTATTTGTTCAAAAAGGCGATCTAATCGAACTTGCAAATTCATAGATCCATCCTTCGAATTTTTCTTATCAACTTTTGACACGATATCAAGAGCAAATTCACTCCGATTATCTTTTAAATATTGACGGCCAATTTTACTAAAGCCTAAAAGCATTAATGATTCATGGTTAAAGCTTGCTAACATATCGTCTTGTGTCACATTAAGTAATGTATATAAACATAAACGACGCAAGCGAGCATAAGTATATCTTTTTGATTTAATATGACGCAAAAATTCAGCAAAGTCCTTACTCAAATGAATTTCTTGTTTCATTTTATATTCAAGACCTTCGCTCATTTGGTAAATTTTTCTAAGATCCGCTACTGAAGTTGATTCAATTTTATATTTTAAAAATGGATATAAGAGATTCCAATTCGGATAAATTGTTTGCTTTGCAAGCTGCTTGGCCTCTTCTTTTGGAAGCCATTCTTTAAGTTGATCTGTATCTTCACCATGTAAAAGTAAATTTCGAATCGCGCTTGCACTTTGAACAGTACCATTGCGCTTTAACAAATCATCGTGTTTAACGCCAATTCGATTAACTGGATGAAGTGACATTGGGGAATTCAAATTATAGTTAGCAACAGCATAAGCTAAGCCCAAAATTGAATTTGGCTCATTAACTTCATAACCTACTTCTCTTGAAACCATTTGGTTATATTGAGTTGAGTAAGTTTGACTATAATCTTTAAAATCCATCTTACTACGTGGAATTTCAGCGATTTGCTTTCCCAAATATTCAAAGTTTAAATTAGCATCTTCTGCTCCGAAGACTAAACTTTTAACACCTAATTCATTTAAAACATTAATACTTCCCAAGGCAAATAAATCTGCTGATTGTACAGCAGTAGAAAATGGTAATTCAAATACTAAATCAGCTCCAGATTGAAGAGCCGCCTTTGCCCTGGCCCATTTATCCATAATCGCCATTTCACCACGTTGAACATAATTACCAGACATAACCACAATAATTGGATCATTTCCAGCAATTAGACGCGCCTGATTCAAAAGAAATTCATGACCACTATGAAAGGGATTGTATTCAGCTATAATCCCAACAACACTCATAATTAGTCTTCCTTAATTTCTAATTGTTTACCGTTAGCCCAAAGCTTTTCAAGATTATAGAATTCACGGGCATCCTTGGTGAAAATGTTTACTACAACGTCACCTAAATCGATTAAAAGCCAATTTGAATCACGAGTACCTTCAATACGGTAATCCGTGTACTTGTTTTCATGAGCTTCTTCAACAATTGAATTAGCGATCGCATGAAGTTGACGGTTTGAACCTGCACTAGTTACAACATAGTAGTCAGCTAAAATACTGATACCTTCCATGTCATATGCTTCAGTATCTTCTCCGTGACGGTCACTAATTGCTTTAAGGGTAAAATCTAAAACTTCTTTACTACTCAATATTTTTCTCCTTTATTTTACACTCCACACGTTATAAGCCAAAAGCGTGCGTGGATAAATCTTATTTCTCTTACTAATTAAAAATTCTAAGGTATGAGCAAGTTGATAGCCTACACCTGCATCCAAATTATCATAAGTAATCTTGCGAGCTTCTTCAACGCCAGGAAAGTCTCTTCCCGGTTCAATAAAATCGGCCATAAATACAATTTTATCAAGTGTAGTCATTTCCACGTCGGCCGTTGTATGACGCCATACAGCTTGTAAAATTTCTGGATCAGTGATCTTTAAATCTCGCTTAATAAAATATGTACCAACAATACCATGCCAAATTGCCCGATTCCAATTTAGTAAATCAGGATCAAATCCCTGTGTCTTAATAGCTTCAATATATTCTTCAACTGGAACTTGTTTAGCATAATCATGAACAAACCCAGCAAGAGCGGCCTTATCTTCATCATAATTATTTAGCTTGGCTAACTTACGTGAAGTTTCACTAACTCTTACACAATGCTGGAATCTTTTATCATCCATGTTAGCTCTTTCTTTAGCAATAATTTCATCACTTGATAATGGTGAATAAGTCTCCTTAAAAAACAACTTAGTCACGATAAAGCCCCTTTTCTTCAATATATTGTCTTACTGATTCTGGAACTAAGTAGCGAATTGATGTACCGGTTGCGACTGATCGACGGATAGCCGTTGAAGAAAGCCGAATATCAGGTGCATCTACCCATATCATTGGATACTGCGGATCTTGAGGATAACCAGGGCGACGGATACCTACCAAAGTTACCATCTTTGCAAGTTCTGATGCCTCTTTCCAGGTATGAAAGCTGTTAACCTGATCACTGCCCATAATCAAATAATAATTATTTTGAGGGGCTTTTTCCTTTAAATAGCGTATTGTATCAACAGTATATGAAACTCCTCCACGGAACAGTTCAAGTAACTTAACGCGGAATTTAGGATTATCGCGTGTTGCCAAATCAAGCATAGTTGCTCTATCTTTGGCTGAAGTCAAAGGAGCATTTTTATGAGGTGGAATATTATCTGGAATGAACCATACTTCATCAAGTCGAAGTTTAGTCATTGCTTGTTCAGCTGCAACTAAGTGAGCAATATGTACCGGATTAAAGGTCCCACCCATTATACCAATTTGACGTCCCTTATCATCTGCTTGTAAATCAAGTTCTACTTTTGCTTCTGGAATTTTTTCAATACACTTAGCATCCATGATCTCACTCCTTAAATTAAAGCACGACGAATACCTAAACCTATTTTATCAGGTGTATAAGTTTTTACGACACAACCTTCAGGAACTGTCACAAATCCAATACCACCAAACAATAGGTCACTCTTATATTTGGTCTTAAATTCTTGACCTTTTAATTCACCTAAATAATTTTCACCTGTTGGTGGTGTTAATAATTCACCAACATGATTTTTAAAGAATTCATCGGCCTTTGCTGTTTTGGTTCTATGAAGTTTAACTCCACGAGCAACATAAACAGTAAAGCTTGTTGATTCACCCTTAACATAATCGATTCTACCAAGACCACCCAAAAAGATAGTATTGCCAGGCAATAATTGGAAAGTAGCTGGCTTTAATGGTTTCTTAGGTGAGACTATTTCCAAATCCTTGGGTTTCAAGCGAGTTGCAATCTGGCTATCACTCATAATTCCCGGTGTATCAACTAAAAAGTGGCCATTTTCAAGTGGAATCTCAATTCTATCAAGAGTTGTACCTGGAAAACGTGAAGTGGTAATCAAATTCTTAATATCACCCATTTTGTCGATAATTGCGTTGATTAAAGTTGATTTACCGACATTAGTCATTCCAACAAAATAAACATCACGATCTTGAGATGCCTTATTCAAGTATTCAATCAAATCATCTAAATATTTTTGTCTTGCAGCACTAATTAAGAAAATTTTCTTTGGATGGAGGCCCATACGATTAGCTTCTTGTCTCATCCAATCTTTAATTTTACTTTGACGAGTGTTTAATGGAAAAAGGTCAAACTTATTTCCCACCAAAATGAATTCATTATCACCAACAAATCTTTTAAGTGATGAAAGAAGTGAATTTGAAAAGTCGAATAAATCAACTACATTAACAATTAACGCTTTTTTACTTGAAAGTGAATTAAGCAAAGCTAAAAAGTCATCATTGTTGAGATCAACTGGCATTATTTCATTGTAATGACGCAAACGAAAACATCTTTGGCAATATACATCATCTGTATCACCATTAATTGCCTTTTCAAGTGCACTAGCCGGTAAATACCCAGCTGCTTTGGGATCATCTGATTGAAGGATTGCACCACAACCTATACAAATAATTTCATCATCCATTTTTCAAAGTCTCCTTAAAAGTAACTCGGTGTGAAATTGATAAGAAGAAAAAGATAATCTTTTCAAAGAAACGATTAATTCTTGTATTCCATTTATCGGTCTCAACCAGCGGCTTAACTAAAACTGATTCAACGCCCGCCAAATTAGCAGCCTGAATATCTGTAATTAGCTGATCACCAACCATCATAACTTGATCTTTCTTCAAATTAAGACGCTCACGTTCTGCATTAATTGCAAAAGGTAACGGTTTTCTAGCTTTTGCAACAAAAGCAATATGATATGGATCTAAAACTTTTCCAACTCTTTCTGCATTATTATTGGAAATAACCACTAATTTAATTCCAGCTGCAGCAAGACGTTGATTAAGTTTATCCATTTCTTTAGCAGTTTCAAATTTATTCCATGCGAGCAAGGTATTATCTAAATCTGAAAATACTGCCTTAATGTTCATTTCATGCAATTTATCGGTATCTAAATGATAAATTGTATCAATCGTATATTTGGGTCGAAATAACATGCCCCATTCCCTTTCATTATTTATATTAATTTAATCTTATCAGAAAATTGCCCAAAATGATAAATTTAGGTATAAAAAAAACGCGCACATGACGCGTCTTTTTATTAGTTTAAAGCTTTTTTAGCAGTTTCAGCTAACTTAGCAAAAGTTTCTGAATCGTTGTAAGCAATATCAGCTAACATCTTACGGTTCATTTCAACACCAGCTAACTTCAAACCGTGCATTAACTTAGAGTAAGAAATGTCGTTTTGTCTTGCTGCTGCATTAATACGAGCAATCCATAACTTTCTAAATTCGCTCTTACGCTTTCTACGGTCACGGAATGCGTACTTGTAGGAAACAAACAATTGAGTGCTTGCTGCCTTAAATTGCATATGCTTTGCGCCACGGTAACCCTTGGCAAGCTTCATAACCTTCTTACGACGTCTACGTGTTACTGTTCCACCTTTAACTCTTGGCATCAGAAATTCCTCCTACTATCGTTTTAACGTTTTTGAATTCTTTAATTAACGCATTTGAGAAACCATCTGTTTGATGCGCTTCATATCGCTACGTGAAACCATAGCAGGCTTTCTCAAATGACGACGTTGCTTCTTAGTCTTACCGTGGAAACGGTGACCAGTAAATGCGTGATGACGCTTCAAACCACCATTAGCAGTTCTCTTAAAACGCTTAGCAGAAGCGCGGTGTGTTCTCATTTTAGGCATTTTCAAATTCCTCCAATTAACTACTTACTTTTTTTGTCCTTATCACTCTTAGGTGCAAGCATTAAGAACATTGAACGACCTTCCATCTTAGGCTTGCTAGTTACTGTAGCAATATCTGAAGTAGCTTCAGCCATCTTTTCAAGTACTTGTTGACCTAATTCCTTATGAGTGATTGCTCTACCTCTAAAGCGGATTGAAACACGAACTTTAGCGCCTTCTTTAGTAAGGAACTTTTGAACATGTTTCAACTTAGTATCAAAGTCGTTTCCTTCAATAGTTGGACTTAAACGAATTTCTTTGACACTAACCGTCTTAGATTTCTTACGGGATTCTTTAAGCTTCTTCTGTTGTTCGAAGCGATATTTACCGTAATCCATTATACGAGCTACTGGTGGCTTAGCGTTGGGTGAAATTAAGACTAAATCCAGACCTTCATCGCTTGCACGACGTAAAGCTTCGCTCTTAGTTACAACACCAACTTGCTCACCATCTGCATCAATTAAACGAACTTCGTTTGCACGAATTCTTTCGTTTAAAATTAAATTCCTTGGTATGACTCTTCACCTCCGTGTTAATTTGAGGACAAGAAAAAGGCGGGATAAGTAGCCCCGCCTTTAATCAACAGAAAATATCGATCAGCCTAGAGGTTAACTTAACTTAGGCGAGAAGCGGGCGCTTCTTCTTGTTCTCAACTATGATATTATACCTGCTCATTCTGATAACGTCAAGACAAATTAAAAGAAAAAGGAGATCACAATAATTTTGTGTGATCTCCTTTTCTCATTTTACGCAATTTAGTTATTTTTCATCTTTTTTGCGGCGTTTAGCTCCTGCTAGACCTAATAAACTACCAATACTTGCAATTAATAATCCAAACATTCCAGCTGAATTAGTATTCGATTCACCAGTTTGTGGTAAACGTTTTGCTTTATCGGCAAGAGAATTCTCATTGGCGTTAGGAACTTGAATGCCAGCAGCATGAGCGTAAATATCTTCAGCATTAGGTTGAGCGGTATTGTCAGTACGTTTTTCAGGGGAAATAATATCAGAACCTGTATTTGCTGGACAATTTGGCTTAGAAGTTGCACTAGAAGCAGCACTACTTGCAACACTTGATGAAGATTCCGAAGTTGCGCTAGAAGCAGCACTTGATGATGATCCTTCGCTTGATGCTGAACTTGAAGCACTTGAGTCAGCTGATGATGAGCCTTCGCTTGATGCCGAACTTGAAGCGCTTGAATCAGCTGATGATGATCCCTCACTTGATGCTGAACTTGAAGCGCCTGAGTCATCTGACGATGATCCTTCACTTGATGCTGAACTTAAGTTATCTTCTGCTTCACTCTTTGCTGCGCTTGCCTCACTATCAAAATTAAAGGAATCACTGGCAGCACTTGAAGCAAGGTCGGCATGAGTTTTAGAAGTTTCTTCGTCAATAATTGCTTGACTTGCAGCTATTGAAGCAGCAGTCGCAGCACTGCTTGCAAGAGAAGCAGCACTTGAAGCTTCACTAGCAAGACTTTCAGCCATTGAAGCTTCACTAGCCTTGTAGGCACTATCAGCTTTACTTGCTAAATCACCAGCAATACTTGCTTGTTCACTAGCAATACTATTTTGTTCACTAGCCGTTGATCGTTGAGTTACAGCATCACTGGCAGCACTTGAAGATACACTTGCGGCACTGCTTGCTACACTAGCTGCTGATTTAGCATTACTTGCGGCACTATTTGCTTTTTCGGCTGCACTAGCAACAACACTATTAGTTGGATGCTCACTAGCTAAACTTGCTACATCGTCGGCATTACTTTGAGCTGAACTTGATTGACTTGCAGCAGTACTTGAAAGATCAGCTGCACTTTGACTGTAACTGCCAGCAGCACTGGCTGCACTGCTTGCTGCTGATTCAGCTGAACTTGTATTAGTATGTGCGTCAGCGGCACTACTTGCGGCTTGACTTGCTGAACTTGCAGCAATTTCACCTCTAATTGCATCGCTAGCTTCACTCTTAGCCACTTCAGCTGTGCTACTTGCTTGACTAGCAATTTCAGCCATTGAACTTGCTACACTGGCAGCACTACTTGCCACACTGGCATGACTTTGCGCTATGGATGCAGCAGTACTTGCAGCACTTTCTGCACTCTTAGCGGCACTGGCAGCGCTGCTTGCTTTAGCAGCTGCGCTACTTGCTACGCTTGTATCACCTGCAGATGCAGCACTTTCTGCTTCACTCTTGGCATTTGAAGCAAGATCGGCAGCATTCTTAGCTATTGCGTCAGCTGAACTTGCATTCTTGTATTCGTCACTTGCTAAACTTGCTGCTTCTGAAGCGGCACTAGTTGCACTTGAAGCAGCAGTCGCAGCACTCTTAGCAGTACTTGCAGCATTTGATGCTTTGTCTGCAGCACTTGATACGAGTGAATTACTTGGATGGTCACTTGCCATTGAAGCTGCTTCGCTAGCTGTTTCACTAGCTTGACTTGCTGATGAACTTGCTGCACTTGTTGAGTCTGATGCAGCACTTTCATCTGAACTTGCTGACTTAGCGGCGCTACTTGCAATACTTGCATATGAACTAGTTTGAATTGCTGAACTACTTGTAGCACTTGATGCACTCGATGCCTTATCTACAGCATCACTAGCTTGACTTAAGTTATCTTCTGCTTCACTCTTAGCAGCACTTGCTTCACTATCAAAATTAAATGCATCACGAGCAGCACTTGAAGCAAGCTCGGCATGAGTTTTAGCAGTTTCTTCGTCAATAATTGCTTGACTTGCAGCACTTGAAGCAGCAGTCGCAGCACTGCTTGCAAGAGAAGCAGCACTTGAAGCTTCACTAGCAAGACTTTCAGCCATTGAAGCTTCACTAGCCTTGTAGGCACTATCAGCCTTACTTGCTAAATCATCAGCATTACTTGCGGCTTCACTGGCAATACTATTTTGTTCACTGGCAGTAGAATGTTCAACAACTGCACTGCTTGCTGCAGTTGAAGATACTACTGCAGCACTACTTGCGGCACTGGCAGCTGACTTAGCGTTACTTGCAGCACTATTAGCCTTATCAGCGGCACTTGCTACCACACTATTAGTTGGATGTTCACTAGCTAAGCTTGCTACATCATCTGCATTACTTTGAGCATCACTTACTTGACCAGTAGCTGTACTTGAAAGATCAGCAGCGCTTTGACTGTAACTTCCGGCAGCACTGGCTGCACTACTTGCGGCTGATTCATCTGAAGTGGCGTTTGTATGTGCATCAGCGGCATTACTTGCGGCTTGACTTGCGTTACTTGCAGCGATTTCACCTCTAATAGCATCGCTAGCTTCACTCTTGGCAATATCAGCTGTGCTGTTTGCTTGGCTTGCAATTTCGGCCATTGAACTTGCAGCACTGGCGGCCTGACTGGCAATACTTGCAGCACTGCTTGCCCTTCTTGCAGCACTTTGAGCAGTACTTTCTGCACTCTTAGCTACAGCTGCTTCACTTCTAGCTACGCTTGCCGCACTACTTGCTATAGCAGTGTTACCATCAGCAGCAGCTGAATCAGCTGCACTTTTGGCTATATTTGCGGCATTAGCGGCACTACTTGCTAAATCATCAGCAACTTTTGCAGCATCATAAGCTTCACTAGCAATGCTACTTGCTGAATCTGCATTAGTTTTAGCTACATTTGCTGCACTAGCGGCACTACTTGCACGCTTTGCGGCACTATTAGCCTTGACTGCAGCGCTTGATACTAAGGAATTAGTTGGATGAGCATCAGACATTGAAGATACTTCAGTAGCTGTATCACTAGCAGCACTTGCTTGACTGGCTGCTGAATTAGTATTTTCACTAGTTACAGTACTTGAGCTGTTCGCTTCCTTAGCTGAACTCGAAGCTTGACTTGCATAAGATTTAGTCTTTACAGCTGAAGAATCAGCGGCACTTGCGGCACCACTAGCAATTGCATCATCGACCACATTCTCCAAAATGTTATTAATTGCTTCACTCTTAGCGGCACTTGCTTGACTTTCAAAGTTCAAAGCATCTTGCGCATAGCTATTGAGAGTTGCAATTGATTTATTTGCTTCACTTTCATCTACAAGAGCCTGACTGGCAGCACTTGAAGCTACTGCTTCAGCACTTTGTGCTGCACTATTAGCCGCACTAGCTACAGCAGCTAAACTGACAGCTGCACTTGCATTACTTGCCTTATATGCAACATCAGCAGCGCTAGCAGCACTATTGGCAAGTTTTGCTTGTTCACTTGCAATATGATCTTGGTCAGCAGCAATTGAACGTTGAGTTGCGGCATCACTAGTAACTGAGCTTACATAAGATGCTAGACTTGCAGCACTACTTGCGGCTGAACTTGCAGCAGTTGCTGCACTTGAAGCTTTTGCGGCTGCGCTTGAAACTACTTCATTACTTGCATATTCACTTGCCATTGAGGCTACTTGATCGGCAATAGCCTTAGTATCTTCAGCAGTATGAGCAACTGAAGTAGATGCGCTATTTGCATTACTATTGTAATCTCTTGCTACACTAGCTGCGCTACTTGCAACTACTTCGTATGAGTTAACTGCAGTTGAGGCAGCAGAAGCAGATTTAGCAGCTTCACTGGCAGCACTGGCGGCACTTTCACCAACAATTGCTTCACTAGCTTCACTCTTAGCCACTTCTGCGTCGCTGGCTGCACTTGAGGCAATAGCTTGATATGAAGCAGCTTCACTGGCAGCACTTGAAGCGATTGAGTTAGCAAGGCTTGCAGCTTCACTAGCTACACTTGCGGCACTTGAGGCTTTTGCGGCATCTGAGTTAGCAGTTGAAGCGACGCTGGCTGCACTACTTGCAGCACTAGCATTTCCTTCTTTAGCAAAACTTGCTGCATCACTTGCGGCACTTGAGGCTTTTGCGGCTGCACTACTTGCAGTTTCACTGGCAGCATTTGCAGCCTCACTTTGAGTAGCAGCATCTTGAGCAGCTGAGCTTGCTACATCTGCGGCACTGCTTGCCCTAGTAGCGGCACTACTTGCAGCTTGGGAATCATTATTAGTTCTAGTTGCTGCACTACTTGCTAAGGAGTTGGTTGGGTGAGCACTAGCCATTGAAGCGACATCACTAGCGGTAGATGACGCTAAATCAGAGTTGATGCCTGCACTATTAGCATTATTTGAAGCTTTACTGTTTGCATCAAGAGCTTCTGATGCACTTGATGAAACAGCAGTTGAAGTAGCAGCTGTACTTGCGGCACTCGATTGAGCTTGGCTAGCTTGACTTGCAGCATTACTTGCATAGCTTTCTGCTAAAATTGCTTGATCAGCATCACTGGCAGCAACTGAAGCCGCTACACTGGCTACCTTTGCAGCACTAGCATAAGAATCTGCAGCACTAGCTGCGCTAGATGCACTTTCAGAAGTCTTCTTAGCATCTGATAATAAACTTGCAGCAGTGCTTGCAGCTTCACTGGCAGCTTGACTAGCTACACTTGCTGCACTTGCAGCTGATTGAGCATTAGCGATATCACCTAAAGCGGCATAACTACTTGCGGCTGCACTAGCACTACTTGCAGCGCTGGCGGCACTACTTGCCTTAGTTGCTGCATTACTTGCAGCACTTGTTAATGAATCAGCAGTTGAAGCTAAATCTTTAGCTGATTGAGCTTGAGTAGCTGCATTACTTGCAGCTGTACTTGATACTCCAGCTAAACTCTTTGCACTACTTGCGGCACTAACTACAATTGGATTATCTGAGTAAGAAGTAAGATCAGTACCTAATGAATCTGCTTGACTTGCGGCACTTGAAGAATATGAATCAGCTTCACTTGCACTTGAGTCTGCAGCACTACTTGCAGTCTTAATATCACTGGCTGCACTATTAATGTCTGTTTGAGTTTGATCAGTATTTGTCTTGTCAGCAACTGCTCCTGAATTTGCTTGACTGGCAGCTAAACTTGCTGCACTAGCTTGTTCTACATTAGTTTGAGCTGCACTTAAGTAATCCACAATCTTGTTTGCTTCACTGGTAAGTGAAGTTTGAGCACTTGCAATTGAAGCTAATGCTGCATTAGCAGTTGATTGAGCTAAGCTTGCAGCAGTTGCAGCACTTTGAGCTTCACTGTTTGCCTGACTAGCCTTGGCAATTTGAGCTTGGGCTTGAGATGCAGCACTACTTGCTAGTGAAGTATCACCAGTTGCTTTTGCAGTATCCACAATAGCTGCGTAACTTGCAGCTGCACTAGCTGCAGTTGAAGCTGCAGTACTTGCGGCTGCCGCACTACTTGCTTGAAGAGCCGCGGTATTTGCAGCCGAACTTGCAAGATCACTATTATCTGCAATTACCTTAGCATAGCTATCTGCATTAGATTTAGCTGTTGTAGCTTTGGTTAAATTGTCAGCTACAACTTTATTATCCGCATTTGCACTTGACAAATTAGTGAGACTAGTTAAATCAGTTGCTGCGCTAGCAATTTCAGTATTTGCGCTAGATACACTGTCCTTTGCACTTGAAGCTGCTGAACTTGTTACTGCTTGGTTAGATTGAGCATTACTGGTTGCGCTACTTGCCGCATTAGCTGAACTAGTTGCACTTGATGCAGCACTTGTAGCAGCTTCTGACTTAAGATCAATGTAGGCAGATGCAGCGCTGGCATAAGCTAAATCAATATCAGCAACTGCTTGTTGAGCTCTTTGCGCATCAGATTCAGCAGTTGAAGCTGCAAGCTGAGCGGCAGCAGCACTACTGGTTACGGCATTTACCTCACTAGCATAAGATGCTAGCTGTTGAGGCAGACTTGCCATGGAGTTATATAAAGTTTGATAATAAGGCGTTTGCATTGCAACTGCTGTATCAGAGGCCATATTATACATTAAATGCGCCATATTAACATTCCCAGCGAGAACATTTGCAGCGTTTGTAATAGCACCATTTCTGCTATTATTACCTGGAAGTACTACCCTTGTTGCCCTTGCAACACCACTTGAAGCTGCATTAATTTTTGCCCCCTGACTGGGAACATCTCCAGTTGCAGTAGATGAGATGTTATATGCACTACTTGCTTCATTAGCATAAGAGGCTAATTGATCTGGATACTGATCAACTAATTGACTAATTGCATTACTTTTAGTAGCTACTGAAGCGGTAGCACTAGAAGCAGCAGTTTGAGCACTACTTGCAGCACTTGCAGCACTTGTAATTGTTTCCTTAGCAGCTGCCACTTGAACTTCAAAGAGCAGGATTTGCGCAGCAACTAACCCTTCCTTCTTTGCAAATGCGCTTGCAGCTTCACCAATTCCTGCAAGTGCACTTGCTTCATTAGCAAGACTTTGAGCTACCCCAATTGGGCTTGAAGTGCTAGTTTTATCAAGAATTGGTGCCATATTATTAATTTGATTATTAATATTTGCAAAATCAGTATTACTGCTTGCAGCGGCACTCAAACTTGCATCCGCCTCACTAGTATTATTCTGGCTTAAAGCTTCAATAGCAGCAGTTAAATCACTAGCCTTTTGAGTTGCTGCACTGGTAGCACTATGCATAGTACTTTCATCAATAGCTGCATAACTTAACTGTGCGGCTGTTTCACGAGCTGAACTGGCAACATTGGAGAGACCTACAGCCAAACTAGCAACACTGTCGGCTGCACTAGACAAGGAATCTACCTTAGTTTCCGCAGGCTTTACAGAAGCGGCAGCACCAATTGGATATCCAGAAACTGTAATACCATTTGGATAGCTACTACTGTAGCTGCTCAATTCATTAGCTACTGAAGTCGCTACTGGTGCATTGCTGGTAGCCACACTTGCGATAGAATCTAGAGCAGTAGCTGTTTCACTAATAATGTCTGCCGTTAAACTAGTTGCAGTACTTGCAGCTGAAAGATACTGACTTTGAGCACTTTGGACAAAGCTAATAGTATCTTTTGCGTAACTCGCAACTAAAGCCATCGCACTATCAAGACTTGCACTTAAACTTTGTGCCAAACTCGCTTTTGAATCTACATTTGTCTCATTATTATATTTATCAACGGCACTGGCAATACTTGTAGCGAGGCTACTTGCACTACTTGCTGCTGCAGCTGCACTTGCCAATGAATCATTAATATAATCCGCAATTGTTATTGGATTTCCGTCGTCGTCTTCACTTTCATTATAAAGATCGGCTAAAGATGCCATATCATCTTGAACTGTAGCTGGTGGAAATCCGGTTAAAGTATAGCTTGAATCTGGTCCAATCGTAGAAAGTGAGTTTGTAATTTCTTGATCAAAACTAGAAATTGAATTAGCTACACTAGTAGCATTAGACAATGCAGTCGTAGCACTAGATAAATCTGCTTGAGTTGCATAACTTGTAGCAATTGATGCCATCGATTTAGCATTATCAACATATTGTGAAAAATCAGTGGTTTCAGCTTTTGATTCGCCTATTTGATCACTATTTGCTAAGTTATTATTATCAGTAAGAAGACTAGCAGTTTTTACTTCAAACGAATTAGTTTGAGTTGTAGCTTCAGCCGTCTTATTTGTATCTGTACTAGTAGCAGCAGTAGTTTCAGTTTCAGTATTCTTTGCTACTTCTTTATGTGCTAATTCATCTGTATCGCTATTTTGACTAGCTGGAGCGGCAGATTGACTATCTGCACTTGCATTAGCAGCACTTACTTCTTCATTAGCCACTGAATTTGCACTTTGAGGTGTAGCAGCTTCACTAGCAACAGTACCTTCACTAGCATGTGAAATTTGATCAGTTATGTGTGAGTCGTTGGCTAGTTCTCCTGCAGCATCAAGCGTAGCTTGGTCTACAGCAGCTGATTCTGGTTCTTTCACTTCATCAGCATGTACCAAGTCGGTATCATGAGATAAAAAGAAAAATGAACTAATCATCACGCTGGCTAAACCAACAGATAATTTTCGTAAAGAGAAAATCTCTTTTTTATGTAAGTCTCTTCTAGACATCAAAATTTCCCCTGTTCTTTATCTTAAGTAAATTTATTTATCTATCTAAAATAAATTAACATATTCAACAACTAAAAATAAAATATTTAGTCTATAAATTTATTCCATTGCTTCATGAAGTTAGCTTCAGAATTTTCTTTAGCTGTCTGAATTGCTCCTTGAGAAAGACTTGCGTATTCTTTACTATCACCCAAAAGCTCTAAAACTTTATTAGCCAAACCAACTGGTGTTGTCTTAACCACATTAAAGCCATTTACTCCATCTTTAACTAAGTTATTTCTAGTGTAGTTAGCAGCATAAGTTACAACTGGAATACCGCTTGCTAAAGCTTCAAGCATATTCATTCCGAAACCTTCACTACGACTAGCATTTAAGAATAAAGTTCCATCTTGTAAAACTTGCTTAGCTGGATCATAGGCTACAAACTCAACTTTATCAGTTAAATCTAACTTTTTAACTAGATCTTTGAGTTCTTTTTCATATTCACCACTGCCAAAATATCCTTGTAATTTCAGCTTAGCTTCAGGCAACTTATTACTGATATGTTTAAAGGCCTTGATCACATCGTCGGTATGCTTTTCAACAGCCAAACGACCAACATATACTAAATTAATTTCTTGGCTTAATTCTTTTGCCTTACCAGTTTTGACATAGCTATCAGGAGCAGATACCACTTGACTTTGCGCAGTCGTTAATTTGGCTACTTCATCAGCTTGATCTTGTGTAGGCAAAATTACATAATCAAATTCTTTACCATTTTCACCATTCACTGCGCGTTCGTAAACATCCATTAACCCTTGTTGTGGACGGTTATAGTCCTTAAATGGCACACTGTGAAGATAAGAAATTTTCTTGTCCGCATTTTCAACATTTAAGACTGAACTATCTAAAGTTCGACGGTCAGAAATAAATGTACCCGGTTCTTGGTTGTTAATTTCATTAAGGAAGAAGGTAAAGAGTTGATCTTCAGTTCTAAATTGCCAATCTCTTCCCTTATAATTAATTAACTTCCACATGGTTGGTAGTACTTTATCACCAATGTACATATGGGTTACTTCAATTGCTGGGCTACCATCTTGGCGTAAGTATTGCTGCATTGCAACTGAACCATCTGGATGGTAAGTTTCGACCATTGACTTAAATCCACGCCAGTCCCAATATTCTTTGACTGCAGTTTGGCCAAGTGAATCATAATATTCAATCGATCCAACTAGTCCAACAGTAGCTGGCATAACGCGAATTTCACCAATTTTTTTACCTTTATATTCGATATTAGAATAGTTATTATCTACTCCAACAATGTGGTAATCAGTGAGTGGAATACTATCAAGCAAACGTAAGGATTGTTCCTTGCGTCTAGTTTTAACTGTGCCTTGGAAGTAATCATACATGTTGATTACATCTTTTTGTCTTAAGCCATGCTTCTTAATTTCATTGCTGAGCATGCGGTTATAGTTACGCAGTAATAAGACAGCGCGCTTGTCATTATTATTAAAAGCATTCAATCTTTCAAATTGAGAGAATTCAGTTCCTGAATTAAAAGTAAATACGTTTTCTCCTACTAAATAAATCATTTTCTTACTGCGCCTCCCAATGTCTTTTCTGCATCTTTAATTAAATCTTGCCATGCATTCCACACATTCTCATCTGAGAATCGTTCACTAGTTTCATATGAGCCATCGCTAAGTTCTTGCATTAACTTCTTATCCTTAAAGATCTTGAGCATCTTCTCAGCCAAAGCCTTGTAGTCACCAAAGTCAACAATGTAACCATTTTTGCCATCAACGACGATATCATTTGGACCATAGTTAACGTCATAAGTTACACCGATTACACCATGTGATAAGGCTTCCATAACTGCTAAGTTAAATCCTTCCATTCTAGAAGTTAAACCAAAGACTTGAGCATCTTTTTCAACCTTGGCAATATCATTGGTATAGCCCTTAAAAGTTACAACGTCTTCAAGATTTAATTCCTTGATTAACTTTTCAATCTTGCGTTTTTCACCATAATTATTTGAAGAATCGGCATAACCATAAAGATCTAAAGTTACTTCTGGAACTTGATCATGAACAATTTTAACTGCCCGGACTAAATCATCTAAACGTTTTTCATAGGCAATTCGGGCAACGGCGATTACTTTACCAAAAGTACGTTTATCCATAGCAACGTGGTCTTCATTTAAGGTTTCATTATCAACAATCCCAACTGGGATGGTAAACATTTTGGCCTTAGGTTTGAATCTTTCAATCACATCATTTGTTTGACGTTGAGTTGCTGAAACCACAGAAGAATAACGATCAAGATTTGCCAAAGCATATTCATAGTTATTATTAACAATTGAATGAAGTGGATCTTGGGCATCCCCCGCTTGTGAATTATGTAAGTGCATAACTGTATAAGCTGGTTTCTTCAATCTAGTTAAAGCACCATCTGCCAAAAGCGAACGGTCAAGGATAAAGATATTATTACCTTTTTCATTAATTCGATTTAGGAAATGTTCGAATAATTCATCAATGGTATCAAAAGTATGAATTTCACCATTCTTTTCTTGCAACCACCAACCGGTTTTAACTAACTTGTGGTGAATATCAAACTTATTGAATGTTCTAACTACAGTACGACCATCAGGAGTTAACCATTCTTCATTACCAATTTTATTATCGGGTGTATACCACTGAACTAATGATCTAAATCCACGTGAATCATAATGATCAACGCGGTAAAGATTGCCGTATTCATCAAACAATTCAGTTGATACTACTTGACGATCATGAACTGGATCATAATTCACACGAGCAACTAATTTCCCATTAGCTGCATTGGTAACTAAATAACGATTTTTATCTGTTTCATCTTCTCGGTTGGTATTAACAACGCCAAAATCCAAATCATCAACTGTTAAGTTCTTGGCAGATACCTTAGTTGCATCTTGGAAATAATCAAACATTCCTAATAAGCTATCATCATCTACCCCAGATGCATTTGCAGTTTGGTGAAGAGTACGATTCCAATCACGTGCAATAACTTTAGCTGGTTGATTATGATTTTTAAATAAATTCAATCTTTTTATCTCTGCATGTTCAATCCCAGACTTATGATCTGGCATTCCAAAATTAATAAAATATATCATTTTCTCTCTCCTAACATCTATTGTTCTTGATTCAGCTTAAACATAAAGATGTGTAATTAGTTCAATTGTATTAATTTATAGTAACCCTATTTTATTTAATTTACACTAACTTATATTTTACCGATATTAAAAGTTAAATGCAAAATATATGCGTTTGAACAAAATACAACCAAAAAAAGTAGTTCTCTGACAGAGAACTACTTTTAATCATTTAAATTATCATTTAGTTATTCTTACGTGAGTAGGACTTAACATCAGAATCAATTTCATTGATAAAGTCATCTAAACTCTTAGATATTTCTTCGTCAGTACCGTAACGACGTACGTTAACGTTATTTGACTTCATTTCTTCATCACCTAATACTAAAGTATATGGTACCTTTTGAGTTTGTGATTCACGAATCTTGTAACCAAGTTTTTCGTTTCTATCATCAACTTCAACTCTAAATCCACGCTTAGCAAGTTCAGCTCTTACCTTTTCAGCGTATTCGCCATGAGCTTCATTGTTAACTGGGATAATCTTAGCTTGAACTGGAGCAAGCCAAGTTGGGAAGGCACCCTTGTAAATTTCAGTAAGGTAAGCAATGAATCTTTCCATAGTACCAACAATACCACGGTGAATCATAACTGGACGGTGTTCTTCACCATCTTTACCTACGTAAGTCAAACCGAATCTTTCTGGAAGCATGAAGTCAAGTTGGATAGTTGACATAGTTTCATCATTTCCAAGAGCAGTCTTAGTTTGAATATCAAGCTTAGGACCGTAGAATGCTGCTTCACCTTCTGCTTCAACGTAATCAAGACCAAGATCATCCATGGCTGCCTTAAGCATTGATTGTGAAGTTTCCCACATTTCGTCATTTGCGTAGTACTTGTCGGTGTTCTTTGGATCACGGTATGAAAGTCTGAAGTAGTAATCGGTAATATCAAAGTCCTTGTATACGTCCATGATTAACTTCAATACCTTAGCAAATTCTTTACGAATTTGATCAAGAGCAACGAAAGTGTGACCATCATTCAAAGTCATTTCACGTACACGTTGAAGACCTGACAAAGCACCTGATTTTTCGTATCTGTGCATCATACCAAGTTCGGCGATACGGATTGGTAATTCACGGTATGAACGAATGTGGTGCTTATAAATTTGGATATGTGAAGGACAATTCATTGGACGAAGTTCAAGCATTTCGCCGTCACCCATGTCCATTGGTGGGAACATATCATCACGGTAGTGTGCCCAGTGACCTGAAGTCTTGTATGCATCAACATTCATAAGTACTGGAGTGTATACGTGTTCGTAGCCATCGGCAACTTCTTTATCAACGATGTAGCGTTCTACAACACGACGAATGGTTGCACCCTTTGGCATCCAGTATGGAAGACCTGCACCAACTTTTGGATCAACGAAGAAGAGATCAAGATCACGGCCAATAGTTCTGTGGTCACGTTCTTTAATTTCTTGACGACGCTTAAGATCAGCCTTTAAATCAACTTCTTTAAAGAATGCTGTACCGAAAATTCTTTGAAGCATTGGGTTTGATGACTTACCCATCCAGTAAGCACCAGCAACTGACAAAAGCTTAAAGTGCTTAACTTTACCAGTGTTAAGCATCAATGCGTCAAAGCCAAAGTCAATAAAGTCACCAAGCTTGTAGGCATCAACCATTTCACCTTCTTTTTCAAGAAGAGCCATCTTGTAATCGTCATCTTTGAATTCTTCTTCAAGTTCTGACTTAGCAATTAAAACGTGTTCGATCTTTTCGCCATTCTTAACAACTTTTTGCATTGCCTTTTCAAGTTCTGGTAATTCAGTAATCTTGATTTGGTCTTCTTTATCAGTATCTACGTAAAAGCCGCCATCGTCAGCTACATGGTCACCCAACTTAAGTTCTGGGTATTTACGTTTTGCAACAGCTTCAAAAATAAATGCAGCAGTTGCACGTAAAACATCAGCAGCTTCTTCATCCTTATCAGTAAGGATTGCTACTTCACTATCCTTATCGATTTTATAATCAAGTGGCTTAATAACGCCGTCAACCTTACCGGCAATTGCTGCCTTACCAAGTGAAGTGGCAATACTATGTGCAACTTCAGCAACAGTTAAACTATCTTTAAATTCTTTTTTTGAGCCATCTGGCAAAGTAATTGCAAAACTCATAAAAGTTACCTCCAAAACAAAAAAATCCCAGTGCTCAACAGCACTGGGACGTTAAATAGCGTGGTTCCACCCAAATTTAGACTCGTTTAATTTAATAATTTAAGTCTCTTTAATAGATCTATAACGGAATCTAACCTAATATGGACAAATATAATTTGGGTGAAGAAGGTGGGGTTCCTTTTGATGAAAGACTTCCAGAACTAGATCTTTCTCTCTGAGTTAAAAGGAATCATGTCTCCTTCATTAACTGCTATTATACCCTCTCTTGAAATTGATGCAAGAAGAATTTTAAAATTCTCTTCTATTTGGTCCTGATACCACAACTTCTTTTGCAAGATATCGCACTCTTTGCATCAGTCTTGCTGCTTTAACTGGATCAATTGCATTTCTAGTTTCAGCAAAGTGTTCTTCCAATCTTTCAAAATCAAAATTTGAAGAGAAGAAAGTTGGCAAAGAATTATCCATTCTTGCCTGCAAAATTACCCCTAATACATCATCACGTGACCATTGACTTAAGCTTTCTGCACCAATATCATCTAAAATTAATAAATCACAGTCAGAAACTCGGCGAATCTCTTTTTGCAGACTATTATCTTCAAAGTGACTGGTTAAACCTGCAATAAAAGTTGGAACATGCAAGAAAATTACTTGCTTGCCCATCGCAGCAATTTGATTAGCTAAACCTGCTAAAATGTAAGTTTTACCAACACCAAAATTACCAGATAAATATAAACCTTGCTGATGTGGATTCTTTGTGTATTTAGCTAAGAACGTTTGAATATCTGCCATTACAGACTTTCTTTCATCACTAAAGTCAATTTCACTTAGCTTAACATCATGAAGTCTTTCAGGAAGATCGATCAATTCTAAATGTCTTTTAGTTGAAAGTTCACGGTCTCGATCTATCTTTTCTTCAGTAGGACGGTAGCGAACATCAATCACATTTCCATTAATAAACAATTCAGGTTGATAGCCATCCATAACCTTATTTTTAGAAATTAGCTGCATATGATATTCGAATAAGTTGGTAATACTCGAGGTAATCATTTTTTTATCAATTTTGGCCTGATTTTTTGATAAAAATTCGCGTACATTAGGATCGTTTAACACTTCAGTAATAATTTCATTCTTATCACCTAAATTACGATCTTTTAGAATTTTATTGATAACCGCACCAATCGATTCCATTTAATCACCTACTTCATTCCACTTTGATCTTCTAAATTCTTGAAGAAATTCTTCAAATCTTCTGAGTTAACCTTATTGTCAATCTTAGCCTTTTTCTTGCTCCAATCTGTTCCTTGTTCAACTCGCTTAGGTTTTGTATTGCCGTAATAGCGCTTGGGGCGTTTAGCATCTTGATTTCTTTTCTCTAAATATTGTAATGCTGTCACTGAATTAGTCACACCATGCTGAAGCCAATCATTGGCAATCTTGTAAGCTAAACTTGGCGTTAAAACAGAATCATAACGTAAGCATGCATAAGTCAAAACATTAATCATATCTGAAGGTAAGCCATATTGATTACCTAAATTATTTAATATTTGCTTTTCTGCAGCTGTTGCAAAGCCGCCCTTCCGTTCTTTCAAGCGATACAAAAATTCTGCTGGAGCCAAGCTGTTCGCATTTTTTAACAGAGTCTGATTATCTTGAGAAAGATTATTAGGAACCTTAACTGGTTCTTTATTTTTCTGCAAATTGGACTGAATATTCTGACGCGTCTTATCCGAACGATAATTATCAGCAATTAAACGTTCAATTTCACGAATATCAAGTTCATTTTTTCCATGAAGACTTGGTAAAGTTTCGTTAATAAATTCCTGCTCATTCAGGCCATAGATCTGCATCAAACCAAGAATTTGATTTTTATTCTGTTCAACTTCTTTAGGGGAGATTTGATACATTTCAAATTGATCTTTCATAAAGTCCCAGTCGACATTATCGTTTTCATTAATCTTAGCTTGTGCAACATCTTGAATGTTATTCTCTACAGCAGCATTTTGAACATCCATTGATGGACTAATTGCCTCATCCCCTGGCAAACGAAATACATCTAAAAAGGAGGCTGAGACATCTTTTGCATTTCTAAATGGCTTTTGATTTTGTTTGGCCTTCTTTGCAAAATAATGACTAAGATCATGAAATTCACCAATACCAACTTTTTCTTTCAACAAACTAGCAAGAAGAGGAGTTGCAAAAAACTCCTTTGCACTTGGAACCTTCAAAAGTTGAAAAACAACAATTTGGTTGACTGTATTTTCAACTAAATAAGTTTTAACCAGGCCCACTCCTTCTAGCTTATGTAAAGATGCAGATAAATCTTTTAATCCACAATCAATTTGCTCTTGAAGAGAATATATTCCCTTTGAATCAGATAGAATTGCAGTAGGATCAAAATCTTGAATTAAAGTTTGGTATAAAGCTATTCCAGTTGCTCCAACTAACGGCTGATATAGCTTAATCAAAATTTCTAAATCTTGCGGAAAAATTTCTACTCGATTAGATACAGAAAAAGGTTGTTTGGGATCCGTTATCTCAAACATTAATTATTACCCTTCTCTCTTTTAGCCATCATATCTTCCATTGTCTTCATAAAACTAGACATATCCTTAAATTCACGATAAATAGAAGCAAAACGAATATATGCAACATCATCAATTTCGGCTAAGTCATCCATGACAAATTGACCAATCTTTTTGGATGAAATTTCGCTCACGCCTTGTTTTCTAATTTTATTTTCAACATCATCAACTAAGCGTTCAAATTGTTCACTAGAAATTGGACGTTTTTGACCAGCGGCCATGACTCCGTGCATAATCTTTTTCCGACTAAATGGTTCACGAGTTCCATCATTTTTTATAACTAATAGAGGTGCGGTTTCTACTCTTTCAAAAGTTGTAAAACGAAAACCACAATTTTCACATTCTCTACGACGTCTAATTGCACGATTTTCATCACTTGGACGTGAATCAATTACTCGTGAAGCATTTTGATGACAATTTGGGCATTCCATAATTAAACCTCGGCTTCGATCTTATTTAATAAATTATCTAACTTTTCATATAAATCATTTACTGTACCACTATTAGAAATAACATATGTAGCTTTCACTTCTTTTTCTGATAATGGCATTTGACTATGAATTCTAGCTATTGCTTGCTCTTTAGTCAAATTATTTCTTTCCATTAAGCGAGTTATCTGCATCTTTTCTGGAAGAGTAATTACTAGAACTTGATCACACATCTTTTCAGCATGACTTTCAAATAATAGAGGAATATCTAAGATAACTAGTCTACTCTTTTTTGAAATCTCTTGCTTGATTTGCCTATTAATTTCTTCATGAACCAATGGATGAGTTATCTTATTTAAAAGCTCTAACTCATTTTGATCATTAAAAACTAGTTGTCCCAGTTTCTTTCGATTAATGGTTTGATCAGAATTTAAATATTCTCGACCAAATTGATCTTTAATCTCCTTCCATGCAGGTTTTCCAACTTGATATAAATCATGAGCTATTTGATCTGCATCGATAATGGGAATTCCTTTTTGTTTTAAAAAATGATCAGCTGTACTTTTTCCAGTAGCAATACCGCCAGTTAAGCCTAAAATTAACGTCATTTATAAATCACCTGACATGTTGGACAAAATACGGTACCTCGGCCATTTACTTTGATCTTTTCAAGGGTATTGCCACAGACAGGACACTCTTCACCACCATGGCCATATACTTCAAGATAATTTTGAAAGCCACCAGCTTCCCCATTTGCATCTAAATAAGTATGAACAGTTGTACCATGCTTTTCTATAGCCAGTTTTATTTCTTTATTGATAACTTTTCTTAATTCAGAAATTTTATCATCAGGAATTTTATTGGCAATACTTAACGGATGAATTTTACTTTTCCATAAAACTTCATCAACATAAATATTGCCTAAACCTGCAATTATAGTCTGATCAAGTAAAGTATTTTTGATATTTTTCTTTTTCTTTTTAAGTTCACTAATGAAGTATTGATCTGTAAACTCTGCGGAATTTGGTTCAACTCCCAACTTCCCAATTCCAGTTGTTTGACGCTCTGTACCTGTATCAATTAGCTGCATACGGCCAAACTTCCTCACGTCATTATACCTTAGAGCTGTTCCATCAGTAAATTCAAACTCGACATGGTCGTGCTTATCCTTTGGTGCATCACTCAAAACTAAATGATACTTACCTTCCATTCTTAAATGAGAAACAATAGTTAAGTTATCACTCAATCGAATCAGCAAAAATTTGGCGTAACGGTCAACATCAATGATTTTTTTTCCTTTTAATTCGGAAACAAATTTATCACGGTCGCCAGTTACAATATTTGGATACCATAGAGTAACTTTTTTAATTATTTTTCCTTTAACTAAAGGGATTAAACTTCGTCTTACTGTTTCAACCTCTGGCATTTCTGGCATCTAATCACCTACTTTGCATCGTACCAAGTATGACCCCAACCTGAATCGGCAACTAACGGAACATCCAATTTAACTGCTGATTGCATTACTTCCGGAACGATCTTTTTCATTGTTTCCAATTCATCTTTTGGTACATCAAAAATTAATTCATCGTGTACTTGCAAGACCATCTTAGACTTCAAATGCATCTCATCAAGCTTCTTTTGCATATTAATCATCGCAATCTTGATAATATCAGCAGCTGAACCTTGAATTGGTGAATTAATCGCTGTTCTTTCGGCAAATGATCTTACATTGAAGTTCTTAGCGTGAATATCTGGAAGATATCTTCTTCTATGCATAATAGTTTCTGCATAGCCTTTTTCACGCGCTTCTTTAACTGCCTTATCCATATATGTTCTAATTTCTGGATATTGTTCAAAGTAATTGTCAATAAATTCCTTGGCCTGCTTTCTTGAAATGCCAAGATTTTTGGCCAAACCATAATCAGAAATCCCATAAACGATTCCAAAGTTAACAGCCTTAGCGTGTCGACGCATAAGTGGAGTTACTTCATCTGGTGAATCTAAATTAAAAATTCTCATTGCAGTATGTGAGTGAATATCGTAACCAGTCCTAAATGCTTCTTGCATATTCTTATCACCTGAAACATGCGCAAGAACACGTAGCTCAATTTGTGAGTAATCACATGAGAAAATATAGCCATCTGATTCAGTTGGTACAAATGCCTTACGAATCTGCTTGCCTTCTTCGGTTCTGGTAGGGATATTTTGTAAGTTTGGATCAACAGATGATAATCTTCCTGTTGCTGTAAGTGTTTGGAGATAACGAGTATGAACACGACCATCTGATTGAATTACATCAAGAAGCCCTTTAACGTAAGTTGATTGAATCTTAGCAATTTGACGATAGTCAAGAATCTCGCTAACAATTGGACTTTGCGTCTTTAATTTATCTAAAACTTCTACAGAAGTAGAGTAACCTGTTTTAGTTTTCTTAATTGGTGGGAGATTTAACTTTTCAAATAAAATATGTCCCAATTGCTTAGGCGAATTAATGTTAAATTCTTCTCCAGCTTGTCGATAAATCTTATTTTCAAGTTCAGTTAAACGAACTGCAAAGTCATTTTCAAGTTGCTTAAGTGTACTTGGAAGAACCTTCATACCGGTGATTTCCATTTTTGCCAATACAAAAGCTACCGGAATTTCAATTGCGTCATATAAGTCATCTTGTTCATGATCTTTCAACTTCTTCAAAAGTTCTGGCTTTAATTTATCAATAACACTAACTTTAGCAGCTAAATGGCGATACAATTCTTCATCTTCTGGAATAGCTTGCTTTTTACCTTTTCCATAAACTTCAATATCGGTCTTAACTGAGTAATCATCATAAAGGTGAGCAACTTCACCAACATCATTAGGATTGTTTTCGTTATTTACAAGATAAGATGCAAGAAGCATATCGTAGTCGATTCCACCTACTTCAACATCAAGTCGGTGCATCCCAACGAAAGTACGCTTAAGATCAAAAACATTCTTTTTGATTGTCTTATTTTCAAGAATTCCCCTTAAAGGTTGCTCATTTAAAAGTGCTAAATCTTTAGAAACATAAACCTTGTCATTAACCTTAAGACTAAAGCCGACAAATGGCGCAAGATGATAATTATCACCTAACATTTCTAAATAAAAGGCAATTTCTTTAGTTGAAAGATTTTCAAGATCGGCTAAATTATCTGTAGTTAATTCAATATATTTATAATTTTCTGTTCCAGTACTTTCTTCTTCAGCATCTGGATCTTGATCAAGTTGGGCTAAAAACTTCTTAAAACCTAGCTTTTCATATAAAGTTCTTAGTTTTTCATAGTCAACGTCTTTAATCTTAGTATCAGCTAAAGTTACTTCTACTGGTGAATCACGATCAATTGTTGCTAACTTTTTAGCTAAGAAGGCCTTATCCTTATCATTAATCAGATTTTCCTTAAGTTTGGACTTCTTCATTTCATCAACGTGCTCATACAGCCCTTCAACTGAACCATACTTTTGAATAAGTTTGGAAGCAGTCTTTGGTCCAACCTTAGTAACGCCAGGATAGTTATCTGAACTATCACCCATCAAAGCCTTCATATCAATGAATTCAGTTGGTGTAACACCATTTACTTCTTTCATGTGTTCTGGAGTATAAGCTTCTGTGTCACCAACACCGTTTTTAGTGATTAAAACTGTAACCTTATCTGAAGCAAGTTGAGTTAGGTCACGATCCCCGGTTACGATATCAACATCATATCCGGCCTCTTCACCCATTTTTGATAAAGTACCAATAATGTCATCTGCTTCATAATTCTTTAATTCATAACTTTTAATTCCTAAATCGGCAAGTAATTCCTTGATAATTGGCATTTGTTCAAGAAGCTCACTTGGAGTTTTTTGGCGACCTCCCTTGTAATCTTGGTACATCTTCGTTCTAAATGTAACTTTACCTGCATCAAAAGCTACCAAGATATTAGTTGGCTTGACTTGCTTTAAAATTTCGTCAAGCATGTTCTTAAAAGTATAAATTGCATTGGTATGCAAACCGTCTGGACTAGTAAAGCGATCAAGTTGACGGTATAACGCATAAAAGGCACGAAAGGCCACTGAATTTCCGTCAATTAAAAGTAATTTCTTTTGTGCCATAATATCTCCTCTATTTTTTCAATTGAAAATTTCTCTATTAACTATTTTACCAGTTTTAATCTATGGTTTCAGTTTCTTAATATAAAAGCAAAAATAAGGACACCAAGAAACTCTTGGCATCCTTATAAGATAAAATTGTTAATTAAAGTAACTTTTCGTATGCATCTTCATACTTAGGGATATCTCCAGCTCCCATGAATACAACAACGGCATTCTTATGCTTAGTCAAATCTGCAATATTATCGAGGTCGATTACTTCTGAATCAGGAATATTAGCAGTTAAGTCTTCACTAGAGATATCACCATTTGCTTCACGAGCTGAAGCATAGATTGGAGTGATATATGCTTTATCTACCCCACGCAAAATTTCTTCAAAGTCCTTTTGATATTTCTTAGTTCTAGAGAATGTATGAGGTTGGAAAACAACAACCAATTCTTTATCTGGGAACTTCTGACGAGCTGCTTGAATTGTAGCCTTCATTTCAGTTGGGTGGTGTGCATAGTCATCGATAACTGCAATATCGCCAAAGTCTTTTTCACTGAATCTTCTCTTGGCACCCTTAAATGTCAAAAGTCCCTTCTTAATATCTTCCATTGGTACTTTTTCAGTATATGCGACCGCAATTACGGCTGTAGCATTTAAAATACTGTGATCACCAAATAATGGAATTTCAAATCTACCTAAATCCTCACCATGAGTTACAACATTAAAACTTGAACCAGTTGTTGTCTTTTCAATCTTAACAGCTTGAAAATCATCTGTATCACTGAAACCATAAGTGTATTTAGGAATATCTGTTTTAAGGCTTTGAAGACGCTTATCATCGCCCCAAACAAAGAGTCCCTTCTTAGTTTGATCAGCAGCGGTTTGGAATGCGCTGGTGTAATCATCTTGATCCTTAAAGTAATCAGGGTGATCAAAGTCAATGTTGGTCATGATTTGATAATCTGGGTGATATGCTAAAAAGTGACGACGGTATTCATCTGCTTCGTAGACAAAAAAGCGTGACCCTTCAACTCCCTTACCGCGACCATCACCGATAAGATATGAAGTTGGTGCAATTTCACCAAGAACGTGAGCTAAAAGACTAGTAGTTGAAGTCTTACCGTGAGTTCCGGCAACACCGATACTAGTGTGCATTTGCACAATTTCTTCAACAGTATCTGGATATGATTGCCATTCAACACCTTTATCCATACAAGCAGCAACTTCAACATTATCTTGCTTAAATGCATTACCTTTAACAATTACTTGTTCATCATTACTCTTGATATTATTTGCACTAAAGTTTTTAACTTCAATACCAGCTTTTTCAAGTGGTACTTGAGTGAAAGTGTACTTCTCAATATCACTTCCGGCAACTTTATAACCAAGGTCATGTAAGACTAAGGCTAAGGCAGCCATACCTGTACCTTTGATACCAATGAACCAAATTTGTTTATTTTTATCTAACATAATAATTTTCTCCAAAATATCGCAAAATACTCGCTTATCATTTTACCATTTTTGGGCAAAAAAAGAGTCTCATTTCGAGACTCAATTTTATTATAAAGTGATTTTTCCGCTAACGATCAATTCATCGCATTTAGTTGGTTCAAATTCGTCCCCAACTTGGAAATCATCTGGAACAACCATAATACCACGCTTTTGAGGTGCATGTGGCAAACCGAGTTCGCGAGCTGAACAAATCATACCGTATGAATCAACACCGCGAAGTTCACCTGGCCAAATTTGTTGGCCATTTGGCATCAAAGTACCTGGTAAAGCTACAACAACTTTTTGTCCTTGAGCAATATTTGGTGCACCACAAACGATTTGGTGTTCTTCACCGTCACCAACTTCAACAGTTGTTACGTGAAGGTGATCTGAATCTGGGTGTGATTCACAAGTCTTAACATAACCATATACCAAAGTTGGCTTGCCATATTCAAGCTTGTCGTCAAAGCCTGCATCTGCAAGCTTCTTGTTCAAAGCATTAAGTTCTTCATCATTAAGCTTAACTTGTCCGTTAGGCAACTTATCGTAATCAATTATCTTATCAACATCAAAGATATTAAAACCAGTTACGTTACCATCTTCGTCAGTTACGCGAGTGACACCGTCTTTTTCTTCAAACTTACTTTGACCCTTACCTTGTGCCAAGATAACAATTAAAGTATTTGGATAAGCTTGTTTATTAATGCTAGTGATCATTTCTTTTTGTCTCCTCTTTAGTCAAGTGACCGCAAGAAATTTTCTACTTGTTCTTTTGTTTTACGGTCCTTATTTACTAGTCTACCAATTTCTTGTCCATCTTGGTAGACAACAAATGAAGGAATTCCCATAATCATTAATTCTTTTGCAATATCAATTGAACCATCGCGGTCAATATTATAGAATTTTGCATTTGGAAAATCCTTTTCGATCTCTGGCATAAAAGGATCTAAGAAGCGGCAGTCTGGGCACCAATCCGCAGAAAATTCTAGGACAACGCGTCCATCCTTAATAATCTTTTCTAAACCTTCATGATCTAATTCTTTGATCTTTTCCATTTTTTGTCCACCTCTATAATTACTTACTATTTACAAGTATTTTAATTAAGGAGCAAGAAAATTGCAAGTAGTTTGGCTATCTAAAATCTGCATGCAAGGCATAAATTGGATTACCCTTAGCCGCAAATTTTTGTTCATACTCAGTTTCTACATTTTTTTCAACAATTTCAGGTTTTTCATGGTGTAAATCTACACTGACAAAGTCAAAGTGCATCCCAAAATTATTCATACTTTGAACAGAATATGAATAAAGTCCGGCATTATCAGTCTTAAATTCGATATGTCCGTCTTCTTTTAACACTGTCTTGTACTTTTCAAGAAATGACTTATAAGTCAAACGACGCTTTTCATGACGTGACTTTGGCCATGGATCACTGAAGTTAAGATAAATTGTATCAGTAGTATTTGCATCAAAGAAGCAATCAATATCAGCGGCATCTCCACGCAAAATTTGTAAATTATCTAACCCTTCTTCAAGTTTAGTACGTAAGATAATTCCTGCAGCGGTTGTTTGAAGTTCGAGCGCTACAAAGTTAATGTCAGGATTGTTTCTAGCCAAAGTTGTGATAAATCCACCCTTACCAGAACCAACTTCGATTCTAATTGGGTGATCGTTGCCAAAACGAGCCGCCCAATCAATTTTTACTTCAGGATTTGGATTTTGAAGCACACTTTCTGGATGTTCATCTACAAGCTTTACAGCCCAAGGTTTGTTTCTTAATCTCATTTATTTAATTCCTTATCTGATATTTTTATTATTTACTTTATAAGGTAAATAACCATAATTTGTCATCATTGTAAATATAAAAAGTACTGCAACTGCAATCAAAAGGTTGAAATTGATTGGCAAAACAATTAACCAAAAGACTGAAATCAAGAACCATTGCAAAATTAAAGCTAAGTTCAAGACTTTGATCAAATCTTTTGATCGCTTTTCTGTAACAATCGGATAAACTCGATACATAATATTTGAATCAAATTCACTAGCCATCGGTAACAATTGGTAAACCGTCAGGAAAATCACCAATGCAGATAATCCTAATGCCCACCAAGTATCTTGTACAATCCAAGAAATCAAAATTGCAAAAATTGTCATTCTAACAAATAAATTTAAATATTCTGGATTTCTAAGAAGTGAACGACGATATAAAAATAAATTTGGATTTTCCTTAACCAATGATTTTGGTAAAAGAAAATCTAGATATTTTCTTCTCTTAATAGTCACCTGTTTTTCAGCAACATCAGTAAACATACTAAAGATAGAATAGATCCGATCTTTTCTGGCCTTTTCACTTTCAACAGCGTATCGCCAATCAAAGATTTTTGGCTTCTTGTTAAAACCAGGTTCCATGAACACCGTCCATAAAACTGTAAAAACAAAGCCAATCAGTGGCATGTAAATACAAAGAAATGCAACCACTAAAGCAATAATTGAAGTCGCAAGATGACTGACATGAGAACCAAAATACAAATTTTTCTGTTCAACCTCAAGCATGCCATATTTAATAAGCAACATTGAAATCACAATCAACACATATTGAGCTGCATTGTATCCAGCCTTGATTGTCGCAAATGGAAAGATGATCCCGGCAAGCAAGATTTCAAGAATACAAGGCACAACCAAACTATAATTAAACATTGGTCTGAGATACTGCCCCATATTTTCATCTTGTGTAAACAAAAACTGCATATCAGCCTCTTGAATTAGAGTAACTAATCTTCCAACAAGAAGCGGTAACCATAAAATCACCGCGATTAACGGTTTATAGAAAACCAGATTGCTGGGCATAGTTTTCATTGCCTGAGCATACCAAAACATCAAAGCACCAAACAAGAAGATTAAGGCTAAGATAAAGAAATCATTAAAGACCAGCGTTAAATACTTTACTGATTGCTTTAAATTCTCATTTAGCCTCTTTTTAGCTAAATTACGCATTGCCATTATCCTCTCTATTCAAAGCTAGATATAACTTATCAAAAGGATCATCTGGAGCTAGGCCGTAATGACTTCTAATTTCAGCTAAATCGCCAATGATTTCAATCGTTCCATTATTTAAAACAGCATAGTTAGAAATTGCAAGTTGGGCATCAGCTAAAACGTGGGTAGTCATCAATACCATTTTTTGATTTTTAATTGCTTCCTTAATCAAATCAATTAAGTTGGCAACAGCTAATGGATCAAGTCCAGTAAAAGGTTCATCAATCACAAGCAAACTAGTATCTGCCAAAAATGCGGACACAATCATCACTTTTTGTCTCATACCTTTAGAAAAGTGAATCGGAAGCCAATCAAGCTTGTCGTCTAATCTAAACATTTTTAAAAGCTCGTGTGCTCTATTCCAGGCTTTATTTTCATCAAGGCCATAACTTAGCATTGTAAGCTCTAAATGCTCTTTAAGCGTTAATTCTGGATATAAAACCGGAGTTTCTGGAATATATGCGACTTGCTTTTTAAATTCAGTTGGCCGCATAAGTAGAGGAATATCATTCAAACTAATGCTCCCCTTTTGTGGTCTAAGTAAACCCAAAATATGTTTAATAGTTGTTGATTTACCTGCACCATTCAGTCCAATTAATCCAAGGGCTTCACCTGGTTTTATTTTAAGGTTGATATCTTTAATTACTGGAACGCCAGTATAGCCTCCAGTTAAATGTTCAATTTTTAAACTCATTTTTCCTACCTTTTTTACAGTAATTTATCATTATTATGATAGCATGAATATTATAATGAACTAAAGAACTAGAATGTGAGGTTTTTTGATGAAAAACGAAAATTTAGTTGAAGATTGCCTATTTTGCAAGATTATTCGCGGTGAAATCCCTAGTTATACTGTTTTTGAAAATGATGATGTTAAGGCATTTCTTGACATCTCACAAGTAAACCCTGGTCACACTTTAATGATTCCAAAGAAACATGTCGTAAACCTTTTTGATTACACTAATGAAGATGCAAAAAAATATTTGCAATACATCCCTGAAATCGCTAATGCAATTAAAAAAGCTTTCCCTAATGTAACAGGAATGAACATTACTACTAATAATGGTGAAGTTGCCGGTCAGGTAGTTATGCATTCACACATTCACTTTATTCCTCGTTTTGAAGGTGATGGCCTCAAGCTTATGACTCGCAATAATGCAGATAACTATGATGAAGCCAAGTATCAAGAAGTTGCTGACAAAATAAAGAAACAATTTTAAGGAGTTAATATGAAACGTTTCGGTTTAGGTGTAATTATCGGCACCGCTGCTGGTTTTGCCCTTTCTCTTTTAAAAGATGAAAACGGTAATCGCTTAGGCAAACCACTTAAAGAAGATATTGATGAATTTCAAAAAGCGTCAGTCAATCTTGTTGACGGTTTAAACAAGGCAAAAAAAGCCAGTCAAGATTTAAATGCTGCTTTACCTGAAGCTGAAAAAGCAATCGAAGGTATTAGCGAAGATGTAAATACCTACCAAATTCACACAGAAAGAACTATTAAAAATTTACAAGCTGACGCTGAAGAAATTAGCAAAAAGTTTGAAAATGATACTAAGAAAGAATAAAGAAAATTTGATTTTTCTGTGAATTCTGAAAATTTGAAAAACTTTCAAGTAAAATTATGTTATATTAATTGACAGTTACTTAATTTATTAAGGATGTGGAGAATTTAATTTATGAAGAGTTATATGAAAAAAGCAGCCGCAGCACTTGCTGTAGCCGGAGTTGCTGTATCACTTGCAGCTTGTTCAAATGGCAATAATGCAACAGTTGTTTCTTACAAAGGTGGTAAGATTACTCAACAACAATATTACGATGAAATGAAGAAGTCTCAAGCTGGTCAATCAACTTTAGCAAACATGATCATTAATCGTGCACTTGAAGAACAATACGGTAGTAAAGTTTCTCAAAAGGAAGTTGACAAGCAATTCAACAATTACAAGAAACAATACGGTTCACAATTTAGTGCTGTTTTGCAACAAAATGGTATGACTCAATCAACTTTCAAGCAAAACATCAAGACTAACCTTCTTTCAGAAGCAGCTTTGAAGGATATTAAGAAGATTTCTAAGAAGCAAGAAGAATCAGCTTGGAAGAATTACCAACCTAAGGTTAAAGTTCAACATATCTTAGTTGCAAAGAAGTCTACTGCTAATAATATTATTAAGCAATTAAAGGCTGGTAAGAGTTTTGCTAGTTTGGCTAAGAAGTACTCACTTGATACTTCTACTAAGAACGATGCCGGTAAGTTACCAGCATTCGATTCAACTGATACCACTTTAGATTCATCATTCAAGAAAGCTTCATTCAAGCTTAAGACTGGTGAAATCACTGAAACTCCAGTTAAGTCACAATCTGGTTACCACGTAATTAAAATGATTGACCACCCAGCCAAGGGTACTTTCAAAGAACACAAGAAGGCTATCGATAATCAAATTTACGCATCAATGGCTCAAGATCAAGAAACTATGAGAAGTGTTATCTCTACTGTATTGAAGCGTGCTGATATTTCAATCAAGGATAGCGACCTTAAGAATGTATTATCTTCATACATTTCAACTAATAATTTAAAGAATTAATTCTAATCATAAAAAAGATCGAGTTTAAAAACTCGATTTTTTTTTACTCTAATTTTTTTGAATTGTCTAAGGCTGCATCTTCTTTAGGACGATAATATCTTTTACCATCTTGGCTAAATAAAGGTTCTGTGAAAGTACCTGGCTTAGTATGTTGAAGTGCATTAGTAATTGCATAAACTGCAGCATCCATATCATCAATTCGATGAAGAATTTCTGCTTCAAGAAGTTGAGGCAAACGTGGGGATGCATACTCATATTTTCCATGATGAGACAAAACCATGTGACGAAGAAGTAATAAATCTTCTGAGGCCAAATCCAGCTTTAATTCTTGTGCTGCCATCATAATTTGTTCATCAATTAATACTAAGTGTCCAACTAAATTTCCTTCAGCGGTATATTGAGTTGCAATTGGACCACTCATCTCTAGGACCTTCCCCATATCATGCAAAATACATCCAGCATAAAGAAGTGAACGATTAATCTGCGAATAATTATCGGCAATCCCTTTTGTATCTCTCAACATTGAAAGCGTATGGAAAGCAAGTCCACCTTGAACAGCATGGTGATTACTCTTTCCCGCAGGGTAATTAAAGAATCTGTCATTCCATTTTTTTAATAAAAATCTGACAATTCGATTCCAAGTTGGATTCAGAATTTCAAAAACATATTTATTGATTTCTTCTGCCATGTCATCCTTTTTCTCGGGTGCAGACTTTACAAATTGACTCAAATCATAGCCTTCATCTGGCCCAACAACTCTCATCGAATAGATTTTAATCTGTGGACGACCTTGATATTCTTCTCGTTTTCCATTAACTTCAACGATTGAACCAGCACTAAACATCTGTGCATCAGATTCAGCAGCATCCCAATAATTACCACGAATTTCTCCTGAACCATCGCTAAATTGTAAAACTAAGAATAATTTATCATTTTTTGTATGGCGTAGTTGTGAACTTTTAATCATTAAGACTAAATCAAATTCTTCGCCATCGTTATAATCTAGTAATCGCTTAAGCATCAAGATTTCCTTTCGTAAACGTTAATGGCAAAATATCCATTTGCTTAATTAAACTATTTTGTGCAGTAAATATTAAAACTTGGTTATTCTCACTAATCTTTCTCAGTAGCTCTTCAATATATTCTACTCTTTGATCATCGAAGTTTACGAATGAATCATCGATTAAAATTGGTAAATTGATTTTATCTTTAATCTGCTCCACAAAGGCTAATTTTAAAGCAAAATATAATTGCTCAGCTGTACCACGTGATAAATATTTAACATCTCGTTTCTTACCATCAGCTCTAATTACTGTAATTTTCTTATCTAACGCAAGATCAGTATATCGTCCACCTGTTAACAGCTTAAAATATTCTTTTGCTGCAGCAAGCATCTTAGGGAATCTCTCATTAGACGCAATATCTAAGGCACGATTAATCCATTTGCTGGCCAAAAGATTAGCTAAATATTCTTTACTTGCATTTTCAAATTTAGTTTCGAGATTTGCCAATTCTTGTCTTGCTTTGAAGACAGCAGTTGAATCAGACAGATTATTCATTTTCACTTGAATTTCTGCAAGTTGAGCTTGTTCATCCGAAATTATTTTTTGAAGATCAGATATTTCTCCCTCTAATTTCATTTTAGCTAACTTCTTATTATCTGAGTTAGAATTAAACTTTTCTAATTCTGTCAGTTGGTCTTTCAGGCTTGCTTTCAAAGCATCAATTCTTGTTTTCAAATCAGCTTGTTTTAAAGATTCTTGATATTGCTGATCAAAATCAGACATATCCTTTAAATTATCTTTTGCAAAAATTGCTTTCAACTCTAAATTTAATTCCTTTTGCTTCTGCTTTTGACTTGAAAGATCAGCTTGAAGAGTTTGTTTACGATCATTTAAGTGACGCTGCTTATCAACGATATTATCAATTACATTAATTGCATTTAAGACACTGTCAAAATCAGACGAGATTTGCTTTTTCAGCGTGTTTTCAACCTTTGTGGTAAATCCTTGTAAATTCAAATTTAAATCGGCTATCTGGTCATTATTGGTCTTAATTGCGCTTTCTTTCAATTGATACTGACTCAATTGAATAAGTAAATCTTTTAAATTTACTTTTTGAGGATCAAAACCATATTTTTGGATAAACAGCTGATACTTTTCTGCCCTTTTCTTATTCTGAATAGCGAGTTCATTTCTTGCTTGATCAGATTTACTTTTTTGTGTAAGTCCATAAATCAGCAGAGCTATTCCACCAACAATTACTGCTACCCCAGGAACAATACTTGAAAATGCCCAAACAAATCCAATTACTAAAGCGATTATTCCAGATATTGTCCAAATTTTAGTTGTATTTTCAGCTGGTTCTATAAATTCTGAACTTACTTCTTGAGGCAAGTTATCATAATCATTTTGTAACTGTTTAATTTGTTCTGAATTCAAATCAATTAATTTTGATAGTTCCGGATTCAGCGCTAAAATTTGTTGTTTCTCGCTTTCAAATTGCTGAGCCTTTTGCAAACAAGCTTGATATTCACTCTGCCACTGTAATACATTTGCACGCTTTTGCACCAATTCTCTGGCAACAGTAAAATCCATGTCCACAGAAGCGTTTAATTGTTCAAGTTGATTTTGCAAACTATCTATACTTTCAGCCAAATTTTTGATTTGAGCAAGCAAACTTTGTGCATTTTGATAATCTTCTTTATCAAAATTTACTTCCTTTTGCTGAGCTTCCAACTTCTTCAGTGTCTGATAATTTTCTAATTGTTTTTGAAGATCTTGATATTCATGGAGTTTATCATTAAGTTTTTTAAGCTTCGAATCATTCTCATCGAGTTCTTTTTTATATGATTTATATTCTTGTTCAAGTTCTTCGTAATCTTGATACTGATTCTCTACCTGAATTAAATTTTCACGCTGATCTAAAATTTCTTTTAATAACCGATTTACTTCTGGTTTCTTACCTGTCTTTTTAAAAAGAGTGCTGGCATTTTTTTCAAAAGAATCACGAATTTCTAGAAGTTTGCTTGAATCCGCCGCACCAAGATAATAAATTCGTTCTAGCAAATCTGTCTGGCTTAAGCTGGACACTTGCCCAAGCATATCTTGATTAAAAATAAAGCTATCAGCATAAAATTCACCATTAATATTTTGAATCTGATCAAAAAATAGACTTTCAGGTACAAGCTGACCATCTTTTTTAACAGTTAAAATACCACGCTTAGTCTTATCCCCCTTAGCCCATAATCTTTCAAGTTCAAAAGTTGATCCTTCTTTATATTCGAAAAATAATGATCCACCCATTGGCGAAACATGAGCAAGAGGAGTGTAATCCTCAAAAAAAGGTGAAGAACTTGATCTTAAATAAAAGCCAAACATTACTTGTTTAATAAAAGCTACTGTTGTACTTTTTCCGGCCTCATTTTTTCCAAAGAATAAATTTAAATTATCACTAGGCAAATCAAATTCTAAATTTGAGAGTTGACCAAAGTTAATAATTTTAATTTTCTTAAGTCTCATCTATTATTCCCTTCAATTCATTGCCCATTTTTACCTTCGCCAAATTTTCAACTTCCTTCAGAAAGTCAGAATCATTAGCGAATTTTTCAGCAAGCCGATCCTTTTTTTGCCAATCTTTACTAAACTTACCAAATTCATTTACAGAAAAAACTTCATTGAAAGCTTGGTCAAAAGCAGCTTGATCACTACTATTTAAGCTCAATTTACTACTAATTTTCAAACGGACATTCACTAGCTGTGAATTATTTTCAAGTTGCATTGAAATATTTTGCCAAAAATCTGTATCTTGAACTAATTCCAATTCTTCTTCTGTTAACAATTGAGCACCATTAATTTGCAAGCTGAAATATGTTGTTTGTGTTGCTTTTAAATTTTGCAAAATTAAATCAGATAAGTCTGACTTACTTAATTCATGATTCAAAATTAGTTCTTGGCTTTTCCAAACTATTGGGCCAGTCTTTTTAAATTCAAGCTTAACCTGATTACTATTCTCATCTATTATCCCAAGATAGCATCCCTTTTCGCCTAATTCATTAATATGGCGCCCTTGAATATTACCTGGATAAACAATCCAAGGATTTTCACTAACATTTTGTCTTAAGTGAATATGACCTAAAGCAAAATAATTGTAATTTAATTCCTTAATATCTTTTACCTCAAATGGAGCATAAACATCATGAGCTGCCTGGTCAGTCTTTTCCTGAGCATGCATTATTCCAATGGTAAAGTTAGAAGATTTCTGAGGAAATTCAGCAATTTTGTCAGTTAAAATATGATTATTTAAATAAGAAAATCCAATCACATCATATTTAAACCCTGATTTAGTGGTGAATGAAGCTGATTCTACTTTTTCGTTCGGTCCCAGTAATTTAAAATATGGACTTTGATTAACCAATAAATCTTTTTCACTCATATGATCATGATTTCCAAAAATCATAACTACTTGAATCTCAGCATCGGTTAATCTTTTAATTTCTTTGGCAAAAAATAGCTGACTACGAGGACTAGGATGATTACTATCAAATGTATCACCAGCAATTAAAACCAAGTCTACTTGTTCATTTAATGCAATATCAACTATTTTACTTAAAGATTGATCAGTTGAACTGGCTATTTGATTAAATGCATTAGATGGCAAAAAAGATAGCCCACGAAAAGGACTATCTAAGTGCGCATCAGCAAAATGAATAAATTTCATATTACCTACTTATTTTCTAAGATCTGTGTAAAGATCATTAATTGGATTGGTGAAAGTCTTTTGTACGTCATCAATTAACTTGTAAAGACCTTGTTCTGCAGTCAAAAGTTTTACAATATTTTCGTCCTTTTGAACCTTTTCACTTAATTCTTTATATTCTTTTTGAATCTCTTCAGACAAAGGTTGGCCTGCTTGTTGTGCAGTCATAATTTGAGTTTGGATTTGATCCATCTTCTTAAACATTGCTGCACTTTCTTCATTTTCGTGAATATCTTTAACTGCATTTTGCAATTCTACATATTCAGGTGTTTTCTTTAGATCTTCTGCTAATTGATTAGCTGAATCATAAATATTTACCATAGTTAATCTTCCTCCTAAATTTTATTACCAAAAAAACCTTTCACGCTATTATACCATTCATTTATCTTTTCTCCTGCAGAACCTATACCTTTTTGAATTTTTTCTCCCAGGCCATTGGTCCAATCGGAATTCGAACCATTTTTGTTGATAAGTTGATTTGGTGCCTTTTCTGTAAATTCTGTCTTTGCGGTATAAGGCAATATTCCTTCCATCTCAGATTTGTATAACCTAGTAATACCAGTTTCAGAGATTCCATGCATGAAGTGATCTTTATTTGTCCTATCAAACCCAACCCATGTCGATACTACAATATCAGGTGTATATCCAACTATCCATTGGTCCTTAGTACCAAAACCATAAGAATTTGGTACTTCAGTTGAACCAGTTTTACCTGCTACTCTAAATCCATTTGGCTGAGCGGTTCTACCAGTTCCGCTTGTAAATACCCCAAGCATCATTGTTGTCATCTCTTTTGCTGTATCTGATGAAATGACTCTATGGTTACCTTGGTTAGTATTATCAACCAATACATTTCCACTTGCATCAGTAATTTTGGTAATAAAATATGAATTGTTTGGTAAATTACCATTATTAGCAAACGCAGAATATGCTCTGGCCATTTGAAGTGGAGATACACCAGTTGATAAACCACCTAAAGCAAGAGCTAAATTTTGATCTTTCTTTGGTACATTAATACCAAAATTCTCAACTGATTTTACACCCTTATCAACTCCAATTTTATCAAGAAGCCATACTGCAGGAACATTTTTACTTTCTGCAAGAGCCTGATACATTGGAATTTTATCTGAGTATCCATTATCTACATTATGTGGCTCATAGTCATTTTTACCAAATTTTTGCAATTTATTAGATAGCATAGAATCATAATGATAACCTGCTTGTAACGCTGGTGTATATACCGCTAATGGCTTAATAGTTGAACCTGGCTGACGCTTCATTTGAGTTGCTCGATTGTAGCCTCTAAAGACATGGTTTCCTCTTCCACCAACTACGGCTCTCACTGCACCAGAGGATGGATCCATCGCTACACTTGCACCTTGAACCTGAGTAGTATCAGCAGCATTTTGTGGGAAAAGCCAATCTTGATCAAAACTATTTTGCATATTTTGCTGATAATTTTGATTTAAAGTGGTATAAATCTTTAGGCCCTTATTCATTACATCTTCTTCTTTTAATCCATATTTATTAATAGCTTCATCTACTACGGAATCAAAGAAGTATGGATACTTATAACCATCTTTATTCTTAAAGGTATTTTGCAGAGTCAAACCTTTTTTAGACTCGACTTCTGCTTGTTGTTTTGTAATTTTGCCATTATTTGCCATTAATTGTAAAACAACATTCCGTCTTGAAAGTGCGTTTGACATATGGTCTATGGGATTATAGAAGCCTGGATTTCTTAAAATACCTGCTAAAGTTGCGGCCTCCCCAATTGTTACGTCACTTGCATTCTTACCAAAGTATCTTCGGCTAGCATCTTGTACGCCCCAAACACCATTTCCAAAGTAGGCATTATTAAGATACATTGTTAGGATATCCTTTTTGGAGTATACATTGTTTATTTCAATTGCAAAAAATAGTTCTTCTAACTTACGAGAAAAAGTTTGTTGTTGCGTAAGTAACGCATTTTTGGCTAATTGCTGAGTTAAGGTTGATCCACCACCTGTAATTTCTCCATGATGGATTATTAGGCTTGCTCCAGCTCTTGCCATCCCCTTCACACTAAAACCAGGGTTAGTCCAAAATGTTCTATCTTCTGTAGAAATAACCGCATTCCTAATATAAGGGGAAATTTTATCATATTCAATAAATGACCCTTTTTGGGAATATAAAGAACCTGCTTTATTCCCTTTATAATCATAAATGGTTGTCGTTGTAGATAATGATGCTTTTAGATTAGAAATATTTGATGTCTTAACTTTTATTGTATAAAAACTACAAATAAACAAAATTATTGTTAAAATAATTAAAATGATCCAACGTCCAATAAAATAGCGTTGATCAATTCGATGCCATAGGCTATCTTTCGATTGATTAAAATCTGATTGTCTTGATCTAGGCATAATATGCTCCTTTTTTAACAACTTGTATTTTATCATAGACGAAAGAATTAAATTTTATTTTGAACATATTTTAGAAAATTTCAAGGTTATGATTTATAAATTTAAACTTATTTATCCAAAAAAATTAAAACCCGCTTCAGTAAGGGATACATTAAAAATGCTTTTAATTCCAAGAAAATGGCAACATTTATTGCGAATAAAACGGCAAATATTAATTAATAATAAATACAGAAATTTTAACGAATTAATTTATCCGAAAGATGAAATTGAACTACTTATTGACTTTGTTGAAAGTGATCAACAGGCTTATCCTCCAAGTGGACAACTTCCTAAGATAATTTATGAAGACGATGATTTATTAGTTATTAATAAAAGAAAGGGCCAAAAGACTCACCCTAATCTTTTCGAGACTGATACGGCTTTAAATGACTGTGCAACATATTTAAAGTCAAGCCCCTACATCGTTCACAGACTAGATATGCTTACAGGTGGTCTATTATTAGTAGCCAAAAATCCGGCTGTAGTTCCAATTTTAAATCGAGAATTGTCAACTAAAACTTTTCATAGAGAATATCAAGCAACTGTTGATCAGGCAGATAAGCTTGATAGTAAAGGTACAATTAATCTTGCCATTGGACAAGATCCAGATGATCAACGTAAAAGAATGGTACGTAAAGATGGTCTTAAATCTATTACCCATTATGAAAAATTAAAAAGTTTATCCAATAACCGTGCACTTGTTAAATTAACATTAGAAACAGGACGAACTCATCAAATTCGAGTTCATTTAGCGGCTTTAGGAAGTCCAATTGTTGGAGATCCTTTATATAATCCTAATTTTCATAAAGGGCAGCAATTAGAATTAATGGCCTACCAGATGTCATTAGTCAAACCTTTTAGTTTCAATAAAATTACCATTAAATTATAATCGTAAATAAAAAAACTCTAGGTTTCCCTAGAGTTTTTTATTTATAAGAATAAATGATTATTCTTCGTTTAATGATGAACGGTCAAATGAAGCATCCTTAAGTTCGTCATCGATTGTCTTGGTACCCATCCAAGAAATCATTTCCTTCATCTTAGCAGTGATTGCTTCAGTACCTGGCAATAACAACTTACGTGGGTCATAACCCTTGTTAGCCTTGTCAAGGTCCTTCTTTTCTTCGAAGTACTTACGAGTAGCTTCTTGGAATGCTAATTGGAATTCAGTGTTGATGTTAATCTTAGCAATACCAAGTTGGATAGCCTTTTCGATTTGGTCTTGAGGAATACCTGAACCACCGTGAAGTACAAGTGGAGTATCTGGAACAGCTTCAGCAATTTCCTTCAAACGATCGAAGTTAAGACCCTTCCAGTCTGCTGGGTAAACACCGTGAATGTTACCAATACCACAAGCAAGCTTATCAACACCTGCAGCAACGAATGCCTTAGCGTCTTCAACTGATGCTAATTCACCACCGCCTTGGTTTTCACCAATCTTACCGATTTCAGCTTCAACTGAAATACCGCGTTCGTGAGCTAACTTGATGATTTCCTTAGTCTTAGCTAAGTTTTCGTCAGTTGGAAGTGCGTGACCATCGAACATAACTGATGAGTATCCAAGAGCGATACATTCCTTAGCTGATTCAAAGTCACCGTGGTCTAAGTTCAAGATAACTGGAACAGAAATGTTCATAGCATCCATTTGATCTTCAACCATGTCCTTAACGAACTTGTAACCACCCATGTACTTAGCAGCACCAGTAGAAACTTGAATCAAAAGTGGGGTTCTAGTTTCTTCTGCAGCACGTAATTCTGCACGAGTCCATTCCAAGTTGTTAGTGTTGTATGCACCAACTGCGTAGTGGTGTTTACGAGCTTCTTTGAAGATTTCGTTACCGTTTACAAAATAAGCCATTAAAAATACCTCCTAAATATCTTACAGACACATTGTACCCTTTTATGAAGTTTTGAACAATCTTTCTGCGGAATGTAAGCGTTATTATTTTATTTTCATGGAAATGATTACATTTCCTTTGGAGCATTAACACCCAACAATCTTAATGCTTCAGTCAAAACAATCGATGTCGCCTTAACTAATGCAAGACGTGCACCAATTTTTTCATCATCAGTTAAAATCTTCACATTTGCATAATACTTGTTAAATTTCTTGGCTAAATCAAGTGAAAACTTAGCAATTACTGATGGTTCAAATTTATCGGCACTTCTTGCAATAATTCTTGGGAAATCCGCTAAATCCTTTGCGACAGCGAATGCCCATTCATCATCAAGTGCAAAATCAGTTTTTGAAGGCTCCTTGCCCATTGCAGCAGCTTTTCTAAGCACACTTTGAGCACGAGCATTAGTGTATTGAACGTAAGGACCAGTGTCCCCTTCGAAGCGAACTACTTCTTCAAGGTCGAAATCAAAGTTATCAAGACGATCATTCTTCAAATCGTGGAAAATAACCGCACCAACACCAACATCGTGTGCTACTTGATCTTGATCTGCTAAATCTGGATTCTTTTCTTCAATTTGTTTCTTAGCAAGACTTACAGCATCCTTCAATACTTGATCAAGGAAGACAACATTACCCTTTCTAGTAGAAAGCTTCTTTCCTCCCTGAGTAATCAAACCAAATGGTACATGATAAATTTCATCTGCCCAGTCGTAACCCATCTTCTTAAGGACGGTCTTAAGTTCAACGAAGTGCTGAGCTTGTTCATTACCAACAACGTAAATCATCTTGGTAAAGTCATATTCCTTCATTCTCCATTCAGCTGCAGCCAAATCACGAGTCAAGTAAATTGAAGTACCATCAGACTTAACAATAATTGCTGGGTTTTCATCTTCACCCATATCAACAACTTGTGCACCACGTGATTCATGAAGAAGACCTTTTTCCTTCAATTCATCAATTACTGGTTGCATCTTATCGTTAAAGAACGCCTCACCATTATATGAATCAAAAGTTACGCCTAGTTCCTTGTAAATGCGGTTGAAGTCTTTGAGAGAAACTTCACGGAACCAAGTCCATAATTTTGTAGCTTCTGGATCACCATCTTCAAGCTTTTTAAACCATGCACGGCCTTCATCATCAAGTTCAGGATCCTTTTCAGCCTCTTCGTGGAATTTTACGTAGTATTTGAAAAGACTCATAATTGGGTCCTTCTTAACATCTTCTTCGTTACCCCAGTGCTTATAAGCAGCGATAAGTTTACCAAACTGTGTACCGTAGTCACCAAGATAATTAATCTTAATTGGAGTATATCCAACCTTTTGCATAGTTTTAGCAATTGAATTTCCAATCACAGTTGAACGAAGGTGTCCCATTGACATTGGCTTAGCGATATTAGGTGATGACATATCAATCGGAACATTACCATGACCTAACTCTTGATCACCATAATGTTCACCTTCACTTAAAACATCCTTCAAGGTTGAAGAAACAAGCTTTTCATGATTAATACTAAAATTAACATATGGTCCAACTGCTTGAATGCTTGCAAAATTATCACTTGAAAGTTTTTCAGCAATTTCTTTAGCGATTTCAGCAGGATTCTTATGCAAAGTTTTTGCTAAAACAAAGCATGGAAAAGCATAGTCACCCATTTTTGCATTTTTAGGGCGTTCAATTAAAGCATCAATTTTATCTTCTGGAAGATCTACTTGAGTCTTAATAAGTTCAACAACTTCATGTTTAAAATCCATTTTTTCTCCTTTTCACAAAAAAAGTCTCTTCCTACATAACGTAGAAAGAGACGAGTTATAACCCGCGGTACCACTCTAATTGATACAAAGTATCCGCTTATTTAATTATCTATTTTTATATGCTAGACACGCCTTCAGAAACATTTCTATCTGACTTCCACCAACTCAGATTCGCTTATAAGAAAAGATTTCTTACTACTTCTAGCAATCTTAGCATGATTATAGCAGGTATTCTCTTAATTGGCTAATAATATTTTAGAAAAAATCACTTATCTTTGATAACAACTTTTGTACCTACTGGAATATTACCCATCAACCATTTTGAATCTGGGACACTTAAGCGAATACAACCATGTGATCCTTGAGTCTTACCAAGTTTTTTCGCTTCAACTTTATCATAGCTACCATCTGCTTTAGTTGGAACAGAGTGAAATAAATACACACTTGCATCGTCTGGATCCCAACTAACCCAGTTATTGGCACCTTCGTTAAGACCTTGATTAAAAAAGTTATCACCTTTACTTGCTCTAATCTCATAAGTACCAGTTGGAGTATATGATTTACCCTTATGATACATCCCACCAGTCGAAAGCATAGTATAAATAACTTTTCCATTTTTCAATAAATATACTCGGTTACCCTTCAATGATACCCGCAATTCTAAGCCTTTCTTGCTTGTTAATTTTGGATATGGCTTTTTTTCACTAGACTTCGTCCAACTACCCTCTGCTCTTAAGTCAGATGGATCTTTATAAGGTCTAGCCAATTCGGCCTCTGATTTTTTATGTTCTTTTTTCTTAACCTTAACGGTTTTTGTGCTACTTTGACTTACTTCGCTATTAGGGATGGAAAACTTTGCTATGACAACACAAGCAAACACACAAACAACCGCAATTATAATTCCATTTAATACGCCTTTTTTCATGAATACCACTCTAATCCGTTAATCTCATATCAGATTTTATCATTTTTTTATTTTAGTTAGCATATTTTTTCATCAAACTAGGTAACATCTTAGAAATTTGTGTTGGTTTTACCACATAATTCTTTTCATATAATAAATCTCCGGCCATAGAATGAAGAAATACTGCAGCCAAAATTGAATCAACATTAGTACCAAATTGTGCTACAAAACCGGCAATAATTCCAGATAAAGTATCACCCATTCCACCAGTTGCCATACCTGGATTGCCAGCTGTATTGATATATACCTGATCTTGATTATATATATGAGTTTGATTCGATTTTAAAACTAAACTAACATTTTTCCTGGGAAATAATTGCGCAAGAGCCGCTTTATTTGCTTTATCATCTTGAAATGGAATTCTAATTTGACTTACACGTTGCCACTCCATTTGATGCGGCGTCAAAATTATATGCTTAGCGTTATGCGGTATTAACCCATGATTTTCACTGATGAGATCTAATGCGCTAGCATCTAATACAACAGTTTGTTTCTCTGTCACGCTATCTTTAAGGAGGTTAAGAATATTTCGAGCAAAATCATTTAATCCTAAACCTGGACCACAAACAATTACATCGACTTTTTGAATCAAATTTGTTAAGCCCTTACTATCACGCCAGTCTATATACATTGCCTCAGGATCACGTGAATGTAAAGCCGTTAAATTTATTGAATGTGTTGCCACTGCAGTTAAACCGGTGCCAGAATTAATCGTTCCTTCTGTCGCCATAATAATGGCACCACCATAATTTTCATTACCACCAATTAATAGGACACGTCCATAATTTCCTTTATGGCTGTCACTCTTTCTCTTAGCGATAACCTTAGTTAAAATATTTTCTTGAATTTCAATCAATTTACTTTACCCCAGTAATCCAGCGCCATGCTCTTACAAAGAAATTAGCTTTTCCGTTACTTTGAAGTGCCTGAGCATCTACTTTCATTCCATTGTTGTCATTAATTGAAATTAATTTTTCTTTTCCTGAACTAAATGTATAAGAACTAATTGTTTCTCCATTAGAAATTGGCGCATTAACTGTCTTTTTATTCAAGGTGGTTGTTAGTTGTTTACCATCTACTGGATCCCAGATAACTGTTTTATTCTTCAAACCAACATTTGTAGTTAAACTTTTACCATCAGGAACTCTGACAGAATTTGCACCTTTAAAAGTTGCCTTACTTTCTAAAACAACAGGTGTGTATGATTTAAAAAGATATTTTAAAAGTTTTTTAGTTTGAACAAAACGTGATGGATCAGTACCGTCTTTATGTTGTGCTCCCATTACAACAGTAATTAGTCGGCCGCCATTATGCTTAATTGTGCCGATAAAACATGCACCCGCAGCATCAGTTGTTCCTGTTTTTAATCCGTCTACTGGATACTTAGCATTATATTGTGATAGTCCTTTTAACATCCAGTTAAAGTTATCCATCATTGTAGTTTCATTTTCATCTTTAAATGCTTTATGAGCCAACTTAGTAGTCTTCACTACACTTGGATACTTTTTAAGCAAATGTTGACCAACAATTGCCATATCGGCTGCAGACATTGAATTTTCAGCATTTTTACCAATGCCTGGATATGCATCTTTACCTAAACTACCATTTGGTAATCCACATACTGTATAAATTTTTGCATCATTAATATTCCACTTTTTTAATTGTGTACGCATTTGATCGACAAAATTCTTTTGACTGCCGCCAATAACTTGCGCTAAGCACATGGCAGCACCATTTGCAGATTCAATTAAAGTTGCTTGATAAAGTTGTCTAACAGTATATGTATGATCTTTTTTTAATGGAACATTTGAAAAATCTTTATTATTTGAAATTTTTACAATGTTAGCTGTTGGGGAAACTTTAGTATTCCAAGAAATACGTTTATTTTTAATTGCTTCTAAAGTTAAATAAATAGTAACTAACTTTGTCATTGAAGCAATCGGTAAAACTTTATTGGCATTCTTAGCATACAAAATTTGTCCACTATTACTGTCTATTGCAATAGCAGACTTTACATTAAGATTTAAATTTTGATCTTGATAAGAGTTGACAGTCTCAGCATTAACGGGTGCTGCATACATTCCAACACCACATGTAACAAGCGTAACAGCAGCGACAACGGCAATTATCGCCTTTTTGATTTTTTTAGTAAAAAACATTAAACCATCCTTTTTCGATATTTAACAAAATGAATTTTATGCTTACATTTTACCAAATATTTGGTATGATTAATCATGAATTTGAAATTCCTGCCCCGGTGGCGGAATTGGCAGACGCGCAGCGTTCAGGTCGCTGTTCAGGCAACTGAGTGAAAGTTCGAACCTTTTCCGGGGCATCATTTAACTAGTTATTAGGTTAGTACCTCAAGTCAAGTAATATCAATAATTATTAGATCTATTATTGGTAAGATTAAAAACGAATAGTACACAAATAGTTTTCTTTTGATTCAACAATTACTGTATAATAGAGATATAAGAGACATGAGGTGATTTTTATGAAAAAGAGACTAACTAAATCACGTAATAAAATTTTAGCGGGTGTTTTCGGAGGGATTGCTGACTATTTTGATTTAGATCCAGCTATTGTGAGAATTATAGGAGCCGCAATTATTATTTTCACCGGATTCTTTCCTGGATCATTATTATATTTAGTTGCTGCAATAGTAATGCCTGATTCCGGTTCTTCAACACCTACTATGGATGGTAAATTTGAGAAAAAAGAGTAAAAAAAGAAGTTTCATTTGAAACTTCTTTTTTATTATCTATTAGTTAGCTAATTTGTTTTCTAAATCTTTCTTAGTTTGTTCAAGATCATTCTTAGCCTGAGTGTTCAAATCATTGTACTTCTTAACACTATCTTCGTAACCCTTTTGGTCAGGAATCTGTGAAGCAGCATTATTATCAATGGTTACTACTTGAGAAGCAAGAATAATTTCTTGATTATCGCTAGTTAAAGCAAAGTATGCTGGAATATTACTATCTCCATTACTCAAAACATCATTCATCTTGAATAAAACAGTTAGCTTAGTATCCTTAGCTAACTTATCGGTTGCCTTGGATACCTTACCATTTTCATCTACTTTAAAGTACTCTGTTTCAGTATTTACTGTACCAGTAAATTTCTTTGGCATAGCTGCGTCAATTTGACCCTTCCAGCTATTAACTTTAGCCTTAAGTTCATTATTTGCGGCATCTACTTTCGCCTTACGAGCTTTAATGAGTGATGTAAGTGAAGGAACCTTCTTCTTGCTAGTACGCTTAGCATCCTTAGCTCTTACAGCATAAGAAGCACCACCGATGTAGTAGTAGGTTACACCCTTGTACTTGGTTGACCAAATGGCTGATGCCTTACCACCTTTTAATGCCATTTGTTTACCCTGCTTATTCTTTAGAAGGGTAACTTTATTAACTTTTGAACCGCTTTTATTGAAAACGATCTTGTATACACGAGCTCCCCTTTTAATGTTTATAGTTGCATACTTTGAAGCTTTCTTAGTCTTCTTAGTGGTCTTCTTTGCTTTTTTAGTTGCAGCTTGAGTTACGGCGGTACTTCCACCAGCAAGTACTTCAGTACCAGCACTAGTTAATAAAACAGCAGCAGCTAAAGCTGTAAATAAACTCTTCTTTTTCATATTAATCCGTCCTTATTATTAAACTTACTGCTATATAATAACTTATTTTGAAATATTAATCCAAATATTTAATTGAAATATAATATTTGTTATAAATCCCTTAATAGCAGTGATTCGCTAGATATCCACAACGCGAGAAACAATTTTCAAGTACTTTATTTACTTATGTTATCGATTTCATTTCCTACAAATATAAAAATCTATTGCTATATTCCGTGGAACTACTACCATATAAGTATAAATCGTACTTTTCACAACTACTATCAACTGTTAATAAATAATCTTTTGGTTTCTCAATATTGCTCTTTATTTTTCTACATTTCTGTGACTAGTGTAAGGAAAAAACATCTTGATTAACTTATATAAGTTTGTATCTGTGCTATGTAGTTACTCAAATTAAGCTGAAAATTTGAGCGACTTTTATTTTTTATTTCTGATAGTAAGCGCTTTCTTAATTTGGAAATATATGCTATAGTTTAAGTATAAGAAAGGTGATTGATTATCTCGAAGGAGATGCATGATCATGTTAGCAACAATTATTGGCGGAAGCTTCTTAGCACTTGAACTAATTGGTGTTTTCGCATTAGCTTGTATTAATTAATTTAATTATAAAAAAGACTTCAGGAAATCCTGAAGTCTTTTTTATACCCTTATATGTAATTTGGCCAATATACTTTCGACCTTTTGACCTAAAACTTTTTGAGCAAGTTTAGTCTTTAAGGTTAAGTATGCATATAAAATTCCGCCAATTACTACAGCTATGACAACGATAGCTAAAGCAGAAAATCTTCTGGCTGGACTTAAAAAGATCATTAAAATCTTTTCTACTCCCATAACAACTAAAAACATTGCAATTGAGAATACTGTGATTCCTAAAAATCTTCTACCTGTTCTAGCCAAATTAAAACGATATTTTGTTTCTAAATGCTTAATTGCTAAATAGATTATTGCTAGCATTCCCAAGTTTGTGGCAACTAATGGACCATAAACTTTAAATAAATAAATCATTGGGAATTGCAAAATAGCTTTTAAAATCAAACCCAATACTAAATATTTAATTGCAAGACCATTTTCTGATAACCCCTGCAAAATCGCCATCAAAACAGTAAATAAACCTAAACTTATTGCTGTAAATGATGATAAATATAGCACACTGGAACCTAAAGGATCATAGCTATAAAATACTGTATAAATTGGAGTAGAAATAGCTGCCATTCCAAATGACGCCGGAACCATTACGAATAAAAACAAATCAATCGTATTACTAATTTGTTTTGAAATGCTTTTATGATCACCCTGTGTATGTGCAGCCGATAAGAGCGGAATTGCTGTAACAGCCATCGCACTTGCCAGGGAGACAATGATCATAATTAATTTGTTGGCATTTAATGAGAATAAAGCATACCAGCCTTCTATTGTATCCGAACTAGCGCTAACAAATTGTGCAATCATTGGGTGGAACGTATATTGATCTACTAAATAGAATAATTGAATTCCTGAATCAATAATGATAAATGGAATAGCTTGTTCAATAATTTCAGCAAACAAGCTTCCTGTTGAAACATTAATTTCATTATTTGAATTTGCAACAAGTGAATCTAATTGATTTTTTCTCGCCAATAAAAACCACACTAAAACACCAATTCCAAATACAGCACCAATAGCTGCAGCTAAATTTGATTGGATTACTGCATGAACATATGAGCCATGTTGCATTTGCATAATTACAAAAGCAGTTAAAAGCATCCATACAACCCTTGCAAGCTGCTCAACAAATTGTGAAACAGCTGATGGCATCATATCGGCGTAACCTTGAAAATATCCTCTAATAATACTCAAAATTGGAATAATCAAAATTGCATAAGACAAGCTTCTCATTACTGCAACTTGACGAGGATCGCTTTGACTACCATTGGAAGCCAAGATCGGTGCCGCAAAATACATGACCATTGCAGAAACAATTCCAAGAATTGCCATCAGCAACAAACCTTTTCTAAAAAGCTTCCTACCAATCCCATACTCATTTAAAGCATTATATTTAGCAACCTGTTTTGCTATTGCACCTGGAATTCCTGCAGTAGAAATCAAAATAAAAATACTGTAGATGTTATAACTTCTTGCAGTTAATGCATTTGCAATATTTCCATAATTTCCCATCCAGGCATACCAGGGAATGATATATAAAGCACCCAGAATACGTGAAGCAATCGACCCAAAAGTCATCCACGCCGATCCCTTTATAAAGGTATCTTGGGTATTACTATTCTCTAAATTACTTTCATTTTCTATCATTTAATTTTCCTATACTATAGTATTACTTATTCATTTTGATATTTTACTGAATAAGAAACAACAATCAACTTATTCTTTTAGGAAAAATTAAACTTATTTGGCCACAATGTTAACAATCTTATTAGGAATTACGATGACCTTTTTAACGTCCTTACCTTCTAAGAACTTTTGAACGTGATCAAGTGCCAAAGCATCTTTTTCTAAAGTATCTTTATCAGTATCTTTGGCAGCCTGGAATTTACCACGAAGTTTACCGTTAACTTGAACCATAATTTCAACTGTTGATTCAACAAGTTTTTCAGGATCAAATTCTGGCCACTTAGCGTATGAAATTGATTCATCGTGGCCGAAAATTGACCAAATTTCTTCCATCATGTGAGGAGCAACAGGTGCTAGTAACTTGATAAATCCTTCAGCATATTCACGTGGAATTGTTTTAGCCTTTTGAGCAGCATTTGCAAATACCATCATTTGACTAATTGCAGTATTAAAGTGAAGAGCTTCGAAATCTTCAGTAACTTTCTTAACCGTTTCGTTATAAACTTTGTCAAGAGATCCATCATTTTCATCAACAATCTTTTCATTAGGAATTGCCTGTAAATCAAGATCGTTAACCATCATACGCCATACACGATCAAGGAACTTCTTAGTTGAAGCTGGACCGTTATCATCCCAATCGATTGAGGCATCAAGTGGACCCATGAACATTTCGTACATTCTAAGTGAGTCTGCACCATATTCATCTATTACGTCATCTGGGTTAACCACGTTACCACGTGACTTAGACATCTTTTCGTGATCCTTCAAGATTAAACCTTGGTTGTATAATCTTTGGAATGGTTCTTTAGTTGGAACAACACCGAGATCATAAAGAACCTTGTGCCAGAATCTTGCATAAAGAAGGTGACGAACTGCATGTTCTGCCCCACCAATGTAAAGATCAACTGGAAGCCACTTCTTAAGAAGATCGTAATCAGCTAATTCCTTATCATTGTGTGGATCAACATAACGAAGGTAATACCATGATGAACCTGCCCAGTTAGGCATAGTGTTAGTTTCACGTTTACCTTTTCTACCGTTTTCATCAACCACATTTACCCAATCAGTCAAGTTAGCAAGTGGGCTTTCTGGAGTACCAGATGGCTTAATATTAGTTGCATGTGGTAAGCGTAATGGTAATTCGTCTTCTGGGACAAGTGAAGTTGTGCCATCTTCCCAATGAATAACTGGAATTGGTTCACCCCAGTATCTTTGACGACTGAAGTCCCAATCACGAAGCTTATAGTTGACTTTTTGCTTACCATATCCGTTTTCTTCAAGGAAGGCAATCATTTTCTTCTTAGCTTCTTCAATGTTAAGCCCATTTAAAAAGTCGGAATTAATGTGTTTTCCATCACCACCAAAAGCTTCTTTAGAAAGATCAGCACCTTCAATGAAAGGAATAATTGGTAAGTCATATTTTTTAGCAAAATCATAATCACGTTGGTCTCCAGCTGGAGCCGCCATAACAGCACCAGTACCGTAACTTGCCAAAACATAGTCAGAAATCCAAATTGGAACTTCCTTGCCATTTACTGGGTTAATTGCGTAAGCACCAGTAAATACACCTGTTTTATCCTTATTTAAATCAGTTCTTTCAAGATCAGATTTTGATTCGATCTTCTTAATATATGCATCTACTGCTTCTTTTTGTTCAGGTGTAGTAATTTCCTGAACAAGTTTACTTTCTGGAGCAAGAACAGTGTAGCTTACGCCAAATAAAGTATCTGGACGAGTAGTAAAGACATCAAAAGTCTTGTCGCTGCCCTTTACATTAAAGGTAACTTGAGCACCTTCAGAACGGCCGATCCAGTTACGTTGCATTTCCTTAACAGGTTCTGGCCAATCTAAATCATCTAAATCTTCCAAAAGTCTATCAGCATATGCTGTCATCTTGAGCATCCATTGCTTCATATTACGACGATATACTGGGAAACCACCACGCTCAGTCTTACCATCAACGATTTCTTCGTTAGCAACAACGGTACCCAAATCTGGTGACCAGTTAACAGGAACTTCAGCTTCATAAGCAAGTCCCTTTTTGTACATTTGTTCAAAGACCCATTGAGTCCACTTGTAGTAGTTTGGATCACTAGTTGCAACTTCACGATCCCAGTCGTATGAGAACCCCAGCTTGTTAAGTTGCTTTTTGAAATTAGCAATGTTGTCCTTAGTCACAACAGCTGGATCTTGACCGGTCTTAAGAGCATATTGTTCAGTTGGAAGACCAAATGCATCCCAACCCATTGGGTGAAGCACGTTGTAACCTTGTGCGCGCTTCATTCTAGACATAATATCTGTTGCAGTATAACCTTCTGGGTGACCTACGTGAAGTCCCTTAGCAGAAGGAAATGGGAACATATCTAAGGCATAATAATTTTTCTTTTCTGGATCATTACCAGTTTTAAAAGTATCATGCTTAGCCCAATATTCTTGCCATTTCTTTTCAACAACTTTGTGGTTGTACATAAACTTCTCTCTTTCTAAAAATAAAAAAGTCCTATGATTTATTTTTAATCATAGGACGAATAATCGCGGTACCACCTAAGTTCCACATAATGTGACACTTATTTGCTCCTTAACGCGGATAGCAAAACGATAGGTTTTCTATATTAGGACGAGTTCACAATTCCTTTTTAAGGTCTCACAGCAAATGACCTCTCTCTGAAAAAAATTCCTTGTTAATACTTCCTAACCTTTATTTTCTAATCAATAATGATTATAATTTACCACAAATGCAAAAAAATACAAGAGGAGAAGTAATTTTGATAAATACAAAAAGACCACCCAAAGATACACTAATTCCTGGTGCTATCTTTACTTTTATATTTTCAGTTTGGATAATTTTGGTTACTATTCAATCTAATTTTATTCAAACCTTTGATAAAACTATCATCAATTTAGTCTGCAATAGAAATCCTGCAAATATATCTTTTGCTAAGACATTTACTGTATTAGGAAATACCAAAACAATAGTATTTGAAACCATCGTTTTAGTAGTTCTTTTATTAATTTTTAGACAAAATATATATGCTTTATTTACTGCAGCAACAATTGCAGCCGCAAATGGATTTAATTGGATACTGAAACATGTTGTTCAGCGTCCTCGTCCAACTGTCCATCATCTTGTTTACGCTGATGGGTATAGCTTCCCTTCTGGACACTCAGTTGGCAGTGCAAGTCTTTTTGGGGTATTAATTATTTTGACCCTACTACTAATAAGGAGTGGAGCACTTAAAGCAATCTTAGTAATCATTTGGGCATTATTTCCCTTAACAATTGGTTATACTAGAATCTTTCTTCATGTTCATTACCCATCAGATGTTGTTGGTGGTTGGCTTGAAGGAATTACATTTGTTTTAATTGCTTATTCAATTCTTTATCATTACTACATTGAACCTAGAATGTATGAGATAAATAATTCGTGATAAAAAGCCTAAGTTCATTTTTGAACCTAGGCTTTTTCATTTACATTTTTAATTTCTTATTGTCTTTATAAAATCTATTTAGAACGATAGATACAAGTATAACAACTAGCGATACAACATAAACTCCTCTTAAACTACTTAACAAAACTTGTCTAAGCTGCGGAATTAATTCAATTGGTAATGTCTTTGCCTTTTCAGCAGAAACAATTTTATTCATCATCGATTGAGTTAGTTGCGGATTCTTAGTTAATCCCTGAGCAATAATTGAATTAAAGACAATTCCATAGATTGAAACCATCATTGTTTGTCCCAAATATTTCATTAATGTATTAAAACTTGTAGCTACACCAATTTCAGTTTTATCCACTAAAAGTTGTGATCGAACTTGTGAAGCAGTCATAATTGAACCAAATGCGGTTCCGTTAAAGGCTGCAATCACACAAAATACCCAGAAAGAAGTATAAATTGGGACAAAAATCAGCGCCATATCAGCAAGCAAAAGTATGATTAACATATAATCATACGTCTTTTTTATCCCCCATCTTCCTAGCATTCCTCCAATTAGGAATGAACCAACTATCCACATTAATGAACTAGGCGTTACGGCAAAACCAGCAAGTGAAGCGTTAGTTCCATTAATTCCCTGCATCCAAGTTGGAATATAGAATTCGAATCCAATTACAACTCCTGATATAAGCAAGGTGATCAAGTTTATTGCCAAGAACTCTTTATTTTTTAACATGCTGAGCGGCATTATTGGATCCTCAGCGCGTTTTTCGGCCTTGAAGAATAAGACTACCGAGCAAAGAATAAAAATGATTAAGAGCGTCGTTATGAAGAAATTAGTATTTGAATCTAAATTTTGCAAAAAGATCATTAAGGTTAATAAAAAAAGCATTAACCAAATAGTACCTTGTAAGTCTAATTTTGATTCTGAGGAATGTTTGCTTTCTTTTAAACAAAATACTATAAGTAAAAAAGCAACAATTCCAATAGGCACATTGATATAGAAAACCCAATGCCAAGATAAATGTTGGACTATAAAACCACCTAAAAGTGGCGCAATAACCGAAGCCACTCCCCAAAAACTTGAGTTAAGTCCTAACATTTTTGCTCTTTTTTCTAATTTATATAAATCAGCAATAATTGTTACAGCTACCGGCTGAACCGCTCCTGAACCTAATCCTTGAATGACTCTGAAAATGATTAGTTCTACCATATTTTGAGCTAGGCCACATAACGATGATCCAATGACAAACAATGCAATTCCAAATAAAAAAATTGGCTTTCGTCCAATACTATCAGCCAATTTTCCATATAAAGGAGTCGAAACTGCAGTCATTAAAAGGAACACTGAAACTACCCAGTTCATTATCTCTAATCCATCAAGATCAGCAACAATTGTTGGCATGGCAGTAGAAACAATTGTCCCTTCAATAGCAGTCATAAAAGTTGTCATAAAAATTGCAAGCGTGACAAATGGCACGTTTGTTTTTTTCATTACTTACTCCCTCTCATATTATTGATGTTCTTCTACATATTTCTTTAATTCATTAACTTTATCGGTTCTTTCCCATGGCAAATCAACGTCTGTTCTACCAAAGTGTCCGTAAGCAGCTGTTTGTTCATAAATAGGCTTACGTAAATCAAGCATTTCAATGATACCAGCCGGACGTAAATCAAAAATGTTACGAACTGCTTCAACTAATAATTCATCAGAAACTTTACCTGTACCAGCAGTATCAATCATCACTGAGACCGGGTGAGCCACACCTATAGCATATGCAAGCTGAACTTCACAACGATATGCTAATCCGGCAGCAACGATATTTTTGGCTACATAACGAGCAGCGTATGAAGCTGAACGGTCGACCTTAGTAGCATCCTTACCTGAAAAAGCACCACCACCATGACGGGCATAACCACCGTAAGTATCAACAATAATCTTTCTACCAGTTAATCCTGAATCTCCCTTAGGTCCACCAATAACAAATCTACCAGATGGGTTGATTAAATATTTGGTTTCATCATCAAGATATTTTGCAGGAATAACTTCCTTGATAATTAAATCGATCATTGCGCGACGAATTTCTTCATTTGATACTTTATCATCCGTTTGAGTTGAAATAACAACGGTATCAACACGCTTTGGAAGATTATTTTCATCATATTCAACAGTAACCTGTGCCTTTGCATCAGGACGAAGCCAATCCAAAGTTCCATCTTTTCTCAATGCTGCAACTCTTCTCATTAACCTATGCGCAAGAGAAATAGGAAGTGGCATTAATTCTGGAGTTTCTTTAATAGCAAAACCAAACATTAATCCCTGATCACCTGCACCAATTTGATCAAGTGTATCTGAATCAGAAGAATTCTCTCTTACTTCTAATGAATTATCCACACCCTCAGCAATATCAGGAGATTGTTCATCAATATCAACTAGAACAGCACAGTTGTTACCATCAAAGCCTAATTCTGGACGATCATATCCAATTTTAAGAACTGTATCTCTTACAACACTTTGAATATCAACATATGCATTAGTAGAAATTTCACCAAATACCATTACCATTCCGGTAGTTACAATTGTCTCACATGCAACATGAGAATTTGGATCTTTTTCAAGCATTGCATCTAAAATTGCATCAGAAATTTGATCAGCAACTTTATCTGGATGTCCTTCAGAAACAGATTCTGAAGTAAATAAACGTTTTTCCATAATAGTCCCCCTATATAGACAATAGCTATTCGGTTACAAGGCATCTTCATATAATGAATCCTATCAGGACCTGAACCGATATTATACATTCGTTCTAAATTTTAAAATAAAAAAAGACTACCGATAACCGGTAGTCTTAGAACGATGGAGGATACAGGGCTCGAACCTGTGACCTCCTGCTTGTAAGGCAGATGCTCTCCCAGCTGAGCTAATCCTCCATAGTGACCCGTACGGGATTTGAACCCATGTTACGGCCGTGAAAGGGCCGTGTCTTAACCACTTGACCAACGGGTCATAACAAATTTGACGACTTAATTATAATATCTTAAATATCAAATCTTGTCAAGACGTTTTTTATTTGTCGTTTTCTTTAACTATTCATCCGACAACGATATTAATAATACAGGATACCTTTTTAGATTGCAAGTGATTTTTTAGCTTTTTTGAAATTAATTTTATTTCAGTCAATTAGTTCGTTATGAACAATTTTTTTCATCTTAATTATAGAACTAGTTAGCTTTTCATAATGTAAAGACATGTAAATTAATGAGCTATAAACCACAAATAAAAGAATGCTAATTTATACGATATTATGAAATTAATGTAACAAAAAAGGATCACCCAATAGGTAATCCATAAAAAATGGAGGATACAGGGCTCGAACCTGTGACCTCCTGCTTGTAAGGCAGATGCTCTCCCAGCTGAGCTAATCCTCCAATTAACTTTTATATTATTAAAAGTTCAACGGAGTCTGAGGGATTTGAACCCTCGATACAGGTTTAAACCCGTATACATGATTTCCAATCATGCTCCTTAAGCCACTCGGACAAGACTCCATCTAGCTCCGGCTGTCAGACTCGAACTGACGACATCTTGATTAACAGTCAAGCGCTCTACCAACTGAGCTAAGCCGGAA
>NZ_CALPCQ010000009.1 GCF_943193025.1 Lactobacillus agrestimuris
CCTATTTTGATTAAATAAATAATTAAAAAATCAATTTGCGAGAAAGAACTATTTACACAAAAGATTTGACAGTCTCAAACATACTCAGCTTCAGCAATTCTTTATATTTTATCTTTATTGCTTTAAATGATTAAGTTATCATTTAAACTACATTTTCAGTTCATAGAATCGTGCTCTCAGCATTCTATTTTTATTAATTATCTCCAAATTTTAAAATGTTTCAAGAAATATATAAATTTCTCAATAAAGAAGGAAATAAGTGTTTGACTAGATAATAAAAGCAATTAATATTATTTAACTGTTTAAAACAGAAAACTTAAACTTTAAAACTAAAAAGTTAAATTGCTACTGAGCAAATGTTTTACTGTCTTGTATAAATCATTTGCTAACCATACCTAATCATAAGATAATTTTATTTCCGCTAATAAACTTTACATAATATATATTATACGAAGATATATTATGAAGAAAATTCTCTTCTCTTTTATGCAAATCTAATTCTTTTACCGCTTAAATGTAAACAGCTTCTAGACGGATTATAATAATGATCATTCTTTTATCCAGGTGCTATGAATCTACTACTAGTAGTAATTATTCTCAAACTTAAAGTTTAAGCCAGTTAATGATATATGGTACTTGGTAACTCACAGTGATAAAGTTACTCCTTATTTTTATACTTGTATATAATTACAGAATATGATGAAAAATAAAAGCATCCTAGGTCGACTAATCCTACCTGGGATGCTTTTTATTATTAGTTTTCTTTTGTAAAGATGAACTGAACGCTACCATCTTTCAATTTATTAACTGTTTTAATTCTAAACTTATCGGGAATAAATTTTCCCCTAGTATCAAAGCTTGACTTATTATTACTGTCTCTATTTACATTAGGAATATAATCTTCATATTTAACTCCGTTTGCAGTATATAGTAATTACCTGAAAATGCTGCTCCGGGCATACTACTATGTTTTTCATCAATCTTACCATCGATAGAAACATACATATCTACAATTACTTTTGCGCAATCCATACTATTTTCCTTAATCATTAGCATGAACATCAAAGGCGTTTAAAAGCATCTCTGCACCTTCCAGCTGTATCTTGAACTTTGCCTTTATCTAAGGCACGAATTACAGCCATTTCATCAGAAGTTAGCATATAATCAAAAATGTTTAAATTAGATTTAATGCGTGCTTCATGGACTGATTTAGGAAAGACAATAATACCTTCTTGAACTTCAAAACGTAAAATTACTTGACCTACATCTTTACCACAATACAATTTATTCAATAAAAAAGCAGCCTTAACAGACTGCTTAATTACATTAACTCATCCACTTTTATCAAGTGCTATGACCTTAAAATTTGTCATCTTAAATCGAAATTATCTTTTCATTTCAGTTTCTTTATTATTCAAATACCAAAAATCATCAAGAATCTTATAAATTCTACGATATTCCTTCCATCATTTTGCAAGTACTGCTATTTTCAAAACTACATTTTATGCCTTTGTACTAATAAGTACACATAAACTATATTTATGACTCCCAAGAGTACTACGCCAAACCAAATAGTTCTTAAATAAAAATAGTTCTGCAGTAACGCCGAGACAATAGCACCTAAAGCAAAAGAAATAACCAGCCACATATAGTTAACTGCTGCATTATACTTCGTCTTATCTTCACCAAAAAAGTAGGCTGACCAAGCAACCATTGACTTCTTTAAATTACCCGTTGTAAAAACATTGTTATAACCTAGTCCCTCAATTTTGCTGAAGGAGGCATTTTGAATGGCCATACAAAATGCTATCGCTGGCACAATATAGTAGTTAGGAAATTCTTTTGGTAAAAAGCCTACAATCCCACAAATTAGCAAAATTGGAAAAAGACAAAAGACACGCCAATAATTATTTTTGACGTATTTATGAAATAATCCAACTACTAGTAATCCCAAAGAAAAAGCCAAAAATGTTGTCCCACGTGTGAGCATACCGCGAACATTACCTTGAGCTAGTGAATTAGCAAAAAAAATCACGTTACCGGTTTGTCCAGCAGACAAAGTATGTCCACGTTGGATGTAAGTATACGCATCAACAAATCCACCTGAAAAAGTTAAAGCACTAGCTAAAATTCGTGATTCTGAAGGTTTATTTTCATTAAATAATTTTTTTAAATCCACTTTTAATCCTTAGTTATCTTCAATCGTTACTTTTTCAACAATGACATCTTCTTTTGGTTTGTCATTTAATTTATTACGCGGCACTTTCGCTATTTCGTCAACTACATCCATTCCTTCAATAACCTGACCGAAAACAGTATGTTTTTGATCGAGCCAAGGAGTACCACCTTGTTTGTAACGTTTAATAATTTCTTTAGGATAACCAGCTGGTGCCATTTCACGAATATAGCGTTTAGGCATATTTTTATTTTGCACAATAAAGAATTGACTTCCATTAGTGTTAGGACCTGCATTGGCCATTGAAAGCGCACCACGAATATTAAAGAGCTCATCTGAAAATTCATCTTCAAAATTGCCGCCCCAAATACTTTCACCACCAGTTCCGTCACCATTAGGATCTCCGCCTTGAATCATGAAATCACTAATTACGCGATGAAAAATAGTTCCGTTATAGTAACCCTCTTTAGCCAAACCGATAAAGTTTTCTACGGTTTTAGGAGCCTGTTTTTCAAATAATTGGACCACAATTTTTCCATGATTAGTTTCGATTATTGCCTTTGGCCCCTGAATATTTTCTAAATCTAATTGAGGTAAGTTCATAGTTTCTCCTCCACTTTCTACTTTTCTCTCACTAAACATTCTAACACTGGTTATTATTATAAGAGTCTTTTAGTCATAATAAAAAGCCATATTTAAAAATATGGCTTTGAAGATAAAGTGAAATTTATTTTGTTTGGAACCAATCTCCAGAATTCTTGATTGGTTCCCATAACAATGGCGGAATTTTTAGTTCATCAAGTTTATTAGGATCACCAGGATTAATTGGTTGATCTGGTTTTCCTGGATTTTCTGGATCAACCTTAATTACGCCATGCTTTAAGTGAACTTCAAACGACGAAGGAGTAGTTGTATATATACTATCATTTGTATAATTATTACTTACCAAGACATAACCTTGTTTTTCATAATCCTTAATCATTGCTGAAGGATCAACATCAAAGCTAATTGGTTCATCATATTTTCCTCGAATCAAAAAAAACACCCCATATGGGATGTTTAAAAGTATTATTAACCTTCAAAAGCTTCTGTCAATGGAGGAACCACTTGTTTCTTACGTGATACAACACCTGGAAGAGCTACACTTGAATCTTCAAGTTTCTTATCAAAGGCTTTTTCAAAAATTGCTTTAGCTTCATCACTACCTACAACAATAGCCTCTGAATCTGAATCCAAAACATTAGTAATTACAAGCATAAACATATCATAGCCATTTGCTTTACTTGCATCTTCCATGGCCTTAATAAAAGCAGCTTTTCTTGCCATTGCTTCTGGTAAATCAACAGTATTGATTTGAGCAATACGTACATTGTGACCATTTAGGTCAAAACTCTTAGCATCCAAATCAATTAATTCTTCTTCAGACTTGTCGGCAATATTAGTACCAGCCTTAAGTAAAGCTAAACCATATTCATTGTAGTCGACACCCGCAATCTTAGCTAAAGCTTCAACTGCTGCTTTATCCTTATCTGTAGTAGTTGGTGACTTAAGCAATAAAGTATCTGAAATAATTGCAGAAAGCATTAAGCCTGCTAAATTCTTAGGAATTTCCTTTCCTGCTTCATTAAACATTTCCCACATAATGGTACTGGTACAACCAACAGGTTCAGCACGGTAGTACAAAGGATCAGCAGTATTAAAGTTCATAATACGGTGGTGATCTACAACATGAGATACCTTAACTTTATCAATATCAGAAACACTTTGTTGTGGTTCATTGTGGTCAACAAGCATGACACTGTCTACTTCATTTGCAGCAGTTTCAATGACACGAGGTGCCTTAAAACCAAATTTGTTTAATGCATATGAAGTTTCATCATTTGGTTCACCTAAAGCTACAGCTTCAGTATCAAAACCATTTTGGTTTTGGAAGTATGAATACGCAATTGCGGTACCAATTGCATCAGTATCTGGATTTTGGTGACCAAAAACTAGTTCTTTTTTCATTCATATTCTTCTTTCTATTAAATTATTTCTTATTATAGTCTACTAAAATAATTTAATTTATACTAGCCCTTTCAGTCAAAAAGCTCTTCCAGTTTGTTAAGAAATTTTCGATTCTTGGAATTTCCAACTTTCCCTTTCTGTATACTATAGATGCTGTGAATTTCTTATCATTTTTAAGATAGATTGGTTTTAGTGTTATCTTAGATTTATTTTTATCATAAAAAGATTTAGTAACACAGGTATCATAATTGGTGTTTTCCGCTATATTTACCAACTGTCTATCTGAAGATATTCTAATTGGTACATTTAAACTCCTCTTTGTTGCCATAACCTCTCTCAACATATCGGTTGCATAATACCCATCTGGATATAAAACCCACTCATTATTAGCGAACTTTGACACAAGATATTCTTGCTCAGATTCGAAATCATCTTTATGGGTTAAAACTACCAATCTATCTTCATAAAGATCGATATGCCCATATTGCTTTTGAAGGCCTGAAGTTTGACTGCTAGTATTATCTGGTAAATACATGATTGCAACATCGATCAAATTATTATCAAGCTGGTGCCATAAATCTTTTCTATCAAAGCTTTTAACATCAATAGTAATATTAGGGTACTTTTCATTGAATGCAATCAAAAAATCAGTGACAATATTTAAATCAATGCTTCTTAAACATCCAATCGAAATATGTCCTTTATCTATCTGTGTAAATTCTTGAATGTTATTTACCACAGAATTAGTTGTATCAAGTAAAACAATAGCTGCTGATTGCATTTGTTTACCTGCTTCTGTTAAATATAGTTTCTTACCCATTTGACCAAACAGCGGGGCTCCAATTGCTTTTTCCAACTTCTTTATTTGTTGAGTTAGAGCGGGCTGAGTAATTCCAAAAATTTGAGCTGCCTGAGTGTAATTCATAGTATCAATTAATTGGAGAAAATACCTCAATGATTTTGCCGAAAGTATTATATCTGTTCTGGGCATGATAATTATCTTCTTTCTAATAATTATTCAATAATAAGTTGTATCTCATTATCTACCTAAAAAATAAGAGTGTCAAAATATACGCATGTATATATTTAACACTCTTATATAGAATTAATTATTCAAATAAATTAGTAACGTCGTCTCTTGAATCACTTAAAGGCTTACCTAATTCTAGAGAAATAGGAGTACCATCCACTTTAGGATCAATCACAAATGATCCATTTGAATATCTATCACCTAATGGGAATTCATTAGTCTTGATATTCATATGACGATCGCTAGTAGTTGTTACCTTCAAGATATGGTTTTGACCATATGCCACCAATGCAGCAATTCTATGAGGGTTAGCTTTAAGTTCTCTTAACACTAGGACTCCTCGCTTAGCTCTAGATACTTTATTAACCAACTTAACTTCAAATTGCTTAAATGCACCACGTTGAGTTATAATACCAACTTTAATCAAATCAATATTTTCAGGTGCAACAAGAACGTAGTTAACAACAAAATCTTCGTCCTTTAAGTTAACTGCCTTAACTCCAACAGCTTTAGAACCAGATTCAGGGATCTCAGCAACGTCATATCTAAGTGCATATGCTTGATTAGTAAATAAAATAATTTCCTTATTTGAATCTGGTTTAAGAATGTCAACATTTAAAACTCGGCTATTTGCAGTTTTCATCTTCATAGCAGTCATAGCCCTAGATTTATAAGTTCTAGTTGGTTGAATATTAGCTAATTTCAATTGTTTAATATAACCATCATTTGTGGCAAGTAAGAAATTGATATCAGCATCTAAATCGTCAAACGCAAAGACTCTAATGATCTTTTCGTTATTCTCTAAACCAAGTTCTTGTGATAAGTGTTGACCCGTTTCTTTCCATTTGGTTTCTACTAATTCATGAACCGGACGATAAATTACATTTCCATAATTAGTAAACAAGTACAAATTAGTTAATGTAGATAAAGTCTGTTCATAAACAATCTTATCACCATCTGGAAGCCCATTTTCACCATTATCAGTTGATTGATAGGAACGTAAAGAAGAACGCTTTAAATAGCCATCTTTACTTACTAACACGCGAACTTGCTCATCTGCTACAAGAGCTTTTTCATCAATTTGTACTTTCGCGCTTTGAGTTGAAATTTGTGTACGACGAGGATTTTCAAATTCCTTCTTAACGGATCTCAACTCTTTAATAATTTGCTTTTCTAAGGCACTTCTGTTTGATAAAAGTTCTTTATAAATTGCGACTTTTTTATTTAAATCAGTTTGTTCTGCTACTAATGCATCAACATCCGTATTAGTTAAACGATAAAGTTGCAAGGAAACAATTGCTTCTGCCTGGCGTTCAGTAAACTTGTATTCTTGCATCAAGTTCTTCTTGGCATCCGCTTTATTTTTAGAAGAACGAATAGTCTTAATAACTTGATCAAGAATATCCATTGCATGAATCAATCCTTGAATAATTTCAAGTCTAGTTTCAGCCTTATTCAAGTCGTACTTAGTACGCTTCGTAATAACATCTTCGTCATGTTCCAAGTATGAAGATAAAATCCGCTTCAATCCAACTTGAACAGGAGTCATATGATCAATTGCAACCATATTAAAGTTATAAGAAACCTGCAAATCTGTATTCTTAAAGAGGTAATTTAAGATATTTTGTGCATCAGCATCTTTTTTTAATTCAACAACAATAGATAATCCGTGTCTATCTGTTTCATCACGAACTTCCGCAATTCCATCAATTTCACGATTCAAACGGATTTCATCTATTTTCTTAACGAGCATTGCTTTGTTAACTTCAAATGGAATCTCTGTAATAACAATTTCTTGACGGTGGCCGCGAATCTCATTAATTGAAGTCTTAGCACGGACTTGAATTCTGCCTCTACCAGTTTCATAAGCTTCTTTAATGCCTTTAGTGCCCATTACAATTCCACCGGTTGGAAAATCTGGGCCTTGGATATATTGCATTAAATCTTCAAGACTAGCATCTGGATACTTCAATAAATAAATTGTTGCATCAATAACTTCTCCTAAGTTATGTGGTGGAATTTCTGTTGCGTATCCTGCAGAAATTCCAGTTGATCCATTAACTAAAAGATTAGGAAACTGTGCAGGTAATACAGTTGGTTCATATTCTGTATCATCAAAGTTAAGAACCATATTAACTGTATCTTTATCGATGTCTTGTAATAATCGATTAGAAATCTTGTTTAAACGTGATTCAGTATAACGCATGGCAGCAGGACCATCACCGTCCATAGAACCATTGTTACCATGCATTTCAATTAACGGTTCACGCATCTTCCAATCTTGAGATAAGTGAACAAGAGCACCATAGATCGAACTATCACCGTGAGGGTGATAGTTACCCATGATATTACCTACAGCCTTAGCGGCTTTTTTATATGCTTTATCATATGTATTTCCATCTTGATACATAGCATAGAGAATACGTCTTTGAACGGGCTTTAAACCATCTCTAATATCTGGTAAGGCACGTTCTTGAATAATATATTTTGAATATCTTCCAAATCGTTCTCCCATTACTTGTTCAAGTGGCATTTCACGAATTCGTTCTTTTGTAGCCATTAAGTTATAAAACCTCTTTATTCGTTATCAGCTTCTAAAAGTGAACCATCTTCACCCATTCTAAATTTAACATTTTCTTCAATCCATTTTCTTCTTGCAGCAACCTTATCACCCATCAAGGTAGTAACACGTCTTTCTGCAAGAGCGGCATCATCAATTCGAACACGAATCAACATTCTAGATTCAGGATTCATAGTTGTTTGCCATAATTGTTCAGCATTCATTTCACCCAAACCCTTGAATCTTTGGAGTGAATATCCACGACCCATAGCTTTTTCATCTTCAGCTAATTCTTCATCAGTCCAAGCATATTCAACTTTAGTATTCTTGCCTTTACCCTTTTGCAAACGATATAAAGGTGGCAACGCGATATAAACCTTGCCCTGTTCAATAAGGGGTCTCATATATCTATAAAAGAAAGTTAACAACAAAATTTGAATGTGTGCACCATCATCATCGGCATCCGTCATAATGATCACTTTATCATAATTTGAGTCTTCAACATTGAATTCAGTTCCGACTCCGGCTCCGATTGTGTAGATCATGGTATTAATTTCTTCATTTTTAAAAATATCTTGAAGCTTAGCTTTTTGAGTATTCAATACCTTACCACGAAGAGGCAAAATTGCTTGGAAACGACGATCTCTTCCTTGCTTAGCAGATCCGCCGGCCGAATCACCTTCGACGAGGAATAATTCATTTTTCTTTGGATTACGTGATTGAGCAGGTGTTAATTTACCCGAAAGAACTTCTTTCTTTCGACGCTTTTTACCATTTCTACTTTCATCACGAGCCTTTTTAGCAGCTTCTCGTGCATCCCTAGCACGTTGTGCCTTCTTAACGAGATCTTGAGCTAATTCACCGTTTTCCATCAAGTAATAAGACATCTTCTCATAAACAAGTGAATCTACTGCTGAACGAGCTTGAGGAGTTCCTAACTTACCCTTGGTTTGACCTTCAAATTCAAGCAATTCTTCGGGAATTTTAATTGATAAAACTGCACTTAAACCTTCTCGATAGTCCGAACCATCAATATTTTTATCTTTCTTTGAAAGTAAGCCTTGTTTTTTAGCATAGTCATTAAAAGCCTTCGTAAAACCACTTCTAGCTCCTGCTTCATGACTACCACCATCTGCAGTTCTAACATTGTTTACAAACGAAACTAGATTCTCTGAATATCCATCACTGTATTGACCACTAAATTCAATTTCCATTCCATCTTGTTCACCTTGGAAATAAAAAATATCACTAATAGTGCCCTTACCTTCATTTAAATATTTAACAAATGACTTGATACCGTCATCATACTTAAATGTATCATGATGCTCTGGTTCACGTTCGTCCGTCAGATTAAATTCTACACCTTTTAATAGAAATGCAGACTCTCGAATTCTTTCTTGAATAGTTTCATATTTGTACTTAACTGTTGAAAAAACAGTTGGATCTGGCTTAAAGGTAATTGTTGTACCTGTCTTTTCTTTTGTAGATCCAACACATTTTAAAGTACCAACCGGATGTCCACCATTTTCAAATTCTTCTTCATAAGCTTTTCCATCACGAACCACTCTAACTTTCATATAACTGGAAAGAGCATTCACAACTGAAGAACCTACCCCGTGTAAGCCACCAGATGTTTTATAATTTTGTTCGGTAAATTTACCTCCGGCATGAAGAACTGTCAAAATGACCTCAATAGTTGGTTTACCGGATTTATGCATCCCAGTTGGCATACCTCTACCAAAGTCTCGGACAGTAACACTATTATCTTTATGGATAGTTACATCTATTTCTTTACCATATCCAGCCATTGCTTCATCGACTGAATTATCGACAATTTCATAAACAAGCTGATTTAGTCCATGTATATCTGTTGAACCGATATACATACCAGGTCGTTTACGGACAGCTTCTAGGCCATGTAATATTTGAATTGAAGAATCATCATAAGTATTAGCCTTAACCACTAAAATTCCTCCACTTACTCTTTATTTTTGCAACTCCATATATTTATAAGTTAAATTTTGCTAAAATAGCCATAGACTTAATAGGAGTTGTTATACATGTCTGCAATAAAAATCGCATCGCTATTTATTTTAGCATATTTGATTGGTGCATTTCCTACCGGTGTAATAATTGGAAAAATATTTTTTCATAAGGATATTAGAAACTACGGTTCTGGAAATATCGGAACAACCAATACATTTAGAGTTTTAGGACCAAAAGCTGGAGTTGTAGTATTTTTAATTGATTTCTTTAAAGGAACACTTGCTACATTACTTCCAGTAATCTTTAAACTTGGGCCGCATTATTTATGTCTAGTCTTTGGATTGGCAGCAATCTTAGGTCACGCATTTTCAATCTTCCTTAAATTTAAGGGTGGTAAAGCTGTCGCAACCTCTGCTGGTTTCTTATTAGGCTATAATGTACATTTCTTTCTAATATGTGCTGTTATCTTTATTCCAACTTTACTTATTACCAGTATGGTATCTTTATCAAGTTTAATCTCGATCGTCTTAATATTTATTGCCTCATTTTTCTTCCATGATATTGCATTAAGTATTATCAGCGGATTACTGGTAATCTTAATCTATTGGAGTCATCGTAGCAATATTAAACGTATTGAAAAGCATGAAGAAAACATGGTACCATTCGGGCTTCTATATTGGTATAAGAAAAGGTCTCATCATAATAGCTAAAATAAATAAAAGCAACAAACTCGTTGCTTTTACATAAAAATATTATATCTCTTCAAACATTAGTTCGCAAGAAAGACTTTAACCACATTAATTAATGTGGTTTTTATTTTACATTCTCTTTCAGCAATTTAATGAATTCATTAATGTACTTATTACCTTCTTGATTATACACACATACACATTCTTGCCTTAATTGTTTACCATCCCTCAGTAAAAATAACTTTTGTAACTGATCATTATAAATAAGCTTCGCGGCTAGTTCATTTAAAATAAAATATCCAGAACCAGATTGAGCCATAAGCGCAGCTTCATTAAAGCTGTTTACTGCAAGAAAGGGACTATTAATATGCAATAAATCTTTATAATAATGATACTCATCGGCCTCATCATCTTCTTCAGAAACTAAAAGTAAAGGGATGTTCTCTAATTGTTCTAATTCTATTGTTTGTTGGCCAGACATAAAATTACCGGCTTGTAATAGTGCCATTAAACCAATATTTACTATCGGTTCTATCTTCTTATCAGAGAAAGACTCATCACGAATGTCTGTGTATACTATATCTACTTTATGATTTTCCAAAGCATCTTTTAAACCTGCTTGAGAATATGCTCTTAACTCAATAGTACAATCTGTAAAATTTTGTTCAAATTTTTCTTTGGTTAGATTTAATTCATTACTTCCAAAATTTTTAAAATAGCCAACTTTTAATTTCTTCATTTTCCTTTTCCTAACAAAATAACTCTGCAAATGCAGAGTTATAAATTTTTTAATTTTCATCACCATGATATGTAATACTGAAGCCGGCTGTAAACTTTTCTTCTGGCTTCAAACGATTCATACCATATTTTTCTTCTAATTTTCCACTTGCATCCTCTCGATCTGCAATCCCCCACCAAGGTTCAATACATACATAATCTGCGGTCTTAGGATATTGTGACCAAATACCCACAAAAGGAGCATCCCTAGTCCATACGTTAACATGAAACTTGCTTTCTTCAGTCCTCAAAGAAACCTTATTATCATGTCCACGTAATTCAAAAATTAATGCGTCATCCTTAAATAGATTATCACTTAATTCAATTAAGCTATCAGTTGATGCAAGTGACCGTTCATCCCATGCAAGATATGATCCATTTAGTGGAATACGAACTCTTGGCTTAGAAGGTTGAAAGCTGAAGTAATAATCTGACTTCTTAATAGTGTCTGAAACTGGAACATTAAATCCTGGGTGTCCACCAATTCCAAAGATCATTTCTTCATCCGACTTATTAATTACCGAAAAGTTTTCTTCAAGTAAATTATTCATCAAGTTGTAGTTAACTCTTAGTTCAAACTTGAATGGGTAAACTTTTCGAGTTTCTTCGTTGTCTTTAAGAAGAAAAGTAATACTTTCATTTGTTTGCTTTTCAACTTCAAATTCTTGATCCCTAGCAAAACCATGTTGACCTAAATGATAAGTTTTACCTTTATAAGTGTATTCATCATTCTTTAAACGACCAACAATTGGAAAAAGAATCGGTGCATGGCGACCCCAAATTTCTGGATCTGCTTGCCACATATATTCATGATTAGTATGAACACCTTTAACACTTTGAATTTCTGCTCCCATGCTAGAAATCGTTACTTCTAACATATTATTTTTAATCGTATAATTCATATCATTATTCCTTTAATACATAATTCTTCTGATATTCATTATACCAATGTATACGCTTTTATTGTTAAAAAATGTAAATAAAAAGGCATTCAAATTGAATGCCTTTTTTGATTATAAAATAAACTTAGTTAAGTCTTTATTAGTAATAATATCTTTCAATTTATCTTCTACATATGATTCAGTAATTGTAATTTCGCCCATTTCCATATCTGGACCTTCATACAAAACATCCTCTAAAAGTTTTTCAAGAATTGTAGATAATCGACGAGCACCAATATTATCTGTTCCTTGGTTTACATCAAAAGCAATTTGAGCAATCTTATCTACGGCTTCTTGTGTAAAGATTAACTTGATTCCATCGGCATGCATCAATGCAATGTACTGCTTTAATAATGAATTTTCTGGATCCTTGAGAATCTTTACAAAATCATCCTTTGTCAAAGCATTAAGTTCAACTCTAATTGGGAAACGACCTTGTAATTCTGGAATTAAATCACTTGGCTTACTTTCAGCAAATGCACCTGCAGCAATAAACAAAATATGATCTGTAGATACTGCACCGTACTTAGTTTGGACAGTTGATCCTTCAACGATTGGTAAAATATCTCGTTGAACACCCTCACGAGAAACTTCTCCTGAAGTCTTTTTATTGCCAGCAGTAATTTTATCAATTTCGTCAATAAAGATAATTCCGTTGTTAGCAGTACGTTCAATTGCCTTTTGATATAAAGAATCGTAATCAACTAACTTACGAGATTCTTCCTGAATTAAAACTTCTCTAGCATCTTTAACTGCCAAAGTACGTTTTACCTTCTTCTTAGGAACAAGATTATTAAGCATCGAGCTCATATCCATTCCCATTTGACCCATCATATCATTCATTGGATTTACTTTCGGAGCTTGTTCAACTTCAATAGTAACTTCTCGGTCTTCAAGTAATCCTTTCGCAAGTTGTTCTGATACGCTCAAACGTTGATTTCTAATTTCATCAGTAACTTCTTCATTATCATTATTTGGAGCCTGTTGATTAAGTCCGCCCATAAGCATACCCATCATCTCTTGCATTTGGCTTTCGCGATTTTCACGCTTAACACCAGGAACCAAAAGACGAACAAGTTTTTTATTGGCCTCTTTGGCCGCTTGCGGACGAATGTCAGCAAATTCATCCTTTTCTTCCATACGAACAGCTTCACTTACTAAATCACGAACCATCGACTCCACGTCACGACCAACATATCCAACTTCAGTAAACTTGGTAGCTTCGACTTTAACAAAAGGTGCTTCAACAATATCAGCTAATCGACGAGCAATTTCAGTTTTACCAACACCAGTAGGCCCAGCCATCAAAAGATTCTTTGGAGTAATATCTTTTTGCATTTCCTTACTTAGCTGCATTCTACGGTATCTGTTATAAAGTGCAATGGCAACTGATTTTTTAGCTTCATCTTGACCAATAATATATTGATTTAAAATTTCAACTATTTTTTTTGGGGTTTTAATAGCCATTTTTATCTCCTAAAGTACATCTGTATGAATTTTATCATCAGTAAATACATCAATGCTAGAAGCAATTTTAACCGCTTCATGAGCAATTTCTTCGGCTGACATACCATCTGCATGTCTAGTCATCGCAATAGCAGCTGCTTGAGCAAAGTTACCACCTGAACCAATAGCAACTACATTTTCATCAGGTTCAAGTACTTCACCATTACCTGAAATTAATAATAAATCTTTTTCATCAAAAGCAATAAGCATTGCGTTTAATTTTTGCAAAGTTGGATCTTTTCTCCAAGCTTGTGCCATTTCAACGGCTGCTCTACGTAAGTCACCACTGTAGCTTTCTAACTTACCTTCTAACATATCTTGCAAACTAACAGCATCTGCAACACCGCCAGCGAAGCCAATTACTACTCGATCGTGATAAATTCTACGAATCTTTTTTGCAGTGGCTTTTGCAATAACTTTTTCACCTAAAGTAACTTGACCATCACCAGCAATAGCTGTTTTTCCATCAAATTTTACTGAACAAATAGTTGTCATTATTAATCATCTTCCTTTTCTGTGTTTCTTGGGAAAAATTTTTCATATTCTGATTGTAAATGCTTCATTGTAACATGCGTATAAATTTGAGTAGTTGATAGGTTACTATGGCCTAATAATTCTTGCACTGTTCTCAAATCAGCACCATTATTTAACATCGCAGTTGCAAAACTATGTCTTAATTCATGGGGATGTACATTTCCACTAATCCCAGCCTTATTAAAGACCTTTTTCATTACATATTCAATTCCACGATCAGTAATTGGATCCCCAAAATTATTTAAAAATAAAATATTCTGATCTTCTTTTCTCCCTAAGAGTTTCGGTCTACTATTTTCTAGATAATCTTTTAACGCCTTATATGTATTTTCATCAAAGGCAGTATAGCGATCTTTATTTCCTTTACCATGAACCAAAATTAATTTTGAATCAAAATCTATTTGATTGATCAATAACGAACTAACTTCACTAACTCGCATTCCTGTTGTATAAAACAATTCAAATAATGCGAGATTTCTGATAGTTAAAGGAGTTTGATCTTTCATAGTTTCGATCACTTGTTTAATTTCAGATCCATAGAAAAACTGCGGTAAGCGTTTTCCAGATGCTCGTAAAGCAATCGTTTGTGTCGGATCAACTTTGACAATTTTTCGTTTAGTTAAAAATCGAAAAAATGATCTTAAACTAGATGCTTTACGAAGTTGCGTTGTTTGGGCCAATTTATTCGAAGCAAGTTGTTGAAGATATACTTCAACATCCCGAGCCTCTACATTTTCCCATCCTGAAAAGCCACCGTTAGCTTTTAAAAAAGATTTTACCTCAAGTAAATCCTTTTGATAAGCCTCAATAGTCTTTTCACTATAACGTCTTTCAAATTGCAAGTAGGAAATAAATTGCTCTAAAATCTGATCTTTTTCTTTCTCAGGCATTAGTTTAATTCTGACTCAGCGAAAGTTTTTAAGCTTTCCAAACTTCTTTCACTCACCTTAAGGTGGCGATCACGTTTTTTACGAATCTTTTTACCTTCTAGTGGTGGTAAAAGTGCAAAACTAGCATTCATTGGTTGAAAATGTTTAGCACTGGTAGTGGTAATATAGTTGGCCATTGAACCTAATGCGGTATCTTTAGGGAAAGCAACAGTGTCTTCACCTAATGCTTCTCTTGCAGCATTAATACCCGCAACTAAACCTGAACCAGCACTTTCAACATATCCTTCAACTCCAGTCATTTGACCAGCGAAAAATAAACCTTTTTGCTTTCTTGATTCATAGCTTGCTGTAAGAAGTTCTGGGGATGCAATATAAGTATTTCGATGCATCTTACCGTATCTTACAAATCTTGCATTCTCAAGACCTGGAATCATAGAAAATACACGTTTTTGTTCACCAAACTTCAAGTGAGTTTGGAAACCAACGATATTATACATTGATGCAGAAGCATTATCTTGACGGAGTTGAATAACCGCATAAGGTGTCTTTCCAGTATGTGGATCTTCCAAACCAACTGGCTTTAATGGACCAAAGAGCATTGTCTTTTCTCCACGTCCAGCCATAACTTCAATTGGCATACATCCCTCAAAAACATCGTCCTTTTCAAAACCATGCATTTCAGCTGTTTCAGCTTTTACTAATTCTTTAGCAAAGTTATCATATTCTTCTTTAGTCATTGGACAGTTGAGATATGCGGCCTCACCTCGATCATAGCGAGATTTCTTGTAAACAACGTCCATATTGATTGAATCCGCAGCCACAATTGGAGCTGCAGCATCAAAGAAATGGAGACTATCTGTACTTGAGAACTTTTTAATTTGCTCTGCTAAAGCTTCACTGGTCAATGGACCAGTCGCAATAATACAAATTCCATCCTTAGGAAGTTCAGTTATTTCTTCTTCATGAATAGTCACGTTGTCTAAGCTATGAATCTTATCTGTAACATATTGACTAAAACTATCACGATCAACTGCTAAGGCTCCACCAGCAGGTACTTGTGTCTTATCAGCAGCTTCCATAATTAAAGAATCCATTCTACGCATTTCTTCTTTTAATAAGCCTACTGCATTAGATAATTGATTTGATCTCATAGAATTAGTACATACAAGCTCTGCTAATTCACTCGTTTCATGAGCAGGTGTCATTTTTTGAGGTCGCATTTCATATAAGTCAACGTGAATTCCACGCTTAGCTAATTGCCAAGTAGCCTCACTACCAGCCAAACCTCCACCAATAACTGTTACATTTTCAGGCATTAATTTCATCCTTTACTAATTTAAAATAACCTACATATAAATATATCATCAAACCCTATAAAAGTTTGATGATACAACTTAATATTTATCAATATTTTACTTTTCGTCCGACTGTGGTTCCTCTTTGTAATCACCATTAGGACATAAAACAACTAAACCTTTCTTAGTTTTCTTTTGTACCAAGAAATGCCCATCATTTGGACAATTTCGTCCAATCGGTTGATCCCAAGAAACAAAATCACATTCAGGATAACGTGAACAGCCGTAGAACTTACGATTTCGTTTAGATTTCTTTTCTACAACCTGTCCCTTACCACATTTTGGACAAATTACGCCAATTTCTTTAATAATTGGTTTAGTATTTCGACAATCTGGGAATCTAGAACAAGCATAAAACTTCCCATAGCGTCCCATCTTAATTACCATTGGAGCCCCACAGATATCACAATTAAAACCAGCGGGTTCATCTTTAATTTGAATCTTCTGAATTTGGCTATCTGCTTTTTCCAGTTCTTTCTTAAACGGTTGATAGTATTCATCAACTACTTTAACCCAATTCTTTTTACCGTCTTCTACTCCGTCAAGTTCACTTTCAAGGCGAGCAGTATAATCAACATCAGTAATATCAGGGAAGAACTTTTCAATTAAACTATCTACTATTTCACCTAATTCAGTCGGAACAATCGATCTACCCTCAAGCTTCACATAATATCTTCTTTGAATAGTATCAATTGTAGGAGCATAAGTTGAAGGTCGTCCAACACCATTTTCTTCAAGTGCTCTAACTAAGCTAGCTTCAGTATATCTTGCTGGTGGAAGAGTGAAGTGTTGCTTGTTATCAGACTTAGTCATTTTAACTAAATCACCTTCATTAAGGTCAGGTAACTCAACAGATTTTTCTTGTTGGTTGTCATAAACTTTAGTAAAACCAGCAAACTTCAACTTAGATCCAGTTGTTCTGAAGCTTACACCATTTTGAACAATATCAGCCCTAATTGTGTCATATACAGCAGGTGTCATTTCGCTTGCCAAGAATCTTGACCAAATTAATTTATATAGACGATATTGCTCAGTTGTAAGAACACTTTTTAATGATTCAGGTGTTCGATAGACGCTAGTTGGACGAATTGCTTCATGGGCATCTTGAGCATCACCTTGGTTTTTAAAGTGTCTTTGACTTTTGGCAGCAAATTCTGCACCATACTTTTCATGTAAGAATTTAGAAGCCTCGGCCTGTGCTACTGGTGAAGTACGTTTAGAGTCAGTTCTCATATAAGTAATCAAACCAACAGTTCCTTCTTTACCCAAACTAATACCTTCGTATAATTGCTGAGCAATGCTCATAGTTCTTCTGGTTCTGTAGCCTAAGCGCTTGTTAGCTTCTTGTTGCATTGTTGAAGTAGTAAATGGAGCTGCTGGTTGTCTACGTCTTTCACGAGTAACAACATTTTTAATTTCGAAGTCAGATTTTTTATCAATTTTAGCAAGAACAGCCTTTACAGCATCATTGTTTGGCAAATCTTTCTTCTTACCATCTACGCCATAAAATGTTGCTTTAAATTTTTCTTTACCTCGTGAAAATTCAGCATCAATTGTCCAGTACTCTTCAGGCTTAAAGTTCTTGATTTCTTTTTCACGATCAATTACAAGCTTTAATGCAACAGATTGAACACGCCCTGCACTAAGACCTTTCTTTACCTTAGCCCAAAGGATTGGGGAAAGTGAGTATCCAACAATTCTATCTAATACACGTCTAGCTTGTTGAGCATCAACAGTATCCATATCAATTGTTCTTGGATTCTTAAAACTTTCTTTAACTGCATCTTTGGTAACTTCGTTAAAAGTAACACGATTCTTAGCAGTTTCATCCAAATCAAGTACATGAGCTACGTGCCAAGCAATTGCTTCTCCTTCACGATCGGGGTCGGATGCAAGATAAACTTCTTTAGCTTTCTTGGCTTCTTTTTTAAGCTCTTTAATGGTTTCACCTTTACCACGAATAGAGATATATTTTGGCTTAAAGTCATCTTCAAAGTCAATTCCCATTTGTGATTTTGGTAAATCTCTAATATGTCCTTTAGATGCAATAACGTGGAAATTGCGTCCTAAATATTTTTCAATTGTTTTCGCCTTAGCAGGTGATTCTACGATAACTAAGGTCTTTTTAGCTTTCGCTCTTGTCTTCTTTGTCTTTGCTTTAGTAGGCATTGACTGCCTCCTCTTATATTATTTATTTAAAAACTCTAATCAGAGAATAAAGTATTATGATCGGAGTTGTCAAATCTTTCTTTCGGAATTTCAAAATTTATAATCGGACTAGCTCCTATTTCAATGAGTTTATTAGGTCCATCTGATAGTCTACTAGTAATTGGACCTGGAACTGCATAAACATCTCGATTCTCTTGTAAAGCAATATTAGCAGTTATCAATGAACCAGACTTCTCTTTTGCTTCTGTAACTATAACACTTTGACTCAAACCTGCAAGAATTCTGTTTCTTTCAGGAAATCTAAATGGACGCGGCGGAGTATCTGGTAAGTATTCACTGATTAACAGGCCTTTATTAATGATTTCATCTTGTAAAGTATGATTTTGCACTGGATAATAATGATTCAAACCATTACCAACTACAGCAATCGTTTTTCCATTATTTTTTAGTGCCGCTTGATGAGCAAATGAATCTACTCCTTTAGCCAAACCACTCGCAATAACAATATTATCATTTATTAGATTTGGGACAATTTGATTAATAACTTGCCTACTGTAAGTCGTTGCCAATCTTGCACCGACTATTGTAACGATATTTTGTTTCAACAAAGAAACATCCCCTCTAGCAAATAAAACTAACGGTGGCTGATAAATTTGGCGTAATTGTTCTGGATATTCATCGTCAAAGAAACTAATGATCGTACACTGACTTTTAATTCTTTCCACTGCCAGATCAGATTTATCATTTCTATAAGCCTTTAAACATAATTCACGAATCTTAAGCGGTAAATCCATTGAATCTATCTGAATCGGATCTATTTCTTCTGTATCCAATTTACTAGCTATCTGCAACATTTTCACATAGCCAATACCTTTTTGCAATTTTAATTTTAATAAAAAGTCTGTTTTATTCATCATTAAAAAATCCCTCCATTTATATATACGTAAAAAATCGAGATTTTTCCGTGAAAATTTTAAAAAGGATGCAAAATGCATCCCTTTTAAGCTTCTAACATACTTTTTATTGGTTCGAATGTCTTTCTATGAATCGGCGTAGGACCATATTTTTCCAAGGCTAAAAGATGATCCTTAGTGCCATATCCTGCATTCTTGTTAAATTTGTAAGCTGGATAAATTGTATCATAATCATCCATCAATTTATCCCTAAAGACCTTTGCAATTATTGATGCTGCAGCAATTGAATTGGACTTTGCATCCCCTTTAATCAATTTTACTTGAGGAATGTCCACAGGTACATCCATAGCGTCTACCAATAAGGCATCAGGTTTTCGATCTAAATTCATGACTGCTTCAGCCATAGCCAATCTATCCGCCTCATAAATATTCACCTGATCGATGATCTGAGAACTTTTAACGCCAACTGCAACACTAACTGCTTTCTCCAATATTTCTGGATATAGCTCTAAACGACGACTGGGTGTTAACTTTTTAGAGTCATTTACCTCTATTAAATCAAAACTGTCATCAATAATTACTGCTGCAGTTACTACTGGCCCAGCAAGTGGTCCACGGCCAACTTCATCAACACCAGCTACAATTTTATTTTCTTTCCAAAATTTTTGTTCATATGAAAAACGATTCAAAAACTCCGCTTTTCTTTGCTTTTGTTTTTCTTGTCGTTTAAGATATGAATTTACTAACTTCTGAACGCCTACTCGCTCATCATTTTTTAGTTCATTAAGCCGGTCATTATCCAAATCATCAGAGGCAAGAAGTTCTTTTATTTCTTTGATGGTCATTATCTATCTAATGTAATCCTTCCAATTTTTCCTTTACGTAAACGTTGTAACATGTATAAAGAAAAACGATCATAATCTTCACGCATCCCATACTGATTTGTCATGGCTAATAATAAATCAGTATCGTTGATATTTTCAATCTGCTCTTTAGTAGCATGAGCAAACTTTACTAAATCACTTAGATAATACTTTCTTAAATCTTTAAGAACAAAAAGCGCAACATCATCAGCATGGAAAATACTATCTTTAATTGCACCAAATGCTGCCAATTTATATCCAACTTCTTGATCTTCAAATTTAGGCCATAAAATACCTGGAGTATCCAAAATTTGAATATTACTGTTAGTTTTTAACCAGGTTTGGCCTTTAGTGACACCTGGTTTATTACCAACCTCAGCAACATTTCTACCAACTAAGCGATTGATAATAGTTGACTTCCCACAATTTGGAATTCCGGCTAGGGCAATTCTAATAGTCGGGTTAGAAGCTCCTTTTGATTCTAACTTTTCAGTTTTTTTGGCTGCAGCTTTTTTGATTAATCCAATCAAGGCCTGCATGTTTGTATTGTGCAATGAATCCATTGCCATTACGAACTTACCTGGCTGCTGTAATTTTTTTTGCCACATCTTTGTAAGCACAGGATCCGCTAAATCTGCTTTATTTAATATAATCAGGTGAGGCTTATTACCAACTAGATCTTCAATCATAGGATTTCTCGAAGATCTAGGAATTCTCGCATCAAGTACTTCGACTATTACATCAATTAGATTCATTTTATCTTCTAATTGATTTCTAGCCTTGTTCATATGACCTGGATACCATTGAATATTTGCCATTTTTTCCTCCAAAAATATACTTATTAATCCTCTGAATGTAAAAACAAAACTTCAGCAAGTAAAATTTCGCGATACAAGGATAAAAATTCATCCCTGTATTCTTGCTTTTGCTGCGAAATTTGTCCTAGATAATTTCTTTCCAATCTAAAAGCATAACGATAAATCTCATCCCGAAATTCCAGTTCATCTGGACTACCTTCTGGAATGTTAATTGACTTACGTAATTCAAATAGAAAATCTTTCATAGATGTTTCATCAATTTGAGCCTTTAAATCAAATTTTAATTGTTTATGTATTTTTTTAGGTAAATAGATTTTATCTAATTCATTTAATGCATAATTAACCATATTTTCTTTAATATGATTTATTTCTTCTTCTTTTTCCTCATCGGACTTTTCTTTTGGTAAAACAAATCGAAAGATCACGGTTGGCACAATCATACTAATTATAATTAAAACAGCTTCACTAAATAAAATTAGATGAAAGTTATTGCTACTAATTAGGGTCTGATCGATAGTATACGCCAAGGCAAAGGTTACAGCACCATGAATTCCACCTAAAGCGAAGATCCATGAATCTTTATTGTTTATTCTCAAAACAAAAAAGCTATATAAATATCTAATAATTACATTGGCTAGATATAAAATTATACCAATAATAATTGCTAAATCTATTCTATTTGGTAACAAATTTCCTTTTAGTACTAAAACTAAACTTGCGCCTAAACCTACAAAAACTATCGAGTTCAATAAGTCACTTAAAATTCTAACAGATTGAAAATTATTGTAGATAAAAGCTACATTTGTTAACTTACTTCTCTCGGCTTCTGCATTATGAATTAAACCTGCTACAACTACAGCAATAATTCCTGAAACATTTATTTCTTCTGCAAAATAATATAGCAAGATTGGTGTCAACAAATAAAAAATCAATATTGCTGTTGTAGGATTATAATTATTTGATACAAATTGCAAATTTTTTCTTAAGAGCTTTTGTCTGATTAAAATTAAAAGTATTGAAAAAACTGATCCAAAAATAATTCCACCTAAAGCAGAATAAATAAATTGAACAAAAGTATAACCAATTTGCAAATTTTTCGACAAATACCAACCTATGGCCATATTTAAAAGAATAATACCAGAAGCATCGTTAAACAATGATTCATTTTTTAAATATCGGCTAATTTTCTTAGGTACTTTTAAACCATGAACAACAGATTCAGTCGCAGTTGCATCAGTAGGAGTAGAAATTGCTGCCAAAATAAAGCAAAGCGGTAAAGATAAACCTAAAATACCCCTTAAACTAAAACTAGCTACAATTGTAGCAATCAAAATCATTATAACAGTTATACTTACAATTGATTTCCAACTTCGTGCAATATTATATAACCTATTTTGCTGACCTTCAAAAAATAGTAAAGGAGCTATAATTAGCCCCATAAACAACTCTGGTTCAAAGGACATAATTTTTCCCCTAACCAGTAAGACTCCAATAAAGCCAATAACTAAAGAAATGTAATTGACAGAGATCTTTCTCAAAAATACACTTTGAATAATCATTGCTAAACTAGCTAACAAGCAGAGACTAATAACTAAGATAACGGCATTCATACATCTCATCTCCCTACTATGCAAAAAAGCCCCAAAACTGGGACTAATTAATAACTCATTTTTTCTTGATACATTTTATATGCTTGATCAAAAATTGTCATACTAGGTAAATATCCAGCATTCAATTCAAGGTATTCTGACAATTTTTCATAGTCTTGCTCTTGTCTTGGAAAAGTTGGATCATTCTGAGCATTATTGGCAAATTGGGCAACATCGTCAGTTGAATCTGGATCTCTTTGTGTCATTAAATAGCGATAAAAACTTTCTCTATAAGGCATAATTACTCCAAATAATATAAAATAGCGTATGCACCATTACCGGCATGGGTTGCAATAATTGGACTTGTTTCCTGAACTAATACATTGATGCTTGGATCGATATCTTTAATATCTTCTGCTAATTCAAACATTGCTTCTGGTGTATCCACATATGAAATACCAACTTCAGAAATTCTATCCTTATTCTTAGCAATATCTTCCAACACTCTTCTATCAAATGCTCTAGAAAATTTCTTGCCACGCCCTTTTTTAGCAACTTCTAAATTACCGTGAGGCATATGAAGTTCAATTCGGATATTTAAAAGTGTAGCAACCTTCCCAGTCAATGCACCAAGTCGTCCACCTTTAATAAGATTGTTAAGATCAACCACCATCATACGTAATTTTTGATTCTTTTTGATAGTTTCAATATGATCTAAGATTTCTTCTACACTTTTTCCTGCTTCAATATCTTTAGCTGCTGCTAAAACCTGTAAACCTTCTGCACGGTCAGTTAGTTCTGAATCAACAATATGTACTTGTTTAGTTTTTCCGGCAATTTCTGCAGCTTGTCTTGCTGCATCAATAGTACCGCTTAAAGTACGCGCTAAAAAGATACCAATAATTTCACTTCCGTCTCCAGTCAAATCTTCAATTACATCAACAAAGCGACCAATTGATGGTTGACTAGTTTTAGGTAACTCTTTAGATTCATTCATCTTTTTGACAAAGTCACTTCGGGAAATATCTTCACCATCAATATAAGTTTTTCCATCAATTGTGATAGTTAATGGTACAACTGTGATATCATATTTTTTTACTTCTTCCGCTGTCAATTGAACAGAGGAATCGGTCATAACTTTTATCTTTGACAAAATTTTCGCCCTCAATTCTAAAATGCCCATTTATTTTTTATGTTAAAATATGGACAAGTAAACATATAGTTAGTATATCAAAAAATTCTAATAAGAAAAAAGAATGATTGGACTGTTGTATATTGAAAAAATTAAATTTATGGCATGAGCCAGATGAAATGTCTAAAACTTATCAAATTTTAGATAATACTTTTAGTGCTATAACACATGGTATCGGCTTTGGACTAGCGGTAGCTGGATTAGTAGTTTTAATTGTTACTGCTGCATCAAGTGGTAGTCCAATGAAAGTTGTAACTTTTACCATTTATGGTTCATGCTTAGTATTATTATATTTATTTTCCACGCTATATCATAGCCTTATTTTTACTAAAGCTAGAAATGTCTTTCAAATTTTTGATCATTCATCAATATTTTTATTGATTGCTGGATCATATACACCATATTCTCTAGTAGCAATTGGTGGTGCCTGGGGATGGACTTTATTCGGCTTAGTCTGGGGATTAACTGTTATCGGTATTGTGTATTATATTTTTAATCGTGGTAAACATACTATCTTTGATACCATTATGTATGTATTTATGGGATGGTTAGTAATTTTATCCGGGCCTTACTTATACCTTCGATTAAGCCCAACTGGATTCTGGCTTTTAGTTGGTGGAGGTATTGCTTATACAGTTGGTGCACTTATGTATACCATGCGAAGAATTCCTTATATTCATGTTATCTGGCATCTATTTGTAATGCTTGGCTCAATCTTAATGTACTTTTCCGTTTTACTGTATGTCTAAAAAAACTTATCCAACTGGATAAGTTTTTTTATTATAAACTTTCTAAATACTCAGAAATTGCATCTTGGCTATTTCTTAAATTTCCTGAAACTACTTCTTTTTTTACTTTATCTAAAGTTTCTCCTAATTTTGGTCCAGGATTAATTCCCTTCTCAATTAAGAATCTTCCATCAATAACAAGCTCATCATTAGATTTAATCGGCAAAGCAAAGTATCGATCAATTAATGCGTTCGAATTTATCGGTTGACCTAAAATATTTGCCACATCAATTGTATTAAAAAGAACCTGTTTTCCAACTTTGAAAATTTCGTAATCACTAGGGACACGATCGGCCAATAAATCAAAACAAGCTATAATTTGTTCAACTTGATTAGTCATCGCATTAGAATTTTTCCATTTTTTCATAAAACTAGCAATTTGATTATTTTGAATTTTCAATAGAATAATAACAATTGACCAAAGACTAGTCTCCATCGTTGGACTGAATTTAAGCTTTGGAAATATTTCTAATAAGTCTCTTTTCCCAGCAAATTCTGGTACATCTTCACTTAAGTGTGTCTTTAAGAAAACATCAAAAGCTTTTCTGGCATTAGGACCCAAGCCCATCTTGACGAATTCATCGCGCACTCTTTCAACAGAAATTTTTTGTAACAATTGATGATTATCGGAAATAGCTTGTTCAGTTTTTTCTTCTAAGTTAAATTTTAATTGACTCATAAATCTAACTGCTCGCATCATTCTTAAAGCATCTTCATGGAAACGCGTTTCCGCATCCCCAACAGCTCTAATCACTTTATTTTCTAAATCCTCTAATCCATTAAATAAATCAATAATTTCACCTTGGGTATTCATTGCAAGAGCATTAATTGTAAAATCTCTTCTCTTTAAATCCTCATCAAGATTTTGAACAAAAGTCACATGATCAGGGCGACGAAAATCTTGATAACCAGATTCAGTTCTAAAAGTTGTAATTTCATAACTTTCACCATCATATAGAACTGTTACCGTTCCATGTTGAATACCTGTATCAATGGTTTTATCAAATAATTTTTTTACTTCTTCAGGATACGCACTAGTAGCAATATCAACGTCATGAATATGACGACCTAATAAAATATCTCTGACGGATCCACCTACAAAGTAGGCTTCAAATCCGCCATTTTCTAATCTCTCTAATACTGGCAATGCTGCCTTAAATACTTCTGGTAATTCTTTTAATTTCATAATCTAATCAACTCATTTTCATTGTGGTAGTTTAAAGTGAAGGAAGGATTTAAGTGAAACAAAGTACTTATTTACTTTTTTCGAATTATTTATGATTGCTTTAGGATATGCTATATATGCATTAAGCCTTAATATCTCTTCGACACTTTTGGGTAATTTAATATAGGTTTAACCACTTTAAACCTTACTGTTCCTTTAGTTTTCATAGGTTATCGCTTTATGGTAAAGAAACTGCTAGCTTATACCGGTGGGGCACTTTATCACTTTCATTTTTCTTAGCATTTTAGCGATTAATATCAATTATACCGCAATTAGACTTAGATCACGACCTCTTCCTATCGGTAACTGGGATGATTTCTTATTTGACTATTTATCGCCTTAATAGAACTTAGTGAAGTCTTTGATTACAATTAAAACAAAGATATTTATTTTCATATAAATAAAGCTTGGAGTAGATTTATATGTTTAATTACATATAAATCCTCCAAGCTTTTTACATTATTTGATTATACAATTCTTGCATTTCTTCATCTTCTGGAACTAATTTTAGATATTTATCTAAAATTTGCCTTACAATCTCATCACTCTTAGCTTGAGTATTAAAGAATATTGCCATTTGACGAAGAAAATCTTCATTATCTTGAAATTCCGGATAAGCAAGCAAAAATTCACTCTTAGATTTTTCATCATTCTCCAAATGTTGATATGATAAAGCTAAATTCCAGTGAACCTGTGGTTCAAGATCTTCATCATCTAAATTCGAAAAAAGTTCAAGGTTTTCTTTATATTTATGTTCGTGTAAGTATAAATTTGATAGTTGAAGTCTTAAATCGTTATTATCACCAGCAACTTCTAACCCTTTTTTCAATAGCTCTTCAGCAATATCTAATTGATTAAGATTTGCGGCTGCCTTTGCACCCTTTGAATATAAAACTTCGTCTAATTCATTATATGCCAAGCCAGCTTGAGCAGAACGTAATACTTGTTCATTATCATTCTTTTGTTCATAGGCTTGTGCAAGTAATGGGTATGCATTAACATAATCCGGACTCTGATCAATCACCTCGTCCAAATATTTAATTGCTTGGTCAACATCACCGACTGCTAGCATGACAAGACCAGCCTGATATTTACTATCTATATCGATAATACTTGTGTCATTATCCTTTATTACTTCACTAGCTTTCTCGTAATGGCCTAATTTTGCTTCCGTTTGGAATAATCGCTGAATAAGGTTTACTTCCCCAAAGGTCTTTTGACGTTCGATTAGATCTTTATACAATGCCAAAGCGGCATCATAATCACCACTCATATAGTCTAACTCTGCTAAGCCAAATTTAATTGCATCTTCATTAGAATTCAAATTAAGCGCCTGTTGTAATTTTGCTCTAGCTGTCTCAATAAAGCCATTTGTTTGATAATAATCTGCTTGGACTAACAAACTATCGATATATGCAGAAGATGTCTTATCAATATCAAATAATAAAGTAAGACCATCATCATCATTACCATCGTTTAATAAAATTTCGGCCAAATATACCTTAAAAATATCTTCCTGAGGGAACTTAGCAATTAAGAATCGGTATACTTCTTTTGATAGATCAGTAAAACCATAGTCTGTTAAATTTTCAGCCAAAGAAGCAAGAATATCTGGATCATCATTATCTAAAGCTTTTTTTAATAAAATTTTATCTTGTGAAAAATCATGTTTTTCAATCGCATCTAATAATTGTTCTGAATAAGTCATATTAACCTCCAGATTATTATTCTACACAAAAAAATGCACTGATCAAAGATCAATGCATTTTTGATACAATAACTACTTAATTGCGTCCTTAAGTGCCTTGCCTGGCTTAAATGCAGGAACTTCACTTGCTGGAATTTCAATTTCCTTTCCAGTTTGTGGGTTACGGCCCTTACGTGCAACACGATGACGTACTTCAAAAGTACCAAAACCAATTAATTGAACCTTGTTACCATTAGTAAGTTCATCTTGAATTGAACTAAAAATTGCATCAACTGCAGCAGTAACATCTTTTTTGGTTAATTCTGTCTTTGTAGCTACATCAGAAACTAATTCAGCTTTATTTGCCACTGTATTTCACCTCCAGTTTGAACTTAAAATTCTAACTTTTACGGAACTTTATTTAATTCCTAAAAAATAAAATATCACAAAAGCCCTGATACAACAAGCTTTCTATCAATTTATTTTCTCTTTCTAGCAATAACTTTAATTGGGGTTCCAACGAAATCAAAATTATCTCTTAATTGATTAATTAGGAATCGCTCATAAGAAAAGTGCATTAGTTCAGGATCATTTACAAATACAACAAAAGTCGGTGGATTAATAGCCACTTGCGTCATATAGTAAACTCTCAATCGCTTACCTTTTATCATTGGAGTAGGCACTAACTTGCTTGCTTCAAACAAAAGATCATTGAGAACACTAGACTGAATTCTTTGCGTTTGATTTTTATTAACCTTCTTAACCATCTTTGGTATAGAATCTAATCTTTGACCAGTTTTCGCAGAAACAAACAAAATTGGAGCATAATCGAGATATTGAAATTCTCTTCTAATGACTTGTTCAAAGTCTTTGGCGCTTCCACTATCTTTTTTTGGTAAATCCCATTTATTTACAACAATAATGATTCCTCTACCTGCTTCATGAGCATACCCTGCTACTCTTTTATCTTGCTCTCTAATACCTGTACTTGCATCGAGAACCAAACAAACCACATCTGAGCGTTCAATAGCACTTAGAGCACGCATGACTGAATATTTTTCAGTTTTTTCATATACTTTTCCACGTCTACGAATTCCAGCAGTATCGATTAATCTAAATTTATCTCCATCATCATCTGTGAACGGAGTATCAATTGCGTCTCTTGTTGTTCCTTCTTCATTAGCAACAATTACTCTATCTTCACCTAACAACTTATTCACAATTGAAGATTTACCAACATTAGGTCGACCAATTACACTGAAAGAAATAGTATCATCTGTCTTACTATCTTTTTCATCTGGAAAACTATCGACTACTTTATCAAGCAAATCACCAATACCAGTACCGTGACTTCCTGAAACAGGAATTGGATCACCTAAGCCCAAACTATAAAAGTCGTAAATATTTGCTCTTTGTTCTGGATTATCCGCCTTATTTACTGCTAATATTACCGGCTTATTTGTTCTATATAATAATTGAGCAACTTTTTCATCTAAGTCAGTAATTCCATTTACTACACTTGCCAACATGATAATTACATCGGCTTCTTCAATAGCTATTTCGGCTTGAGCACGAATTTCTTCTTCGATCTTTCCGCCTTCCCAGGTAATACCACCTGTATCAATCAAATTAAATTTATGTCCAAGCCACTCTGCTGGGGCATAATTACGATCTCGTGTTACACCTGGTTTATCTTCTACGATAGCTAATCGTTCATTGATTATCCGGTTGAAAAGAGTCGATTTACCAACATTAGGTCGACCCACAATTGCTACGACTGGTAAAACCATAGATTTCAGCCTCCTTCTCAACAAAAAAAGCCGACAAAGTCGGCTTTAATTCTTACGATTATTTACGGTCTTTTAATTGGTCACCAATAATGTCACCCAAGGCAAAACCATTGTCATCGTTGCTCATGTACTTCTTGTTTACTGAGTTATCGTTACGTGGACGACGTGGACGAGAACTTTCTTCTGAAGAAGCGTTTGAGTCAGCAGCCTTGATTGAAAGTGAAATTCTTCTTTCGCTAGGGTCAACGTTTAATACCTTAACCTTAACAGTTTGACCAACTTTCAAAACATCACTTGGCTTGTCAACATGCTTGGTTGAAATTTCTGAAACGTGTACCAAACCTTGAATACCGTCAGTAACTTCAACAAAGGCACCGAAGTTAGTTAAAGACTTAACTTCACCTTCAAAAATGTCACCTTCATTTAAGCCTGAAGTAGCTTGTTCAAATGGTGAAGGTTCTGTTTGCTTGATTGACAAGGAGATACGATGTCTGTCATTGTCAATACCAATGACTTTAACCTTAACATCTTGACCAACCTTTAAAACATCGCTTGGCTTGTCAACATGCTTGTAAGAAATTTCTGAAATGTGAACTAAACCATCCACACCACCAACGTCAATAAATGCTCCAAAGTTAGTTAAACGAGAAACCTTACCTTCAACAACGTCACCAACAACTAATTGTGATGCTACGTTATCGAATGCTTCTTCACGTTCTTCTTCAACTAAATCTTTGTGTGAAAGAATCAAACGGTTCTTATTTGGATCAATTTCAGTGATCTTAAGTTTCATGGTCTTACCAATGTATGGCTTAAGATCTGAAACGTAACGATTTGAAATTAATGAAGCTGGCAAGAAACCTCTAGTACCGACATCAACAAGTAAACCACCACGTACTGATGAAGTTACAGTACCTTCAATTGGATTACCTTCTTCGAAGTCCTTTTGTAACTTGTCAAATGCTTCTCTTTCCTTCAAGCGAGTAACTGAGAAGAAAAATTCACCATTTTCCTTATCGCCACCAGCTCTTCTTAATACTAAAGCCTTAAAAGTATCACCGGGCTTAACTAATTCACGCAAGTTTGCGTTACGGTCTGAAGTAAATTCACGGTGAGTAATTACACCTTCAACACCGGCGTTAATAACACCAACATCGATTTGACCATCTTCAACGTCTAATACTTCGACATCGACAATATCTCCGACCTCAACTCCTTGCATTTCCTTTAATGCGTCTAAAAATTGATTACTGTTTTCTGACATATGTACCTCCCAATATCATGTCTAATTTTAAATTATATTTAGATTTTTTTCTACTATTTTCTACTATTTTTTTAAACTTTTTTCTTTTCGTTGAATTTTCATCAAAATTTCGTTTACAACTTCGTCGATTGTCATGTTAGTTGTATCGATTTCAATTGCATCTTTTGCCTTTTTCAATGGTGAGATTTTTCGATGAGAATCTTTATAATCTCTCTCAGCAATGTCGGCTTCTATCTCTTCTACTGTTTGATCTGTTTTAATTCCGCGCTCTTTAAAGTCCAACATTCTTCTTTCAGCTCGTGATCTTGCAGACGCAATTAAGAAAATTTTAACTTCAGCATTTGGAAGCACTGTTGTACCAATGTCTCTGCCATCCATAATGACACTTACTTCTCCTGCCATTTTTCTTTGCAAATCAACCATTTTTTTCCTAATTTTTGGCAACGCAGAAACTTGAGAAACATTTGCTGAAATTTCAGGTGTTCTTATTTCTAATGAAATATCCTCTCCAGCCGAATAAACCTTTTGTTCACCATTTTCCGATTTAAGTTCGATACCGTCTTCATTTATGGCTTGTAAAATCTTTTCCTCATCACCATAATCAATTCCATGTCTCTTCGCAATAACAGTACATGCTCGATACATGGCTCCTGTATCAATATAAACAAAAGATAATTTGTTTGCGATAATTTTAGCTACTGTACTTTTTCCTGCTGAAGCAGGACCATCAATTGCTACTTGCATATTTTGTTTTATTTCCATACCTTTCCTGAGATTTATTTAAGTTTAAGAGTTTGCCCCGCATCAACTGATTCAGAATCACTAATACCATTTAATTCTGCTAATTGAGCTACAGTCATTCCGTGACTATTAGCAATACCAGAAAGAGTATCTCCTTCTTTTACAACATAGGTTTTTTCTACAGAAGATGATGAGCTTGATGAACTAATCTGAGTATTCACCTTTGAAGATACCTTATTTTTATTGGTATTCTTCTTGATCTTCTTCACTTTCTTGGAGCTTGTGCTACTTTTTACTTCAGTTGAATTTTTGCTACTTTTTACAGTTTCAACTTCTTTAGCTTTTTCTTGGTGATTATTTGATGATAGTTTGTGAGCAACTGGAATCATTACAACTAATACCAAAATAAGGATACAGATTACAGTACCCCAGCCCTTACCTGAATTTTTGGGCGTCCTTGAAGTTCTTGGTTTATCAGGACGTTCATAATGTTTATATGGACCATTTGAATTATTGTCCATTTGAATTCCTCCCATTTATTGACTAAGTTAAATTTTAGCATAGATAAATGAACAGTAACATAAAAAAAGAGATGTTTAACATCTCTTTTTGCTATTTATTTAAATTAAATTTTCTTTCCACAAACGGTTTAATACTCTTCAGCACAGATTGGAATAAAATATATACAACAATTGAATTGATTAACCCTTTTAATAAATTAAATGGAACTATAATTCCGAAAATATATGCTCCCATTGATGGAAGATGAAGCAACTGTCCTAAATACATTTTAACAGTAAAGTTATATAAAGCACTGTAGCTTGAAATACTTGGAACATTAGCTATAGATGTTACAGCATATACCGGAGTTAAGATAAATGCATTTGTAAGAGCCATTACAATCGTCATTGCTATGATACCAATTAATAAACCTAAGATTGGAAGAAGACGTCCTTTGGTAGTTTTACTGTTAGATTTATTAATACCGCGAGCTGTGTAATAAAATGGCAGAGCAAATGATAATGTAGCCAAGAATGCAGCTATCTATCCAACTACGCTAGGTAGTGAGAACCCAGAAAAAATCAGACTAATTAACGTTCTGATAAACGTTATAAAAACACCTGGTCCTGCTCCAAAAACAAAAGTTCCAACTGTAACCACAACATCTGAAAAGTCAAACTTCAAAAAGCCAACTCCAGGCATAATTGGAAACTCAATTTTCATTACTACAAATGAAATTGCTCCAATTAATGCATAAGCAATAATGTTGGATAAATTACTCGATTTTTTATTTAATCGATCCATACTTATCTCTCCTTTTTATACACAAAAGGGTCTATTGCTTCAGCAACAGACTCTTTTAAAAGATAAGTATTTTATTACTTTTAAGATTGGCCTGTCTTCTCTCATCTAGACTTTAACTATCGGTATTCTTTCGAAATTCAACTACTTTCATAGCTCGCGGACTTGAACCGCCGGTCGGGAATCACACCCTGCCCTGAAGACAACAAACTCTATATAACCTAGTTTCATTCTAATTCAAGTGTTTTAACCTGTCAATTTCTTCGTGTGTTAACTCACGATATTGTCCAGAAGCTAAATTACCAAGTTCCAAAAATGCATATCTTTCTCTTGATAATTTCTCTACTAAATGTCCAACAGCCTTAAACATTCTCTTAACTTGATGATAATGTCCCTCGTGAATTGTTAATTGAACAATTTGCGTATTTTTCCTTTTATCAGTTTTTAGGATTTTTACCTTAGCACGTGAGCTTTTATATTTATCAAATTTTACACCCTTTTTTAAGCTCATGATCTCTTCAGGAGTTAAAATTCCTTTTATCTTGGCTACATAAACTTTAGAAACTTCATTCTTTGGGTGCATAAGCTTGTTAGCAAGCTTTCCATCGTTAGTCATTAATAATAATCCTGAAGTATCATAATCCAATCTACCAACTGGATATAAGCGGTATGGGATATCTTCAAAATAATCAACAACTGTCTTTCTACCTTTTTCATCTTTGGCAGTTGAAACTATGCCGCGAGGTTTATAAAAAAGATATGTATGTAAACTTTCTCTTTCAATTGGATCGCCATCAACAGTTATGTTACTGAAAGTATCAACCTTTGTTCCAAGTTTAGTTACTACTTTACCATCTACGCGTACTCTTCCGTCAACGATCATTTTTTCTGCCTTACGTCGAGAAGCTATTCCCGCCTCAGCAATTACTTTTTGCAATCTTTCTAAAGCCATAAAGTTCTCCTCTTATTAATTTTCCTCATCTTCTGTTTCAAAATTATCATCTTCAAAATCTTCAATTAATGGTAAATCTGCCAAGCTTTCAAAATTAAAGTATTGTAAGAAATATTCCGTTGTTACATATAAATTGGGATGACCTGGAGCATCCTTTTTTCCTTTAGTTTCAACCAGACCACGCCATATTAGCGTTTGTATAGCACCAGAAGAGTTCACTCCTCTAATATCGTCAATCTCAACTCTAGTAATCGGCTGATGATATGCAATAATTGATAGAATTTCTAATGCAGATTGACTCAAATTTTTACTTAAATCTTTTGAAAAATATTTCTGAATAATTTGGCCTGTTTGAGGATTAGTTGTCATTTTATACAAATCATTAATATGAATAACCTGTAGTCCTGAGTCTTCAGACTTGTACTTTTTCTTTAGCTTATCAATTTCTGAATCTAATTCATTATCAGTAAAAGAAAGTAGATGTAATAAATTAGTTCTCTCAATTCCATTGTCTCCTGCTACATATAACAATGCCTCAAGCTCAGCTGTTTTAGACGTCATCTTCTACTCCTCTTAACTCCAGATCACCAAAATCTTGAGTTTGTTTTACATTTATTTCTTTATTTTTACATAATTCCAATGTTGCCAAGAAAAGTCCAATCACATCCGAAAGATTGTTCATATCTTTGACACAAGTAAAAAAACTTATTTCTTTATACTTGTGTAATTTAAGTTTTAAGTAATCAATCATTTCACTAATAGAAATTTCTTTAACTTTGATTGAAACGATTTCTGGTTTTTTCAATTTCATTTTTTTCACAATCAGTGAGAAAGTCTTTGCCAATTCTTCTGAGGTTATTTGTCCCATCGGGAGAGGTTGAATCTTGTTAGTAGTTGATACACTAGCTTCTTTAGCGATAGTAATTGGGACCGTCTCATTTTTTTCTTTAAAATATTCAGATATCTTCTTAAAGATCGAATATTGAACTAATTGTTGCACTAACTCATCACGAGGATCTTCCTCAACTTCTTCTACGAAGTCATTTTGAGGTAATAAATATTGTGATTTCACTCGTAAAAGAGTTGATGACATTACAAAATATTCACCTGCAATTTGTAAATTGAGTTGTTGCATTTTCTTTAAATAATCCAAATATTGACTTGTAATCTGAGAAATTGGAATATCATAGATATCAATTTTTTGAGATTGGATGAGATGTAAAAGCAAATCCAAAGGACCCTCAAAATTAGGTAATTCTAATGTTAAATCATCTTTATTTGTCATTGTCTTTTTTTAATAATTTGATTAAATACGTATACTCAGGTACGGCCGTAACTTTCTTATCGGGATGTCCATTTGCCAAATCTGTCAAAATTTCTTTCAAATATTTTTCTTCTCTAAACCCAGGTGCAAGTGAAAGATATCTGATAATCACAAAATTTTGATCAATTTGCGTCCCTAAAACTCCTACAACATTAGAATCCTCTTCTTTATACAAATAAAGTTGAAAATCGTCATCTTCTTGATTCAACCTTATTTCATCTTTTAAATTATCGATATTTTTAAAATCAGGTAAAAAAGACAACAATCCCATAGCTGTTTTTTCGTAATCTTTTTTATATTGAACTAACATTTATTTCACCTAAATTCTTGGATGAGTTTCTTGATATACCTTCAAAATATGCTTTTGAGTGAGGTTCGTGTAAATTTGGGTAGTACTTATATCCGAGTGCCCCAAAATTTCTTGTACAACTCTTAGATCTGCACCATTTTCTAATAAATGAGTTGCAAATGTGTGTCTTAAAGTATGAGGAGTAACATCCTTTTCAATTCCAGCAAGCAAACAATAGCGCTTGATAATCTGCCATACTGCTTGTCTAGTTAATTGAGTTCCTCGATTATTGAGGAATAAATATTCATTACTTTTACCCTTTTTCAACAATAAAGGATCTCGAACCTTTTCTTCATAAACATTAATCCACTCTAAAGCGACATTACTAATTGGAATCAACCGTTCCTTTGAACCTTTACCGAATACTTTAATCAATCTTAAATCATCATGGATATTCTCAAGTTTCAAATTAATTAATTCACTAACTCGCATCCCCGTAGCATATAAAGTTTCCAATAAAGCCTTATCACGAATTCCAAGTTTTTTATCTGTATCTGGCTGACTTAAAAGATCATTAATTTCTTTTTCAGTTAAAGCGACAGGTAATCTCTTTTCCTTTTTTGGAGGATCAATCTCAATCATTGGATTTAACTTTTGAATATTTTGTCTAGCAAGCCATTGATAAAACTTACGTAAACTCGAAATAAGTCTACTAATTGAGCTAGTAGCCTTATGTAAGTCTTTTTGTCTAGCAAGAAAAGCATCAATGTCAGTTGCTTCAGTTGGCCATGTCTTAAAACCCTCTTGATTTAAAAAATCCAAAAATTCTGATAGATCCTGACGATAAGCAACAACCGTATTATTACTTAATCCTCGTTCTAACTGCACAAAACGTAAATAATCTTCAATTTGTTCGTTTAACTTACTCATTGTCATTTTCTTCCGGATCATTCACTAAAGTAATAGTACCGTTTTCTTTATCTTCAGTAATAAATTTAGCCTTAAGTAAATGTCCTATTGCTCTCTTAAAAGCAGATTTTGAAATGCCAAAGTAATTCTTAATTTCCTGCGCATCAGACTTATCATAAAATGGTAAAGTCTTATCTGCTTTTCTACGTAAACTCATTAGAATCATTTGAGCATCATCATCAATTTCTTCAAAAGCTCTTGGCAAACTACTTAAATTCAATCGACCGTATTGACTAATTCCAACTACGCGGCCTTTGAATTGTTCTCCTAAACGTAAACGTCTACCCATTTGTGATTCATGAACAAAGCCAAGATAGTAATCATTTGTAATTACAAATGCACCAATTGAACGACTAGCATAAACGGTGGCAAATACATTTTTATTCTTCATATTATTTGGAAAATTACTTGATAATTGATCAAATATATTTTCATCAGCTAATTTTGCCCAAATACGATCTTTTTCATCAGTTTCAAGTTTAACTAATAAACGATCATCTTTTCTTGGCCAAACCTCCTTATCAAGTGGTAAATCATCCATCGACAAAACTACATCTTTATCAGGCAAGCCAATATCAATAAATACACCTAAGCCATAACGTACTTCTGTTACTTTTCCCCAGCCATACTGATCTGGACCTGCAAAAGGCAGAAATTGTGTCATTTCACGTTCATGTTTTTGATTATCATAAATGAAGCCAGTAACTTCATCGCCAACCTTTATCGGTTCATCTTGCGTAATTTCCTGATGTTTTAACTCATAAGTTGTTCCATCAATTTGGACATAAAAAGAATTTTCATTTTGATCAATAACTTTTCCAGTTACAATTGTTCCAAGCATAACTTTCTCCTACTTTACATATCTCTGATTATAAGTATACGCAAAATTTGAACAAAATAAAATAGTCAGCTTTAAGCCGACTATTTTTATTAATCTTTAACTTGTTTAATAACGTCGATAATTGAACCGTCTCTATATTCAACTAAAGCAACCGTTCTATCCGTGTATTCAAGTGGCTTTGGTACACCAACTTGCTTTTCTGCCATCTTTTGTAAATCATGAATATCTAAAATCTTTAAACCTGGAACCTTTTGGAATGATTCGATTAAATCTTGACGCTTAGGATTAATAGCAATTCCTCGTTCAGTTACCAAAACGTCAATGGATTCACCTGGAGTAACTACAGTTTCAACACTAGGAACTACTGTAGCATTTCTACCACGAACAAGTGGTGCGGTAATAATTGTCATTTTAGCACCTGCAGCGGAGTCTTGGTGTCCACCAACAGCACCTCTAATCACACCATCTGAACCAGTCATTACATTAACGTTGAAGTCTGTATCAATTTGCAAAGCTGATAAAATTGATACATCCAAGTTATTAACTACAGCACCCTTGTTATGAGGATCAGCATACCAAGATGCATCAATTTCTTGTTGGTCACGATTCTTAGCCATAGATTGGGCAGCACCTTTATCAAAGTCCTGTACATCCATTACTTTTCTTACCAATCCTTCTTCAAGAAGATCAGTAGTAGGCTTAGTGATACCACCAACTGCAAATGATGCAGTAATACCTTTATCAAGCATTGCCTGACGTAAATAACGCGTTACTGCGAGGGCAGCACCACCTGACCCAGTTTGGAAGCTAAAACCTTCCTTAAAGTATGGTGAATTTACGATTACTTGATTTACCATTTGAGCAATCTTTAATTCTTTAGGATCCTTGGTAAATCTTGTTGCACCAGAACCAATCTTATCGGGATCACCAATTTGATCTACTTTAACTATATAATCAACTTGGTCTTGCTTAATTGAAGCAGGAGTATTTGGATAAGGAACTACATTATCAGTCAAAAGGACTACTTTGTTAGCATACTGTGCATCCATTAACGCATATCCTAGAGAGCCGAATACTGCATCCCCTTCTTGACCATTTGCATTACCAGCTGGATCGCTAATTGGTACACCTAAGAAGGCAATATCAATCTTAATTTCGCCTTCTTCAATTGAACGCGCACGATTTCCGTGTGAGCGGAAAATTACAGGATTCTTTAATCCACCATGAGAAACAAAATCACCTAATGAACCACGCATACCTGAAGAAGTAATATTAGTAATTACTCCCTTCTTGATAGCCTCAATAATTTTGTCATTCATTACTCCAGTTAATGAAGATGGTGCCAAAGTTAAATCTTTGTATCCTAATTTAATAATCAAATCCATTACCTTATTAAAGGCAAAGTCACCATTTCTAAAATGGTGGTGGAATGAAATTGTCATTCCATCTTTCAAATTTTCCTTAATAACTTCTTCTAAGGAATCTGCAATTTTATTTTGACCTGTAGTAACTCTGACCTTTGGTGCTACACGTTGTACTTCAGGATGTCCAATATTTGCGCTTTCAAATGGTTTCAAATCCATTTCTTCCATTAAATCATCTGGTAAATTACGTTTTACTTTATTCTCCAATGTAGTTACCCTCCTCATCAATTAAATTTGAAGCCTTGGCAATTTCTAATACCCTATTAGCTTTTTCTACAACTGGTTTATCAACCATTTTACCATTCATAGAAATAACTCCTGAGCCCTTTAATTTTGCTTCACGAATTGTATTTTGAACGTTTTGAGCATTTTCAATTTCTTCTTTAGTTGGGTTGAATACCTTATTAACCATTTCGATTTGACGAGGATTAACTAATGATTTACCATCATATCCCAATTCATGAATGTAATTAGTCTCACGGTAAAAGCCCTCTGTATCTTTCATATTTGAAAATACTGTATCAAAAGCATATACATCTGCTGCACGAGCTGCTTGAAGTACCATGTTTCTGGCAAATTCTAATTCTCTACCATCTGGGAAACGGTGAGTATGCATATCCGCAGTGTAATCTTCTCCAGAAACAGCTAACCCCATCATTAATGATGAACTTTCCGCAATTTCTGGGGCATGAAGAACACCCTTAGCACTTTCGATAGCTGCCATTACACCAATTGATCCCTTTTCGATGTCAAATTCATCTTCCCAATGTTCAATATCTTTTACGAGTTTTTGAATCATTGCTGCAGATTCAGTCTTAGGTAATCTAATAACGTCAACTCCAGCCTTTACCATCGCTTTAACATCTTCATCGTAAAAAGGTGTATCTTGACCATTAACTCTGACTACAATTTCTGAATTACCAAAATCAACCGTCTTTATTGCTTCATAAACAAGCATTCTTGCAGCATCTTTTTCAGTTAATGAAACTGAATCTTCAAGATCCAACATGATTGAATCAGCACCATAAATTCCCGCATCTTTAATCATGGCAGGATTATTTCCTGGAACGAACATCATAGTTCTTCTAATTCTGTTTTTAATATAAGTCATCTATAGCACCTCCAAATCAGGTTGATCAGATGTTTCAGTAGCTCTTTGCGCTGCAGCTAAAGTACGAGCCTTGATTACACAGTCCAAAGCCCCTTTATCAACCGCTTTAACTTTGACATCATTAAGGCCATAATTTTTAATAGTTTCAGTAATAACTTTTTCTATTTGATCTCCATAAGCCTTTTTCACTTCAGAATCGAGTTCTATTTCAATCCCATTCGAACCTTTTGAAATCATAACTTGAATATCGGATGATTCCAATGTGCCAGCAACGCCAGTCTTTTTAATTTCCATTAACATTCGTTCCTTTCTTTATTCGATCTTGCAATTCAAGAAGATTATTTTTAATAAAGTCATAAGTTGTCTTAGGCAGAAAAGCCTCTATTTTATCTAAGCTTCCTGTTTTTATATACTTCCTTACTTCGGTCGCATTGACAATTTTGTCTTTTTCTCTCAGTCTTGGAATAATAATAACCTTAACTTCTGGACTAAGTATTTCTTGAAGTTTTTTATTGTATGAATTAGTTGTTCTAGAAAACGGCTCTTCACCAAGATACCGACTTTTAATATTTAATTTGGGAGCTACAAAGTTTTTGAAAACTTTTGCATCGATAGTTGTCTGAACATCAATCAACTCAGCTGCAGATTTAAGAAAATAAGCTGGAAAAGTTGCACTAGAAACCATGTATTCTTCTCCACTTACTACCTCAACATTCGATAAATCTTGGGTCCCCTCTTTTACCAGTTTCATTCTTTCAGCTGTTGAAAATAAAGATAAATCTTCTTTTACTACAAAGACATAAACTAAATCATTCTCGTTACTTGCTTTTTCAACTAAGTATCGATGACCAAGAGTAAAAGGATTGGCATTCATTACTACTGCTGCAACCTTTTTATTCTTTTGATCGTGTACTTGTGGCAAATTATTTAGATAATCTTCAATATTTGGATCTCCATATTCCAAAAATGCTGCTTGCTCACTTAATGCTAATTCTTTAAATCCCAAATGCTTAAAGCTACTTGAATATTTTGCTTTTGTAAAAACAAAGCAGTGGAATATTTGATTACTAAATAAATATTGTTGTAAGGAACTAACAATTTTATTAAATCTAGCTCCTGCTATAACTTCATCATTTGATACAGCAATATATTTCAAGACATTGCCTGCTATACTTCCTGTAGCAACTAGATTACCTTCATCATCAATCAATCCCAAAGTATGATCGATCACATCTATCTCGCGATCAGAAAAATCATGAATCCCTTTGGTTTCAAGAAAGCTCTTCCATTTCTTACGAGTAGATACTTGGTTAAGATAGAGATCTACAACCTTGTCCATACAACACCTCCTAAGCTTGATATATAAATTATTTAAGCACTTTCAGTGTACTCTGGTATTTTAAATATTTCAAATTTTATAGGTATTTTTTAAATATTTAAATTAGCCTTCAAAAATTTAATTACTATTCTGTACATTTCATCAGGCTGTTCTGCTTGAATCAAATGTCCACAATTTGAAATTATGCTAGTTTCAATCTTATTATTAAGTAACTTAACTGCATCAACAAAATGATAGTCAAAATATGGTGATTCTTTTCCAGCAATTATCAACATTGGAATTTGTACATCCATGATAATATCTCGCCAGTCCTGCAAAGAATGGTCAATTAAACAATTATAATTTTTTTCTGGATCATATGGATATTTTTGATATTCCTGTTTTGCTGCCAAAAACATTTCATCATCAATATGAGCATAAAAAGCTTTGCCAAAATCCAATTTCAAATATTCTGGATAATTGTTCCAGGATAAATCTTTAAAACCGAATTTCCATGTATCATCAGAAATCATTTTTGGCGATTGATCTAAATCGACCATTGCAAGCATCTTTTCGCTACCAAAAATCGATAGATAAGACCAAAAATTAGCTGCTCCCATTGAATTACCAATCGCAATAAATTTCTTGATCTTCAAATAATTTATCAAGTCCTCAACATCTGCAGCATGAGTACTAATTCTCTCACCTTTATAAGTTCGTTGTGAACGTCCCTGGTTTCTTGGATCTAAAACAATTACGCGATAAGCTTGTTTAAATAATTCAATCATTTTAAGCCACATTTTTGCGGAACCACCGATACCAGGAATTGCTATAATCGGTATTTTTTCTATATCTCCAGTATCCGTGTAATGTAACTTAGTTTTATCTTTTGTATAAAAGTACATTTTTCTCCTAATAAGAATTTAAAAGTAAAAAGATCTAATTAATCATATTTGAAAATTAGATCCTTTCTACACTAACTATTTATTACCAAACTCCGATAACTTTCATCCAAAGAGTACCAACAATTCCGAAAATTAACATATAAATGATACCCAGAACAAAGTTCATCTTCCACCATTCACCTTGTTTTACATACCCTGTTGTTGCAAGAATTGATGCAGGACCGTTCGCATAGTGAGTAGTTGAGGCGTTAATTGCACCAGTAAAGGCTAAAAGCATTGCTGAAAGACCTAAAGGTGCACCAGTTGCTACTGCAACTGAAAGAAATGGTAAGTATAAAGCAGTCATATGTGCTGTACCACTTGCAAAGAAGTAGTGAGTATAGAACATCAATAATACTAAAATTACTAATACTAACCCCCAGCTAATTCCATGAAGTCCGCCTTCAACAAGTTTTGAGAACCAATCAATAAAGCCATATGAGATAAGCTTACTTGCCATAAACATTAAAATTGAAAGCCAGATCAAAATGTTCCAAGCTCCGGTTTCTTTTAAAGCATCTTGCATTGTAAGAACACCAGTAACTAATAGAATTGAAACTGCTAAGAATGCTACAAAGGTTGCATCAAGTTGAGGAATCTTAAAGAATCCAGATAAGACCCAAAGAATAATTGAGAGGACAAATGTTGCACCCATAATTCTTTCAGGTTTAGACATTGGACCCATTTCTTCCAATTCTTTTTCTGCCCACTTCTTAGCATCTGGAGTTTCTTTGATTTCAGGTGGATACATTTTGTAAATAACCCAGGGTACGATAATCGCACCCACCAATACAGGAATAACTGCAGCAAAGAACCAACCTGCCCAAGTCATGTTATATCCTTTTTGAGAAGCCATTTGTTGAGCAACCATGTTTGGAGCGGCACCTGTGATGAATAATGCAGTTGACAAGATATTTGCATGGAAAGCAGTAAAGTCCAAGTATGCACCAATCTTTTTACGACTCTTTTCATCAGGACTTGAATCGTAACCATCTTCAGAAACTGATTTAACTACTGGCCAGACAACACCACCCGTACGAGCTGAGTTTGATGGAACCAAGGCACCTAAAACAAGTTCAAGTCCAGTTAAAGCATATCCAATACCTAAAGACTTTTTACCAAATCGTTCAATCATAAGATATGCAATTCGATTTCCTAAACCAGTCTTACTGATTCCATGGGCCATGATAAATGCCATTGCGATTAACCATGCTGCAGAATTACCAAAAGAACTCAAAACACCTTTGTTAATTACTGCACCAGTTTGTTCGTTTACAACATCCTTCATGGGAGCTAAACCAAGCAAAACTGTAAAAACCAACCCAACTAAGGTAGTGCCTCCAATTGGAAGTGGTTTAGTAATACATCCTACAATTGTTGCAACAAAGATTGCAAACATCTCCCAAGCTTGTGGTGACAATCCTGATGGTCTTAAAGGTGTAATACACCACAAAATAATTCCGACAATTAATGGCCAGATAAACCCTTTATAATTTACTTTTTCTAGTGTTTTCATTATCTTTTTCCTCTTCCACACTATGGACGATAAACGTCATCGATAATTTCAAAGTTCTTTTCTTCTAAGGTTTCATCAACCCAACTAAGGTCTACTTCACCTCTACTGAAAGCAATTGCTTTTTCATTATCTTTTTTATGAAATTCCTGCGCCTTCGGTAATATATCCGGAGCATCTTTTCGAGGAATACAAATTACACCATCTGAATCTCCCAAAATTATATCACCAGGGTTCACACTCACATTTCCGCATGAGACCGGTACATTCAATTCACCGGGACCCTCTTTATAAGGTCCTCCAGGAGTAGTACTTCTTGCGTAAATTGGTAAATTCCAAGTTTGTAAATTATCTATGTCTCTAATTGGGCCATCAATAACAATTCCTGCAATTTTCTTTTGATCTCTTAAATAAGACATCATTACTTCACCAATCAGTGAACGTGTATTATCTCCTTCATCATCAATGACAATTACATCGCCTTCTTGGCAATATCTTAAAGCTGCATAAATTGCAAGATTATCACCGGCCCTTGTATGAACCGTAAATGCAGGTCCAACCATCTCATGATCAGGATTCGACATTAATTTAACACGAGGATTCATCGCACAATTTCGTTCCATGCAATCTGCAGTATTTGAAGCTGGGATTTTTGAAAATCCTTTTACAACTTCAGGATCTGGTAGATTGCGTTTTAAAAATATTCTTTTTCCTACCGCCATATTAAATCACCATTCAATACAAAACATTGTTACTTATTGCACAATTTCATTATACACGTTTTTGTATAAAAACGGTTACATTTTTAAAAAATATTAAATTTATTCGCTTTATTTTGCTTTTTTGAATAAAAATCAGGTAGTGTATAAGCTTAAACTGTCTATTTATTTTGACTTAGTTATATAATAATAAGTAAATATGTCTGATTGCATTTAACTATTGAGAAAGGAAAGAATAAAATATGGCACAATTAACTGATGAAGATCTAGCAAATATCGCTCATGATTTTTACTTAAGTAAACTTAATATTGGTGATATTTCAAAAAAATATCATATTTCAAGATATCTAATTACTAAGGCTTTGGAAAATGCAGAAAAAAGAAAAATAGTAAAAATAACTATTAGTAAAGGACTTCAAAGACGTGAAGATTTGGAGAGATATTTTCAAGAAAAATTTAACTTGAAAGATGCAATTGTATTAAATAATCTTGAAACAACCAATCAAGATAATGAGGCAATAGTTTCTTATGCTGCCAAGCAAATTCAAACATATATCCAATCTTCAAAAGTCATAGGTACTACTTGGGGGACACTTTTACGCGATATCATTGATAACTTTAATGAAGTAAAGCAACCCGATTTAACTTTTGTTCAATTATTAGGACAACCAATTAATTCCGATCAAAGAAAAAACAGCCTTGTTCAACTAGCAGCAAAAAAATATGGCGCAGATAGTTTTTCACTACCCGCACCATTATATGTTTTAAATTCTCATTTATTGGATGAAATTAAAAAAGAACCATTTTATCAAACCCTAGATAACTATTATAAAAATTTAGATTTGATTTTCTCTAGTATTGGAACTTTCGATTCATTTATTACCAGTAATTATATGAGAGAAAATTATAAACAAAGTTTATTTAAAAATGTTAATACCAAAGAAATTGCTGGAATGATTTATGGTCACCCTTATGATATTAATGGTAATTTTTTTGACGATCTCAATAAAAATATCTGTGGAATTTCTTTAGAGGAAATTCAAAATGTTCCTGTTCGTTTTACTATTGTAAAAAATAGATTTAAAACTAAGGCATTACTTGGAGCATTAAGAAGTGGAATTATTACTCACCTAATCATTAATGAAGGAATTGCTAAGAGAATAATTTCTGAAATCAATCAAGAATTTTAACAAAAATATTTCCAATATATACCAGAAATATAATCTTGTAGTTCTTTCACAGAATGTCGTCGTGACCTCGCACATTCTTTCGCTGGCCGATTACAAATAAAGCATTTTCTTACAGGTAAATTCAAATCTTTTCTAGATAAAGCATCAGTTCTATTAGCAGATAAAACATCAGCATCAAATAATCTCCCTAATGAAGTTGTATCTTCAAATTTAATGGAGATTTTTTTTATTACTTGAATATCTGTTGTATTCATTAAATAAAAATTTTCAGGTCCACTTGCCTTATTCAACTCTTTGATCAATTGAAAATCAATTTTAGAATTGTTCAGCAAAGTTTCAAAATTTTTAATTCCTGTATCATAAAGTCGTTTAATAAATTGATTATTCTTTATCGGACCCGGAATATTCATTTTTATATCAACTAAAATTTGCTCAGGATAAGCTGCAAAAACTTTTTGCTGAAATTCTACTCTTCTGTCTTTACCTTCAAGAACATCTTGAATACTTTCCTTTTTTCCAGTTTCAAAAATAGATTTCATATTTCACCAGAATTTTTGATAAAAGAAAAAGGTCAGTGTTAAACACTGACCTTTTTACTAATTAAATTTCTTTATATTAAAGATTTGCCATTTCGCCTTGGTAAACAGCACCACGACGAGCATCAACAGTAATAGTTGAACCATCAGAAATCTTTTCAGTTGCATCAGTAGTACCTACAACAACTGGAATACCTAATGATAAACCAACAACTGCTGCGTGTGAAGTCAAACCAGAAGCTTCAACTACTAAACCTGAAGCCTTCTTGATTGCTGGCATGTAGTCAGGGTCAGTTACCTTAGAAACTAAGATGTCGCCTTCCTTAACCTTTGAGTTTGCTTCTTCAGCTGAGTTAGCAACAACTGCCTTACCAACAACAGAACCGTTACCAACACCTAAACCTTGAGCAAGCTTGTTACCGATGATTTGTAACTTCATAACATTAGTAGTACCAGATTCACCAACTGGAACACCAGCAACGATAATTACAAGGTCACCGTCTTTTACAAGACCCTTATCCTTAGCAACTTCTGCTGCCTTTTCAAACATATCATCAGTTGAGTTTGGCTTTTCAGTCAAGACTGGAGTTACACCCCAAACAACTGACAATGAGTGTTGGATCTTTTCATCGAAAGTCATAGCAACGATATCAGCGTTTGGACGGTACTTAGAAATCATACGAGCAGTGTAACCTGACTTAGTAGCTGCAATAATAGTCTTTACGCCTAATTCTTGAGCAGTACGTACAACTGATTCACCGATAGCTTCAGTTACGTTTGAACCCTTGTAGTCTTCAAATCTTTGAAGTGCTAAAGTATTACGCTTAAGCATTTGCTTTTCAGTACGTTCATCGATTTCAGCCATTGCCTTAACAGCGTTAACTGGGTATAAACCGTTTGCTGATTCACCTGAAAGCATAGTTGCGTCAGTACCATCAAGAACTGCGTTAGCAACGTCAGATACTTCGGCACGAGTTGGACGTGGGTTTTCTTGCATTGAGTCAAGCATTTGAGTAGCAGTAATAACTGGCTTACCAAGTGCGTTGGCCTTTCTGATCAAGTTCTTTTGTACAAATGGAACTTCCATAAATGGAATTTCAACACCCATGTCACCACGAGCAACCATCAAACCATCTGAAACTTGTAAAATTTCGTCAGCGTTGTCAATACCTTCTTGTGATTCAATCTTAGGGAAGATCTTAACATAGTCTGCACCAGCTTTTTCACAAAGTTCACGAATATCTAAGATATCTTGAGCCTTACGTGCGAATGATGCAAAGATGAAGTTGATACCTTCCTTCAAACCAAAGTTAATGTCGTCAGTATCTTTTTGAGTAATACCTGGGAGGCGAATTTCAACACCTGGTGCGTTAACACCCTTCTTAGAACCGATTAAACCAGTGTTTTGAGCTTCACAAACAAGTTCTCTCTTTGAATCGTCCTTTTCCTTGATCAAAAGATCAACCAAACCGTCATCGATCAATACGTGACCACCAACGTGAGTATCATCGTATAAACCATCGTAAGTAACGTGGATCATGTCCTTGTTACCTGGCTTAGTTGCGTCCATTGAGATACGGATAGTATCACCAGTGTTAATAGTGAACTTACCACCTTCTTGGTCAGTAGTTCTAATTTCAGCACCCTTAGTATCAAGAGCAATACCAAGAAGCTTACCAGTGTTCTTTTCCACTTCACGAACCATGTTCATACGTGAACGGTGTTCTTCGTGGTCACCGTGTGAGAAGTTGAAACGGAATACGTTTGCACCAGCTTCTACTAACTTAGTAATAGTTTCAACATCATTTGAAGCTGGTCCTAAAGTACTAACAATCTTAGTTTTCTTCATTATTAAAAAAATCCTCTCCAAAAAACTGACTAATCTTTAGTCATTTCTTCATTAACATCTAGCAATGAGTAGTCACCTTCGTGCTTACCATCGAACAAATCAAGAATGTCGTGAGTATTTGGTTGACCATTTTCCAAACCAACAGCCAAACCGCCTTTACCGTCAAGAAGTAAGTTAACAGCAAAGTTACCCATCTTAGTAGCATTTACTCTATCTTCAACAGTTGGTGAGCCACCACGTTGCATGTGGCCAAGAACATTTGCACGAGCGTCAAAGTCACCATACTTCAAGAGTTCATTCTTAAATTTTTCAGCGTCCATGACACCTTCAGCTAATACTACAAGGCCATGATCTTTACCTTCTGCAAAACCGCGCTTAAGAGTTTTAGCAATTTTTTCCATATCGTATGGACGTTCTGGAACAACAATTGCATCAGCTCCACTTGCAACACCGACACGCATAGCAACATCACCACAGTCGCGACCCATTACATTAACAACGAATACGCGGTGGTGGCTACTTGCAGTGTCACGAATCTTATCGATTGCGTCCATTGCGGTACGACATGCAGAATCAAAACCGATAGTATATTCAGTATAAGGAATATCATTATCGATAGTTCCTGGTAAACCTACTGAATTAATACCGAGGCGAGTCAAGGCTAAAGCACCATGGTATGAACCGTCTCCACCAATAACGATAACGGCATCAATACCATGTTTTCTTAATTGTTCTGCACCCTTCTTTTGCACTTCTTCTTGTGCAAATTCTGGGAAACGAGCAGAATATAAGAAAGTTCCACCATGACTAATCTTATGGTCTACATCCTCTGCGGTAAGAGGAATAAAATCACCAGCAACTAAACCGGCAAAACCATAACGAATACCAACAACTTCTAATCCATGGTGGATAGCAGTCTTGGTAACGGCTCTGATTGCTGCATTCATACCAGGGGCGTCTCCACCACTAGTTAAAATACCAATCCGTTTCATGAATTCACCTCATCATGATTATTTGTGTAATTTCTCACATCACTTAAATATTACCATTTTTCGAGCGAAAAATCTCATAAAAAATGCTTTTATTTTCGCTTTTATCAAGGTTTTTCAATGTTATCGCTTTCATACGTCTGAGTTTTTCAAACTTTCTTTTTATTCCTTGAAATTAACTAATTTTAAATTGGTTAACAAATACTGTTTTTTATTAGGATCGTATCGATCGGCTTGAATTCTAACACCTAAAATATAGATTTGCCCTTCTTTTAATAATGAATGAATTTTTTCATAAATATTCGGAAAAATTGTAACTTCTTGCTGACTAGTTGAATCAGCAAAACTTGAAAAAGCCATTGTTGTTCCTTTTTTGGTTTTTATTGGCTTTAAACTCATTAGCTTTCCAACTGCAATGCCAGAATCATTAATAGCGAATTCATTTAATGGTTTGGCATTAAATTTTTGAGCATATTTTTGTACAGCAATCAGAGGACTTGCAGTGGTTGAAAATCCTAAAACCTCTTCTTCCATTGCTGCTTTCTCCGCACTTGTTGGCATTTCAACTTCTTTTATTGGCACCCCACCTAAACTTTGAGATAAAGAAAGATTTTGACCAGTTAACTGAATATTTTCGATTAGGTCCTTACTATTAGCCAATAATTCATTTCGATTTTCATTTAACGTATCAAAGCAGCCCGCCTTAATTAAGTTATTTATTGGATCTAACTGTAAATATTTAGGATCAATTCTTCTCAAAAAGTCGTCAAGAGATTTAAATGGCCTGTCCAGAGTAGGTATTATTTTAACAAAATCTGTACGCAAACCTTTAATTGCCTTTAAACCAACTAAAATCCTACCTTTATCAAGAGTAAAATCAACACTACTATGGTTAATATCTGGTGTTAAAATCTGAATTCCAGCTTCTTGAGCCTGCATGATATAACTTTCTACCTTTAATTTACTTGCCCCCGATGAGTTTAATAAAGCAGTATAAAAAGCGGCAGGAAAGTGCGTTTTCAAATATGCTAACCAAAAGGCAATTTTCGTATATGCAACTGCATGTGATCGATTAAAACCATAATTTGCGAACTGTTCAATATAGTTATAAATTTTTTCAGCAACTTCTTTTTTATGTCCTTTAGATACGGCCCCTGAAATAAATTTTTCTCTTTCTTGATCAATTACCGATTGATCTTTTTTAGACATCGCACGACGAAGAATATCGGCCTCTCCCAATGAGAATCCAGCAAATATTTGGGCTGTTTGCATAACCTGTTCTTGATACACCAAAATACCGTATGTTGAAGCTAAAATATTTTCTAAACTTTTATCAGGATAAACTACCTTTTCTTCTTTTTTCTTTCTGGCGATAAATGAATCAATATTTCTCATTGGTCCCGGTCTATATAATGCATTAACCGCTACGAGATCTTCAAAGTTATCTGGATGTAATTTTCTTAAAACGTTTCTAATCCCACTAGATTCAAATTGAAAAACAGCATCAGTATTACCTTTCCTAAAAAGTTCAATTGTTTTCGGATCATTTAAAGGGATTTTATTCGGATTGATATTAATACCTTGACTTCTAATTAGATCAATAGTATTCCCCAAAATAGTAAGATTTCTCAAGCCTAAAAAATCGATTTTAAGCAGACCTAATGACTCAACGTATTTTTTAGTTTGTTGAGTAACTGGAATACCTAATTGTCCAGCCTGTAAACCGGAAATACTTGCAATCGAATCATCACTAATCACCAATCCGGCTGCATGAATCGAATAGTGTCTAGGTAATCCTTCAAGAGATTGAGCAGTTTGAAACAGCAATTTATTAAATTGACTTGAATCAACTAGTAATCTCATCTCCCTTGATTCTTTGTAGGAAGTATCTAAGGTCATCTTCTGCTTTGAGTAAGGTACTGCATTTGCCCATTTATTTAGTTCTACAGTACTTAAGCCGAATGCACGACCCGTATCTCGTAGAGCTTGTTTGGCCGCTAAAGTTCCAAAGGTCAAAATTTGAGCAGCATGATCCATACCATATTTTTCGAACATATACTTAATAACTTCATCCCTGCGATTATCGGGTATATCTAGGTCAATATCTGGCATTTCATGACGATATGGATTCAAGAAACGTTCAAAAAGCAAATGGTATCTTAAAGGATTTACTTCTGTAATTTTCAATGAATACGAAACCAGTGAACCACAGGCAGATCCTCTACCTGGACCGGTAGTTATTCCAATTCGATGACAATAATTTATCACATCCCAAACAATAAGAAAATAATCATCAAATCCCATCTGATTGATTACGTTAAGTTCATAATCTAGTCTTGTTTGATAATTTTTTGGAATAGGATGATTCTTAAATCTTTCCTGTAATCCGGTTTGGGCCAAATATTTTAAATATTCTTTAGAGGAAGAATATTCATGTTGATGATATTTTGGAAGTTTTGGCGTTTGAAAAATAACTTTAGCATTACATTCATCCGCTATCTTCCATGTGTTTTTTACTGCATCATCTAATTCATATTCATGGTATCTAGAAAGAATTTCTTGTCCTGAAGCCAAATAGTGTGAACCTTTTTGCTTAGCCAGCAGTTCAACATCTTCAATCTTGTCACCATTTTTTATAGCCAATAAAGTTTTACGCAAAAAATGATCCTCGGGTTCAAGATATTGTGTATCTTCAGTCACTGCCAAATCAATATCAAATTGTTTAGATAAACTTCTGAGATAGTTAATATAACTTCTCTTTTCTTTATTTGCATAGACACCTAAATATAAGGAACTACTTTCAGGGATCATTTTCTTTAAATCACGAAGATAATCTGACCCTAATGATTCATTTTGTTCAAAAAGCATTAATAATTCACTACTACTATTTGCTGGAACTATTATGTCTATATCATTAAAATACTTAGCTACTTCTTCTAAAGATATGATTTTATCGTTTTGACCATTATTTGTTAGTAAATTTACGGCACTAGACATTCGCAAAATATTTTTATAGCCTGCATTGCTTTTAGCTAAAACAATGAGATTATACTTATTAGTGCTATCAATTAAGCCATTTAATCTAAGCTGCATCCCAAGAAGCGCCTTAATTCCTACTTCTTGAGCTAATTCATAGAAACCTACCAAGCCGTATGTGACATTAATATCTGTCAGAGCTACAGCTTCATAGCCTTTTTGCTTGGCAGAAGATAATAAACCTTTAATTCTTGTTGGACTTTCTAACAAGCTAAAGGTACTCATATTTTGTAATGCTGCAAGTTTCATATTCTCTGCCACCTTTCTTTTATAAAGTATACCAAATAGTTAAATCCAAGTTTGAAAACATACTCAGATTTTGATAAAATTCTCTTAATGAAAGAAGGAATTAATTATGGGCCGATATATTGTTACAATTATTTGGAGTGTCATCTATATGATGGTTATTGGATTTATTGCCGCACCTTTAACTCAAAGTGTTTTTGAACCAAAAGAAGCCCTTCTTATCGGTATCGTTTTTGGTATTTTATTTGCAATAATTATTCCAACAATTACTGCTCACTCTCACAAAGATAAAAGTAAATATTCAAATTTAAAATAATTTGGTTTAAATAAAATAAAGGCAACTACTTAGTTTGAGTGGTTGCCTTTTTCTTATTAATAAAAATGATAATTCTTTTTAGTATCAACTTTAACTTGGTTCTTGGTTAAATATTCTATAAACATTTGAACATAATCTTTATCCAAAGTGAACTCAATCTTATCCATACTATACTCTGGATAGAATCCTCCACCCATTGCACGATAGTTATTAACAGCCAAATGATATATTTTATCATCTTCTAAAGGCTTACCATCGAGTGTAAGTTTAGTAATTCTTTCTCCCACAGGTTTAGATAAGTCCACTTCATATTCAATTGGATAAAAAACATCAAAATGATAAAGCATTGGCTTAGGTTTAATCCAGCGTTCAATAAATTTTATCTTTCCATCGGTATCTTTTTTCAGGAAACCAGCACTATGTTCAATAATGTGTTTTAATTCTCTTCCTGTTAGCTTTACTCTGCATAATTGATTAGCATAAGGGTAATTTAAAAGTACATCTCTCATAGTGACCTCTTTTCCAAATCCCTTAGCTTTCTCACTCATAACTGCAGTCGCTGAAACATCGGCATCTGTGAACCACAATTGCATTTGTTGCAATAAATTAATAAACGGTGCCCCTTCAATTCTGCCCTTCATAGCATTTTCAATTGGTGCTGACTCACTCAATTGTGCAAGTGGTTGATCCAACCAGTTTTGAGTTCGTTGATCTAGATCACTAACAATTTTAACTATTTCGGGATCAGGATCATAATCTTTAGTATCGATCAGTTTAGTAGACATATTTTTTATTTTTTTAGTCTTATCATCAATATCTAAAATTACTTCTGCAACTGCTTCACCTCTATAACCTGGTTGAACAATAGCCGTATTTCTAGTCACTAAGTTTAGCCGACGATGTTGATGACCTGTTAAAAATACATCAACCTCAGGAATTTCAGTAAGAATTTTATATCCTTCATTTTCGCCTCTATGAGGTTCTGTAGCAACTCCAGATTTAGGATCACTTTCAAATCCTCCATGATACATAACCGCTAAGACATCGACTTGAGGACGCAAAATCTCTGCATAATGTTTGATTTTTTCATAAGCCGAAACGAATTTCAAACCAGCAACATTTTCTTTTGGTTCCCAATGAGGTATATATTGAGTCGTAACACCTAACAAACCAATTTTTACACCGGCTTTTTCAATAATTGTATACTCTTGACCAAATGCAGGTACATTTGTTTCGGCATCCAAAACATTATCATTAATCATAGGTGCTTTATTATTATCTATGTAATATGCTAAATAATCTAAACCAAAATTAAAGTCGTGATTTCCAAGGCAACGGGCATCATAACCGACTGCATTATAAGCCTCTGTAAAAATACCTAAATCGGTGTAATCTCCAGTAGAATGTGCATAAGATGCTAAAGGAGAGCCTTGTAAACAATCACCCGAATCTGTGACAACCACATTTTCTACTCCATACTTCGCCTTCTCGGCTTTTATTGCAGAACTTACTCTACTCAAACTAATTGGAGCATTATAATCTCCTTTATCTTGATAATCTGTTGGCAATAAGAAGCCATGTGTATCACTAGAGTGTAAAAAAACTAATTTCATAATTTCTACTTTCTAATTTTTTGCATAAAAAAAGACACCTAAATGGGTGTCTTTATTTTTAGTTATTGCCGTTTGAGTTGTTTTCGTTAGCAACTTGACGACCCTTGTAATAACCCTTTGGTGAAACGCGGTGGCTTAAACGGTATTCACCAGTAGTTGCATCATAATGCATAGCTGGTACAGTTAACTTGATATGACCACGACGTGAACGTTTCTTTTGCTTAGAAGTATGTCTTGCAGGTACTGCCATTTGATTTGATCTCCTTTATTGTAGTCTTAAGCTTCACACTTACATTTAAGTAAGGTGAATCACTCATATGTTTAAATGATACTATTGAATTCCTCATAAATCAAGATTATTAGTCTTTCTTTTTACGAAAAAGCTTATCTTGGGCCATAAACCAACCCAATAAAATTCCAATTATAACCATTACAACTAAAATGATAATCAAAGGTAACTTAACGTTAAAGAAGCCAAAATTAATACTTACTGGACTAGTATTTAAGACGATAAATATTACAGCTAATAATCCAATTATTAAACTGACAACTAAGTTAACTTGTCTCTTCTTTTCAGAATTCATGTTAGCCTACTTTCTTGAAGCGAATTTTAAAGAAATTTGATCGCCAATAGTTGGGAATAAGTTGTATAACTTTGCTGCAACAGCAAGACTGATTGGTAGATTTAATTCTCGCTTATTGCTACCGAAGTAGTGAACAACTTGCCAAGCCACATCATCTGGATCAAGCATAAATTCTTCAACATTTGCCATATAATTTCCTGTCTTATCAGCAATATTGAAAAAATTAGTGTATACAGGTCCTGGATTAACAGTCATTACCTTTACGCCAAAAGGCATTAGTTCAAGACGTAAAACATTTGAAAATTGAATTACCGCTGCCTTAGAAGCGCTATATACAGCTGATTTAACGGTTGGAACTTTCCCAGCTATTGAACCAAAATTAATAATTTGGCCAGTTTTTTCTTCCATCATTACACGACCAATTAGTCTAGTAAAATACATTAGCCCTAATACATTCACTTGGAACATGTTCATTGCATCTTGCATGTTGCTTTCCATAAAAGTATCAAACTTACCAAAGCCTGCACAATTTACTAAAAAATCAATGTGTTTAACTGATGAAATTATTTTCTTAAAACTAGCCTCGATTTCATCTGACTTACCCATATCTGTTGGGAAAACAAATGCATCCGCACCAGATAACTCTCTTGCTTCAGCAGCAATATCATTTAATCGTTGTTCATTTCTAGCAATTAAAACAACCGTTGCTCCACGTCCTGCACTTTCAAGTGCAATTGAACGACCGATACCACTTGAAGCACCAGTCACTACTACAACTTTATTTCTTAATGAGTCACTCATTTTTCTGTTCCTTTCATGGGAATATTGATCTGATCAAAATCATTTACCAAATGTGTATTTTCAAATACCTTTTGGGCCTGCTTTTCTAATCTTTTAGCATTACTTCCCAGATATCTTGCAGAGATATGATCTAAACATAGCTCTTTTACATTGTTATCGCGTGCAACTTCTGCTGCTTCAACTGCGGTTGAATGGAAATAATCATGAGCTAATTTAGCCTCATTTCCAGCAAAAGTTGATTCATGAACTAGGACATCAGCATTTTTTGCTAATTTAGCAATACTTGGAGTTGCCCTAGTATCGTATATTATAGTAATTATTCTACCTGGTTTTTCAGGACCTAAAAAGTCTTTTCCATCTAATATAGTACCATCTGCCAGGGCGATTTGTTCACCATTTTTTAATTTACCTAATAACGGACCATTAGGTACATGATATTCAGCTAACTTATCCATTAATAATTCACCAGGGTGAGAATCCTCGACTACTCTGTAGCCAAAACTGTCAACTCTATGATCTAGTCTATCAGTATAAACTTTAAATCCTTGGCCTTGATAAATTAATCCACTTTTTGTTAATTCAACAAATTTAATTGGATAAGAAACTTTAGTTTTAGATACCTTCAATGCGATTCTAACAAATTTTTCAATTCCAGCTGGTCCATAAATAGTTAAAGGTCCCACATCGCCCTGGAAAGAACGAGTAGCAAGTAGACCAGGCAAGCCAAAAATATGATCTCCATGATTATGTGAGATAAATATTTTCGAAACCTTTCTCAAACGAATATTTGTCTTCAAAATTTGATGTTGTGTGGCCTCTCCAACATCAAATAACCAAATTTCATTTAATTCATCTAGTAACTTAAGAGCAAGACTTGAAACATTTCTCTGCTTAGAAGGTTGTCCCGCACCTGTTCCTAAAAATTGTATTTCCATAAAAATCCTATTCTAAAAGTAAATTTCATTTACGATACTTTTTACTACAAACGCACTATAATATTTAGAACCTAAAATATTTGGATGTACATGATCATCTCCAAACCAATCTGGGTGTCCTTTGGCATATTGATACCAATCAATCACGTGTAAATTATGATATTTCTTTGATGCCTTTTTTAGTAAATCATTAACTGGATTTTGCCATTGACGGCTTGGAACATAAACATTTATCCAAAATACATCCTTACCCTTACCCAAATCTTCCATTAGATGATCTACATCATCCATTGTAAAAGGTCCATTAGTTCCTAACTCAATTAAAACATTTTTCGCTAAAACTTGTCTTTGTTTATAACCGTCAATTATTGGAAAAGCTTCCTTCATTTGACGAGAAACTGCACCATCAATTATTGCATGTGGCATTAAAGTTTTTAAATTATCATATGTTCCTGCCATAATAGAGTCTCCAATTGCTGTTAATTGTAAATTTTGTGCTAATTGGAGATCAACTTGAGAAATTCCATATTTAGTAAATCTCTTATTTACAGGATGGCTCTTGGCCTCTTTCCGAGCCTTTTTTACATACTTACTTGAAGTATCTTCCTTCACTTTTGTCTTTTTGTACTTTTTAATTAGTTCTTTATTCTCCCTAGCTTGACTCTTCTGATTTTTGCTAATAGTTTGTTCAAGCTGTGACTTTTTAGCAACGGCTCTTGGAGAATATATAATTCCAGCAGTTCCAATTAAAATGATCAAACTTGAAAAGATTAATTTAAACTTCCTTGCATTTGAAAAACTTGCAATGTTTGATAAATTAGCCCAATAATTTTTAACCTTAAGCCAAGTAACTTTACCAAATGGTTTTTCAATTAATCTATAAGTAATTTCACTTATTAGTAAAATAATTACGATCTCAATTATCCGATATAAAATTGGGTGAGCAGCCAAATTAGTTAACTTATCTTCAAAAAATACCATTACAGGAAATTGATATAAATAAATCCCATAACTACGTGACCCAATCCAATTAAATACTGGATTAGTAAGAATTTTATTCCAATGACTATTTGGATGACCAACAATTCCAACCATCACAGTAGTAAAAATAGAGAAAATAAAAATTCCACCAAAATAAGGAAATTTAGATTGAGGATTCATTGCTGAACTGAAAAACATCAATAGCATTCCTAATAATGAGATCAATCCAGCCAAATCTAGGGAACGCGATCTAAGATTTCTTAAAGTTTCATTCATATTTTCAATGGGCCAGATGACTGCCAAAGCTGCACCTAAACCTAATGAAAAGAATCTAGTATCCGTTCCGTAATATACACGATTTATATCAGCTCCAGTAGCAAATAAAATTGCCATCTCAATCGCTGAAATAAGAGTTAATGCAGTAATAATTCCAAAGATTCTTTTTTTACTTTTAACAAATTTGACCAGCAAAAAAATCACTATTGGCCACAAAAGATAAAACTGACCTTCTATCGACATTGTCCATAGATGTGTAAATGGAGATGCATTAGCTCCAAATCTTTCAAAGTAACTTTGACCATTTCTAATTTGCCAAATATTATAAACATTCAACAAATTTGCAATTACTATTTGATATAGCTTTACTAATAAATTTCTTTGAAAAAGGACAATCCACGCCGCACATGCCCATAAAACTGTGATTAATTGAGGATATAACCGTTTTAACCTTGTAATGTAAAAATGCTTATTATCATAGCTACCTGTTTCTTGATACGACTTCAGCATATGATCGGTCACTAAATATCCAGAAAGTACTAAAAAAATCGGTACTCCAAGATAACCTCCGATAAAAGTATTAGGATCTAGATGATATAAAATCACTCCAACAACTGCTAATGCCCTAAGTCCAGAATATCCTGTAATAAACCGATTTTTTGTCTTATTCATAAATCTTCTCTACCAGTCAATTTTATTGTAAAAATTCAAAATTAAAGTTGCCAATTACAACATCATCGCCATCAACAGCTCCCATTTCACGTAAGGCATCGTCTACCCCTAAATTCTTCAACTTACGTGCAAGAAGCATAATTCCATCTTGATGATCAAGATTTGTTCGTTGAACCAATCTTTCAAGAGCTTCACCCTTAATTTCAAATAAGTGATCTTCAAGTTTTTCAACGGTAAACTCATCAAGCTTAGCTTTAGATTTATACTTGTATTCTCTAGCTTCTTCAGTTGCAACTTCTGGAGCCTCTTCAGTCTGACGTTTTTCAACTTCTTCAACCAAGTTTGCCGAATCACGCATCAATTGATCTACACCACTATGAGTTACACTTGAAATTGCATAAACTGGTGCATCAATACCCTCATCAGCTAAAGCTTTCTTAAAATCAGCTAACTTTTCATCTGCACCAGGAATATCCATTTGAGTAGCTACAATTAGCTCACCTTTTTTGGATAAATCTGTGGTGTAACTTGCTAATTCATTTTTTATCGTCTTATAATCTTCAATTGCTTCACGACCGTTATTCGGATCCATTGAAACTAAATGAAGGATCACCTTAGTTCTTTCAATATGACGTAAAAATTGAATACCTAATCCAACACCTTGGCTTGCGCCTTCAATTAGACCTGGTAAGTCCGCCATTGAAAAATCTCTACCATCCGGTAAAATAACCATTCCCAAATTTGGTGTTAAGGTAGTAAATGAATATGCTGCAATCTTTGGCTTAGCCTTAGTTACAACTGAAAGTAATGTTGACTTCCCAACAGATGGAAAACCAACCAAACCTACGTCAGCTAACATCTTTAATTCAAGTCTTAAAACTCGATCTTCTCCAGGTTCACCATTTTCGGCAATTTCTGGTGCAGTATTTACACTATTAGCAAAGTGAATATTACCTCTTCCACCTTTGCCACCGTGAGCAACAACAAGCTCTTGCTTATTTTTAATTAAATCACCGATTAACTCTCCAGTTTCAAAATCATATACTGTAGTTCCTACTGGAACCTTTAAGTATAAATCTTTTGCTCCTTTTCCATATTGTGATTTAATTCTTCCATCTTCACCATTTTCGGCTTTGAATTTTCGACGATAGCGAAAATCCATCAAAGTTCTTAAACCTTCATCAGCAACGAAGATTACGCTACCTCCGCGTCCACCGTCGCCACCTGCAGGTCCGCCATTTGGAACATATTTTTCATGGCGGAAGGCTACCATGCCGTCGCCGCCTTTACCAGCTTGAACTTCTATTTTAGTTTGATCAACAAATGTTGGCATGTTTAAAAACCCCCTCCGTCTTTCTAACTAACTTATAATAACACATAAAGTGCAATAAATCGCACTTCTTTAACGTTTTACAAACTTAATTTTACTGATTGAGCCTGCGTTAATGACAATCCCGCATCCCTCAACTCATCAATTGATGCTTCTTTTATCTTTTTCATTGAACCAAACTTTCTCAGTAATTTATTTCTACTCTTAGGTCCTATTCCTTTAATTGAATCTAGCCTACTAGATAGTGCATTCTTTGCGTGAGTTCGTCTATGGAAAGTAATTGCAAATCTGTGAACTTCATCTTGAATTCTGGTCATTAGGTAAAATCCTTCTGATTTTGGATCAAGCGGAATCAATCTCAAAGGAATTCCATTGAGTGGATCTCCAAACAATAAATGGTTAGTTCTATGTTTATCATCTTTTACCATTCCTGCTACCGGAATATTTAGGTTCAACTCGTTTCTCAAAACATCTAAACAAGCATCTACTTGAATTTGGCCACCATCCATCAAAATCAAATCAGGCATTTTCTTATGTTCTTTTAGTAAACGACCATATCTTCTTCTCACAACTTCACGAGTATTTCTAACTTCATCTCCCCCTTTTTGATGCTCTACTTCGCCCTTTAATTTGTACTTTCGGTATGAGGTTTTATCTGGTTCTCCATCCTTAAATACAACTAAGGCGGAAACTGGATCTGCACCTTGAATATGTGAATGGTCAAAACTTTCAATATAGTGACCATATGGAAGTCCTAAAGCATCAAAGATCTCTTTTTGTGCACCTTTAGTTTTTCTATTTCCAAGCTCTAATAATCTAAATTTATCATCTAGTTTCAATTTAGCGTTTTCTTCCGCCATTTCAAGAAGCGACCTCTTTTGACCACGCTTCGGAGTTCTAACAGGAACATGTAATACTTCAGATAATGCCTCATTATCTATTCCACTTGGAACTAGAACTTCTTTTGGTAAAACTCGATTCCTTTGTTGATAGAACTGGGCAATAAAAGATGCAAATTCATCTTCTGGATCTGTAACGTCTGTTAAAGGAAACATTTTAGTTTCTCTTCTAAGAAGCTTAGCTTGACGTAAGAAAAAGATTTGAATTGAAATCCAGGATTTATCAACATAGAAATTGAAGATATCTCTTTGGGTATTATCATTTGAAATAATTTTTTGTTTCTCTACAGTTTCCTCAATATACTTTAATTGATCTCGAATTTCACCCGCACGTTCAAATTCCAATTTTCCTGCGGCCTGCTCCATTTTTTGATTTAAATCTTGACGCACCCAGTTAATGTCACCATTCAAAAACTTTTTGATCTTTTTAATTTGTTCATCATACTCACTCTTAGGAACTTTTCTAAAACATGCTCCTAAACATTGTCCCATATGGTAATACAGACAAGGACGCCCTTGGTACCCATTACAACGTCTTAGTGGAAAAACTTTTTGAATAAACTTCAAAGTTGCTTGTGCGGCATAAACATTAGGATAAGGTCCAAAGTAATATCCACCATCTTTATGAACAACACTAGTTAATTTAGTTTGGGGATCTCTTTCATTGGTTATCTCAATATATGGATATCCAGTCCCTTCTTTTAATTGAACATTATAATAAGGTTTATATTTTTTTATTAGGGTAACTTCTAATAAAAATGCTTCTTTATCTGTAGAAACAGTAATAATGTCATAGTCTCTAATATTTTCGACTAATTCAGCACGTCTTCCTACTTGTTTGCTTTTAAAGTAAGAACGAACTCTATTTTTTAGATTTTTTGATTTTCCAACATAAATTACAGCACCATTAATGTCCTTCATAAGGTAACAACCAGGTTTTTCTGGTAGAAGCTTTAATTTATTTTCAATTAATTCTGTTGCCAAAAAATCATCTCCTCAAAAATTTGCATTATAAATTTTAACATAATTTCTTAAAAAAGCTTATATAAAGGCATCTTCTATCAAATTTTAATAGCTATATAGCTATATTTTTGCTATATTAATGAATAATCATATTTAAGGAGATTTTTATGACAGCATGGATATTTTCATTTATTGATCAGTTTGGTTATTTTGCAGTAGCTATCCTGATTGCAATTGAAAATGTTTTTCCTCCAATTCCTTCAGAAGTAATCCTATCATTTAGTGGCTTTTTAACTCATAAAACAGCTATGAATGTGTTTGGACTAGTTATTGCATCCACCACAGGAGCACTAATCGGAGCATTAATTTTATATTGGATTGGTACCCTATTAAATGAAGAAAGATTAAAAAAACTTCTAAAACATAAATTTTTTAAGAAATTAGGTTTTAAAGAAGATGACGTTAGCCGAACAATCGCTTGGTTCGATCGCCATGGAGTTAAAGCAATTTTTTTCGGTAGATGTATTCCAGTGATAAGAAGTTTGATCTCAATTCCAGCCGGTATTGCTAAAGTTTCTTTACCCAAATTCATTATTCTTACTACCTTAGGTAGTCTGATTTGGAACACTGTTTTGATTGCACTCGGATCATATACAGGTAAGAACTGGCACGTAATTGTTCAAATTTTTGAAGAATATTCATTTGCCGTAATAGTTATTCTTATTATCTTTTTTATTTACTTCATTTATGTTTGGAGAAAAAAGAGAATTAAAAAATAATAAACATCTCGAGCAGAGGATGAAAATTTCTGGTTATCTCGTAGTGGCAATTAAAAGATAAGTAGTAATTTAACATAATATTATTTATATAAAAAAAGGGGGGATGGCCTTAAGGTCATCCCCCCTTTTTTAGCATATGAAACTTTTCAAACAGCAAAATATATTTCCTTAAAACAAATAGGGATTAAACATCACGCTTAATCCCTATCCCCTTTTCAGATTTAAAAGCTAGTTCACTTTATTAATAGCCTTTCCATCAATTAAGTAAGAAATAATATTATTTGATGCTTCCTTGGTTAAATTGTAACGTGCAACATGAGTTGCGCTACCAACATGTGGCGTTAAAATGACATTATCTAATGCAGCAAGTTCATCGTCAACTTGAGTTTCATCTTCAAAGACATCCAAGCCGGCTCCAGCAATTTCGCCAGTCTTTAAAGCAGCCTTTAAATCAATTTCATTAACCAATCTACCTCGAGCTACATTAATTAAAAATGCACTAGGCTTCATATGTTTCAAAACACTTTCGTTAATAATATGCATAGTTTCTGGTGTTTCTGGTGCATTTAATGATAAGAAATCACTTTCTTTAATTAAAGTATCAAAATCAACATATTTTGCATCTAACTTAGCTTCAATTTCAGGAGCAACTTGATGACGATTGTGGTAAATAATTTTCATACCTAGCATCTTACCAAATTGAGCTACCATTTGACCAATTCTACCCATTCCTAAGATACCAAGAGTTTTGCCTTCAATAGTATAACCCTGATTATCATATTCATCTACATCTAGAAACACACCTTCACGCATACTATGATCATAGAAATGAAAACGTCTAGCACATGCTAAAATCATCGCTAAGGCTAATTCTGCAGTTGGACGAGTGACACTCTTAGGACAATTCGATACTATAATTCCCTTTGACTTTGCATAATCAATATCAACATGATCATAACCAACGCCATAAGTAGATATAATTTTCAATTTCTTAGCATTATCAATTATTTTCTTATCAATAAACATTTTAGCAACGATTAATGCATCATATTCAGAAATATGTTCAACAACCCATTCATAGTCGTCTTCCATACGATGACCAACTGGACCAATAGTTACATCAAAATTTGCTTGTAAATCATCTAATGCATTATCAACTAATCCACCTAAAACTAATACTTTTTGTTTATCCATAAAATTGCCTCAATTCATAATCTAACCCTGTAGATTTTATCTTATAACTTTACAATACTCTCTTTGAAAACATTTTACCAATATAAACAATTGAATAATTCAATTATAAGCCGCAATCTATATATACTAATATATTTTATTTTTGAATAAAAAAAGAAAGGGTCGACTTCATGTGTCAACTCTTTCTCCTCAGTCTCTTAATTCCCAACACCTATAATACCTTTATTTAAAATAAAAACAAGAACAAATTCTACTGCGAGTAAGGCTGACGTTATTTAATGTTGAGAATTTATTATTATCTTTATATAATATGGCGATTTTAATTTTTGTGCTTGTTATATTACATTTTTGTTACAAAGATACTTTTTATCAAATTCAGTAATTTCTGTGTTATTTTCGTGTTATTCGTTAGTGTACTTCTTCATTTTGACCCTTTTCTACCACGCTAATCTGCTACTTCAACATTATTTTTCTTTCTAACTAGTTCTATATATTACTTGGTTCAAGTATTCCGCCCTTTCTTCATATCATTCAACTAGTATTTTTTAGGCTAAATTTTACATAATATTAATTATGATTTGTTTTAACAATTTGACTAAACTTCTTAGTTAATTGTTTATTACTACTTACATAAAGAATCAAAGGATTTTCATCTCTCCCCTGTTCGACTAAAACAAATGCATGTTTATTTTTGATTGTAAATAAGTAAGTAAAATGCATTTTTTGCTTTTTGAAATTATCATTGTAAATTGCTACTACATTATAATTATCTTTTTTATCTCTCCTTTGATTCCAACTAATTGAAATCACTTTTTTATTTAAGACAAATTTCCTATCTCTTAAAACATCAGGATATTTACTACCTACTGAAGTAGTGATTTTCTTCCCTTCATACTTAGTATAAACTTGTCCCATTTGTTTACTCCAAGTTCTCATATATTGCTCTAATTCTTGATCTTGATTTTTAGTCCAAAGAGAATTTACTTTTTTTCTTTTTTTAGCCTTCTTAGTTTTAACTTCGGCTTTTTCAGTTTTCTTTGACGTTTTAGATTTTTCTTTATGACTTTGCTTTATATTTTCTTTATTGATATGAACCCCATCTTTTTCAAAATTCACACTACATGCTGAAAGTCCTAGACAAGCAAACACTACTAGTCCCACTAAAGATTTCTTCATCATTATTGTCTCCAAATCACATTTTTAATTAATTATAGTATAGTTGAATCTTCAAAAGATGTGAAAGACTCATTTAATCAAATTCTTAAAAAATAAGCCTCACAAATGTGAGACTTATTTTTTATATTTATTAATAGATCTTTTCTACTTGTTCTTGAATTGATGGGCTTTCAATAAACTCATCGTAATGAGTTTCTGCACGACTAACAATTCCCTTTGGACCAACTTCAATAATATGATCAGCAATCGTTTGAATAAATTCGCGGTCGTGTGAAGTAAATAAAATTGAACCTGGATATGACTTCAAAGCATTATTTAATGAAGTAATTGATTCAAGATCCAGGTGATTTGTTGGATCATCCATTACCAAAACATTTGCTGGTTGAAGCATCATTCTTGATAATTGACAACGAACTTTTTCTCCACCGGAAAGAACCTTAATCTTCTTCTCGATTTCATCCCCACTAAAGAGCATTCTCCCTAAGAATCCACGTAAGAAAGTATTATCGTCTTGCTCCTTAGTAGCATATTGACGAAGCCAATCAAGAATTGACAATTCATCATTATTGAAGTTAGCATTCAAATCACGAGACATATAATTGAAGGCGGTTGTTTGACCCCAAGTAACTGTTCCTGTATCTGGTTTGATCTTTCCTGCAATAATTTGCATTAAAGCAGTAGTTGCTAATGTGTTTTTTGATAAGAAGGCAACCTTATCTCCCGGACGTACAATAAATGATACATTATCAAGAATTTTCTCGCCATCAACGCTATATGATACATTTTCAACTTTAAGCAAATCATTACCTAAATCACGGTGCAATTCAAATTTAACGAATGGGTATTTTCTAGATGATGGTTTTATATCATCTAGAGTAATCTTTTCTAATTGTTTCTTACGTGAAGTAGCTTGACGTGACTTAGAAGCATTGGCCGAGAAACGAGCAACGAACTCTTGAAGCTCCTTGATTTTTTCCTCTTTTTTTGCATTTTGGTTAGCAGCAAGTTCCGCAGCAAGTTGACTTGATTCATACCAAAAATCATAGTTACCAACATATAATTGAATCTTACCAAAGTCAACATCACACATTTGAGTACATACTTGATTCAAAAAGTGTCTATCGTGTGACACAACAATGACAATATTAGGATAATCTGCAAGGAAGTCCTCTAACCAGTCTACCGTATGCACATCTAAACCGTTAGTAGGCTCGTCAAGAAGTAAAATATCTGGATTACCAAATAAGGCCTGTGCAAGTAATACCTTAACTTTATCTGCCTCAGGAAGTTCACTCATTAAACTTTGGTGAATATTTTCAGGAATACCCATTGATTGCAAAAGCTTAGCAGCATCCGCTTCAGCATTCCAACCATCAAGTTCCGCAAATTTACTTTCTAATTCTGCGGCCTTAACACCATCTTCATCACTAAAGTCTGGCTTTGCATAAAGAGCATCCTTTTCTTTCATTACTTGGTATAACTCTTTATGACCCTGAATTACTGTATCCATTACAGTAAAGTCTTCGAATGCAAAGTGATCCTGATTTAAACTGGACATTCTTTCATTAGGATCAATTGAAATATTACCTGTAGTAGGTTCAATCTTTCCTTCTAAAAGCTTTAAAAAAGTGGACTTACCCGCACCATTGGCTCCAATCACACCATAACAATTACCTGGCGTAAATTTTAAATTTACGTCTTCATAAAGAGTACGACCAGCCAAGTTTAAACTTAAATCAGAAACTGTAATCAAATATATATCCTCCACTTGAAAAAATAGCTGAAAGAAAGTATAACAGAAAACATAAAAAAAGCCACCTCTAAAGATGACTTTTAAAAGATTTTTAAAAGATATAAAGAGATTTTTGGTTTCATATACCAAAGCATTAAATTCTTTGATATACTTATTGACGGTTTAATATATTTAAAAGCTCTTAGTATTGAACCGTCCCTTATCCAGGTAGTTGATCCCCTTCTACCTGGTTTTATTTTACCATAAATATAACACTTGTTATAGTAATTTGAATAATAAATTTTAAGTTTTATAATGCTCCGACAACTTCCATTTACGGTAAAATTATAATAGACACATAGAGATTGGAGATGATCATGTGTATCCTGAAAATACTGTCTTTTCATATTTAAAATGGCGTGGTGATATTGATTTAGAAAAAACACCTTTTAACGAAGTTGACGCGTTAGTTTTGGCCCTTTTTTCATATACTAATTTAAATGATATTGTGCCTGAAAACGGGACCGAAATTACCGTCAAAGAGGCTGCAAAAAAGTATTTTAAAAAAGAAATCTCAAAGAATGATCATCGATACTATCAATATCTTTTCAAATTAATGAATTCCGCCAACCGATTTAAAAATGCAAAATTATCATACTTTACTGATACACTTACCGATAAAACCCAATTTAGTGCAGTAAAAATTGAATTAGAAGACGGAACAAATTTTATTAGTTTTAGAGGTACCGATGACTCTTTGGTTGGCTGGAAAGAAGACTTCGAGATCAGTTTTCGTACCACCATTGCGCAAAAGCAAGCTGCTGAATATCTGGCAAAAGTCATGAACAATGATGATAAACAGTATTATCTTCTTGGTCACTCTAAGGGTGGAAATTTAGCAGAATTTGCGGCTTTGAACGTTGAGCCCAAATTAAGAAAAAGAATCAATGCGATTTATACATTTGATTCACCTGGTATTGCTAAAGAAGTCGGGGCTCAATTACCTCAAAAATTTCTCAAAGAGAAACTTAGACGTTATGTACCAGAATTTAGTATTATTGGGCGCTTGTTTGAACCGAAAAACATCCCACCAGTAATAGTTGAATCGAATCGTCCCAAATTTGCTCAACATGACGCTTTTAGCTGGGTAGTGACTGGTTCACACTTCGTGACTAAAAATCACCGTAATCCTCAGGCTAGAATTTATAATCAGCTAATAAATGATTGGATTGGGGATGCAACCCTACATGAAAGAGAATCACTTACCAATGACCTCTTTGATGCATTGGCCGCTAGTGGTTCAACCAAGATTACTGAATTAAGTAAAAATGGTTTCGGTGGTTTTGGTGCGATTCTATTCTCTTTAACAGGATCATCTAGAAGAACCAGATTCGTTTTTGGCAGTTTATTCTCTGCTACTTGGCAGACTATCAAAAACATGAGGCTACTACAAACTTTATTTTCTGTTGATTCTATTATCGGCTGGATAATGGTCCTCTTGGGAATAATTACTTTAACAGCACCGCAATATTCTATGAAAGCATTCGGAGCACTAGTAGCCTTCTCTGGAATTGGGTTTAGTGTAAAACAAATTATTGATGCCGCGATTTCGAGTTTAAAAGAACGACAAAAGCGTTTCTTCATTATTAGTTGGCTTTTGGTCTTTGCTCTTTCGATCGCATTATTATCAAATAATCGACTCTTGATCTTTCTTGCGCATTATTTCTTGGGAACTTTCCTAATCGTTTATGCATACGTAAGGATAAGACAAATTATTCTAAGGAGAATTAATGGTATCTTTTATAAAGTCATGGTCTCTCTTGAGGCAATCGTGGCATTTGCTTTAGGCATTATTATAATTGTAAATCCACGGTATTTCACTAAACAATCAATCATTATATTTGGAATATTAATAATCATTTATGGAGTATTTAAATTAATTAGTGAACTCTTCGGTCAAAGAAAGAAAATACCTGATAAACATCGATAAATAAAAAGACCTGAGCAATGCTCAGGTCTTTTTCTACGTAAAGTCAAGTACCATAAGATATTTTCTACGTAAAGTCAAGTACCATAAGATATTTGACTTCTATTTTTGATTAGCTTGTCTAACTTTCAAATAAGCTGGTCAATTTATTTGAAAATTAATTTAAGACAAATAAGCTTATTAAAATGGGCTTTTAATAAGCTAAAAGAGTATAATGAACTTGATCAATATTTACGACAAAAGTCTTTTTTGATTATGTGTGGCTACGTCGTAATCATATAGTTGGTCATTACTGATCAGGGCGTACATGGTCCTGATCAGTTTGTGTATAGAAGCAATAGCTATCTTTTTAAATCCTTTGGTTTGAGAAGATAGCTTTTTATTTTCGTAATAATCAGCTATATGACAGTGCTGAGTTTTAGCAGCCTGATCAATTTGACCAATAGCTCGATAGAGGATTTTACGTGCTACGGCATTGCCATGTTTAGTAATACTTAATCTAGAATCCATTTCTCCGGATTGATAGCGGCCTGGATCAATGCCAATAAAAGCATTAATCTTATTAGGATTACTAAATCTACGCAAGTCCCCAAGTTCTCCCAAAACTCTGACCGCAGTAATTTGTGCAAATCCGGGAATGCTTTCTAGGATTTCTAAATCATTATTAGGCAAACTTTTAGCTACTGTTACCATTTGATTTATTAAGTCTTGTCGTTGTTTATTCAAATCAATTAATCGCTGAGCATAGTATCTGGCTTCATTGGATTCAATACTATTACAAGGAACTACAGGATAAGCCTTGCGAGCTAAATTAATTAGCTTTGAAGCAAACCGCTTAGCCTTTTTGATTTGAAATCCCGGCAATCTTATAAGTTGGGTATGGATTGCAAGCTCTGTTGAGTCATTTATAATTTCGCAGTGAGGATACATCTTGACGATTGACCAGTAATTAAAACCTGCGGCTGTGCTAAACAAATTTTCTAATTCTGGAAAAGTAAACTGCAAAATCTTATGAAGACGGTTTTTAGCTATCACAATATCATTAGTCAATTGATCGTAAAAACGACTTAGGGCATTTAATTGATGGTATTGCTCAACTTGCAGTTGACTGACTGGATGATGATAAAGTTTTTGAATTAAGGCTAAATGGTAAGCATCTGTCTTATCTGTTTTATTATGTCTAAGCCCTAAATTCATCTCTTTCTTTGCTTTTAAAGGGTTTAAGACTACATATTCATAGCCATAATCATCTAAAAAAGTCTGCAGTCTTTTAGAATATACACCCGTAGCTTCGAAAATAATTTGAGGGTGCTGAGCGAAAGCTTTCAGATCTTTGAGTAGCTCTAAAAAGCCAGGGCGATCATTTGTGATCGTGGTGATAGTTTTACTATCATTAATCAATTCGCAAACAGTTGATGTGCTCTTGCTTACATCTATTCCAAAGATAACTTTCATTTTAAAATACCTCCTCAAATATAGCAGTAAAGCTATTTTACTTAAGAAATCAGATCTAATTTTCTAAACTCGACATTAAATGTCCACATTCTTCGAAGAGACTATTGATAACCTAAGTAAAACTGCCAGTTTTATGTACGACGTCAAGCGTCTAAAAACCCGAAGGCATATAGTTTTACTACTATTTCAAATTCTACGGCTAGAATAAAAAATAGTGAATCAATTATCCCGTCGGATAACTAATTCACTATTTAGCTTAGAATGTTTTATGTTTTTATAAATGTGATTCAATCCAATCTCCTAATTCATTTACATGTAATTTTGAAACTGAACTAAAAGTTAATACATCCACATTTTCATAACTTAGATCAAGATTTTTCTTTAAATTGTTCATAACCTTATTGGTTTGACTCTTTTTTATCTTATCCATTTTAGTTGCAACAACGAGTATTGGTAAATTTAAATACTGTGCATACTCATACATTGCAATATCATCTTTGGTTGGTTCGTGACGAGAATCAATTAGAATAATTAATCCCTTTAAATTCTCTCTTGTTTCAAGATAATCTTGAATCATTTCCCCAAATTCTTGTCGCTTCTTTTGAGAAACTTTCGCATAACCATATCCGGGAACATCTACAAGATAAAAACTATCATTTACTCGATAAAAGTTTAATGTTTGCGTTTTTCCGGGCTGAGAAGACGTTCTAGCAAGATTTTTTCGCTTAAGTAGCGTATTTATCAGGCTTGATTTTCCAACGTTTGAGCGACCTGCTAGAGCTATTTCAGAGAAGTCATCTTTAGGAAATTGATCTTCCCTAACTGCACTTAAGGCATATTCACTGTTTTTAATTATCATTTTCAGTTGCCTTCACTTCATCTTTTTCGTCGCTTCTTCTAGTTATTCTGGGCTGAGAATGACGAGTAATTACATCCTTGGTAACCTCAACCTTTTCAATATCTGATTCACTTGGAGTTTTATACATGATATCCATCAATGCATTTTCGATAATAGTTCTTAATCCACGTGCACCCATATTTCGGCTGATTGCTAAATCAGCAATTGCTTGTAGAGCACCAGTAGTGAAGGTAAGCTTAACATCATCAAGTGATAAAAGCTTTTGATATTGCTTAACTAGGGCATTCTTTGGTTCAGTTAAAATTCTAATCAAATCTTTACTATCCAACTTATCTAAAGTTGCAATTACAGGAATTCTTCCAATAAATTCTGGAATCATACCAAACTTAGTTAAATCCGCAGTAGTTAAATGACGAGTCCATTCATCATCATTAATTTTACTAAATTCACTCTCTGCACCAAAACCAATTGTCTTTTTACCCATACGGTTCTTTACAATCTGTTCAATACCATCAAAGGCACCACCCACGATGAATAGAATATTTGATGTATCTATTCTAATCATTTCTTGTTGAGGATGTTTACGCCCACCTTGAGGTGGAACTGAAGCAATAGTTCCTTCAAGAATTTTTAGTAAAGCTTGTTGAACTCCTTCACCAGAAACATCACGCGTAATCGATACATTTTCCGCCTTTTTAGAAATTTTATCAATTTCATCAATATAAATAATTCCGCGTTGAGCACGTTCTATATCATAATCAGCATTTTGAAGTAACTTAAGTAAAATATTTTCTACATCTTCACCAACGTAGCCTGCTTCAGTTAATGTTGTAGCATCTGCAATTGCAAAAGGAACATTAAGAATATTAGCTAATGTTTGAGCCAAATAAGTCTTTCCTGATCCAGTAGGACCAATTAAAGCTATATTAGATTTTTGTAACTGAGTTGATGAATCAACGTCCATTTGTCCAATACGTTTGTAATGGTTATATACGGCAACAGAAAGTACCTTCTTGGCTCTCTCTTGACCAATTACGTATTCATCTAATTGCTTCTTGATTTCCATTGGTTTAGGTAATTCACGAATTTGTTTCATTGAATCAGCACGAAGCTCATCATCAATTATTTTTTTGGATAAGTCAACACATTCATTACAGATATATGCGCCATTTCCGGCAATCATCTTTTTTACTTGATCTTGAGTTTTACCACAAAAAGAACATTTAATTTCTTCTTGATCTGTAAACTGAGTTGTCATAAATCATTTTCCTCCTATACCTACTGATAAAAGATTATCATAAAAATGATTTTTATAAAGGATTTTAACTCAAAAAATAAAAAGGTGACCGCTCAACAGCCACCTTTTTAACTAAGCAGTAGATATATCATCTTATTATCTATTACTTATCTTCATCTTTTTTTTCGTCTTTAAGCTTTGACTTGGCAACTTGCTTAGCATTATCAGTAACCAAATCCATAGCTTTACGAACAGTAATGTCATGACCTAACATGTCATCGCTCAAAGTTCTACGTACAACGTCTTCATTCATGTTGTATTCAGCAGCAAGGTCCTTAATTTCTTTGTCCATTTCTTCCTTACTTGCTTCAAGACCTTCTTTAGCAACGATTGCTTCAAGAACTAAGTTAGTCTTAACTCTTTCTTCTGCATCCTTAGCGAATTGTGCACGCAACTGTTGTTCATTAGTATTAGTTAACTTGTAGTAAGTTTGAGGATCAATACCTTGACGTTGCATGTTACCTAAGTATTGGTTCAATTGAGTATTAACATCTTCTTGAATCATTGCATCAGGAATTTCGTCAATCTTAGCGTTTTCTACAGCGCCTTCAATTGCTGCTTCTTGAATAGTACTCTTAGCCTGTGCTTCTTTTTGTTCCTTCAAGTCCTTCTTGATCTTATCTTTTAATTCATCAAGAGTTTCTACAGAATCATCAACGTCTTTTGCAAACTCGTCATCAAGTTCTGGAAGTTGCTTAGTCTTAACTTCGTGAATCTTTGTAGCAAAGTGAGCTTCTTTACCAGCCAAATCCTTTGCACCATAATCTTCAGGGAAAGTTACAACAACATCAACTTCATCTCCAGCTTTATGACCAATTAATTGATCTTCAAAACCAGGAATAAATTGACCTGAACCTAATTCAAGTGAGTAGTTTTCTGCTTCACCACCATCAAATGGCTTGCCATCGATAGTACCCTTAAAGTCGATAACAACGGTGTCGCCCTTTTTAGCCTTGTCCTTCTTCAATACAAGTTCAGCATTTTGTTCACGACGCTTTTGGATTTCTGCATCGATATCCTTTGCATAAACACGAGTATTTTGCTTAGGAACTTCAATACCCTTGTATTCGCCTAATTCAACTTCTGGTTCAATAGAAACAGTAGCTTTCATAGTCCAATCCTTACCCTTGTCCATTGATTCTGGAACAATTTGAGGTTGTCCAACAGCCTTGATACCTGCTTCTTTAACGGCTGCAGCATAAGCAGCTGGTAAAACAGCGTTTAATGCATCTTCATATAAAGCTTCTTCACCGTAGTATTGATCAAAAATCACACGAGATACGTGACCTTTTCTAAATCCTGGTACACGCAAGTTCTTCTTTACTCTTCTAAAAGCTTGGTCTAAACCTAATTTGATTTCGTCTTGTGAAATATCAAAAGTTAATTCACCGGCTGTCTTACCGGTTTTTTCCCATTTTACAGACATTAATAAAATACCTCCAATGTCAAGTTTGAGTTTGCTACTTGCATACTAAGTTATCTTACCGTAAACGAGCAAAAAAAACAAATTTTGTACAAAAAAAGATGTACTTCTATGAAGAAGTACATCTTTTTAACAATATCGTTAGAAATTAGTCAATGATTTCAGTAACCTGACCAGCACCAACGGTACGACCACCTTCACGGATAGTAAACTTAGTACCCTTTTCGATGGCAGCTGGCTTGATTAACTTAACAGTAAATTCTGTGTTATCACCAGGCATAACCATTTCAGTACCTTCTGGTAATTCAATTTCACCAGTAATATCAGTAGTGTGGAAGTAGAATTGTGGACGGTAGTCTGAGAAGAATGGAGTGTGACGACCACCTTCGTCCTTCTTCAAGATATATACTTGAGCCTTGAATTCCTTGTGAGTTTGGATTGAGCCAGGTGCAGCCAATACTTGACCACGAACAACTTCATCACGGTCAATACCACGAAGCAATACACCAACGTTATCGCCGGCTTCACCTAAGTCCAAAGTCTTGTGGAACATTTCCAAACCAGTAACAACTGATTTACGAACTTCATCTACCAAACCAACGATTTCAACTTCATCGCCGACCTTAACAGTACCACGATCAATACGACCTGAAGCAACAGTACCACGACCAGTAATAGTAAATACGTCTTCAACTGGCATTAAGAATGGCTTGTCAGTATCACGTTCTGGAGTTGGGATGTATTCATCAACAATATCCATCAACTTCATGATTTGTTCTTGAGCTTCCTTGTCGCCTTCTAAGGCCTTCAAAGCTGAACCACGAACAACTGGAATATCATCACCAGGGTAATCGTATTCAGTTAACAAGTCACGAACTTCCATTTCAACTAAATCAATAAGTTCTGGATCGTCAACTAAATCAGTCTTGTTTAAGAATACAACGATGTATTCAACACCAACTTGACGAGCAAGTAAGATGTGTTCACGTGTTTGTGGCATAGGACCATCAGTTGCAGCAACAACCAAGATAGCACCATCCATTTGAGCAGCACCAGTAATCATGTTCTTGATGTAGTCGGCGTGACCTGGAGCATCCATGTGAGCGTAGTGACGCTTTTCAGTTTCGTATTCCACGTGAGCGGTATTAATAGTAATACCACGTTCCTTTTCTTCTGGAGCAGCATCGATTTGGCTGTAGTCTTCAGCTTGTGCTAATCCCTTTTCAGCCAAAACAGTAGTAATAGCTGCTGTTAAAGTAGTCTTACCGTGGTCAACGTGACCGATAGTACCAATGTTTACGTGTGGCTTAGTTCTAACGTAATGTTCTTTTTCTGCCATTAAAATGACCCTCCTGTAAATTTGCAAGAAGTCCGTTGAGATAAGTTAACGGATAATTCTCTGTCGAATATTGTACTACTTTCATTGGCAAATGCCTAGTAAAAAATGCTAGATGCCTTGCCTTATGAAAATAACCTTAGATAATTATACTAAATTGTTCTAAAATGTAAACCTTTTTGAAGATTATTTAGGCAAATACTTGTAAATTTTTTCAAATTCGGCCTGATGACTTCTTCCATCACCATAATATAGATACGAAATCAGATCGCTCGTAAAACTATCTGGATCATCAATGTACTTTGATATTTTGGGAAAGATTGTACCTAAAATCAGATTAGTTTCTCCGATTATCAGCGGTAACTGACTCGGATTATTTCTTAACTTGCTTCCAACCGAAGCCATTATCTCTCTGTAAATCGGATTTTTTTCTAACAATGTGGTTTTAGCTGGAATAAAACTTGTTTGTTCACCTAAAACCAAAATATTTATCTTATCTTCAATTTTTAATTTGATTAAGTCCTCACATAAAGCTAATCTAATTGCAAAATTTGCAGTCGGATCAATAAAAATACTTTGAGAAAAATTTATAAAATTAACCAAATCTAACTTTAAAAGTTGCTCGTAATCAATTTGAGAGATTTCTTTTTTTCGTTTAACCAAATCCATTATTAGATATTGCTTGTCTAATTTGGCCGGTTCAACTTGTACTGGAAGTTTCTCACCCGTTAGTGCTTCTATTTGTTTTGCTTCAATAAAAAAATTGTTAGCTGCCAATATTTCACAATATTCTTGATAAACTCGCTGATCAGAAAAAAGATCAGGCTCTTCCTTAATTATCGCGTAGGCCTGATCTTCCTGTTTATTTTTTCGATAAAGTTTACAAAGTTCCAAAACTGCTTCAGTTGAATGTTCAGTCCTTAAAATTTCTTTCAAATTTTGAATAGCTTCAGAAGTTTTACCATCTTTTTCGTTTTCTTTAGCGAGTTTCATCAAATTTTTTTGACTTAATGAACCCATTTGCCTTTTACTTATCCTTTTCTACCGTTTTGTGTTCCTTTGTTCTATTATTTTTACTTGTTTTTTTCGTATTTGTCTTTTTTTCAGAATTTTGTGCATTTTTCTTTTGCATTGCACGATGACGATTCTGATTTACTTCCATTACAACTGGTAATACGACAGGTCTACGATTGGTTTGCTTGTATAAGAATTTTTCAAGATCTCCTCTAATATCTTGCTTAAGTTCAGTCCAATCAAATTTTTTATGTTCGAAATTATTGTTGATAGCCGTTCTAATCACTTCAATTGAATCATGCATCAATTTATGATTTGCTTTAATGTACACAAAACCACGACTAGTCACTTGTGGTTGTGCGATAATTTTCTTCTTCTTACGATCAATTGTTACAACGGCAATAAAAATACCATCATCTGAAAGAATTTCGCGATCACGTAAAACAATATTTCCGACATCACCTACTCCAGAACCATCAATCATAATATCTTCACCTGGAACGGGATCTGATAAAAAGAAGCTATCTCTTTTAGGATCGTAAAGATAACTTTCACCATTTTGAGATAAATAAACACTATCTTTTTTCATTCCAACAGCAACAGCTAACTTCTTATGAATTTCCATAAGACGATAATCACCAATTACTGGGAATAAGAATTTTGGTTTTAAAGTATCGATTAATAATTGTAAATCTCGACCTGTTGCATGGCCACTTGTATGCTTGTTTCTACCAAGTTCAATTACCGTACCACCAGCCTTATAAACCATATCACTAGTTTGAGCAACCATAGTTTCTACAGAATGTGATGGAGTAGTCGCTATAAATACTAAATCTCCCTTATGAATTTTAATCATGGAGTGTCGCTTATTGGCCATCTTTTGCAAAGAGTTAAGTGGCTCACCCATACGGCCCGTTTCAAGAATTACAGTCTTTTCATCTGGTGTAGTCTTTAAATCCTTAACTCTCATTAATAATCCGTCAGGAATATCTAAATAACCTAACTTCATTGAAGTACGAACAATTTTAGCAAGGTCACGACCAGTTAATAATACTCTTCGACCTGTCTTATGAGCCGCATTTATGACTTCTTGAACACGGTTCAAGTTAGAAGCCTTAGCAGCAACAATAATTCTTCCTTTTGCATTTCTAAATACATCAGTTACGTATTTTTCAATACTTTGTTCAGAAGCGCTTGGGAACCATGCCTCAGCGTTTGAAGAATCACTCAATAAAGCTAAAACATTATCAAGTCCAATTTTGGCCAATCTATCCATATCTGTACGGTAATTTGGAGCCGCTGAAGGATCAAACTTAAAGTCACCTGTATAAACTATCTGACCTTCTGAAGTATGAACAACAATTCCAAGAGAATCTGGAATTGAATGAGTAGTGTGAAAGAAAGACACTGTTGCCGATTTAAATTCAATTTCACTATCTTGATCAATTACGTGGAATAATTTGTTGTCGAGCTTTTTATTTTCACGCTTAACTTCTATTTTTGCTAAGGCGATTGTTAATTCAGAGCCAAAAACATCAATATCATATTTTCTTAAGATATAAGGTAATGCACCAATTGAGTCTGCGTGACCATGTGTTAAGAAAATACCCGAAACTTTATCTCCATATTCGGCAAAAAATTCCATATCCGGAATCACAACATCAATACCAAATAAAGAACTATCTGGATACTTTAAACCAGCATCCATAACAAAAATTTGTCCATCCACATCAACCGCAAACATGTTTTTTCCTTGTTCACGGGTTCCACTCAGAATCATTATTTTGATTTTTTGATTTGTCATTTTATTTCCTTTTCTATTACTTTTAGTATCTTAATTATTAAATTTATTTTTTATGGATCTTTCGATCAAAATGTAAATACAATCTGTAACAATTTTAGCATAAAATGATAGATATGAGAAAACAAAAAAGTCAATCCTTTCGGATTGACTTTTTTGCTAATTTCAAGCTTTTGATTAACGACGTAAACCTAACTTGCTGATTAATTCACGGTAACGAGCAATATCGTTGTTTTGTAAGTAACGAAGCAAGTTACGACGATGACCAATCTTCTTAAGCAAACCAACGTATGAGTGGTAGTCATGCTTGTGTGACTTCATGTGTTCAGTCAAATTGTTAATATCTGCAGTTAAAACAGCAACTTGAACTTCAACTGAACCAGTATCACCTTCGTGGGTTGCGTATTCCTTAATGATTTGATCTTTTTCTGTCTTTGAAATAGCCATTATCTTTTCACCTTTCAATATTACTAAATTGCCATTAACAACGTCAGACGTCAGGTGTGAGCGTACAAACAGCGTCAATGGTTCACAACATTTATTATGATACAAAGATTTTTTTTAAAAAGCAAGCACAAATTACCTTGCATCAATCATTATTCTTAAGTATAATCAATTAAGTAAAATTATCAGTTAATGGAGGTGAAATTCATGCCACAAATTAAATCAGCTATCAAACGTGTTAAGACTCAAGACGCTACTAACAAGCGTAACGCAGCTCAAATGAACAGATTAAGAACTATCGTTAAGAAGTTCAAGAAGGCTGCTGAAGCTGGCGAAGAAGACGCCTCCAAGTTACGTTTAGATGCAGAAAAAGCTTTGGACAAGGCCGTATCAAAAGGCTTAATCCACAAGAACAAGGCTGCTCGTGACAAGAGCCGTTTAGCTAAGATGAGTAAATAATTTAGCAACAAAAAGGCAAGGATCTTAAATTGATCCTTGCCTTTTTTGTTGCTCTTTTTAAATATTCAACATGAACATCTTTAAGAAATTATCAACTCGATAATTTCCATTTTTATAGTTAAATTCCAAATTAATTAATTGGAGCAACATTTCTTTTAGCTTTTTAGTCGTTTGACGATTTTTTAGGGCTAACTTAACCCGATATGGATGAACTCCTAATTCTTTAACAATCTGTTGTTCAGTCCTACCTCTTGCTGCCAAAACTTTAGAAACTAATATTAATTCAACTTGATTCTGAAAGACGGCAATTAATTGAATAGGATTACTTCCACTTCTCAATTGATCATTAAGTCGTTCAATTGCAGAGTCATAATTGTTTTTTAAAGCATCCTCTAAAATTGCAAATACGTTTTGAGCAAGTGAAAAATCAACATTTCTTTCAACAAGTTTTTCTGTAATTTTATGATCAACACTTGCAACTTTAAGTTTAATATAATTGCTTAAAATTGTATCTACAACCTGATCACTGCGTTCTATTAACAGTTGCAATGCAGCCTGAGAAATTTGATATCCCTCATTTTTGATAATAGTTTTAGTAATAGCTCCGACTTCATACGATTTAATTTCTGGCTCAACCACATTAAAGTTTGCCATAATTGTTTTTGTTAATTTCTTTCGACGATCAATTTTTTCATAAGAAGCAACTATTACTACTACATCATCCAAATTTTTTATATTAGAAAAAATAGTCTGTAGTTGATCTATTTGTTTTTGAAGCTTCTTTGGTACTTTACTAGTCAAAAAGAATGGATTTTTGATAATAATAATTTTTTGATTAGAAAACAAGCTAGATTCTGTCATACTAGCAATTAGCTCATCCAAGCCATCATTTTCACAATCTATATTAATATGCTCTAAACCTTTAAATTGTTCTTCATTAACAAAATTTTTAGTTAAATAATCATTCAAAAATGCATCTGAACCCCAAATTAAAGTATTGGGATTATTATCATTGGTATTTTTAAATAAGGAAAGTAAGCTCATTATTTTCCTTTCTGCATAAATGCTTCGAATTTACTTCTTATAAATTTTCCATAATACCAGCTAATCATACCACAGTCTTGCGTTGAAGCCCATTGGATATTCTGACTCTTCAAAGTATCTAATGTTTCTTTATGCGGATGACCAAAGCGATTATTTCTTCCTGCAGAAATAAAAACCTTTTCTGGAGCTATTTGTTTTAAGAAATCTGGATTAGACGATGTTTTACTCCCATGATGTCCTAACTTAAAGTAATCTACTCTTAAATTTGGCATCTTTGTGATTATTTCTTTCTCTCCTTCTTGACCTAAATCTCCGGTAAACAGCCAATTTTTTCCTGCTAAATTAAACAAAAGCGACAATGAGTCCTCATTTTTTCCACTTCCAGGTTTAAATGGATAAACAACATTAAAATTAATCTTTTCATCTTTTACTTGCATCCCTGCAATCAATTCAACTAATTCCGTTCGATTTATTACTCCATCAATTCGCTTTCTAAATGATGCATTTTTAATTAGTCCTTTGGCCATATATAAATGATCTACTTGAATCTCTTCTAATAGCGGACGGACATCCCCGACATGATCAGCATCCTGATGAGAAACAAAAAGTCCATCAATCTTTGATATTCCTTGCGCCTTCAACATAGGGATCGTCGTCTTTTCAATTTGAGGTCGTAGTTTTTTCCCAGAAAAATTCAACTTTCCACCAGTATCTATCATATATACTTTTCTAGGAAAAGGTGTCGTAATCAAAATACTGTCCCCTTGTCCAACATCAATAAATGTAACTTGTCCCCAACTGGGACAATGAATCGAAATAAATAAAAGTATATATACGATTAGCAAAGAATAAATAAATCTTATTTTTATTTTTAATTTTGCTTTATGCTCATTTAAATAAAACAAAAATACTAATGACAGAAATAATACAATTGCACACTGCCACCATTCAATTTTTCCAAAAGTAATAATCCCAAAATTAGTTTTAGATATCTTCTCAATTATTGTTTCTGTATTTTCTAAAATATTTTCAAGAAATCCGCTGAATTTAGATATGGAATTAGCAGTAAACATATTCAAAAAAGTAATAGGAAGAACAATCCAATTAAAATATGGGACTATTAATAAATTAAATATTACGGTTAAAACATTTATTTGAAAGAAATATATTAAAAGAAATGGAGTTAACAATAAATTTAAAAGAATAGATTGAAAAATACTTGGAATTTTACTTGTTAGTTGCAATCCAAGTGCCAAAATATAACTCAAAATTGCTCCAACATTTAAAAATAATTGTGGGAGAAACAGGATATGAATTAAACACGTTAAACCTAATAAATCTATTCCAGAAAGTTTAATTTTATGAAAAGAAAAAATTTTTCCTAATATATAAGATAAACTTGCACGAATAAACCCTGCCTGTCCATCACTAAGAAATATTCCAACAAGCAAAACTAAAACGCAAAGCAAAAAAGTTTCCTCTTCTGTAAATTTCAGACTAAAACATAAAAAACTTACTACCAAAGTATAGATTCCAACATGTAAACCCGAAATACTCAGAAGATGAATCACTCCTAAATTTCGATAATTATTCAAAATTCGCTGATTTTTACTAGAATTATTTTCAGCCAAAATCAATTCGCTTGAAAAGAAGCCTAGCAATTGTGGCATACTATCGAAATATTTTTGAAGCCGATAGCGAATTTGATGTAATTTTCCAAAGAAATCTATTTTTGTAAAAGATAGTGTAAACTTCTTTAGTTTAATCCTTTGATAAATTCCTTGAGCAGAATAGTATTTCTGATAATCAAATTCTCCCAAATTAGTTGCCGCTTCAATCTCAGAAACTTCTCCATCGATTGCAGAAATAATTAATGGTATTCCCTTTGAAATCATACGCTTATCTCTGTCGGTAATATTACCTGAGATCATAATTTTATTGTTATGATCATTAGCAATACCTGTAAACCAGTTATCTTCAACTTTAATTTGATCAGGATAAATTGTTAGATTACTTTCTCCATTTGAATTAAAATTCTGTCGTTTATGAAAAAATATCATTAAAGACAAAAAACAAGCAATCAATAAAATCACCGTTAGAATCAGTTCTTTATACTTAACTAACAATAAAGCCGCTATATATATAATTATAATTAGCAAAAATATTTTTTTTAAAAAGTCATCTGCTTGATAATACAATAAAGAAATCAATACTAATTCAACTGCACAAAGAGCCACAAAACCTAACTTTAGGTATTTATAAAGCCAATTGATCCTTAAGTGCGGCAAATGTCTTCTCTCCAATTCCTGAAACTTGCATCAAATCTTCAATCTTCTTAAATTCACCTTTTTGTTTTCGATATTCAATTATCTTCTCGGCTTTCTTCTCACCAATTCCATTTAATTTTTGTAAATCTGCAACCGTAGCTGTATTTAAGTTGATTTTATCTCCACTTCCACTAGAGGAAGAATTAGTCGATTGAGATGCGGATTCTGAATTAGTACTCGTGGCTGTATTTACACTTGCTTCACTAGTTGTAACTTTTTCTCCTTTATATGGAATATGAATTTTATCTTGATCTTTCAGCATAATTGCACGATTAATCACTTTTAATTGTGCATTTGTTTTTAAACCACCTGCTGCCTCTATCAACTCTTGAATTCTAGCTCCATTTTTTAAGGTATAAACACCCTCATGTTTGACAGCACCTGTAATATCACAAGTAACTGTTGTAGACTTCTCAGATGAGTTTGAGTTTTCAGTCCCTCCTTCAGAAGTTGTCTTCTTAAAATTACTTTCTTTTTGCGTTTCTTGTTGACTACTTTCAAACATCTGTGAATTATCAACTTCTGGCTTATCATTTTGTTGCTTAAATAAAAAGAAAGCTACAACAATAACTACTCCAATAAAAATATATTTTTTATGTTCAATAATGTATTCTTTTATTTTGGTAAAATCCATTAAATACACCTCCTATTTTTAAATACGAAAAAAAGACTCAGAGTTTTTTCTAAGTCTTTTATCTTAAATAAATCTTAATATTTTTAGTAATTCTTTTCTAGGTATGTCAATGCATCATTAAAATTACTTACTGGAACTATTTTCATTTTAGAATTAATCTTCTTAGCAGTACGTTTGGCTACTTCATAATTAGTTTCACTCTTCTTAACACCAGTACTATCAGTTGGAGCAAAGAAGACCTCTGCTCCAACTCTGTTAGCCGCAACAACCTTCTTATCAACACCGCCAATAATACCAACTTTACCAACAGAATTAATGGTTCCTGTTCCAGCAATTTTATGTCCTTTAGCTAAAGTTTTATGTGAGAAAATTTCATAACTTTGAAGTGCAAACATGAGTCCTGCAGAAGGTCCTCCAATATCACCTGCATCAATCGTTACCTTTGGATCTGTACTTACCGAAACTCGCTCAACTAATTGAATACCTATTCCTGCTTTACCTGTTCCTGCGACTTTAACAATCTTGCCATTATATGTCATTGGAGTTTTATTTCTTAAAACTTGAATTTTAACTTTTGATCCAATCTTTTGTTTAGCAAGATAAGACATCATCTCATCAGTTGACCTGAATTTTATTCCATTTGCTCCTAAAACAGTATCACCAATTTGAAGCTTATTTTTGAAACTGGAATTCTTCTGTACACCCATTACATATACGCCTTGATATTTTAGTGTAGGCTTTAATCCAGCCCGTTTAGCCGCATAATAAATGGCATTTTGTTGAGATGTTTCCATATACCAGTTTTGCAATTCTTGATATTGACTATTGGTTTGCCCTTGAAGCAACTCATCCTCAGAAATTCTACTGTCATATGGCTTAGTAAAACTCCATAAATATTGGAAAACCGATGCCCTCTGCGCCGTTACACTAACAGTAACCATATACAAATTATCTTGCCGTTTAGGTTTTTGCTTAGAATTAACAAATTGCGAAACTGGCACAGATTGCCCAGGTCCCTCAATATAATATTTGGTTGGCCACATTGCAACAATTGCAAAAATCACCAAAATTATGATAGAAACTATCCAATAATTTCTTTTTTTATTTTTCTGTCTTTCATTCATTGATTTCGTTCATTTTCTTCCTTAAGGCTTCTGCTGCTTTTAAAGGTAGGAATTTTTCAATAGAGCCACCAAATTTTGCTATCTCCTTGACCATGCTAGAGGAAATAGAATTAACCTCTGGCTTAGTAAAAAATAAGACAGTATTAACTTGGTTATCTAATTCTCGATTTAAAACAGCAATTTGTTGTTCATAAATAAAGTCTTGAGTATTTCGAATTCCACGTATGATTGCCTTAGCATCTAACTCTTTAGCGACATCAACTGTTAACGAGCTTGGACGAACAATCGCCTGAACATTATCAAAATCTTTTACAGCATCCCTAATCAAGGACAGTCTTTCTTCATCCGTAAACAAAGATTTTTTATTAGTATTGGTTAAAATTACTACAAACACTTTCTCAAAAACTGTTGCTGCTTGCTTTATGACATCAAGATGGCCATTTGTAATTGGATCAAAGCTGCCTGGAAAAATTGCTGTAGTCATTTTTATTCCTTTCGATAAATTCTTACAATTGTTTTACCCAAATGATGTTTTTTCAATAACTTATAATGTTCAACGTCACCAATAGTTGTATCATCATCGGTTTCAGCTACAATAATTGCCCCTGAATTCAACAAATACTTTTCAAACATTTTTTTCATATCAGAAGCAATTCTCTGCTTAGCATACGGTGGATCCAAAAATACAAGATCGAATTTCATATGCTTTTTTTCAAAAAAGTCTAAAGCCACATTGCTAGACATTTTATAAACTGAAAAGTGATCTGTTTCTTTAGTTAGCCCAACATTTTTCTTAATTATATTCACTGCGGCGTAATTTATGTCAACTAATGTCGCATGATCACATCCTCTTGAAACTGCTTCAATTCCTAGTGCTCCTGATCCACCGTATAAATCTAAAACCTGACCACCATCAAAAAATTGTCCAAGAGAATTAAATAGTGATTCTTTGACTTTATCACTCGTTGGCCTTGTTCTTCTATCTTTTAACGTGAATAAATTCCTTTTCGCATATTTACCCGAAATAATTCTCACTTAAATGCATCCTCATTTTCTTTTTGACGTTTTTCTAATATTTGTTCTGCTTTTTCAGCCATTTTAGCTAATTGATCTTCGAGGTGGGTACTAGTTAGTTCCAAACGATCTTCATTTGAAATTTCAACCCCTTCTACAAAATCCAAACTTGAAATTTCTTCTGCTTCTTTTTCAATCTGGTCACGATCAACATAAACAACACAATATTTGAATTTTTTTGAGAAATAAACAATATCGCCAAACTTTCTTAATCTAAATTGATCGCTAGTATTTTTTAAATAAACAATTATAGCCTCTCTTTGTGTAAGATTGGCCATTTCAATATTATGATTTATGCTCATTCTATTGTTTCTTCCTCCTTCTTGATATTTTCATTTGCTGAAATATTCAACACAATACCAATACATGCGGTTAAAACAATCATTGATGATCCACCATATGAAATAAATGGCAGCGTAACACCAGTAATTGGCAACAATCCTAAAACAGCACCAATATTAAACAATGATTCAGTAAAAATGATAGTAGTGACACCAAAACAAACTAGGGCGTTAAATTGCGAACTTGCATGAAGTCCAACTTCCATTATTCTCCACATTAAGTAGAATAATAATCCTATTATGACAATGGCTCCAATAGCTCCAAATTCTTCCGCAGTAATTGATAAAATAAAATCAGTATATGGTTCTGGCAAATATCCTCTTTTTTGCATACTATTGCCTAAGCCAACGCCGAACAATCCTCCGTTATGAATTGCATAATATGAATTTACCAACTGTGCCCCACCTTTTCTCTCCAACTCAAAGGGATGAAGAAAAGACATCAATCGCTGAAATTGATAACTGGATTGAAGAAACTTTGGGTTAAGCCAAACGACTAATATAAAAAGCGTTAAAACTCCAATTACAATCAAAGCCAACCATCTTAATGCTAAAGGCGTTGGAATACCTGAAACCGAAAACATTACTAATGCAATCATAAAAAGAATTGCAGTACCACCAAAATCGGGTTCAACAATGACTAACCCCATCATTATTCCGGTCATTAATGCGGGATGAGCAATATTATGAAGAATTTGTCCATATACCATACGTCCATCTCGTTTATCTAACATATATGCTAAATAAATCACTAATGCCAACTTTGCAACTTCAAGTGGTTGAAGGTTTATAAAACCTAAATTAATCCATCCAACCGCACCATTGACTGCAGCACTGGAACCCTTAACAATTTTCATCAAAACTAAGAATGCAAGCATGACTAAACTGATTAGCAAAAACCACATTACAAATTTCTTATTTTTAAAAACCTCAAGTTTTAATGCAAAACAGGGTATTCCAAATAATGTAATTGCAGCAACGACATAAATAGCCTGTCTAAGACCGTACGTTGATGGTTTGAAATTATTGATTAAAAGAATATCTGAACTTGCAGAGTACACTAAAACAATCCCTGCGATAACTAAAATTAGGTATGGAATCAATATTTTCCAATCTAAATAATGTATTTTTCGACGCACTTTATGCCGTCCCCTTTTTAATTTAAGATAGTATCTCTTTAATTATAAAACAAAAAAGCCACCACTTCTATGAACTGAGACCCAAAAATTGGACAGTTTAAAACATAGGATTATTTAAGGCGTGATTCCGATATTCTATCGGAGT
>NZ_CALPCQ010000010.1 GCF_943193025.1 Lactobacillus agrestimuris
TGTTTTTTAAACTCTTTCTTTCGCCTCAGGTACGTTTTCTTTATCACCCGACGACAGTTAAATATATTACTCGCTTTAATCCTTTTAGTCAAATAATATTTTATGTTCGATTTTTTACTGATACACCAGGTGGTGTTGTAATATTTTTTTACTCTTCTAGTTCGATCTTTTGGTATTTTTTTCATTGTATTAGCATTCTTTAAATGAGATAGTTCAGCTTTTATCAATTTTTTTGTTAAATAGTTGCAAAAAAAATCCAAAATTTTTTTGAATATTTTTTTAAAGCAAACAAAAAAGTGATCATAATGATCACTTCTTCAGAAATTATTTTTCATCATAAGTAGCAGGATCAACATCAAGTAGCGGACTTCTTTCAGCGGTAAAGACTATATCAAGCTTGTACATCGCTCTTGAAGCAATAGTATAAACTAGCTGCGTTTCATCAAGCTTATGATAAGTATCTTTAGATGCATCCCACATTACAACAGCATCAAATTCAAGCCCTTTAGCAAGATATGATGGCACAACTAAATCACCTGGAACAAGGCGTTGGTTAGCTGTTGCAATTAAAGTAGCCTTTTGCCCTTTTTCTTTAAGCATTTCAGAAACATACTTAGCTCCTGCTAAATCTTTAGTAATAATTGCAGTTGTAAATTTATGACTGTCATTATCCTTCAAGATTTCTTGAAGTGCGGCGATAGCTTCTTCGTCTGTCTTTCTTGCCCAGATTGCAGGTTTAGGACCTTGACGGTTAAAAGATTCAACCTTTTCACCTTCTCGCAAAATTTGCTTGGTGAAGTCAGTAATTTGTTTAGTTGAACGATATGATTTAGTAAGTTGAACGACTTCAGTCTTTTTAGGATCGAACAAACCAGAAATCTGTTTAAGCAAACTACGGCTTTCATCCTTAGTAAAGATTGCTTGGTTCAAATCTCCCAGCATTGTAAATTTAGCTCTAGGGAAATTGTATTTAAGGTATGCAATTTGGAAAGCAGTATAATCCTGAATTTCATCAATAAAGGTATAGCGCATTTCATAATTTGTGCAACGGCCAGTGATTAAATCGTAAAGGTAAAGATAAGCAGAAACATCATTCATACGAATTTCCTTATTTCTAAATGAATCCTTCACCATTTCAATATGCTTAGTCCATTCATCTTCAGTGATATTCCACTTGGATAAATCTGTCATCTTAGGAACTGCACGCAAAAAGCTCAAGTATTGTGCACGCATATTAATGAAATTATTGTGGCGAATTCTTTGGAACACCGGTTGAAGTTGCTTAAAGACAATCTTGCGTCCTAAGAATTTCTCTTCATCTGCTTGAGAATCAAATTCTTGATCCGGATAATCATAAAGTTCGTTAAGTTGCTCCTTACTCAAACTTTCAATTGCCTGAGAAACCCACTTTTTCTTAACTTCAGGTGCAATCTTACGATTAAGCATCTTAATTAATTCTTCACGAGTTGCATCGATTCGGTTAGCCAACTTGTAATTTTCATTAAATGAGTAGTAGATTTCACGAATTTTTTCTTTTTCAAAATATGGCTTCTTCTTATCGCGGAAGTAAATATTCTTAAAAATCATGCCACGCTTATTAAGGTGCTTGGCATAGCGAGTTACTAAGTTGAAGAAATTAACAGAATCCTTGAAACTACTGATATTAGTATCAGCAGTTTGATCTTCAAATTGCTTAAATAGATTTTCGACCTTCATCCCTGGAAGACGACGAGAAACAAATTGCCAATAAGTCATCTGAACCATATTTTGCTCACCCATTTCAGGTAAAACATTCTTAATATAGTCATTAAATAATTGGTTCGGGCTGAACATAATCACATCGCTAGAAGTTAAATTACCGCGATAACGATACAAAAGAAAGGCAATTCTTTGCAAAATGGCACTAGTTTTACCAGAACCTGCGGCACCTTGAACAAACAAAAGATCTGATGAAGTATTACGAATGATCTTGTTTTGTTCTTGTTGAATCGTGGTTACGATTGATTTCATCTGAGTACTTGATTTTTCAGATAAAACTTCTAAAAGCATCTGATCACCAATTGATTCATTGGTATCAAACATGTTGACGATCTTCCCATCCTTAATCATGAATTGACGCTTTTTAGTCATATCAACGGTGATTTCACCTTCAGGAGAATTATATGAAACCTCACCTAATTTTCCATCATAATAAATAGAAGAAATTGGCGCACGCCAGTCATAAATTAAGAAATGATCATTTTCATCCGCAAATGAGCCCAGGCCAATGTAAATTGTTTCCGGTTCTGCGGCTTCATTTTCTTTAAAATCTACTCTTGCAAAATATGGACTCTTTTCTAGTCTTTCAATTGTTTCGAGTTGTTTAGCAGAATGTTGCCAGTCATGTTCGCGCTCACTCAAAAGTTGTTGTTGCTGGTGAATTGACAATGCTGTTTCCATTGATGTGGAGTAGCCATCATAGTCTAACTTAACATCATCAAAGAAGTGTGAGTTAAGATCTCTTGCTTCCTTAGAAACATTTTTAATTGATTTTTTCAATTTCTTTTCACGATCAGTGATCATTTTCATAATATGATCGAGATGTTCTTGTTCGTACTTTTTATCGCTAATTTCTTTAGCCAAAATAGTCACCTACTTTTAAAACATGATCTATTAATCTAAAATATAATCTATTAATTTTACCACGGATTAAGAATTGGTTATACTTTTATCTTTTAAAACAAAATAATATACTTTTCTCTTTCAAAAGACTAAAATACTTAGGCATATTTGAAAGACATCGGAGTTGATAAGTTATATGAAAGGATTCTTTCGCTTTTTGCGGAATATAATTTTCCTCGGAATTATTGCATTCGGTATTTGGAGTTATAAAACCGATTCTAATTTCCAAACCGCCACTAATAATGCAATGGCAACTCTTGGGCAAAGAATTACCCAGATAGTTTCTACTGGAAAAATTAATGTTCCTAATCTCAAAGATAATGATCCAAATCAAAATTCGAATGAGAAAGACGCTAATGCAAACAATACGAATACTCGGACTTGGTCTAAGCCTGAGGCTACAGTATATATAGATATTTCGAACAATCCAACTTTAAGAAGTGCAACTGTTGATGCCATTAATGTGTGGAATCGAACTGGTGCATTTACCTTTAAAGAAATTCAAAATAAAGATAAAGCTAACATCACAGTAAGTGTCATGGATGATAGCGGAACAAGCGCAGCTGGTTTAACAACTGAATCGTATAATCCGGTTACCGGACGTCTATATCATGCTAAAGTACAATTAAATCGTTACTACCTTCAAAATCCTTGGTATGGCTATGATCAAAACCGGATTGTTAATACGGCCGAACATGAATTAGGACATGCAATCGGCCTTAATCACACAAAGTCTGTATCGGTAATGTATCCCAAAGGCTCAATGTACACGATCCAGCCCCAGGACATCAAAGATGTAAAAAAACTTTATCACGAGAAATAATAATTTAAACCAATAAGCTATTTCGTTTAGAATATAGTTGTTGGTTTTTTATTTAGGAGAAGATTATGAAGAAAATATATATCGTTCGCCATGGACAAACTTACATTAATCGCTACAATAAAATGCAAGGTTGGTGTGATACCCCATTAACAGAGCCTGGAATTGAGGGTGCGGATCAAGCAGGTGTCGCTTTAAAGGATGTACCTTTTGATATTGCTATTTCAAGTGATCTTAAACGAGCAAGTGATACTTGTGAGCTTATTATGAAGCACAATGTTAATAAAAATGAATTACAACATATTACTACCCCATTCTTCCGTGAAGAATTTTATGGCTATTTCGAAGGTATGGACTCTGAAATGGCTTGGCGTATGATTGGTGGTGGTCATGGCTATGCTACTAGACAAGAAATGTTTGCACATGAAAATATCGACACTATTAAGGATTGGATTAAGGAAGTCGACCCATATCATGATGCAGAAAATGCGGAAGAATACTGGGCTCGAATTGAAAAAGGTTTCGATTTAATTGGGCAACTTGATGGTGCTGAAAATATTTTACTTGTAACTCACGGCTTCACTATTAGAAGTATCTGGGCAAAATATGGTGATAACATTCCACTTGTTCCTGGTCCTAAAAATTCATCAATTACTACTGCAACGATGAGTGATAAAGGTGAAATTAAGATCACTGCTTATAATCAAATGCATTTATAAAAACAAAAAATCTTCCCAGTAGGGAAGATTTTTTTAGTTTATCTATTCTTTTGTAAAACAATACCTTCATAGAGCTTAACTGTAATTAAGTAGTAAATCAGGTAAAGCGCAAGGAAAATTCCAAATGGAATCCAAATCTTATCATATGGATTTGGTAAAAGCGACTTGAAGAATTGAAGTCCAAACAAGACATCAATAATTCCAAGCACTGCAGGAAGAGCAAACAAGACACCAATTTCTTTTCTAATTGAAGATTTTAAAAGCTTACCTTGTGTCCCTATTTTCCAAAGCATCTTATATCTTGGCTTGTCGCTATTAGCACCTGACAATACCTTGAACATCAATGTTGAAGCAAGCATTGCAAGAAAGGCTAAACCTAAGAAAAAGCCCATGAATTCAAACCCGGAAGCAATGCTTGAAACTAAACGGTAGCCGGCAGTTTTATTGTTGCTGATCATCATATCTGCATATTTATTACCTGCTAAAAATGGCTTAACTGCTGCATTTTGAAGTTTTTCAATATTATTGAAATTGCTTCTAAAGTTATTAACTTGAAGTAATTCAGTATGACCTTCCTTGACCTTAATTGCATTATATTGCTTTTGAGAAACCATTTTTACATCAGCTGATAAATATGGAGTAAGCCATGCAAGTTGAATTTTTTCTTCGGAATAATGCTTAGCACCCGGCTTTAATTGATCAGTACTAATACTTAAAGTTTTGTATTTAATTTGACCATCTTTTTGATAACTATGTTGATACTTTAAATTAGCATTTTTAATTTCATTCTTAGAAACATAAATCAAGCCGCCAGTATCTTTAGTTTTCTTATTTAACACATACTTATAATCCAAGCCATTAATCGACTTTACTGAAACCTTCTTAAGGTCTCGATTCACTTCAGGAGTTCTCTTGTAAATCACTACATCGTAGTAGTTTGCATCAAGTGACTGATCCGCAACTCCATTAAAGTTAAGACCAACGGTAATCGCACCAAGAGCTAATGCAAAGAGCAGTGAAATTACCGACAAAATACGAGTGTAATCAGTTAATCTAAACTTGAGTTGCCCCAAAGTAAATGAATTAAGTTTCTTATACTTAAAGTTTTTATTCTTTCTAAGCAAATTCACCATAGCGGTGAAGAATGAATCAAAGACAAAGAATGAACCAATTACGATAGTAAAGAAGCCAATAGTAATGGAATTAGTTTTTAATTGCACATAATTCCCCATCGCCCAGTATCCGGTTGCCAAAAGTCCAAGACCTAAAATTGCTTCAATTAACTTCCAAGTTTTGTTCATCCGTAATTTAACTGGTTTTTGATCTTCATGAAGAAGTTGAATCACATTAGTTTTAACAAGCTTGTGGCGGTTCCAAAGTGCAGCTAAGAAGAATAAAATTGCAAAAAATAATAATGTCCATAACATGGCTGGAATATAAAAACCAACAAACTTGTGAATTTGAAGCCCTAATTGGCTAATCAATAGTTGTGAAACTCCTTGAGTTAAAACAATTCCGATTAATTCACCAATAACTAGTGATAAGACTCCAACAACAAGAGTTTCAAGAAAGATCAAACGACCTATCTTGCTATTTCTTGCACCCAGGATCATATACATCCCATAGTCTTTTTTTCTCATACTAAGCAAAAAGCTGTTGGCATAAACAATATAAACTAACGTAATTAATGAAAGAAGCACAATTCCAAAACCAAAAGTCAATTGAACAATTTGAAATGAAATTTTAAGTGCACCCTTCAAGAATTCTGGATTAGTAGCAATCGCCATGAACATGTAAAAAATTGCACTGGCAAGTGTTAAACCGGAAAAAAGTACCGCATAGTCTTTAAAGCGGCTCTTCAATCCAGTTAAGGATAATTTCCAAAGCATATAAATCTCCTCTCTAATCCTAACGTCTACCTAATTCAGCGATAATTTCTTGGTAGAATTCTTCGCCTGTTTTATTATCTTTTTTAAGTTCTTTACCAATTTGACCATCTTTAATAAATAAAATTCGATTTGCATATGATGCAGAATATGGATCGTGGGTAACCATTAAAATTGAAACGTGATCATTTTTGTTTAAATCTTTCATCGTTTCAAGAAGTTCAGTTGCGGATTTTGAATCAAGCGCACCAGTTGGTTCATCCCCATAAAGAATAGCTGGGTTATGCACAAGTGCACGGGCCGAAGCAACACGCTGCTTTTGACCACCAGAAATTTCTCCTGGATATTTATCCAAAATTTGGCTAATACCTAAGCGACTAGCAATTTCTTCTACCTTGTCGCCAATTTCACGCGCCTTCACATTTTGAAGTGACAATGGCAAAGCAATGTTTTCGCGATTGGTCAAGTTTTCAAGTAAGTTGAAATCTTGGAAAATAAAACCAATTTCTTTACCGCGGAAATCGGCCATCTTATTCTTCTTAAGCTTAGTAATGTCTTGATTATTTACAAGCACGCTACCACTAGTTGGAGTATCTAATGTGGATAAAATGTTCAAAAGCGTAGTCTTACCAGAACCGGAAGCACCCATGATGCCGACAAATTCACCTTTTTCCACAGAAAAAGTCACGCCTTTTAAGGCTTGGTATTGCTTTTCACCTTTTTTGCCGTAAGTTTTGGTTAATTGATCAACCTTTAAAATTTCAATCATAAGTATCCCTCTCATTTTTGTATTACTGTATCATTTATATAATACGCTAATATGATCATAGAAATTTGTCAACAAATTATTTAGTTAAATCACCGATTTTGTTAAAATTAAAGGCAAAGGATGGAAATTATGGCAACAATTAACTTCGATTATTTACAAGATTCACAGACTTTTAGTGATCAAAAAGAAGCGGCAGACCGCCTGGTTAAGCTATATTTGATTGACGATGCTCGAGATGTAATTTTGAACAGTCGATTATTTTTAGAAACTACTATTAAGAAAGTCTTTAATTTAGAAAATCTCGATAAATACTACCCATTAAAAGAAGGCGAGCGTCGAAATTTACGCAATGACACCCAATATTTGCGCGAAAAGCTCGACTTTCCATTGGTAATCTTCAATTTAATGGATGAAGTTCGCCGAATGGGTAATGACGCAGCGCATGATCCCAATTATAAATTTACCAATAATCAAGCTTGGCACTGCCTCATGGATGTGCATGATATCTTGGTTTTCCTAATTAATTCATATGAAAATCAAAATTTAGCTTACATGCGACCAGACATTGCAATGGATGCAGCTGAAAATAAAAACGACCGCTTTCGTAAACGTCAAAAATCCCAAACAAAGACTGATCTTAAAACAGAAAATGTCAACATGGCAAAAGAAGTTTTAGCACATAAAAAGAAAAAACGTGGTTTTAAATCAAGAATCAAACATTTATTTAAACATTAAAAATAGCAGAAGTACCTTCACGGCTACTTCTGCTATTTCTTTATTTTTCTTTTTTACCCAAAGATTTAATCAACTGTTTGTCCCCAACTTTGTGGAAAATTGCATCATGATAGTTGATAACTTTACGGTATTTCTTTTTCTTATACGTGTACTTATACACAAGTTGATAATCAACTTCACTATAATTTTTACCTGCAGGTAAAATTTGTGTCACTTGAACTTCAAGTTTTAAATGTGACTTATCTTTATTAAACAGCTTAATTGCTTTTTGCAAGGCCTTATAGTCTGCATTTTCTTTGCCAGTTTCAAAAGCATCTTCGACTGTCTTAGTATAATTCTCAGTTAAAACCTTTTCTGCCTCATTTTCATCAATTAATCCTGGCCAGTGCGGATTTACAACGTAGTCACCTTCAACATCCTGGTAAACATCGTCTTTTTGATTACCATTATAAGCTGGAAAATTACCGTAATCACTTACGGTGTCATCACTTTTACTAAATTCACTCTCAATTGAACTAGATAAATCTTTTACCTTGTATGATTTAATCGGTTTTCCATCATAACTAGACCTTACATACAATTCCATATTTTGGGACAAAGGATAATTCTTAAAAATTGCTCGTCCATCTTTGTCTAACTTTTTGACTTTACGGTCATTGATATAAACTTCACCATTAGGCACACTGTAAACTTGGAAAGTTCCAGTCTTAATTGTCATGTTGATTGTCTTATCAGACCAAATATTAGTAACTGAGTCAGCCTTTAAATCACGATCCTGAACTTTGGTACTTACAGCAATGTGATATCTACCAGGAAAGACCATCCCTAACCCTTGGTAAAAGTTCTGATCGCCGCCTTCCATCTTACCTAAACTTCGACCATTAACGCTCAAAAATGAATTAGGATGATTGGTTTCAACTTGTGGACGGTAAACCTTTACTCTTAAAACATACTTAGGAAAAATCAAAAAGTGGCTACCACTTTGAATTAACCAAATCTGTCCACCATCCTTTCCTGACTTTAAATTACTTTTCAATTCTTTAACCGCATTTTTATTCTCTTTAAAGTAAGACTGCAGCGGCTTCAAACTTTCATTTGTTACCTTCATATCAGGATTAGCTGCAGAAACATAAGAACTAATATTAACATTAGGCCTTTGTAGATTCTGAACTAATCGATCAATCTGCTTATCTTTTTGATAGTAAAAATCTCCATAAGCATAAAAAATTCCGCCGAAAACGATCAAAAATGCGACCACAATTAACGTTTTATGCTTATTACTTCTTTCAACTTTATTTTTTGCCATTATTTATCCCCAAAATTTTCCCGGTAATAACAAAAGCCAGATCGTTGCAATGATACTTAAGATAATTACTAACCAGCGCAAAACTTCAATTATTAAGTTTAGATCAGTAATTCCTGCATGTACTTTAACTTGACGACCATAATAATATTGATTTACTAGCTCATAAAACTGTCCCATATCATAACCATATTTTGCAAAGTAATCATCAGGGTCAGTCTGATTAGTATTACCCAAGTATTGACTAACTTCGCTATGTGACCAAATTGTACCTAAACCACCGGGTTTATTTTTGGCTGCATCTTCTTTAGCTAAATCTTTTCGAGCATTCGACCAATTTTTCTGAGTAATTGTTACTCTAGAAGGCTTCAAATTATATTCATGAAGCAGTCCTGCCACATAAATTGCGGCCGTATTAACTTCTTTAGCAAAATTTTCCACATCATCTACTTCACAGAGATCAACCTGAAGATAACGTCTATTAGCAGCCTCCCCAGCTCCTGTTGTAGCATTCTTAGAAAGTTGTACAACTTGATTTTGATCTACTACAGCATTAAATGAAATTTTCTTATCTTTTTGTACCCTTTGCAGCTGCTGAGTAAGATTTTTTGAACTGGAGTGAATCACCACACCTTCAGGTCTGGCTTGTCGATATTTAAGATTCGTTTGATAATTAAGCTTACTAATTTTCGCTTGGGTAAAATGATTACTGCTTATATAAGTATTGATATTAGGAATAATTTTAAAATTCAGGCTGACAATTGCGAGTAATACCACAATTCCCAGTAGTCCATAACGAGTTTTGGGATGCGTGCGTAAATAATGGTTTCGCTCAACCCGAGTTTTTCTAAAGCGTCTTTCACTCATATTTTTACTCTTATTCTTACATAATTTGTTTAATCTTTAATAAAAAAACCGTTACCTTAATAGTAACGGAATTTAACTTAATTACAAATTATATTCTTCATAGCTAACTTATGATTCCTTAGCCGCAATTCCATGTTCAGTCTTAACCCATGAGTTTTCATTATGAATCCAGCGCCAATAAGCAATTACTAAGCTGAAAAATAAAACTAGATAGATATATGAAACAATAAAAACAATTGCGAGCAATAAGAAAAAATTAGGTGTCGGCTCATTAAAATGCTTTAAGTCACAGTAATAAACGATTAACTCAATCACGCCACATAAGCATGAAATTACTAAAATTAATCCTAGTAAAGCCATAATTTCTAAACCGTTAATTTTATCAATGTTCATGATTGCATCAGTAATAGTTAAAACTGACATGGTCAGGATAACCAAGTCTGCCATCATACTAAACCAAGGTTGAGCTAAGAAATAGTAGATTCCTAACTTTTGGGTTTTAGAAATCTCCTTGCTGTGAATTACTTGTGGCAAATAGCGTAAACAATCCAGATCTCCTTGTGCCCAACGTCCGCGCTGTCTGATAAACTTTTTAACCGAAGTGAGGGCCTCTTGATAAACATAAGTATCAGTCATGTAATCAACAGTGATACCAACTGCCATTAATCGAATCGTCAGTTCATAATCATCAAGTAGCGCCTGGCCCCAAGGATGAACACCAACTTTTTCCATAACTGGAGTCAAACGAAAAAATTGACCGTTTCCACTCAAGCCAACAGTTCTGGTATACATCCGCATAATTTGCGCCATATGATTAACACTAAAAAATTCCACATCTTGAAAGATCTGGAGAATGTTTTTAAAGTGAGGATACATCTTGACCCTCATTTGTGTAATCGTACCACCATCTGTGAAATAATTATTCAAACAATCGAGTGCATTGTTTGCAAGTTGTGCATCTGCATCAATTACCCCAATAATGGTTTTATCGGGATTTTGATTTTCCTGCTTAATATTAGCCCGAATATAATCAAGACCAAAGTTTAGCACATCTCCCTTACCTGTATGGGCATTGGGTTCAAATCTTCTCAATAAATGAAGATGCGGATTTCTTACCTGCTCGATTTGTTCAACTGAATTATCACTGCTACAGTCATCTACAACTACGACTTCAACTCTTTCAAATTGCAATACTTTCTTTAAAGTACGGACAATAATCGCCCCTTCGTTATAACAAGGAATGATTATATAGTATTTTAATTCTGGATCTACTGCTTTTATTTTTTGATTTCCAGCAAAATACCGCTTATCTAACGGATAAGAAAAGGAACGGAAAATTACTGTTGCCAAAAAATAAAAAAGAAAGACTGTTAGCACTATGACCCACGCAATTGTAAAGGTCGATCTAAAGATTAAGTTAATCACTTTTGGATCCTTCTACGGAAAAGCATCCAAAATAAAAAACTAGTCAATAAACTAACAGCAACTAAAGTCGTTAAAATTGTACAAAACGAACTAACTTGCCAAACTGCAAAAATATTCATCTGATAATCTCTCTTTCTTAAAATTCTGTTATGTTTAAGAAAATTATAGGATAACAATAGTTATTTTACAATATATAACTCAAAATTATCATCAAACTAATATCTTAGCATTAATTTCACGATATTTTAAAATTAGTTATTCAGTAGATTATAAGTTAGATACTGTATTTCACTTTCTCCACATTTCTTACCATTTTTGTTATATCCTAGAAACATGATGAAAAAGAAATATATTTATTTAACCATATTAAGCTGTGGATTATTACTCCTAAGTGCTTGTGCAAAAAATGTCAGAACTCCACAAACTGAAGATAAAAGCAGCATTAAAGTAAAGAAAAACTCGCAAAAAACTAAGCCAGATAAACTAATGCAGCGAGTTAAAAAGATGTCGCTCAACGAAAAAATTGGACAATTATATTTTGTCCACAGTAGTGGCAATTTTGAGCAGGAAAGGCAAGCTATAAAAAAATATCAGCTTGGCGGAATTACCCTTTTTGGTCCAGATTTTCAAAAGCGGACCCACCAGCAATTTCTTGACCAAATCAGTCAGTATCAAACTGTTTCAAAAACCGGTTTACTAGTTGCGACAGATCAAGAAGGTGGAACCGTTTCTCGTTTGAACTCCAATAAGGAAATTAGTGACCGAGCCTATCCAAGTCCACGTGAAGTTTATCAACATGGTGGACTAACCGCTGTGGAAAAGGAATACAGTGATGTGGCAGCTATTTTGCGGAAAAATGGCATCAACATGAATTTTGCGCCGGTAGCTGATGTTGCCAAAAACAAAAGCAGTTTCATCTACGATAGGACTGTTAGTCAAGATTATAATGAGACTGCCAAGTATGTAGCTGCAAGCGTAAAAGCAATTCAAAATAAAAAGGTGGCGGCTACCTTGAAGCACTTCCCTGGTTACGGGGATGCAAGTGATACTCATACTGGCTTTGCCCAAATTAATAAGTCTTTCACTGCTTATAAAAATGAAGATTTGCTTCCTTTCCAAGCTGGAATCAAGGCTGGTGCTGATGGAATTATGGTTTCCCACATTGTTATCAACAGCTTCGATCCAAAAATACCAGCATCTCTGTCACCAAAAATTCACAACTACTTACGCAAACAAATGCACTATCACGGCCTAATCATAACTGATGATCTTCAAATGGGTGCCATTACTCAATTTGCGGAAAAGTATCATACAAATGCGGATGTCTTAGCTCTTAAGGCTGGTAATGACGTAATCCTCGGTGGAAATCCACAAACTGGTATCCCGCTTATTGAGCAGGCTGTTAAGAAAAAGCAGATTTCTAAAAAGCAAATTGACCAATCAGTTTACCGAATTTTGAAATTAAAAGAAAAATTAGGAATTCTAAAGTAACAAAAAAACTTCGATCTTCCCGACTAAAGGAAAATCGAAGTTTTTTCATATTAATATAAGTGCAAAGCTGAACCGAATTGACCAAGTACAGTACTGAAAATCAATATAGTCATAATTGCACCAGTAATGAATTGGAGTACGAGGAATAAAAGATAACCGTACAACTTATCATGAACTGGGTTGGGATCACCTACAACTACTACAGTTAGGGCCATTCCAAATAGTGCAACTGAAAGCCAGATCATAATTGTGGACATTACCACACCACCAGGTCCAGCAAGAAGCATGAAGACGAAGTAAACAACAATGAAAATTGCTGAAAGGTTGCTGGTTTGAACAATGTGATTAGTAAGTTGCAAGAAATTTTTATTTTGGTTGTAGATAACCTTGTATGAAAGGTAAGCTGCACCGATCCAAGCTGCTTGAGTTAAAAGCAAGAAGAAAATCAATTCAAGCGCCATTCCGAAGGTGAATCTTGAAGTACTACCAGCAAAATCTTGACCCAAGATTGAACTAGTTGCTCTTTGAGAACCGATGAATAATCCCAAAGCTACTAGAATATCTTCAGCAAGTAAAGTGATCCAGCCGTACCACTTATCTGCGTTTTGTTCAGCGAAGGGATGCTTCCATGAATTAACAAACCATTGCCACATGTTGTTAACATCAAAGCTCTTCATTGATTGAGCAAAGTCTTGACCAAGACCGGCTACTTGTGATTGAGAATCAATTTTTTCAGTAGCCTGTTCTGAACGCTTAGGTGCGTTAGTTTGTGCAACTGATTCTTCTGATCTAGTTACAGTTTGGGTAATTTCAACTTCTTCTACAGGAACATTGCGGATATCGGTTCCGCATTCAGTACAGAAATTTACATCTGCTTCCATTTTTGCGCCACATTTTGGACATGTTTTCATTATTTTGACTCCCTTTTATTATTTCTAATCCTTCTTAGTCTTATCGTAAATGATCTTACCTTCTCCAACAGATAAAATCTTGAAATTTTCACCATCTTGCTTGAAAGTGATGTGTGGATAATGTGCTACCTGAATGTGCGTATCACTATCATGTTCGAATTTATAATCGATCTTGGCATCAACTTCAAAGACACCATCACCAATTGGATAGGCAATATAAATGTCAGGTTGAACATCCCACGAATCAATCTTATCTGAATTATCGAAAGCATCAGCCAATTTATGGAATGACTTATAATACTTGTTGCTTGAACCATTAATAAATTCATCTGAATCAGGATTCTTAAAGCAATCTTGAATCAAAGATTCCATCGTATCTCTACTTGGCGCACCCTTAAATTGTGGATAAACATTTACCATTGATGAATTAAAATCATTAGTTGCATTTCTGGCCTGATCTAATACATCATCTGAGTCTGAATCATTATCATCATTATATTTGTCATCTTCTACGGCTTGACTAATGTTGGCTTCTTTTGAAGTAAACTTCTTTCCATCAACTTTGTAAACCACATAAGCAGCACTTTCGTCATTATATTGGAAATCTTTAAGATCAAGAACGCCACTAGAAATCTTACCCACATTCTTGTTTCCAATATAAACTTGACCACCATCAGGTCCAAGAATTGCTAAGTTGGCAGTTTTAATGTTGTAGTTATATTCACGATCTTTTTGCCATAAAGAAATGTTAGCATCACTGGCTAAATCATGACCTGAAGCCTTTGCCTTAACTTGAACATTGTACTTACCACCAAGATATGGTCCAATCTTAGCAGAATAACTGCCATCGCCATTGTCCGAAGCGTTTTTAATGAACTTACCATCAACGTAAATCTTGCTATCAGGATGGTTAGTTACAATTGAAGTCGTATAGCTTTCAACATTCAACTTGTACTTAGGGAAAAATAAGAAGTAATTTCCATCCCTAGTCAAGCTAATTCCGCGGATACTTTCACCAGAAATCAAAGTATTCTTTAATGTATCCAAACCACTGTAATTACCATCATAGTATTTAGTTAATGGCTTAACTGTAGATGATGTTATTTTTAATTTAGGGTCATCAGTTACAACTAATGAGGCTAATTTGTCAGTATCTTGATCGCGGATTGCATTAGTAATCCGTGTAACTTGATGAGTTGTGTCATAGTAACGTTGACCCCAAGCAAATAAACCTCCTAGAACTACTACCACTACTGCAACTATAGTTATAATTGTCTTTTTCTTCTTACTCATCGGTGGTCTTACTTGACGCTTCACCTGACGAGTCTTTTGAGTCTGGGGTTGAGCTGCAGGAGCCGACTTAGCAGTCTTATCAGCACTTGATGCCGGCTTTTCTGCTTTCGTCAACTTCACTCCACAATTTTGACAGAAAGCATCTCCCTCTTTTACTTCCTTGCCACAATTTGGACAAAATTTCTTCACTTTCATTCCTCCATACTTTGTCTATTTAACAATATAACATATTAAAGTTACACTTTATTGCGTTATTTTTCAATCCAATTTTTCTAATTGATGTATTTTATTGAAAATTTGTAGTTGTATAGAAAAAAAGAGACAAAAAAGACACCTTCATTGGAATATGAAAGTGTCTTGTAGTTAAGTGCTACGGTATTATAAGTTAACTAATTAAATTGATTTTTTCTAAAATCTTTTGATCATTCTTAATTACATCAGCACAATATTGCTTAATAATTGCGTTGCCAATATCACCGCGGAAAATTTTTTTAATATCCTTGATATTATCATTATCCCAAACTGCATAAGCAGAATAAGCTGAATCATCCGCTTTTATCAAACGATTCAAACCGCCAAGATCATTAATGCAGTTATTGTGAATCATCGTGCGCATATGATCCAACTCGCTAAATAATTGACGGTATTCTTCAGCGCTTTTTTCTGCTTTCCAAGCTTCTTTCTTATTATTAAAACGCAATACGATTTGACTATATTTTTTGAAATCGTCTAGGCAATTTTTTATAAAATCTACTTCAATCTCATCATCGCTATTTAAGTGTGATTCAAGGCTTTCAGGATTAAATTTTACAGTTGCATCAATCTTTTTTCTGTGAGCCTTTTTAAACTCCAACTGAATATTTTCATTATAAGTATTAACGATCTCATTTATATCTGTCGCGTCTTCCAGCATCCCTATCTCTTGCAGGATTTTTCCAACTTTCAAAATATCCACCTTTGGATCGGCGCTACTATCAAGATCAGCCATCAATTGATCGGCCGTTTCTAACTTTTCAATATCTTTGATTGTCATGCAAAATGCCATATTTAAGAATATGGCTCGACCTCCTATCTCTATTATCTGTACCTTAATAAAGCCTAATAAATCCTTACAAATTTTATTCAAAATTTTTCTCTTAGAATTTTTTAGAATGTTGTAAATTTTGGAAAATTAATCCTCTGTCTTTCAAGAGACAAACTTGTTTATCAATAGTTTTAAATTCTTTCACACAAAAACACCTCTACAAAAATAGAGGTGCTTTTCCGCAACGGCCTCACTTAGAGTCCACCGCCACTTTTTTTACCTCTATTTTACATTTTATATAATTACGGTCAATTTTAAACGTCTGTTCTATAGATGAAATTAATATACATTTTATGGTGCTTATTCGTTAGTAATAATTTTTGTAGGATAAATATAAGTGAATTAGTATCTTTATTTATATTTCATTTTTGGTTAGTCCATACTTTGTTGCTCTACCTTGACCATACTTAACAACATAGCCGTCTGCCATCATTTGTTTTAAAAGATTAAGTATCTTAGTTCTACTAAGGCCTGTCTTCTCAGCTAATAAGGTAGCAGAAGTAGTACCTCCTTGTAAAACATCAAATATCCTACTTTTATCTTTATCCAAAAATTGTGGTGAATAATTTAATAATGGAAGAACTATCTTAATTGAATTTTCGAATATCTCAAATTTTGGCTGAGTAATACTATCCTCATAGGATTCACGAATTCTTGCAATACCTGTACCAAATTTCTCAATCAATCCTAATCTAAAAAATACATTTGCAATAACTGGATTCCGTAATACAGATAGTTGCCCTGATAAGTATTCCTCTTTACTTAAACCTGATGGTAGTCCGCCTGGAGAGTTCACTTCTATTCGATCAGGATACATTGACACTTTAATCTGCGAATTCATGTCCCAATTACGGTGCACTAAGGCATTAGCTATTGCTTCTCTAAATGCTTCTTGAGGAATTAGATCAACTAGAATACGATTTTGTCCCTTAATTTCTTCCTGTTGATAATATTGATTATACTTTTTTACTGTCAAATTATATTGATTAATTATTGAAATATCATCTAGTATTTCCCGATCTTGAATTATATTAATATTTTCTCCAAATTTTATTATATCTATACCACGTGAACTATTTTTATCAGCAAGTAATTCTCCAGCTATTGTATAACCTTCATCTTTTTTCTTAAGATCTAAAGTAATTAAAATATCTGATGTCAGTTTCTCAATCCCTAATTCATTTTGAAGTGCTTTTTCTAAAATTTTAAAAGAAAGATCCTGATTCTTGGCAATTAAACTATCGTAACTTCTATTCTCTCCTCTTAAAATCAAGCGTTTTAATTCAACATCATCTACTTCAATTGACGAACTATCATTTCTCTTATAAGCTTTTGCCTTATATAAATAAGGTGTATTTTTACCTTTACAGACGGTTAGAATAATCACATTTGTTTTTTCATCAATTGATAAAGTATATTCCGGATTAGGCTTAATTGAATCATTTATCTTATTTTCAATATCTAAACATTTATCTTTTGGATCCTTAATACCAACAATTTTTCCATTATCGTTAATTCCAAATTCTATTCTTCCAGTACCATAGTTTGCATAAGCACTTACAGTTTTAAGAAAAGTATTAGTAATTTTCTCTTTAAATTCAATATTTTTTGTTTCTCTCATATCGTAATACCTCAATTTAATTGTAACAAAAAAGTGTGTAAAAATGTGAGAAAACTAAATCAAACACATTTACACACTTTTTTATATGATAAATTGAAAATATACGCACAATTATGCGTGTAAAAATGTGAGAAAACTAAATCAAACACATTTATACACTTTTTTGAAAGATACGTAAGGACTAAAACACAATTCTAAGAAAAATTCGTCAATAGCAGTGTAATCCCGAAAAATGTGGGTCACTACAATTCAAATTAATACAAATAAAACCTAACAGCCAAAAAAGCCACTAGGTTTTATCTTTCTTCTAATATTCGATTATAAACTAAACATCTTAAGCCTTCTTCAACAGGCTATGTTTAATTGATTCACCAGCCAAATGTGCACCCTTAATAGTCTTTGTGAGAATTGAGCTGCGCTTACTCTTCTTATCATAAGTCCAGTCACCTTGCGCGGTTGCGATATTTTCAACCTTAGTTGTGTCACCATCAATCTTAATTAAGAATGCAGGTGCCATAGTCGAACGTTTTTTAGGTCCTGAAGCAAAACCACGGTTAGTCATGTAGGATGTCACTAATACCTCATTCTTGCTACCCTTTACAGGCACAGCATAGTATGAATAAGTTGAAGTTCTCCATTTAAATGGTACACTAGCTACCAAAACTGCGGCATCATCATTAAGTGGTTTATAACCATAAGTCAAATGATCTGATACCCAACCAAGCATCGCAACATTATCACCGACTTCATTATTGGCTTGTTTCCATAAATCATCACCAGTACCACGGTTTAAGCGAGTGGTAGCAAATAAATAATACTTACCATTCATTGGAATGATATTTGGACGCTCGATTTCATCAGACACCATCAAGCTGTTAACCAATGGTGGTAAAACTTCAGCAACTTTTGGATTATTTTCATCATCAGTAAGACGAATAATTCCTATAGCCGCATTAGCCCAAGTTGCACGACTCTTCATATCACTATTAGCAGTGATTTTTAAGAAGTTCTCCATTGCCTCTTTAGGTGTACCACCATAATTCTTCCAGTTATAAATTTGATCTTCTCCTTGGTAATTATTGTTACCTGTTGAAGCTTCAAAAATTAAGTAGCGTTGACCATCAACAGAAATCACATGGGCATCACGCATGGCAACGTTATCTGCACCTTTATTCGTAGATTTCCATTGCTCATATGTCTGGTAGTAGTCGCCATCACCTTGGAACAATACATGACGATGACTTCTCTTAGCAATAGAAATCTTGTTTTTCTTCTTATTAACTTTCAACTTTAAATTAACTGTTGAAATCTTTTGATTATTAGTATGTTCACGGGTATCTACATCAGCATAGAATAACTGAATACTGCCGTCTTTGTTTACTGTTGCTGAGCCTGACCATTCTTGATCAGTTGGTTTAGCCTTAAAACCAAAAATTGGGCCAGCACATTTCCAATGGTTAAAGTTATTATCATTATACTTGTTGTATAGTAAATAAATGTGAGCATCGCTTTTCTTTGGAATTCCCATCATGGCAATCATCAACTGATATCCCTTATAGTTGACAACTTTACCAGTCTTCGCATCTTGAACTGGCCAAGAATCCCAAATTTCTAATTTTGCAACTTTACCAGTTTGTGCATCACGAGTAACGGTAGCCGGCATATTCTTAATCTTCTTAGCATTGAAGTAAGGTACTCTGTAACGCTTATCTTGCTTAATCATCTTTTTAGCAACACCAGCATATTGAATATAGGACCAGTGGGTACTAGTATCAATTGGAGTTGCATCAAACTTAATTTTATTTATCTCATCAATTTGGTCTTTAGTTAATGTAGCAGGTTGAATATCAGCTTCTTGTAAAACTTGAAGCGCTTGAGAGTTTAATCCGTAATTATCCCGATTAGTATTTGAAGTACTACTTTGGTTAGCATTATAACTATTGTAACTAGAATTGTTGTTATAAGTACTTTCATTTACTGTATTAGAATTGTCTGTCGTATTAGTTTGAGTTGTAGTATTAGCGTTAATTTCATCAGCAGCATTTTGATTTTGTGTATTATTTTGATCTGCAGTTGCTGAGTTATCTCGATTACTATCATTTTGAGTAGTTGTTTGATTAGTGGCAGGTTGTTGTTCTACTGTATCAGCATGTACTTGATTATTACTTATAAATAAGCCGAGTAAAGCAGCAGCTGATGCAAATGTTATTAACGCATTCTTTTTATTCATCTAATCCAATTTCCTCCAGTTATTTCATTGCTAATCATTATACTATATGCATTAAAAGTTAGAAATATTCTTAATCAAAGTGAAATATTGTAAGCGCTGAAAAAACTGCTTAAATACGAAATCGACCTCTACCCCAATTTTAAGTATACGAAAAAGATGGATAAAAACACCGTCATGTTTCTACCCACCTTTATACTTTAGTGTGTTTGACATAGAGTCAATATCACAATAATATGTTGTATTTTAAATCTACATATCTATTTTTTAAATACTACTTAGTCCTAACCTCAAACACATCACTATGTGACTTAACTTCTTCCCCAGAAGGAACAAGCATTTTTACATTAGCGACATAATCATTGGTATTAGTAATCAAAGTTAAAATAATCGGATCTTTACCTGCTTCTTTAACTTGTTCAAGATTAATTTTTGCTATCTGGGTATCAGGAGTAACTTCGTCACCTTCTTTAACAAGAATATTAAATGGTTTTCCTTGTAATTCTACGGTGTCAAGCCCCATATGAATCATCACTTCAAGACCAGAAGATGTCTTAATCCCTAGAGCATGTTTAGTTTTAAAAATCGATACAACAACACCTGAAACAGGACTATAGATAATACCATCTATTGGTTCTATAGCAAAACCTTCTCCCATCATTTTTTGTGAAAAGACTTCATCATTAACTTCACTCAAGGCTATTAACCTACCATTTACAGGAGAAGCTAGTTGAAGTGTCTGCATTATATGTTTTGATTTACTATTAGTTTTAGGAGGTTCTATGACTTTGTTATCCTTAGGCGCAGTATCAGGATTAATCAAAATATCATTAATCTCTTGACTATAAATATCAGCTTTACCACCTAAAATCGCTTGAACTCCACCTGCAACTTTTAAGACACCAGGAGCTCCCAATTTTTTAAAGACGCCTTCATTAACTTTAGAATTATCTTTTAATGATACTCTTAATCTAGTCGCACAGGCAGAAACAGTTTGAATATTGTCACGACCACCTAAAGCAGCAATAATATCCATTGACTCATCATATAGTTTATTACCAGTCTTAGGACCATTACTCATAATTGCGTCAGCACCAGCATCGGTGTCATCCTTCATTCCTGGAATATTGACATGAAACTTTTTAATACAGAAAGTAAAAATAAGGAAGTACAAGAAGAACCAAATAATTCCCATTAGTAACACATTAGGCCAATTAGTTTTATCACGACCTTGTAAAACCCCAAACAGTAAGTAGTCAATTAAACCACCTGAGAATGAGTTACCAATTCTAATATTCATGATATCGGCCACCCAGAAGGAACATCCATCTAGGAATGCATGAATAACATAAAGCCATGGGGCAACAAATAAGAAAGTATATTCAAGTGGTTCAGTAATACCTGTTAGAAATGAAGTTAATCCTCCTGAAAGGTATAACCCACCATCTTTTTTACGATTTCTTTTTGGTAAACATAAGTACATTGCAAGTGCAGCACCTGGCAAACCGAACATCATTGTCGCAAAACGTCCAGCAAAGAATCTTGTTCCGTATGTAAAAAGACCATGATGGTTAGGATCGGCTAATTGTGCAAAGAAAATATTTTGCGCACCAACTACGGTTTTACCAGCAACTTCAGCAGTTCCACCTAATGCTGTATACCAAAACATTGGATAAATAGTATGGTGTAATCCTACTGCACCAGTTAGACGAAGTAAGAATCCATAAAGGAAACTACCAAAGCTTCCCATTTTAGCAATCGCATAACCAGCGCTGGTCAACCAACTCTGAATTGGTGGCCAAATAATGAAGAAAATTGCACCAATCACAATTGCTGTCAAAGAAGAAATAATTGGAATAAATCTTGATCCACCGAAAAATCCCAAAAATTGTGGTAATTGTGTCTTACGATAATGATTATGTAAATAAGCTACAACTGAACCTATAACGATTGCTCCTAAAACACCAGTATCGATATTATTTTTAGGATCAAACAATTGTAATAAGCCAGAAATAGTAGCTGTGTACACTAAGTAAGCAACTCCACCTGCTAATCCCGCAGTTCCTTTATCTCCTTTAGCAAGTCCAACAGCTAACCCAATCGAGAAAATTAATGCTAAATTACTAAAAACAGCATTTCCAGCAAAGTTCATTACTTTTAAGACTGTTTGTAGCCAAACCTGATTTAGCCAAGGATACGCATTAACTGCAGCATCATTAGTTAATGCACCACCCAATCCTAGAAGAAGACCGGCAACCGGTAAAATTGCAATTGGTAGCATAAAGGCCTGTCCTAATTGCGAAAAGGACTGACCTATTTTGGAAAATCGCTTCGACATATCAATCACACTTTCTTAAAAATCATTTTTTCACTTTGTTAAAAACAGAGGTAAATGTTTTAGCAATTTGTAACGGTCGAGTAATTGCTCCACCAACCACAATACCAGTAGGATTAATCTCTATTACTTTGGCCAGTTGTTCGGGAGTATGAATTTTTCCCTCCGCAATTACCGGCATTCCATCATCAACAAGTGCCTTAATTAAGTCATAATCAGGATGATCAGTCTTTGGACTTTCTTCGGTATACCCTGAAAGAGTAGTACCTACAAAGTCAATTCCATTTTGATAAGCATTTTTAGCTTCTTCAAAATTAGAAGTATCGGCCATAAATAATTGATTTGGATATTTGGCCTTAACTTCATGAATAAATTCACCAATAGTCTTACCATCATGTCTTGGACGTAAAGTACAATCTAAAGCAATTACTTCACACCCAGTTTCAACCAATTCATCTACTTCCTTCATGGTAGCAGTGATATATGGTTTTTCTGGCGGATAATCTTTTTTAATAATACCGATAATTGGCAAGTTCGTTACAGCTTGTATTTGTTTAATATCACGTACTGAGTTTGCCCGAATACCAACGGCTCCAGCTTGTTCGGCGGCTTTGGCCATTAATGGCATTACCCCACCTTCGGCAGTATAAAGTGGTTCACCTGGTAAAGCCTGGCAGGAAATAATTAAGCCACCATGCACCTTGTTAATAAATTCCTCTTTATTCATAATAGTTTTGCTCCAAATTGTGCTTTATTTGGAGTTTTCCTCCTAAGCACAATATACTACGCTAGTGATTTTTGTGCAAGCGCTTTCTAAATGATAACGTATGATATTATTTATATAGAGATGATAATTATGAATTTTTTACAACTTTTAAACGATAATAAAAATAAATTAACAAAAACAGAAGAAAAATTGGCGCAATACATCGCTTCTCACAGTGAAGAGGTGATTTACTCCACAATGAAATCTCTTCGTGAAAATGCAGGAACTGGTGATGCAACGATTGTGCGCCTATGTAAGAAGCTTGGATTCTCCGGATTTGCTCAGCTTAAGATTGCTCTTGCACAGGAATCAATAATTCCGCCTCAATCCCAAAAAGCAGATGATACGTTTTACGGAAATAGCGCTAATACTCTAGTTAATTCAATTCGTAAAACTGAACAACTGATTAATCCTTCAAGCCTAAATAAGGCAATCGGTTTGCTACTAGAAGCTAAGCGCGTCTATATCTTTGGTGTAGGACACTCAGGCGAATCGGCAAAAGACTATGAAAAAACATGGTTGCGTATTGGCTTAATTGCGCATGCAGAAACTGATCCACACTTACAAGTGCAGATTGCTCCTTTACTAAGTGAACATGATGTAGTCATAGGTATGAGTTTATCGGGGCATACCCGTGACACGTATGATTCACTTAAATTAGCAAAACAAAATGGTGCTAAAATCATTACAATTTCAAATGACCTTAATTCCCCAATTTCTCAACTGGGAGATGTGAAATTACAAACTGCTGTTGGTGAATTTATGAACATTGGCTCTGTTGCTGGTCCGGTATCACAACTATATTTAGGAGATTGCTTAGCACGTGGCTATGAAGAACAAACACCAATAGATACTAATAAATTGAAAGAAGAAACACTAAAAGCAGTTATTAAAAAATCAATTTAAAAAAGCAATCCTAGTTGCTATTCTAGGATTGCTTTTTCTGTTGATTATTTATATAACAAATAACTACTTCCCCAATTCATCAAAGAAGCCTTGCTTCTTCAAGATTTCTAAGTAGCGCTTTACAGCATCGGGCCATACTGGCAAGGGCTTAAAGCCGTTTTCTTCTAACTTACTCTTATCTAGACGAGAATTAAATGGACGAACTGCCTTTGATAAACCATATTCTTCAGTAGTGACTGGCGTTACCTTAGTCTTATAGCCGGCTTGACGATAGATTTTCTTGGTGAAATCATACCAAGAAATATAGCCAGTCTTTGTGCCGTTTTCATCATGACCACTTTCTGTTGCTGGCATTAACAAATTTTCTAATTATAATAGTGCATTAAAACATATGCATTGTTCACAAATTTTCCATTTATTTAGTATCAAAACATAATGGCCAAAAATACTTATATAACTCATTTTTTAGATGCGTGACTCTCAGCAGTGATAATTTGCGCTTGTCTAAATACTTTTTCATCACCATTTCTATGAATATGATAAATGAAATCTGGAATTAGACTACTGTTTTGTCTATATTCAGTAATCTTTGCCTCTATCAATAAAGCCGTATCTTCAACATATCTTTTATCATTCACTAGACCATGTAATTCACTTAAAATAGCTTTATCTCTTTTATAATTTTTATTAACAGCAATAATCCATGTAATTAGGGGAACAAAATTAATCATACTATTTGTTATTTGTGCTAAATTAGTTCTTAAAAATATCATAATAAAAAAGCATATTATAATACTTACTATTACCAAACCATTTAGCTTCGTATTTGCTCTCCTACGAATAGTAAAATTCCACTGCAAGTTTTGTTTTTGACATAAGCGAATGACTTCCATCTTTTCTTTATCTTTTAACTTGCTTAGATCATACCAGTTATATAAAGAATTTAATTTTTTCTCGGAAAATTTTTCACATTTCTTTGCAACCAATAATTCATAATCATTATCAATACCTAGAAATCGAGTATCCCAATCTAAAACGAATACATCTATATCAAATTTTAATTGTATATGTGCCGCAAATTTCTTTAATTTAGATACAAGGGTTGTCAACCAATATTGTAATCCTATTGCAAGCAAAGTATATGCATGAAAGATAAGCATTATAATCGGGAGACGTAGGAGCGTCCAATTGGGTATTGTGGAAAGTACTGATATAAGAATTGGAATTAAAACTGTAACTACAAAATTACAATAATTTATGATTTTTGCCTCTGAGTATAGCTTTCGTTGAGTAGCTAATCTCTTAATATTTATAGTATCATTTTGTCGTTCCTGTAACTCTTCAGTAAACATTTAATACCCTATCTAGGAAAATCTTCTCCAAAAATCCCACCCCAAATTTCAATTGCTTTTTGTTCATTGCCAATAATCCGCTGCAATACAGCCTCACTTGCTTCGTAGGCCTTCCTATTAAAAAATGTAAAAATCTTATACCTATCTTCCCAATCTAAAGTATTTATATTTCCCTGAATTTCTTTCGGATCATCTATATCATTCAAAACTTTAGTCGCAATCTCTCTAAAAACAGCTTTTAAATTATCGTCTAATTTCCAATTTCCATTAAAATTTTGGTTATCATAATAATTTAAAATTATAACTTCTAACAAATACGAAGAAATCGTAACAGTCGACTTTCTTGAATTAAGATATTTAACTAACCTGATCAGTTCTAACAAATGACCACCGAACTTTTGATTTAACTTTGTCGTGCGATCATTATCAATTCTAGGATCTGTTCTCTCCCATTTTCCATAACCATTAGGGATTAAATAAAATTCATCAATTGTATAGAAACAAGGTACAATATCGAAATTCCATGGATAAGAACATAATTGTAATGTTATGGCCTGCATATTTCTATGCATTTCCGCCTTTTGATAATTACTTATCTGATATAGTCTACTTTTAAGTAATTCTATAACCTTGCGTGAGTTTAGATACCCATCATCTGTACAACCATATTCTTTATCTTCATTATTAACTGAGATTAAATAATGGTCTTCTTCCTTATGATAAACATATCCGTTACCACTAAATCCTACCATTAAATCTATATCATCCAACGGCTTTTTCTTTGTCTTTCTTGCAAAAGAGCCATAATATAAATTAAAATCAGAATACAAATCAAAGAAATCAGCTGCTTTACCAAATTCAGCTATATTGGTAAGCAAATAATTTCTGCTGTCACGTGCTCTTTTACTTTGACCAGGATCTAAATTTACTTCATCATCTAAAAAATCTCTAAACGCAGAATTTACAGTTTTTGGCATTTATATCTCCTTTCAATACAATATCTGTGGATATTAGCAATGCATAGTACATTATATTGTATTATTGTGTTTTGCACAAACATACATTCTAAAAATGAATTATTAATTTTTTGTTTCGTAAATTGCAATAATAAATTGAATACTTAAGCTGCTTAATAGATATAATCCCATTCTCTTTCAAAAATTTCATCTGAAGTATGATATGATAAGATCCTTCTTGATAGTAAGTTACACCACGCTTCAATACTAATGATCTCGTGAGTAGAATAGTTGTTGAATATTCACCCTTAGGTAAAATCTGTAAATAAACGTTATATCTTACAATAGTTTCTTTATTACAAGAAGTAAATGGATGAGCATAGTAAGCTAAGATTTTATAAGCTTATTCAAGATTATACAGATTCGCAAATTCTGAACCATTATTAGTTGAAAGATTTCATTCCAATGCTCGATTAACTGTGTAAAGATTGAAAAGCTAACATCACACAATCTACTGTTTTATCAGGAATACACATGATTATGATCTCTCGAATCATTCGTTCATCGATTTTTTTAGGACATTCTCCAATGTTTCGATCTAATTTCTTCTTGTTTTCGTAAACACTATGAATTTTAGTATTTTGCTTCAACTTTTCAGGTAAGTCAGAGTTCCTGACCCCTGCTAAAATCTCCTATAACCAATAGCAATTAGTACATACATATGACCAATTATCCTCAAAGAAATGTTTAGTAACATATTTAATGAAATCTGTCTTCCTTTAGAAATCTGACCTACACCTGCAGCGTTGATGATTCAAACGATAAACATCGTTTCTATTTTTTGCTTGCTATGATAAAGCAAAACAATTTAACTTTATAGCTAATAGTGGAAGGCGAGCACCCTAGCTCACAAGCAATAGTCCTCATGGAATAACCGTATTTTATACGAGTTTAAATAACAGCTACTCTTCAAATAATATGTGTTTACCTTTAACACACTGATTCATGTTAAAATATAAAAAGTCCATTTGTGACCTCCAGTAGATGTTTTTATAGCTATTAACATCCTACCCAACTGGTCCAAATGGACTTTTTTTATTTTCTAAAGTGTTTAATTTGATTTTACAATCGGTCGACAAATTTTTATTTCCATTATATTTTTCTAAGGCTAACCACAATTCTAAAATATTGAACAAATCATCATAAATTTAATTACTCATAGCTAATTGCATTAATTTTGATTTTTTTATTTTTACATAAATTTCGTATATATTTTTTATCTAAATCTATTTCTTCTTTATTATAATAAAAAAAGTTTATTTGTTTTAAATTCTTTCCGCTAAAAAGTTCTTTAAATAATTCTTCATCATCTATAACTCTTTCTTCAATTATTTTCTTTTTATTAATTTGCTCTTTCAAAAAGTTTCTATTTTCAAATTCATCAAGTGACCTTACTGGATCTTTAATGCTCGAATTATCTTTATATATAACAGTTGGGGTTAAAGAATGACCAATTATTATAATTTCATCTATTTTATCAATATCACAACCAATCTTTATTTTAAAAGGGACGAATCGCGTCTCTTCGAAATAATCTACCATTAAGTTAATGAAGCCTTTCATATTCTTTGGAATTTTATTGCTATCAAAAAACTCATATTTATACAAATATTCTTTATAACTACTTAACAAGTTTTTTCTAGCTATACTAGCTAGCTTATAACTAATTTTTTTAATTTTTTTCTTTTCAATCCATTCTTCATACTCCTTAGTATAAAAGTACTTTTTATTTAATTTCTCTTCTTTTCTAATAAGTTTCTTTAAACTAGCTATTCCTTGTTCTTTAATAAAAAAATCTAGTCTATTTAAATAAATTTCAACTGGAACTTCTTTTTCAACTTTAAACCTAGATTTATTATTTAAATAAATACAACTATGTATACCATTTAAAAATACAAAATATAATCTTTTTTCCGCCTCATTTAATCCTCGTCCATCTTTTCTTCTTCTGTTAACCCAACGAATAAAGTTCAAAAGATTACGATTGACTTCTTTGGAAACTATCTGTGTTCGCCTAATTAAATTATATTTATCTTCATCTTTGGACAAACCTAAAACTAAATTTTCATTTTTATCAAGTCTGCCATAAACTGAGCCATGAATATAACTAATCTTTTCACTATTAATACCATAAAATTTTTCTAAACTATTTGTATAATTAAAATTTATAATCTTATCTGTATTTTTCAAATACCTTAATACATTATTAGATCTTTTAATATTTTTCTCTCCCATTAAATTTTTTAAATATCTGGCCAGAGCCATTTGAAGCTTCTCACTTTTTCCATAAAAGACATTACTAAAATCTCCACTACTACTCATTTCATTGTCATTCAAATATTTATTCTCCATATCACTCCAAGTAATCAACATTGAATGTTTATATATTTCTTGCTTATCCTTCATTCTTTTTTTAAACCTTGAGTACTCGACTTTATTATCAAATAACTCTTCAGCATACTCACTATTATAAAAATCAACATATGATGTCTTTAAATTTAAATAAAGATCAGATCCATTTGCATTTAAAACAATTTTAGTATTCACAATTACATACCCTTTCTTTTCATAATTATAAAATGATTCTATGATAAATTCTGTTGAATAGATTTCTATAATATTCTATCAATAGTATTTTTACATAAACCACAAAATTCTTACGTTAAAATTTTCTGACACTATTCTTTAGAAATTAAGATTATTGATTATGACTTCTCTTGGTAAATGCTGTTACTCATCTTGATTATTGTCTTACCTGCAGCCCTAACACATCTGACATAACGGCCATGCTTATATAGTCTCCCTGTCTTTATTAGGTTACCACAAGGAGGATTATTAGTAGTTCGACCCAAGACTGGTCTATGGCCAATACAGTCTGGAGTTATAATTGGCTACCTAAACATTTTGCCTTCGATGAATTTAGGAGTGTCGGTCTTCGCTACACTTGATTGCCATTGATAGACAAAGACATAAACTGATTAAAGTGCTTCCTAACAAGCCAAAGGCAAGCATTATTAAATATTATAAGCATTTTTCACTGTACGCAGTAAGTTTAAAACGGTTAAGATGATAGATTCAAATTATTATTACGACATTATTGACCAGTAAACTATTGCCAAACGCATGGATTATTCTGAATTGCTTCCACATTGTGCAGATGCTCGGTCGTTCATTTAATTCCTGTCATATAAGCATAATGAAGCAGTATCACAGCGGAACTCTTGAATATAGTTTGCTCAAAAATTGTACTTAAAACCCTTTGGCAATTTTGAAAAGATCAGTCCACAACAAAATTAGGTTGAAAGAAAAAGACATGATTCTAAAAGAAAAAGCATAAAACTACTATCAAGTAGTTTTATGCTTTTTCAAAAATTATATTTGACTTCTATCAACATCTTTTGACAGATAGCCATTAGTATTTATTTTAGAGTAAAAAATATTCAAATAAGAAATAAATACTAGACCAAGTTTCGTGTGTATTTATAATACTACCGAAGTATTATTCAATATCAAGTATTTTCTTAATTTTTTCAATTCTAATCTCGGATTTTTTATTATCATCTTGATGGTTAGCTACTTTTTCTTGAAGATCATTTAATTCGCCATAAAGTTCATTATTAGTAGGTACCTCACTAAATCCTACCTTGGCTTCAATATCTGCCTCATCATTATATTTAATTCCTTCATGAGAAGGAGCCCAGTGAAAAGTAATATCTAGCTTAGTATGATAATCTTTCATGGATTCTACAAATTCCTTAGATACATCTTCCGTAGTTTGATAAAAGCCACTGTCCCACAAAATCAAATTCAAAAAATCACAATAAAGATCTACTTTAGTGAAATGTGATGTACATGCTTTTGACAAGGCTTGTTTAACTGCCTCAATTTCACCACTTACTTGTCTTAATTTAGAATCTAAAAAATAACCATGGTCTGGATATTCTGATAGTTTACCATTTTCTTTATATAAACTGACGTAGCCCCAACCGGCACCATACCTTTTGGGTTCTTGGTCTTTATAACTACCATCAGTGAAGATCATGACTTGACCATCTTGCAAATTAGCTATATTTTCTTCAATTTTCTCTTCTGCTTTTTGAGAATTCGGTTCTAAATCTGCAGCACTTAATTTTTCAAAAACTACTTCAGCCTCTTCTTTATTCTTAAAGCCACGATAATTATGCTTAGGTAAACTCTGTATTTCAGACCAAACCTTTTCTTCTAATAGTTTAGGCTGATACTCATCGTTAATAATTATCCAATTATTCTTTACAGACATTATTTATACCCTTACTTTCTTAATTTTTAACTTGTTAAACCAATTTTACTACAAATCTCTGCAATACTAATGGTAATACTTCACAATTTGATTTATTAAAGCAAGTATAAAGATATTAAACTAGAACAAGCAAATTAATTAATGTTCAGTCTTAATTCCCCTATAAAAGATTAATATACTTAGCTAATCCTGTATTATTATCAGCTACTCCATAAATTCTTAATAAATAATACGTTCTACGTATTTCTTTCACCTTCCTTAGCCAAATCATCTCCTTTATCTTTTTCCTTATCTACTACAAGCAATTCGCATTCAAAAATATATGCTGGAACTAATGAAATCAATGGTCGCGCTTCAATCTATCCATTGAATTCTTTCTTTTGTTATTAAGTCGAACTTACCAAATGGACTTGTGCATTTTTAATTAATTACATTCCAGATGAAATTCCAATTAGTATTTTTCAAAACTTTAAATAATTTTATATAAAATATGCTGAGTTGATTAGAAGATTCAATGAAATATTTGAAAAAGAGGATTAGCTAAAATCTGTTAAACAGTTAAGTTAAAGTGATGAATTCATTATTAAACTTAAGAGAATAATTATCTTAATAATACCTTCTCCATTTTACATGTTTTGAAAAAGAAACTTCATCTTCTAACGCTTCTTTATTCTTTCTTCTCTCTTCTAGAATTTTATCTTTAGTAAAAGTCTTATTTTGAATATCCAATAATCTACTCTTATTTAAAATATTTATAATCTTCTCAAAATCTTTATAGTAAACAAAAATGGCATCTAATTCTTTACTCCACTTCTTTACCATTGAAGAAGGAAAAACTTGATCTACTAAAAAAACACAATAGGACTGTGAATATAGTTTACTAAAGTAAGAAAAATTATTTTTAGCATGTTCTACGTAAAGATTAGTATACATGCTATCATTCTCAATCTTATAATATTTCAAACTGTGCGGTGACGAAAAAGTTTTGCATTCCATAATTACTACTTTGTCATCTTTATCTCGAAAAATTATATCTATTTCTTTTTTATGAGATTTATCACTTACTAATTTTTCGTTTGATTCTACTTTATAATTAGTCTCCCGTAATTTTCCCATAATATTTTTTTCGAAATTATGTCCCCTAATATTTTCCCACTTCTCACATTTATTCATTAAGTTTGCTATAGTATAAGTTGCATCTAAACTATAACAAATAGGTAAAAAAACAGTATCTCCAAAAATAAATGGAGCATCATAAATATCTCTTTGATAAGTTAATTTCTTAAGCATCTTAGGAATAAATTTTTTATATTTGTTAGGAAAACCAGTCAATAAATCTCTTACTTTATAATAAATTCTTATATTATTTACAGGCTTACCATAATAAATAGGTGTCCCTATTTGCTGATCCAATATTTTTCTCCCATTCCATTGAATTACTTCAATAAATAAAACCCATACATAAATTGGTATCTCATATAATGTTTCTTTACCAAATTTATTATGATCCACTTCTTGATTTTTATCGTTCATATTAATTGCCTCTTTTATATAAAGTTGTCCAGCAATTCCATCCAGAGCAGCTAAAGTAGACTTCTCTACATCTTCTAAGCTATTCAACCGCTTATTATTTCTAACATAGAATTTATTAGCCTCTTGTTGACGTTTTTTTTCATTAATATCTCGAGTGGCTACAAAATTTTTACAAAAGTCATTATGCGAATCTATCAGGAAAGAATCTTCATTTCTATGCCAAATAATTCTTCCATCTCCATACTTCCAAGATGATACGATGTCATAGTACATATTCATATTATTATCTTTTAATCCAGGAGTAAGTTTTTCTAAGTCTTCTATATTATTTAAGACTGGGAGCCTTTTAGCAGCAACTCTAGAGAATGAATCTGTTATAATCTCCATTCGTTGACCTACTGATTGCAGTGCATCTTCTCCATAATAAAAGTTAGTTTGATAAGCCTCTATAATTTGATCAAAAAAAGAGCCGTAATTTAAGCACTTAGAATTTAAAATATAAGTTTTAATTTTAGGCAAATAATTTAAATCTCTTCGCAATAAAAATATCTTATTTTTTATAATTGGACTATCAACTTTTTTTCGTATGTTTCCTAATAAATCATAAAATTTAAAGTATGTTTTTGTTTTTTCTCCTAGATCATTTATTAATGCATTACTACTTTTTAGTAGGTCAATAATCCTTTCCAACTTTTTTATTTTGATTTCTGACTTTTTTATATATCCATCAACTAGTTCATAAAACTTATCTAGATTACCATTCACTATTGAAATACTTCCTATATAATCGTTTTCAATCGCTATACTATTAATTTTACACTTAGCCTTTTTCGACACTAATTTTTCTCCTTAATAAATTAATCCATAAATTTAGTTTTAAATACATTTAAACTTGTTTGATAATCTTTTAAATTTTTCGCCTTTTTCATTTAACAATCGAGGATATCACGTTCCCAATAATCTAAATATTAAAGCATTCCTTGGTAGTGTGGCGCTATTATCTTTATCTCTACTTATCCAATCTCTAATTATTGTAAATATATCTTTCTCGTAAATTAATTGTTCTTATTTTTCTTTTAGTCAAAATAAGAACGATTTAGTTTTATGAATTCATTTAATGTTTTTTTCCAATCCATCTATATCTGTACCTTTCATGTAGATCATTACTTTTTCATTTCTTGAAGAGTTCTGGCTATTTCTGCTAAAAATGTTTCTTCATTATTTCCATCTTTAATTTTAAATTCTAGATCAAATTCTTTGTTGATATTGAAAGTAAATGTATCCTTAAATTTATTTCTTTTATTTTGTTTTTCATGTCTAAAATATTCAATTACAACATTTAATTTTCCAGCTATACCATCGGGTAAATAAATCATGTCATCTTGGCCTGGTGCAAGGGTAGTATCTTCTCAGATGGATAAATCAATATTCTCATTTTCTTCTGTCAGCCAATTACTTGTCATACTCTTTATATCAGCAGTTACTTTTCCAAAATTCTTTATTACTAAATATCTATTCATTGAGTCAACTAAACGATAATGCCTAATTGAAACGACAACATTAGGCCTATTATTTTTCCAGGTTGTCCATGCAGTGTATATCCATGATGATATTGCAATCAGTAATGATACTACTATGCTTATTGCAGAAATCCAATTACTTATATCCACTTCTTAATTCTCCAAATTTACTAATTCTATCACTCAAAATTCCCATTATCATACTCATAAGCTACAATGTCACTTGCATAACCCTCTTCATCTATTAATCTCCGAGACTTTTTAATAAAAGAATCATAATTAAAGAAGTCTGTTCTTTTATTTATGCCTTTTTGCTCAATCAAATAATTGAAAAAGAACATTGCGGTATAATACATAACCTCAAAATTTTCATCAAAGTCATTAAATTTATCACTAAATTCACCATAACTAGATAATTCTTCAAATAGATTAAAAATATTTTGTTTTAATTCTTCAACTTTATTACTATCATTTTCTTCTTCAAGCATCAATTCCTCATAATCATCTTTGAGCAACTCATGCAATAATTGCATAGTCTGAACTTGTTTGCTTACCTCATGTGCTCTCCAAGAACCAGGAGTGGCTATCTTCTGTAATAGTTCTTTAGCTGTGCTATTGGCAATATCTTTTCTAGAAATATCAGATGGTATACTGTCGGATATAAATTGGTCAGGTACATCCAACGCCTTAGCCAAATCATGAATTAAGTATCCCGGAATAAATCGATCTCCTCTTTCATAATTTCCAATTGTAGCCGATGAAATACCCACACTTTCACCTAACTGTTTCTGAGTAAGTCTTCTGATTTTCCGTATTTTATATAAATTTCTTCCAATTACCTTGTTTTTATCTTCCATCTTGCCCTCCTTATAGCAATTAAACTTTGTATGTATAGTTTATATCTCAAGTTGTATTTTATCTGGTTTCAATTTGTTTGATAATCTTGGTCAATTTTGCTATTTAATGACACAAAGAAAACAAAAACGAATATTTCATTACACAAAAAACGGCTCTATAATGTTTCCTATTGATGACTTATCTATAGGCGTCAAATAATCTAGTGTATTGAAAAAGCGTGCGATTTCAAGTGTTAGTAGAATTCGCGCGCTTTTGTGTTCTTTATTTTGAACCGATTGAGAAGCCCTTTATCAGCCAGTCAACCTGCTCATAAGATAAAGCTTGAACTTCATTCCGAGGCCAGGTCATTTTGCCGTTTTCAAATCTTTTGTAGAGTGGCCAGAATCCTTTCCTTGGCCGTCCCAATAAAGGACTTTAAAGCGATCTTTTCTGCCGCCACAGAAGAGGAAAATCTTACCACTAAAAGGATCAAGATCAAACTGTTCTTGGAACAAAGCTCCCAGTCCGGCAATGCCATTGCGCAGGTCGGTAGTCGGTCTTGCCGCAAACGATATAGACCTGTCCCAAGTCGCTAAGCCTGATCATGTTGCGTTGCTGGCGCAATTTGGATTTCTTAGGTCTTTCCGGGTGATTGAGTGCCACGATGGGCTGTTGTTTTTCAAGCATAATTTATTTTAACTTCCATAAATTTAATGAGATTAGAATACCTGAAAAATAAGGACAAAAACAGACACCTGATTATTTGACGCTTACATTAGGTTTGATGAAAAAACACGATTCTAAAAAAGCATCAAACTACCATCAAGTAGCTTAATGCTTCTTCAAAATTATATTTGATTTCTATCGACACCATTGACAAAGAATAAAAATATATAGACAAAACTATTTTTTCTAATAATGAAACTTAAACACCAATTGCAATATTACTATACAGTAAAAACTACATAAAATATTTTTCTTTTGGATAATTATACTCTATATTTTTACCGTTTAATAAATCAAAAAATTTCATAGCAAAGTACAAATCATGAATTGCAATTCCATAATTATATACTAAGATTCGTTGATCATTATTGGTTCTACCCTCTGCTTTGTTGTTTAAAACATCTGTAATGTTAGTAACAGATTTAAATTCATTAAAATATTTAAATCCCTTAATTTGCTCAATTTCATCTGTAAAAACTTTATCAAAAAATACATCACAATTTTGAAATCCCATTGTAGAAATAGGTACAACGGTTACTCCCTTTTTAAAACATTCATTAGAAGCAAAATTTTCTGTTGCCTTAGTAACAGCTGAAATTACAACATCAGAGTTTGAAATAACATCTTCATATGTATCACAAAATACAAATTTAACATTCTTTAAATAAGAAAATTTATTAGCAAATCTTTTTTCTTGATTATGATGCTTATAAAGCTTAACAGTATAATTTTTTTCTTTATCTAATTTAGCAACCAACGTTTTTAAAAAAACTGTCATAATGTTACCTAAACCAATTAGACCCAAAATTTTAGAATCTTTTTTAGAAAAAAGTTCAACAGAATGAGCAGCAACTACTCCAGTTCTAAGCGTAGTAATATATTCAGCATCCATAATCCCTTTAAGAATTCCAGTGTCAGCTTCATAAAGCATAATATCTCCCATCATTGATGAGCGATTTTCTTCTTTTTTTAAATTATGTCTACCAATCATCTTAACTATTGCAAGATTTTCTTTATCATAAAGAACTGGCATAACATTATAATAATTATCATTTTCTTGTGTAATCCGTGATTTAGGTGGCATTTCAAAATCTGATTTATTCTTTAGAGCATAATCAACCCAATTATACCAATCATTTGGATCGAAATTTGCTGCAAATTCTTTAATGGTTTCAAAATCTATAATTTTCATTTTTTCCTCTATCTATTAAACAAAATTGGTAATAAATAAATTGATAATGCAAAAATTGAAACTATTATAGTTATATATTTCCAAATAGCATATTCATGATCAATTTTTACCTTTTCTTTCTTAGTAGGTTCAGCTATTTGATCCACTTGTTCGGCCACTTGATCTAAATCAACTATATTATTATTCTTCTTAATAAAAATAGCATAAATAATTGATAATATGATAATAATTACGGCCGTCGTTAAAGCAATTTGATCAGCAAATATCAACATTACAAGATAAGTAATAACCGTGACAACAACACCCACCATAGCCATTGGAGCCTTGTACGGGCGTTTCATTTTTGGATATTTTTTTCGCAATCCAACAAATGCCAAACATCCTATGATATAACAAATTGCTAAAGAAACAAATGAAACTGAAGCAATATAATTAATTGATCCAGTCAATATCAAAATAATGTTAATAATTCCCACAGTAATAACAGCAATATACGGTGTTTTATATCTTGGATGAATCTTTTCCATAAATTTAGGTAAAGCATTATCTTTTGCCATTGCATAAATGTAACGTGCAGGTGCTGCAATGCCTGGATTTATTGTAGATAGATCCCCACCAAAAGCAATTCCTATACAGAGAAGAATAAGTGGAAAGCCCGTCATTCCTATAATTTTTAATCCATCAGCATAAGGAGCAGTTGCCGTTGATAAAAATCCATAATATTTATGGGAAACTAAACCAACTAAAAACCATTGAAACAATGCATTAACTGCAAAAACTAGAAAAACAGAAATTTTTAATGCCCTTGGTAAAGTATATTGTGGATATTTTGTTTCCGAACCCATTGACACACAAGTTTCAAAACCTGTATAACACCACCAAACTAAACCAAAAATATACATCAACTCTTTAAATGGTGGAAATGAATTCATTTCCAAGCCACCGAAATAACTAAGATGAATTCTAGGAATCATATAAAGAAACCAAAGAATTGAACATCCCCAGAAAAAGAAAACGAATGCCGTTTGTGCTTTTCCTGACATTTCAATTCCCCGATAATTTAATATCAAAAAGGCAATAATTAATAAAACTGCTATTACTCTAGAATCAATTTGGGTGGCCCAACTAAATCCAAATTGTTCAAGTAATATCTTAAAATAATTAGCAAATGACAGAGTTTCCCCTGATCCAATAGCAACAACCGAAACAATGTATTGCCACCCGGCTATATTGGCCCACATTCTATTAAGTCCATATTTAGCATAATTATATGTACCACCTGCTACTGGAATCATCGCCGACATTTCACCATAAAGCAAACACGGCCAAATAGATATTAATAATGCTCCAAAAGTAAATACAATAATCCATGGCCCAACTTTGCCAATTTGGGCCGAACCGGTTGTAAAAAGCCCTACACCTACAACTGTTCCAATTGTCATACTAATAGATTCTTTTAAACCTAATACACGAACAACTTGATTATCTTTTTCCATTCTAATACTTTCTATAAATGATATCTATTAATTACGTATGTTGAATACTTTTCAGCCATTTTTTTCCAATTATAAAGTGATTCCCCCATATTGGCTCCACATGATTCACGATAAACGGCCCAAACGAACCAATAATAAGCAATAATGGCAACATAAGCTAAATAGTGAAATTCTTTTTCTTCACTATATTCATCACCTAAATACTCTTTAATGAACCTAATGGCATCTTCAAAATCGTACATCGCATCAACAATATAGTATCCAACATCAATTCCTGGATCAGAATAACCTGCATATTCCCAGTCAATTAGTAAAACATGATCATTAGGTTCAACCATCCAATTATGACAATAAGTATCACCATGACAAAAACATTTTTTAACACTATCTAGAAGAGTTCGTTTATATAATTTATAAACCTTTTCTTTTAAAGTCTTATTCTTACTAAATACTTTAGAATCTTTATCTTCTATCAATTTTTCCATGGTTTCAGCATCTTCCCATGGCTTCATTCCATAATCCACTTTCACATCAGCCGAATGTAATCTTCTTAAAACTGGAATAATCTTTTTACTATCTTCAAAGTCATTATATTTTGGCTCTCTAAATTCTGGAATATAACGAGATATTTTCCATCCTTCAGTAGAGTCCATATAGATGTAAGTCGGATCCACATCAAATTTCTTCGCTATTAGCAATGACTCTTTTTCATTTTTACGATTAACCACCTTCTCTGTACCAGTTCCTGGATGACGATAAACATAGTCTTCTCCATGAACTCTGAAAACAAAAGAGGTGTTGGTCATCCCTTCTTTTATAGGTCTAAAGTCAACGATGTCTTCTTCTTCACATCTAAATATTAATTTTATATTACGTAAAATTTGACTATTAGCATGTCCTACAAATTTTTGATCAAAATCTCTTAATTGATCAAAATAATCAAATTCAAAAATAGTATTTACAGGATATTCTTTAAAGTAATAATTTGGAAAATTATTTAGATTATCTTTAACTAGCCATTCCCAAAATTGATTATTATACTTCCCTACTTTTTGATCCGATTCTGCAATTTTTATAAATTTTTGAGAAAATTCATTAGTCCAAAATGTATGTCCTAAAAGGATATCCCCACTTGACATAGATTTCTTCATATCAATAATTTTATCTTCATTATCAGTAATTGCATACATTTCATCGGCCTGAGAATCTGATTCATAACCTGCATAAAATGAATTATATTCAAATTTATTAAAAGGATTATTTATAAAGTATTGATCACAAGGACAAATATAAGTATTACTAAGTTCATTTTTGGCCAAATATAAACTTTCAATGTTATTTTTAATATTGTATTGATCATTAATGATTAATTTAACATCATATTTATCTTTAAGATAATAAAACATCTCTTTCTTATAGCCTAAAACAACTGTAATATTAGTGATTTCTGCCTCTTTAAGTTGTTTTATTTCTCTTTCGATAAGCCTCTGTCCTCGTACTTCAAACAATCCTTTCGGATATTCTAGTGAAATAGGAATAAGTCTTGTTGCAGCACCGGCGGCCATAATCACTGCATTTGTTACCTTATAAGGTTGTAGTTTATTTATTCCTTCATCGGTTATCTTATTATTTCTAATTAGACCTTTAGTAATGCAGTTTTGAACTAACTTTTTATTATTTAATACACGTTGAGTTTGCTTATCTAATAAAATAGAAGATCTATTATGCGACTTATTATAAAAATAATTTAATAGCTTAAATTCATTAATATCCATATGTTTCTCCAATAAAAAAGCTACAACAACCTGTAGCTTTTTTCTATTTATCTATATAACTAGAATCTAACTGCGCAAGCTCATAATAATTATCAATTTCCATTATATCAGACTTACTACATGGTCTAATTTCGACCTGATAATCTTTAAAATTCAATTGTAATGGAACCTGCTCCCAAAAGATATCTTTACCATTTTCAGTATTAAAGAATCTTGCCCAATCTCTATTTAACTTTTTACAATCCTCAGGAGTCCAATAAGAAATACCATAGTAATTCCAACAATAAGTATTTCCTTTTTGATAATTTCTTATATAACCATTATCATCCATTTTAAAGCTCCAGTCGTCAGTTTCTAATGACCAAGAACCTAAAATATTACTTGCATATTGATACTTAGTAATGATATCTGGATTAGTAATGTAAAGATCAGCTTCACATAAATATGCTCCACCTATAAAACTATTTTTTAATAAAATTGCTGAAGAAATATTATTGTATTTATCGTAATTATTATTATCAATAAACTTAATAAATGGATATTTTTTTAACAAATCATCAAATTTTTCTTTTTTATAACCTCTAACAATAGTTATATCTTTAATATCTACGGCAACTAATGCATCTAATAAGGTTTCAATAATTCTCTTACCATTTACTGTAACCATAGGCTTGGGCTTATCATTAGTAGCCGGCATCATACGTGAACCAAAACCTGCTGCTAAAATTACGGCTTTCGTTACTCTATAGGGTTCAAGAGACAATAATCCTTTACTACTTATTTCTAAATAATCATCTTTTTTATTTATTAGTCCATCTTTTATCATCTCAGAAATATCTTTAGTAATTTCTGTATTTGAAATAGTCAATGTATCTGATAACTGTCTATGAGTATATGCGCCTGCTCCATATTTTTCTAAAAATCTAAGTACTTCAAATTTATATTTAGTTAACATATTTTATCCCCAAATAATCAGTAAAGCATGCAGTTCACAATATTTATTGATCAACACAACAGTAACTATCCACAATTTTTAGTTAACAGTTTTTTTGTATAAGTCAAAGCCATGTTTATTAATTCGTTCCTCAACAGGTGGTAATTTTCTCCAATCACCATATTCGATTGTTAAATATTTATCATAATTCTTAATAACCTTAAATTTATGACCTTCAAAATCAGCATCAACATAGTGATTAAACCAATTACGAGGAAATACCTTTTTAGCGGCTTTATCATAATTAGCACCAATAGAGAAACCAATTGTATCGCTTACAACATCCGTATTCAAAGTATTTAACTTTTCAATCTTATTCACTAAATTATTTCGTAAACTATTTCGATTAGCGTATAAAATACTTCTAAATATCTTATGCAATTTAGAATCTTGATTCTTTATTCTATTTCCAGCAAACAATAATCTTAAATTTAAATCAACCTTTTTTAAATACTTAATATATTTATTTTGATTAACTGGAACACTATTTATTGGAAAAATATCTACCCAACTTCCGCCACTATCTTTCATGAACTTAAAATTTGCAACAGTTGTATTATCTTCTAACTTTAAATATGGATATATATAATTTTCCTCATTATTTTTTTCTTCTGAATACCCATGTAGTATAAAACGACCATTTTTATTAATTTCATCACCTAATGAAATTAACTTTTTATAATCAACATATGGCATAGCAACGTCAATGTCATCGTCCCATGGAATAAATCCTTTATGCCGTATAGCACCCAATAAAGACCCAGCATGGAGAGTATACTTTAAATTGTACTTTCTACAAATTTGATCAAAATATACTAATGTTTCAAGTAAAGCTTCTTTTATTTCTATATCATTTAATTTTTTTAGTGCCATTTGCATATCCTAATCTCTTTTCATAACCTGCGTTTTAAACAAACCTACAATTTCTCGACGTATTAAATCAATAATTGTAGCAACTATATAAATAATAATTGCTATCAGAATCTCGTATATAATAATATATGAGCTATTTTCATATTGCTGTGCTCTAATTATTTTTCCCCACAAAATTGGAAAAAATACTGTTTGACAATGAATCAAATAAACAGCAAAAGTCGAAGCGGCAATTGTATTTATAAACTTACTATGTTTTATATCTATATTCTTAAAAATTAAAAATAATGATATGCCCGCTATCGCCTCTAATGGACTAGATGTAGTTAAGAATGCACTCCATGATTTTGGCCTAATAATATCTAATATGGTTATAGATAAAATCATTAAAATTACGGATAAAATAAAAGTTAATATATAATATTTCATATTTGCTTTAGAAAAATCTTCTTTATATTTTTTTATATAACCACCTATAAAATAAATATACAAAAGATTAAATATAGAATTATTGTTAGTGACTACCGTTATATTTTTTAAATATGGTAATAAGGATAACATCACAAATAATATTATAATAAAGATATTGTATTCTTTTTTATTCATTTCTCTAATAAGTTTATTAGAAAATGGTATTAATATATACATACCGATATATGCTGAAACATACCAATAATTCCCTGTTAAAACTGGTAGGAAAGATTTTAAACTAAACTTAAAATTTAGTGGTGCGGTATTAGTAAAGACTAAAATTAAATAAATAGCTATTGAATAAAATAAAGTTAGTCCCCATATATTTTTTAATGCTCTTCTTTTAAAATTAGATGTACTTAGAAAATAAGCAGATATTAATGTAAAAGCCCATACTCCCATTTCTCCGCCAATCCATAAAGATTGAATAGATACTTTATGTGCCAATGGCATCGTTGAATATGAAAATTTGGTTTGCCAAGTAGTATGCCCTAAAACAATCAAAAACATACTGACTATTCTTAATAACTCCAAATTTGATAATCTTTTTTTCATTTAAAAACTCCAAAAATATAAATTTAATTCTTTGCTAGCTTTGAGATTAATAAATCCTTAAATTGCTTAACTATAGGAGTTCGTAATAATATAAGTAAAAATACATAAACAATAATACCTACAAAAATTTCTAGTAACATCATTAACCATGATTCTTTTAAATATCTATTCATCCAGAAGACTACTATAAACATAAGTAATCCTGAAATAAAATATTTCCAAGAACCTTGAAATAATAATTTATAACTTAATGAATGTCTCACAACCCATAATTGATACAAAGTTACAGCACATTCAGAAATAACAGTAGACCACATCGCTCCATTAAGTCCCCAAAGCTGAATTAAAGGTACATTTAAAATAATATTCACAAAAGCACCCACTGTTACTGATACAGTAAATTGCTTTACTCTATTGAGTGGAAGTAAATACTGAACTCCGATGACATTACTCCAAGCAATCATAAGTATAACAATTGCTTCAATCATCATTGCCTTACCCACCGGTTCATACCCTGGCCCATAATACATTGGAGCCAAAGTTAAAGATATTGCTGCAACTCCAAACATCATTGGATACGCAATCGCAGAAACAAAGTCAAACGATTTATAAAGCATAGCATTAACTTGTTTCATACTTCCTTTGGACACTGCATTAGCAACATGAGGAAGCATAACTGTTCCTGTAGCTGTCACTAAGGCCAAAATCAATTTAACTAAATTATCAGAATATTGATAATAACCAGATGCAGTTTCACTAACCATGCCGCCAAGCATAGTCTTATTTAATTGCACATATACTTGGGTAGCAATTTGTGGAATAAATAATTCAATCATTGGTAAAAAATGGGGCCAGGGATTTAACGACTTAATATTAATTTTAGGTAAATCTCTTCTAACATTAGGCCATAAGGTTAAATTACCTAATAATGTTGAAACAGCTAAAACTATAATGTATAAAGTTACATCATTAGGATTTTTAACAAGTAGAAAAATAGCAATCATTGAAACTATCTTTACAAAAGAATTCTTTAGAACTGTAACTTTAAAGTCTTCAATTCCCTCATAAAACCAAGAAATGTCAAAGGCAACTGCAATTAAATTAATTGATTGTGCCCACATGTAATTTGACTGACGAGTATAAAAAATCATGAAAACTTCAAATGCAATACATGCAATTAATGTCATGATCGTTTTAACAATTTGGATTTCCCAAAATGTTTTTGCCATCTTTTTACTATTTTCTCGTACATAAGCTATTTGTCGATTACCATAATATCCTATACCCATATTAGCAATTAGTATAAAATAATTAATTATAGAATTAGTAAATGCATTTGCACCTACACCTTCTGGACGTAAAACACGACTAACATATGCAGAAGTAATAAGCGGAACAATAATTGCAAGAATTTGATATTCTACATTATAAAGATAGTTTTTTATAACCTTCATTAGGCTTAATCACCTAAATTTTCACTAACTGCTTTCAAAGCAGCATCAATCACTTGATCCATGTTGTAATACTTATACTGACCAAGACGTCCACCAAAGATAACTTTATCTTGCTTCCTAGCTAATTCAGCATACTTAGTATACAAATCATTATTTCTATCATTATTTACTGGGTAATAAGGTTCATCCCCGCGATGCCAATCAGTAGGATACTCTCGGGTAATAATTGTTTTATCCTTATCGCCTTTTCCAAATTCAAAATGTTTGTGTTCAATAATACGAGTATAAGGAATTTCAGCTTCAGTATAGTTAATAACAGCATTACCTTGATAGTTGCCAACGTTCTTTTCTTCAGTTTCAAAGCGAAGTGAACGATATTCTAGTTCACCTAATTTATAATCAAAGAACTTATCAATCATACCTGTGTAAACTACTTTATCGTAGTTCTTAAGGTATTCATCCTTCTTATCAAAGAAATCCGTATTTAACTTAACAGTAATGTTAGGATTAACTAACATCTTTTCTACCATTTGAGTGTAACCTCCAATGGGAATGCCTTGATAATCATCATTAAAATAGTTGTTATCATAAATTAATCGAACTGGAAGTCGCTTAATAATGAAAGCAGGAAGTTCAGTGCATTTTCTGCCCCATTGTTTTTCAGTATAACCTTTAATTAACTTTTCGTATATATCTCTACCAATTAACGAAATAGCCTGTTCTTCCAAGTTTTGGGGTTCTTTACCTGCCATCTCTTGACGCTGTTCATTAATCCTATCGAGAGCTTCTTGTGGAGTTCTTACTCCCCACATTTCGCTGAAAGTATTCATATTGAATGGCAAATTATACATATGTCCTTTGTAATTAGCCACTGGACTATTAGTATAACGATTAAAGTCAGCAAATTGATGAACATAGTCCCACACCTTCTTATTAGAAGTATGAAAAATATGGGCACCATATTCGTGAACTTGAATACCATCTACTTCTTTAGTATAAATATTACCTGCAATGTGATCCCTTTTTTCAATTATTGTTACTTTGTTTCCACGTTTTGCAGCTTCATGGGCAAATACTGCGCCAAACAAACCAGATCCAACTACTAAATAGTTCATAATTATATCCCCTCTACTTCATATCCTTAGCAAAAAGTAAACTTAGAAATTTCCAAATTATAATTGATAAAATGATTGAAATAATGTCAAATGCCTCGTAAAACTTATTAGAAAAGAACGAGAAAGCAATACATGGTGCGATAGTTCCACCATAAAACAATTTATAAAAAGGAGCAAAATTATTACTATTTCTTTTTGCTGCCTTATAGATCCATTGAGATACTGCAGCCATTACAAATATTAATATGGCTACTCCTTTATAACCAAAATCATATAACCATGGATAAAATGTAGTATAAACGTTTCCCAAGTTATACCCATTTATAAATTGAAATGGTAAATCTAAATTATAAATTGGGATTCTCAACCCGACATGTTTTATAAGGAACAATATAATTTTATAAAACGTTTGTTGTCCAAATATATCTCCAACAATAGGAAAATTAGCTGTAGTTATAAATCCATTTAAATTTTTTAGTTCCGCTCCAACATATATTGATATATAATCAAACATCCTACTAGAAGCCACATTTCTTCCTACCAATGTGGCTGACCATTGCAAAAGTAAAAGCACAGCTATTACACTTAATATAATAATTGATATATACTTTCTATTTTTCTTAGAATTCCAATTACTCTTCCTTTGCTGAATCATTAGCGTAAAAACTGCTAAGCTAATTAATCCGTATATAGTTCCACCCCTTGAACCACTCAACATGGGACTAAAAATTCCGATCAAGGCTTCTAAAAATAAAATCCAACTGAAATGTTTTTTTAAAGTCAATTCTCTTATAAAGAGATATTCTCCCAAAATTCCTACATTCTGATTAAAAGTTTCCATTAACCCGATATACGTAGGTAAAGAGTAATTTACTATTACATAACCATTAGCACTTTTATTTATTAGATTTATAGCATTAGAGATATTAGATTGACCAGTTACTCTTTTTATTTCTAATACTATTATTAGAATAAAAAATAATTGTAAAATTTCAATTCCCAATAATTTTAAATATCCTTTATCTAATAAAAATATTTTTCCAAATTTATTTAGATTTTTTTGAGTAGTTTTTTTGGATAAAAAATCTATTAAGTAACAAACGATAATGAATTCCAAAATACCTAAGCAAATCACCAAATAAGTTTTTAAATCAAAACTATTACCCCAATTATTAATATTAAGCATTAAAAAAAATGAAGCAAATAAGAAAGACAAACTAAACAAAAAACTTGGAGAGATCCAATCTTTATGATTTGCAAAATAGGCTACTGCTGTTAGTATTAAAGTTGTAAAAAATAAATAATATATCATATTTGTTTCCAACCTTTGCAACTATTCTTCATCTTCATTTACTTTTTCAATTGTGGGATTAAAAAACATACCTGCAATAGTTCCTTTCAATTCTGTTTTTATTCTTAAAAACTTATAATTTTTTGAATAAAGTAATACCTTAGTTGGTTCAATAATGCTACATTTTACTATCCATTTTACTAAATCCTTTTTACTTCTTCTTTTTCGTTCGGTAAATACAGCATTCCTTCTAGAATAATAATACCTACCAATTCTTTTTTTATCAGCTTCAGTAATGATATCTACTCCAATGTTACTCTTAATCTTATGCTCTACTATAGAATTATTAACTAAATAACCCTCAAATCCATTTTGAGTAATTCGCAATGTATATTCAACATCGTCTCCCCAAATAAAATAATCAGTTATTGGTAAACCGATCTTTTCAATAACTTTTCTGGGAAACATAATAGAAACAAATGAAGCATATTCTACTTTGGTTAATCCTTTATCAGACAATTTATTCCATTCATTAGCTGGTGAGGGAACATTCATTACAGCAGGAGTTCCATCTTTCCATCTAGCATTACTTACTAAAAAGCCTAAATCATTTATTAAATCAACATTTTTTGTTAGTTCATATAAAGCACTTTCACTAGGAATAGTATCATCATCCATTATCCATACATAATCGGATTTACTTCTCTTTATAAATTCATGTATTCCGAAGTTAAATCCACCTGCTCCTCCTAGATTTTTATTCATATGAATAGGAACAATCTTAGGAAATTTTTGTGATAGCTTTTTTAAAAAATTCCACGTATTATCTGTAGAATTATTATCAATGACAAAAATGTTTTCAACTGGATAATTCTGTTTTAATATTGCATGCAAACATTCCTTTAATAAAGTCAATCTATTAAAAGTTACAACAACACAATCTACTTTTCTTTTCATTTTAACAACTACTCACTAATTAATTCTTTTTCCACTCGTTTGGCCTCAACATCGATATCATATCTCTTTTTTTCAAAATTAGAATGGATTTCATCATTACTTATTCTGCTATGATATTTATGAATCCTTTTAATATCTTCTATCCAAAGCTTTTTTGAAGTTTCTAAACTTTGAAATGATATATTATTATTTATTGTAATTTCTTCTGGACTTACACGATCAGATGCTAAAATAGGCAATCCATTGGCCTGTGCTTCAAGTAACGCAACACTTAATCCTTCAAATAAAGATGGGAACAATAACATATCAAATGAACTATACCAGCCGGCCATATCCTTTTTTTGCCCAACTAATAAAATGTCATTTTGTAATCTACGAGACTTTATTATATTTGTGATTTCTTCTTTATCTTCACCATCGCCTACTAAAACTATTTTAGCATTAGGAATGAATTTTTTGATTTCGGGTGTTAAACTTATAATAAATTTTTGATTTTTTTGAAAATTTAATCTACCAACATGACCTATTACGAAGGCATCTTGGAGTCCAAGCTCATGACGAATTCTATTACGTTTTTTATCATCAAACTTGGTTTTATTTATATCAATAGCATTTCTAATGATTTTATAATCTAAGTTATCTGGAAACATCCATTTTCCTGCAACATTAGAACATGCCCATAAATCTGTTGCATAATTACCAATTTTGGCTCGATTGGCATAATGTAATTTTTTATAAATTTTACCTTTAATTCCAGGTATAAATATTTGCGAATTATGACTGTGTACAATAATACGTTTTATATTGTATTTTTTTGCTAACTTAACACTATAAATATTTGATAAATCGTTTGCATTAAACCAAAAACTATCATAATTTGATGCTATTTCTTTAAAAAGTTTATCCATCTCTCTATAATACCGAAATGGATTTTTCCCTCTTTTAGAGGTATAAAATACGTTTCCCCCTAATTTATCTATTTCATCATGATATTCAATAAGATTTGAACTATTGCAAATAAAATCCAAACGTATTTTATCTTTATCAAATCGACGATAATAATTCATTATTGCACTTTCCAAGCCACCATGAACTGTTTCATCAGTAAAACCGTATACTAATACTTTATACATATCAATAAAATCCCTAAAATCTAAATTTTTATTACTCTATATAGTCTATTCTAGGATGAAAATTATGACCATCCTTTGTTCCAATAAATATAGTTGTTAACCTTTGCCATTTGTGATCTGGAGCCTTACTAATTACACGTTCTATATGCAAGCCTAGTCGTAAATATTGATAAACTTTTTCTTTAAATCCTGCTTCTCTAAATAAAACAACTTCATTTCTATATGCCAATCTATATCTGTTTATACGTTGAAAATCATCTATAGCTATATTAGACCCTGAATTATTTTTAGTTTTATGAACTACTACACTAGTATTAACTAAGTAAGATGGATACTTATTAGATATTCTTTGACTATACTCCAAATCGTCCCCCCAAATAAAAAATTCTTTTATTGGAAGGCCTATCTCTTTAACTACTTCACGTTTCAGATAAAATGATACAAAAGTACCCATTTTAATAGGAACTATTTCGCTATTAAAATCTTCTACCTTCTTTGAAATACTTATTTTTGGTATATTCATTTTACAGATATTATTATCTATCCACAAAACTTTACTACAAAGGAAACCATAATTACCACCTATCTTTTTATCGATCACTTTAAGATTTTTCAATGCATCTTTTGTAGGCAAACAATCATCATCCATTAACCAAAAAAACTTATATCCTAGTCTATAGGCTAATTTTATTCCCTCATGAAATCCACCTGCACCACCAATATTTTTTCCTGTAGCATGATATATTATTTCATGAGATTTTTCTAAAGATTTTAACATTTCTGAGGTACCATCTGTACTCATGTTATCAATAATAATAATATCTACTTTTTCTGTTTGTTCCTTCAACTTCTTAATACATTCGCTTAATAATTTTTTTCTATTATAAGTTACTACAATAGCCGCTGTATCACTCATTATATCTTACATACTCCTAATGATTATTTAAAATGTGTTTGCGTACGAATTCCCATTTTCCTTTTTAAAAGAAAAACAGCTTTCTTAAAATTATTTTTTCCACCCAGCTGTTCCCATTTAACTTCAGTATATCTTTGCTTTGTAGTATCGAGCCATACATCCATAAGAAGTTCAGAAATATAACCAAATACTCTTTTTTCCTGTACAGAATAATCAGCAATATCAACTCGATTTTCTACTTTCTTCAATACACAAAAAATAAATTCACAATATGAATTAAAGGTATCTCGCTTCATCACAAACATGTTAAACATATGCGCTTTCCTTCTTCTCATAATAGTATCAAAAGAAGAAAGATAGTCAGGGTAAAACTCTTTAATCACTTTTCTAGTTTCATCTAATGGCTCTTTATGATGTGCATGAATATAATGTGAATAATTAGTCTCAATGTAATAATTTCGTACCTTAGGTAAAATTACATCATACTGCTTTAGTAAGTCTTCAATTTTTTGAACGTTCATTACATTTTCCAAATTATAAGGCTTAGTATCAAAAAAGAGACGACGATAATGGACCAATCCGATAGCATCAACATCTTTTAAATTTTTCCAAGCCCAATAAACTGCAGTAAGTTCATTGTAACTTGGATTTTTAAATGAGATGTTATCTCCTTCGTCATCTCTTTGATACTCTATTCCAGGTTTATAATTTTTAACTGCACCAACTAATACTGGCAAATATCCTTCAGCCTTTGGCATAGGAAATTTTTTATGTGCAGCAACCATTATTACAGTTTTTATTTTAACCACTCAACTTTCCAAATAGGGAATCCTTAAAAAGCTCCATCTTTCTTCAAAATGCTGATACAACAAGCAAAGAAAACTTTTACATCATACCAATAAGAGGCATTTTCAACATAGCGCAATTCAATATCACAACGTTCTGGATAGCCAATGTTAGCACGCCCACTTGCTTGCCATAAACCTAATGCACCTGGTTTAACTGATAAAAACTCATTAATTCTATTACCATATTCAACCATTTCTTTTTTTACAATAGGACGTGGCCCTACTAAAGCCATTTCTCCAATTATAATATTTAAAAATTGAGGTATTTCATCTAATGATGTTTTTCTAATAAAAGCCCCTACTTTAGTAATTCTAGGATCTTCGCCTTCCGGCAACTTAAAGCCATTGTCCACATATTTTTTATACAATTCAGGATTACTTTGCAAAATTTTATCAGCCTGATAAACCATTGATCTAAACTTGAACATACCAAATGGTTTACCATTTTTTCCGATTCTTATTTGCTTATAAAACGGACTATGACCATCTTGAATAAATATAATAATTGATAAAACTAAAATAAGTGGAGATAATACTACTAAAGCAACAGAACTAACTATTATATCCGTAACTCTTTTAAAGAAATGGTATATACGATGAGTATTAATATTCTCACTTACATCTTCTTTATCAATCATACTACTCTCCATCATAAGATTGTCGTGTCCTCTCTATACAATAATATTTCTTCAATGTTTCTTCTAAAATAACCAAAACTTCTTTTTCTTCTTTGTTGTTAAGGGCTGCCAGTTCAATTGAACATTGTCGCCATTAACAATTGCTTGCGCATTATCGCGATATTCTTGAGCCTTTTCACTTCCAAACTCATTGCTCAGCTTTTGCAAAGCTTCGCTATATTCATAATCTCGTTTGGGTAAGTCGTGAGCGTCAGACGCAAAGCAAGCACATTGTCCTGCTTCAATGAATTTACGGCTCATTTCTTCAATTTCTTTACCAAAAGTTCCAACATAAGAACTTGCAGTAATTTGAACTAAACATCCCTGCTCAATTAATCCCTGCAAGATTGACGGATTCTTCAAGATCCGACTATTTCGCTCAGGGTGAACAATGATTGGTGTGATACTGCGCTGCATGACTTGAAAGATCATATCTTTGGAATAAGCCGGCACATCATCACTTGGAAATTCCAACAACATGTATCTGCCATCTTCATCCAAGAACAAGATGTCATCATCATCTAAAGCTTGAGGAAGATCACCAGAGATTCTCACCTCTTGCCCAGGAAATACTGTTAATGGAATTTTGGCCTCATCAAGCATTTTTTGGAAGTTATCAGTTAAGCGAATCACATCTTCTTTATGATTTAAATATCTTCCATTTAAGGTGTGGGGAGTCATAACTGCATGAGTTATGCCATCTTTAACAGCGTCCTTAGCTAATTTCATTGATGTTTGCCAGTCTTTTGAACCATCATCAATCCCTGGCAAGATATGACAATGAATATCAACTAATACCATTACCTCTTAAACCTTGAAAGAAAGCCTTTCTTTTCACTTTCACCGTAACCATAGCCGTATCCATAACCATAGCCATAACCGTATCCTGCATTTTCAGAAGATACATCATTCATGACATAGCCTAAAATTCTAACCTTAGCGAACTCAAGCATATCAACTGCTCTTGCAATAGCTTGCTTTTGAGTCTTACCTTGACGAACAACAAGTACAATACCATCAAGGTGACTTGCAAGTTCTTGAGTATCGGATACTTCAAGAACAGGTGCCAAGTCGATAATAACTAGGTCGTAGTGACTCTTTACCAAGTCAATGAAAGTTCTCATTCTTTGCGAACCAATTAATTCGGCGGGGTTAGGTGGGATTGGACCTGCAGTTAAGATTGAGAGATTTTCGATTCCACTTTCTTCAACGACATCTTGTAAGTTGATCTCCTTAGCTTCTGATGTAAGCACAGTAGTTAAGCCAGTGTTGTTTCTTACATTGAAAGTCGAATGCAAGGTTGGACGACGAAGGTCTCCATCAATTAACAAGGTTTTAACACCTGATTGAGCGTAGGTGATTGCCACATTAGCAGTTATAGTTGATTTACCTTCACTTACATTAGCCGAAGTGAAAGCTAATGTATTAATTTTATGATCAACCGCCATGAAATTAATATTAGTTCTAATAGTTCTAAATTGTTCTGAGACAACACTTTGTGGGTCTGCAACAGTAATCAATTTAGCACCCTTTTTCATAGTTTCGTTAGTGCCACGTCTTTTTCTAAAGATTGCCATGTTTGCATCCCCTCCTATACCCTACGTCTCTTGTTTTGCTTTTTATTAGTATTCTTATTCAACTTGAATGAAGAAGATACATTGAAGTGAGCAACTTGACCTAAGTCGATTAAGCCTAAGTTTTGAGTTAAGTAATCATCGTCACGAACAGTGGTATCAGACATTTCACGAATAAGGATTACTGCAAATGACAATACTAACCCAATTACAAATCCTGCAATAGTAATCATCTTAACTTTAGGTGCAGTTTGATTACCCATAGTTGCTGGAGCAACAATAGTAACGTTGTTAACATTCATGATTCCTGAAATTCTGTCTCTGAACACACGAGCAACTGCGTTAGCTTCAGCTTGAGCCTTCTCTGGCGTATTAGTAGTTGCACTAATTGAGAAGACTTGTGATTGTTGTTGAGTTGAAACAGATACTTCCTTAGCTAATTGCTTAGCTGAGACTGAATATGACTTACCATCTCTTTCAACGACAGCAGGTTGAGCTGCACGAACTAATTTACGGGTGCCATCTGCATCAGTTGTATACTTGGCAGGCTTAGCTTTCTTAACTACCTTAACTGGATTTTCCAAACGTTTAGAAGCTTCTTGCAAAATAACTGGACTAGTTACGATATCCTTATAGGTAGTAACTAACTGCATGTTAGCTTGTTGAGTAGTATAAGCCGCATTTGGATCATTCTTATTAGCCTTTTGGTTAACTAAGATTTGAGCAGATGAAGTGTACTTAGCTGGCATAATGAAATCTGCAACAGCAAAGGCAAGTACACCAAGAGCCACACTCCAAAATATGAGTGCCCAAATATGCTTACGGCAAATTCTCAATAACTGCATCAAGTCAATTGTATTTGTAGTAGTTTCTTGTTCTTTCATTAATACATCCCTAATTCATATTGTAACCAGAGTCATCTTTGATTACGGTCTTAGTTGGAACTTCAAGTGCATTGTTAATCTTGTTAGATACACGTTGACGTTCCTTACGGCTTACAACTTCGATTTCCATTAAGCCAAACTTAACATTGTTGGTTTCTTTACTTACACCTTGCGCATGATCAGATTGAACATGGTTAGTAGCCTTACGGTAATCCATTCCGATCTTGTACATTTGATTCATAGTTAAGTCAGTTTGCATTTCATTTGAAATTGAATCTAAGAAATCTTTATTAAGCAAGGTTGCTGGTGAAATGGACTTCTTAAGTAATGCTTGCACTACCAAACGATCACGTTCTTGACGACCATAATCTTGCTTAGGGTCCCCATGACGAAGTTGCGCAAAGGCTAATGCGCCTTTACCATCTAAGTGGTAAGTTTTACCCTTAACGAAGTCATGCCCCATATTACTAAAGGTCAATGGTGAAGTTACATCAATTCCACCAACTTGGTTAATAGCCTTCTTAAGGCCACCCATATTGATCAAGATGTAACCATCAACTGGGATACTGTAATACTTATCGATTGTCTTAATAGTTTCTGAAACGCCGCCTAAAGTATAAGCAGAGTTCATCTTAGTAACACCATAAGACTTGAAGTCTGGAAAGATTACAGCCGAGTCACGTGGAATTGAAGTGATGTCAGTTGTATTCTTTTCAGGATTAATCGATAGCATCATCATGGTATCGGTTCTACCTTTCCAGTGACGACCCATCGCACCAGTATCAGTACCTAATAATAGGATATTAATAGGTTTCTTTTCATTTAATAGATTGTCTAATGTTCTACCTTTATTACTCTTAGTCTGCTTAGCAACCGGAGTATACATATTATCTGCAGTGTCGCGGAGATTCTTATATACCATTCCGCAAACAAAAACTCCAGCAACAACTAAAACGGCAATCACAATCCAGAAAACGCGCCAGAATTTCTTCCTTCTACGTTTACTTCTGTGATGGTGGTGATGTTGATGCTGGACTTGCTTTGGTTTGTTGTCTTCTGTCATACTTTCTCCCCAATTTTGTCATTTAACTCTTAACATTATATAACGATCTAAAGCTTTTTTATAGTCTTTATCGCAATTAAGCCGCTTACAAGTCGAAGAAACTAGCAATTTTATCATATTATCGCCATAAAATTCATTTACTTTTCTATTTTCAGCAAGTGTACTATAATTGATAGACTATAAAATTGAAAGTAGGTGAATGTATGATTGACAATCAACCAAAAAAGGTAAAAGCATTTATCGCTGGGGTAAATCTCAACGATCCAAACTTCGACTACTATATGACCGAGTTAGCTAACCTAACTGAGGCTAATAATATGAAAGTAGTTGGTCAAGCTCAGCAAAATCTCGAAAACATCGCCTCCGGAACATACTTCGGTGTCGGCAAGATCAACCAAATCAAAGCGATGGCCCAGGGATTAAAAGCCAAGGTCTTAGTCTTGAATGATGAACTAACACCAGTGCAGATTCGTAATCTTGAGAAGATGACTAAGCTGCGAGTAATTGACCGGACTGAATTAATTTTAGAGATCTTCGCAAGTCGTGCCCGTACTAAGCAAGCTAAGTTGCAAGTTCAACTCGCTCGCTTGCAATACGAACTTCCTCGACTTCACCCTTCAGAAAACAATCTGGACCAGCAACGTGGTGGTGGATTCGCCAACCGTGGTGCCGGTGAATCTAAACTAGAAATGAATCGCCGAACAATTGGTAAACAGATTTCTGCAATTAAGAAGGAGCTTAAGGCTGTCGAAAGCCAAGAAGAGATCAAGGCAAACCGTCGTAACCAAAGCCGCATCCCTAAAGTTGCACTCGTCGGTTACACCAACGCCGGAAAATCAACTACAATGAATGGCTTGCTCAAGGCTTTCTCAGATGAAAGTTCAGATAAACAAGTCTTCGTCAAAAACATGCTCTTCGCAACCCTTGATACCAGCGTGCGTCGAATCGACATGAAAAACAATTTCAGCTTCATATTGTCAGATACTGTTGGTTTTATTTCCAAGTTACCTCACAACTTAGTTGAGTCCTTCAAGGCAACCTTGCAAGAAGCAAAAGATGCCGACTTGCTCATCAACGTGGTAGATTCATCCGACCCTAACATGCTTCAAATGATCAGAACAACCCAAGAAGTGCTGAATGAAATTGGCGTTAAAGGAATTCCGATGATTACAGCCTACAACAAGGCCGATCAAACCGATCGTAATTATCCGCAAATCGAAGGAAATGATATTCTCTACTCAGCAGTTGACGACAAGTCGATCAAGATGCTCGCTGATTTAATTGTTAAGCGCGTATTCGCAAGTTATGACAAACTAAATTTAAAGCTTCCGTTATCTGATGTCAAGCTTCTTGCATATTTGCACGAGCGTGCTCAAGTAACTAGCGAAAACTATAAGTATGATGGTGTTTATGTCACTGCCAATATTGCACCAGATGATCTTTCCCGCTTTAAACAATATGAAATTTAAGAAAAAAGTTGTCAATTTATGACAACTTTTTTCTATGCAGTTATTTTTAGATTATTGAGTAATTCATGTTAAACTTAGTAGTAACGATTCAAACACAAAGAAGGACAACATGAAGATCAAACAAGCTTTTCTAACCTTAACTGCCAGCATCTTAATTGCTGGTGTCGGCGTGACCTCATCTCAACAAGTTAGCGCCGCAAAATATAGCAAGAGCGAATCACGGAGCGTGAAGAGCTTCCAAAAGAAATACCGCGCGCTTAACAAGAAGGTCTACGATCAGATTAATTTATATGAAACGGTGCCGGTTTTTACTGAAAAGTTCAACCCTGGTACGCTTGAGCCCGACTACATCAAGACTTCGATGAACTACATTAATTACTACCGCTCTTTGGTTGGTTTACCTAGCGAAGACAATCCTGAAAAAGACAACCTTGATGCACAGATTGGAGCTGGAACACTTGCCGCAATTAAGGCAGCTCCTGACTTAAATGCCCATGGCCTACTCAACTACAAGCGTCCTGAAATGATCAGCAAAACTGACTGGGAGACTGCCGAAGACGCAACGCTTGGTAATATTAATTTTTTAGAAGGTAACTCTTCTGCTAGTGCTGGCGAAATCGTAACTGATTTACTTCAAGACAAAAACAACTTAGCTGGCAGCGGTAATACTGGTCACCGTGCACTTTTATTATCAGCACGCGCAACCCATATGGGAATCGGGGCCGCTTATGGCGAGAACGGTATGCTCTATTCAGTTGAAAATGGTGTCTTCGCTGACGACATTCTTCGCGACCCGGCTAAGAGTGTAGTGACATATCCAAGCAAGCAGGTCTTTCCAATTGAACTTTTAAGTAATAATACCCCATGGTCCGCATATTTTTCTTCTAAAGAGATCAAGTCTACGCCTACGATCTACATTAAGGATCTGACGACCAAAAAAACTTACCGCGCAACTCGTGTTAAGAATTTTAAGAATGCGCATTATAGTGATGGCTACCGGACCGCGATTTCTTTCTACCCAGGCAAGACCAAACTGGTTAACACGCACAAGTATCAGGTTAAAATCGGAAGTTATTACAGTTATAGCTTTAGATTATTTAGACAAAAGTAACAAAAATCCCTAGTTAGATTGAATACTCTAACTAGGGATTTTTCTTTGTATTTCATTTTTAAAGCACACGCTTAGCAAGTGTTGGGTAGTAATATGAACTAATTGTTTGCAAAATAGTTCCTTGGTCAGGTGTTGCAGCATTAACATATTGGTTATTACCAATATAAATAGCTACGTGGTAAGGTGCATCAGTCGAACCCCAGAACAATAAGTCACCTGGTTGCAAACTATTCATTGAAACAGTTTGACCAACTTTACTTTGATCTTGACTAGTTCTTGGCAAGTTCACACCTGATTGAGCATAAACATATTGCACAAGACCAGAACAGTCAAATGAGTCAGGACCAACAGCACCCCAAACGTAAGGCTTACCAACTTCTTGTTTTGCCAAGTTAGTAATTGCAGTCTTCTTATCTGGAGCCTGGCTAACTGCACTAGTATTAATTGTTTGGGCAACAATCTTCTTGGCCTTTTGCACATTAGCTTTTTTCTTCTCAATCTTAGCTTGAGATTTTTCTTTTTTCTTTTGATCAGCCGTAACTTTAACAGTGGTCATCTTTTCTTTAGCTTTTTTAGCAATTGAAGAAACCTTCTTAGTTGATTTCTTTTGCGTATTTGCGTTAGCTTCTGGAGCTTCACTTGCTGCCTGATCAACATCAACAGTGTAACGAGCTTGGATCCATTCGTTATCACCAACCATGTACCAAAGATCACCATCTTTATCAACGGCAGTCTTCACAACATTCCATTCTGTACCGTCCTTGGCTCTAAAGCCCATAAAACGACCAGAATTATAGTTAGTGTAGATCTTTACCCCTTTACCAGGTAAGTATTTAATCTTAACTTTCTTAATTGCTGTTTTAAATGTTGTCGCATTTGCATTAACTGCTTTTAATGACGAAATAGCGCCTAAGCCGGTTACTGTGATAGCGGCTGCGGCACCCATTTTAAAAAATTTATGTTTCATCTATTCAATCCCCTTTGGTAGCGAAAACTATAAATGTACAGATCATCTAGTTTTGTACTTATAATATTTATTCTAACCACATTTTGACAAGATTTCTATTAATTCGGCAAAATTTCTTAAAAAAAGCTACCTAAATGCAATAAAAAACGGACCCGTAAAAACAGATCCGTCGTAATTTTCTATTAATTAACCAAGTACACGCTTAGCAAATTGTGGTCTAAAGTAAGTCATTGATTGGACAGTAACACTTTGACCAGGAGCTGGTGCGTGAACATACTTACCGTTACCTACGTAAATACCTACGTGGTAAGCACTACCTTCACCACCCCAGAATAACAAGTCACCTGGTTGAAGGTTGTTCATTGATACTGAAGTTCCTTGAGTAGATTGTGCTTGTGAAGTTCTTGGAAGTTTAACACCTGCTGCATTTTGGTAAACGTATTGAACTAAACCTGAGCAGTCAAATCCGTTAGTGCTAGTTCCGCCGTATACGTAAGGAATACCTTGTTGAGCCTTAGCTAAAGCAATGATACCTGAAGCATCCCCAGTAGCTTGAACAGACTTCTTAGCCTTCTTCACTTTCTTAACTGTATTAGTCTTAACCTTTTGATCAGCACTTACAGTGTACTTAGCCATGATCCATTGGCCTTCGCCAATTTCATACCATGTACGACCCTTAGCGTCAAATTCAGTATCAAGTACATTCCAAGTAGTACCGTGTTGGGCACGCTTACCAGTGAATTTACCATGGTTGTAGTTGTCCCAAATGTTAATTCCGTAGTTAGGAACGTAGTTGATCTTTACTTGTTGAGTAGCAGCCTTTACATGTGGTGCAACAGCGTTAGGTTTAACAGCGTTAACGGTTGCTAAACCCGCAATACTCAAAGCAGCAGCAGCGGTAGCTTTTACAAAATTATTTTTCAAATCCAAAATTAAGTCTCCCAGTTCTTTCTTACTTCTATATGTGGTAGTAAAAAAGTAAAATATTTACTACGATTTGTTATAAACTTTAACTTTTCTTAAAATAACTACATAATCTATAATACTCGCGCAGTATTACAAAACTGTTACAAAATGAATACTTGGATGTAAAAAAGGCCATGAAATCTATTATTTCATGGCCTTTTCTTTGTGCGGAATAAATTAAATTTTAAGTTCTAATCTAATATTATAATACACGCTTAGCTGCTGATGGGTAGAATGAAGCTAAAGTTTGTTCCTTAACTGTTTGACCAGGAGCTGGTGCGTGAACGAACTTACCGTTACCTACGTAAATACCTACGTGGTAGTTACCCCAGAATAATAAGTCACCCTTCTTAAGCTTCTTCAATGAAACTGACTTACCAGTTGCAATTTGTGAGTAAGTAGTTCTTGGTAAAATTTTACCAACAGCATTTTTGTAAACGTATGAAGTTAAACCTGAACAGTCAAATCCTGAAGGACCGGTTGCACCGTAAATGTAAGGTTTACCAATTTGCTTCTTAACAAGCTTTACAACCTTGTTACGCTTTTGCTTAGTAGTGCTTGCTTGAACAACTTCGTCAGCCTTAACTGATGAAGGCATAACTGCGGCTGCTGCTGAAGCTCCAGTAAGGAAAATAGATACGGCTGCTGCTAACTTAACAATACTACGTTTAAAACTCAAAAGTAATTCTCTCCTTAAACTTGTCCTAATTTCGACTATAATATTTGTCGTTTGTCATTCAACGGTTTATATAATACCTACTGAATGTTACACGTTTGTTTCAAAAAAACTACCAAGTGATTAAGAAAAACGATTAATTTTGAATTTTTTTGTAAAAAAGCGAATCTCAATCCTTTCGAAGGCCCGTTATAATCGCATTGAGACGCTGTGCAGTATTTTCCCATGAATCATTTAGCAAAACATGAGCGTAAGGCTTTAAATCGTAAGATAACTGATTTAATTCACTGCCGCTAAGACGTTCTTTAACGCTCTGAATGCTGTCACCGCGCCGAATGAGGCGTTCTTTTAACTCTTCAATACTAGAAGCTGTGACATATAAGAAATAAACTTGGTCACCCAATTGTTTCAAATAAGATTTCACACCCTGAATATCAACTATTAATGAAACAAGGTCATTATTTTTCCAAGCTTCATCAAGGGCTTCCCGACTTGAGCCGTACTGATAAGAGCCATATTTAACATGTTCAAAGAAGTGCAGTTTTGCAAATGTATCATCATTTTCAAAGTAATAACTCTCCTTATCTACTTCGCCCTCTCGCATTGGACGAGTCGTATGAGTAATGACCCGCGGAATGTCATATTTTCTTTTTAAATATTCTGAAATAGTCGTCTTGCCAGCACCGCTTGGACCAGCAATCAAAATAATTCTCTTCATTGAAAGTAACTTCCCTTGTATATTTCATTACATTTATACTTGTAAATTCATTACGTTTATAATAGTATTCTACTATTGTATTAAAAATGGGAAGGAAGAGAAAGTCACAATGAAAAAAGCTGATGTAAAAGAGGGCGCAATTTTAGCTGGTAAGTCAGAAGAAGAATTGAAGAAACCATTCCAAGGTAAAGTTGAAAAAATTTACGAAAATTCAGCACTTTTATCAATTACTTCATATGATCCGATTGACGAGACTGCAATAAGTGACTTAAACCACAAGATTGTTGTTAATTTTAAGAACTTGAAGCCTGCTCGCGCTGCTAAGGGCAGCAAGGTTGCAGCAATCAATGAAGTTAAAGTTGAAAAGGTAAAGGGCGATGCTCCTAAGCCAGCTGAAGACAAAAAAGATAAGAAAGATAAAAAATAATTCATAAATCTTCGCAGGGGTCTTGCATCCCTGCTATTTTTTTGCCTAAAATCAAAGAGTCAAATTAATTTTCGGGAGTATTATATGAAAGAAAAAACAAGAAAGTTTCTATTCTGGTTTATCATCATCCAGCCATTTCTTGACCTTTACTGGTTTTACAATGGTAAATTGGCTGATGTTTTACCATTTACTTTACCAACCATTATCCGCATCTTGGCAATTATTGTCATCGCTGGTATGTTCTATAGTCAAAGGCAAAATTGGCAAAAACTTGGCCGTGATAAGTGGCTGATTGCTTATTTAGTCTTATTAGTTGTTTATTCAATCGTCCACCTCTGGCACGTAAAAAATTTCACCAGTGTTAATCCAAATGACTACAACTATTCAACTGTCAGTGAAATTTTTTATCTAATTAGAATGGCCTTGCCACTTGTAACAATCTATTTCACTAGGCAGCTGCAATTTACCAAAGAAGAGTTTAAGACCGTCATCATGAGTCTATCTGGCCTCTTCTCAGTTACCATCGTTTTCAGCAATCTATTCATTATTTCGCTGCGCTCATATGGGGATGGCTTCATTTCTGCTAATATATTTGAATGGTTCTTCAATCCAAATATTGGCTACTCGCACATGGCATCCAAAGGTTTTTTCAACTTCTCCAACATGGTATCAGCCGTCTTATTCATGCTGCTGCCATTAATGTTGCATTTTTTATTTGAAAAGTTTGACTGGAAAATTGCAACTTTAGTGGCCTTTCAAGCCTTAGCAATGATCGAAATTGGTACTAAGGTAGCCGCAATTGGATTACTTGGCGGAATCATCATCGGAATTTTAGCCTTTGCCGTTCATGCCTTTTTAATCAAAAATGTCAAAAAGAACCTGAAAGCATTAATCTTCGCCGTAATTGTTGAAGCAGCTGCCTTAGCGATCCTGCCATTTGGTCCAGCTATTCAGCGCTACAACTATGAAGCATATCTTGCTCGCGTGTCTGACCACGATTTAACTAATGAAAGCCGTGAGCTTAATGCTGGCTTAGCTAAATATCCAAGTGGTAAAAAGCGTGCTGACTTCTTACGTGGTTTCATCAAGAAAAATTACCATGCTTATGCCTTAAATAAGAAATTCGTCTTCAAGAGCTATCCTTATCAATATGATCCAGAGTTCTGGCTTGGCGTTATGAAGGAGCCTGGCGAAATGCGGATGCAAAATCGCCATTTAGAAGAAGCGATGTTAACTAAAGTAAGAGATACTAATAACAATCCACTTGATAAATATTTGGGAATTTCTTACACACGTGAAACTAACATCTTCAACTTAGAGCGAGATTTCACTTCCCAGATCTTCTCTCTTGGCTGGATCGGTATGCTTCTTTTCATCGGACCTTACGTGGTAATTCTTTTATATGGAATTTGGAAATGGTTCGCGCGCAAAGAAGTTCGAACTTATCTAGTTAGTTCATTATTGATTTCACTGGCTTTCATGATCTTCGCTGCCTTTTCATCAGGTAACGTGATGGACTTCTTAACAGCCAGTTTCATCTTGGCATTTGTAGAAGGAAATCTATTAATTCAAATTAAATCTAAGCATTAAAAAAAGCCCCTTTTGGGGCTTTTTTATTTTTCAGTCTTAATAAAACTATCATCCGGAATTCTAATCAAATAGTAGCGAGTTGCAATTCTATTAGCGTGAAGGCCAATTCCGTTTTGCCAATTATTCTTATATTTCGCAGTATAGATGGCAACATAAGCACGTTGATACTTCTTATCCATCTTATTAAGCATCTTCTTCTCATATGGAATTCTAGCGGCATTTACGTCATTAGCCGTGTTGCCATAAGCAACTGAAGCATAATTGCCTGAAACAGTTGTCTTAGAACCTGCACGGTAGTATGTGTAAGTTTGCGTACCATTCTTCCGAGTTGCAGCATTAATTTTCACATAAGTTGAATTACCAGCACCAGTATTCATAACCAAAGGCTCATACTTCACAGTCGAAGTGATTCTGCTTGAATCATTTAAGTCTGGATTATCAAAAATACCTTGACCTAGTACCCAACCTGCAGCAAGCAAGAAAATTGCAACTTCTACAACCGTAATTGTAAAATTTTTCCAAGTAAAATGCTTATGATCCTTAACGATCATCTTAATGCGGCGGGTGCGGATATTCTGAATAATAATGATTAAATATAAAATGATAACAACCCAAATTAGGATTCCCAGCAAGTTCCAGCTCATATTAAAGTCCTCCATTTTTCGTATTACATATTATATGATTATTTTTTAGTCCTATCAATTGACTATCTCCTTTAAATGTATGAAAATAAGGCTGATAGATAGAGTTTTAGGTAAAAATATGGTAGCTATAGCATTTTATTCAATTACAGGTCAAACTAAAAAATTTGTCTTAAAGACTGGATTAGAAGCACACGAAATTACCGATGATTTTCCCAAACATGAAATGAAGGGCGAATATATCTTAATCACTCCTTCTTACCAGGATTTCATGATGGATTCTTTAGTTGATTTTTTAAATTATAAAGACAACAAGAAAAAATTGGTTGGCATTATCGGTTGTGGTAATCGAAACTTCAACGACTTATTTGCCCAAACGGCGAAGAAATTATCAGTCACATTGGATGTGCCGATATTATATTTGCTAGAATTTAGTGGTACAAATACAGATGTCAAAAATGTCAGAAATATTGTTAACGAACTTTCTGAAGGTGAAAATACTGAAGAAGTAGAAAAACCAAAAGAAATGGACGGAAAGATTAGTTTTTTGAGTGATTACAGGTAAAAATGACGAAAAAATACGAAGCAATTAATTGGAATAAAATTGAAAATCGAGTCGATTATTCTGCTTGGTCCCGCTTAAGCGATTTTATTTGGGAACCGGAGCGAATCCCAGTTAATGAAGATAAGGCTGAATTTGATAAATTAGACGAAAGGTATCAAGAAACATTCTTGCGAGCACTTGGTTCGTTAGCTTTTCTATCCACCATCCAAGTTAAAATTGGTGATAGTTCAGTTAAGATGGACGCTGCAACGCCACAAGAAATTTCTGTTTTTGGTGCATTGAATTATCTTGAAGCAATTGCCAATAAAGGTTACAGCAATGCAATTAAAGCACTTGCTCCTGAAAAGGCTGATTCATATATTGAATGGGCTAATGAACAACGTAATCTGCAAGACGTGGCCGATTTATTAACACAGATCTATCAACGAGGTACTGCTTGGCAAAAGAAGATTGCTCTTTCATTTACTGAAATGGCAATCTACCATGTTGGATTTTACGGTCCATTATATTTATTTGGTCAAGGTAAGCACTTATCACGTTCTATTGAACTACTTAAGTACGCTATTAGATCAACTTCATTCAATGCCATGTATCCAGGCGTAAAGTTCCGATTAGAACTTGAAGATATGTCAGAAGAAAAGCAAAAAGAAATCAAATTCTGGGTTTACACTTTCACTGAAAGAATTGAAAAGTTAATGCGCGGAGTAATTAACGAATTATATGGTTATTCCGATAGTAAAGACGATGCACTTCACTATTTCCGCTACACTTTGAACAAGAACTTACTGAACTTGGGTTACCCAACTGTCTACCCAGATAGTAACGATGACTTAAGTACTGAAATTCAACAAGGTGTGATTAAGAGTGCGAACTTCGAAAGTTTCTTCTTCTACAATAATTCGAACCCATTGACTGATTTTCATGAAATTAAAGATAAAGATTAACAAAAAGCCGCTAGCTAATTGCTAGTGGCTATTTCTTTGTCTTCTTTTCTGTTTTTGTAGCAGTTTTCTTTTCATCTTTGCTATCTGACTTTTTATACTCTCTAATTACTTGAAGCTTTTCAATAATCGCATCAACTAATAATTCAGTATACTTATCAGGATCTGCAAGAATTTCTTCCTCAGTAGCTAATTGATCGATCCTGAATTTAGAAACATTAATATAATCCGAGCGGGTTTCAAAGTAAACATTTACAGGATACTCTTCCCCTTCTTCAAAGAAGTTAGAGATCTTCTTGTAATTACTATAAGGTAAGTTGATAATATCGACCTCAAGTGCAAAGGTTGCTGGCCTTTGACCGGCTACTGCAAGCTGAGTTTGAATCAAAGAATCATGCTTCAAAGCTGCAACTACTTCCTTCACCATCTTCTCGGCATAAGTCCGAAGCTTAGTCTTAGACTTGCTAATGTCTGCGTATTTAACTGTTTCAAGATCTTGAATATAATCTTCATTTTCTATTTTTTCGGTTAAGTCTTTTAAATTAATTTTCAAAACAAATTGTCCTTCGCTTAAAAATTGTCTTTACCTAATTACAATAACGAATTTGACGACTAAATACAATCATAAGGATAAATTTTTAGCACAAAAGTCATTTTCCATGATTAAATAGTAGACATGACTAAGAAAAAATTTTTAAGCAAAAAACAAAAACGTTGGCTAATTCCGGTTATAGTTATCATCGCTATCATTGGAATCCTAAATTTAAAGCCAGTTAAAAATCAAATTGAATGGCTGATGACTAAGCCCGAGCAAAAGTTAAATGTTCCCTTGGAAAATCAGTGGCCGGAACTGCCAAACGGTTGTGAGGTCACATCCCTATCAATGCTGCTAAATTATTACGGCATCAAAACCAATAAAATGGAACTGGCGCAAAAAATTAAACACGTCAGTTCCTTCAGTGACGATGGACAATATCGCGGCAATCCGCATATCGGCTTCGTCGGCTATATGAGTCAAGCAAATGCTGGTTGGTGCGTTTATAACGAGCCGCTCTATAATGTCGCTAGACTTTACACTAATCGAATTCGAAACGCTACTGGAGATGATTTTGACCAGCTTATCTATCTAGTTTCCTCAGGTCATCCGGTAATGATTATTACTACTCTTAAATTTAGGCCAGTTAACGACATGCAAACTTGGCAAACCAAACAAGGTAAGGTTAAGGTAACTCCATCGTCCCACGCCTGCGTGATTACCGGCTATAATAAGGCCAAGGATCTTGTTTATGTTAATGATCCATATGGCTATAAAAATCGCCCTGTATCCTGGAAAAACGTCGAAGCCAGTTATAAGCAACAAGGTAAGCAAGCATTATACATTCAATAAGTAACAAAAAAGAGGTATCAATTGATACCTCTTTTTTGTTAATAGAAATATTAAAGCATTTGTCTGAATTGCTAGTTGAAATTAACTTACCACTGTTCAACCTTGCTTGGAAAGCATTCTTCCATTGCGTTGATAGTGATAGTTTTAGGTGCAAGGTATAAATCGTGTAATTAACTCCAAAGCAGCAGTTTCAAACAGTTTAAATACCTCTTTCTTAAATAGTCCTTATTCTCTTGACATTATATATAATAACACCAGTTATTTTTAATACAAGTATTTTTTGCACCTTTTTCTGGCTGGTATTCCTGTTAAAAGCGCATTATATTGAGTTTTATCAGGCCTTATCTTTTCTTAAAAAAGTTTTTGAAAATAAAATAAAAACAGTTTTATATAGCAAAAAGAATCAAGCGAATTTATCGCTTGATTCTTTTTCATTAACTCCTTTAAAGAATAATATTAATTAATTTTCGCGTCTTCTAATAGCCAAACCTAAGATACCTAAGCCAATTGCTAAGAGGCCAGCAATTGCTAAATTATTCTTTTGGTCACCGGTTTGTGGTAAAGTATTTTCTTTCTTTTGGTTATTGTTTGTTACTTGTGCATGATGACTTATTGTAGCAAGCTTAGTTGCATGTACTGGAGCAGTTACTTTAGGGCTAGTCTTCTTCTCTGCACTTTTTTGGTTATCTGTGTTCTTCTTAATTGAGTGAGGCGCAACTGTATCTTCATTAGTGGCTGGTTCACTTGGAACATTATTGTTATCAGTTGGAGTTTCCGGTTCTTGTGGAAGAGGAGCAACTGGACTTTCTGGTTGAGTTTCAGAATCATCAGGATTAGAGATAGGACCAGTATATTTTGGAAGATCAGGTTGAGTCAAAGGAGTACCAGCAACACCACCTTGGAATTCAGGTTTATCCGGTTGTGTCAATGGAATTCCAGCAACGCCACCTTGGAATTCAGGTTTATCTGGTTGTGTTAATGGAATACCAGCAACGCCACCTTGGAATTCAGGTTTATCTGGTTGTGTCAATGGAATTCCAGCAACGCCACCTTGGAATTCAGGTTTATCTGGTTGTGTTAATGGAATACCAGCAAC
>NZ_CALPCQ010000011.1 GCF_943193025.1 Lactobacillus agrestimuris
TTATCAACGAATGCAAAAAAGTCAAAAAATAGTTTGGCTCCAATTGGAGAAATGAAGGATGTTGTGATTGATTCTACAGATAATTCAAATATATTTGGTATCGGAGTTTACTTGAAGAATTTTAAGAAAGTATTAGCAAGTTCCGATTTGGCTCAAATTATTCTGGAAATAATGTTAGAATCAAAATTAAGTGTAACAAGTCCTTGGTTTGAACGGATGAATAGAAAAAAATTATTAATCAATCCATTACAAATCTCGGTAAACTACACTCGACAAGGAAATTTCATAAATATTTTTGGAATTAGTGAACATAGCGATGAAGTAATTGCAGAAATAAAAAATGAGATAGAACAACTTGAGCTTGTCAAAAGTTTAAGTTTCAGTAGAAAATTTTTTGAATTGAAGAAAAAAGAATGTATTGCGAATTTTATTAGAGAAATGGATAACTTGTCATCGGTTTCTGTTGATACATTGGAAGCACTTCTAGATAAGGAAGACCCATATGAGAATTTGCGTAATTTACAAACTATGAGTTTTGAAAATTATTGCAAATTCTATAAGGAATTAATGACTGATAGTCAAATATGTTCAGCTCATTTTAAAAATAGGGAAGATTAATAAAGTGAAACGTGCGATTGTTTTCGGTGCGACTGGTGGAATCGGCTCAGAAATTTGTAACGAATTAGCTGAAGCGGGTTGGTCAGTATATGTGCACTATAGGCATCAAGATAAGTTAGCACAGGCGATATGTTCTGAGTTAATGGATAAATATCCAATGCAAGATTTTATACCAATAAAATTAGATTTTGATATAGATGATTCAGAACTAGAAAAATTTGTTGCTAATTTATTACCAGTTAATGCAGTGATTTTTTCTCAGGGTATTACCAAATATGGCTTTTTAGGTGAGCAAAAGTTAGATGATATTTCAAATATATTAAATATTAATCTAACAGTACCAATTAAGTTAACAAAAATATTTGAGAAAAAATTAATTACGCAGGAATTTAGTCGAATTATTTATTTAGGTTCTGTTTATGGTGAACAGGGAAGCCCACTCGAGGCTGTGTATAGTGCAACTAAAGCTGGGTTAAGTAGATTTTGTCAAGCATATGCTCGGGAAGTTGCGTCAACAAACTTGACTGTTAATGTGATTGCACCAGGTGCGGTTGACACGAAGATGAATGCAATCTTCTCAGCTGAAACTTTGCAGGATTTAAAGTCTGAAATACCGACTGGTCGACTTGCAACAGGTAAAGATATTGCTTTTTGGGTTAAGAATATCTTGCAACCAGAAAGTAGATATTTTACTGGACAAACTATTTATGTTGATGGTGGATGGCTTATATAATAAAAGACATGTTTTAATACAACTATAGTTCATGGTATACTCAAACTGTTAATTAAAATTTTGAAGAGGTAATTATGGCAGATATTGGAGAAAAATTACGTAGTGCCAGAGAAGCAAAAGGTTTATCAATTGAAGATATTGAAAAGGCAACTAAGATTCAAAGTAGATATTTAGTTGCGATTGAAAATGATGAATTTGATAAGCTCCCTGGTGATTTTTATGTAAGAGCGTTTATTAGACAATATGCTCAAATCGTCGGCTTAGATGGTAAGGAATTACTTAGTGAGTTCCACCAAGATGTACCTGAATCAAAACCCGATGAATATGTGGAAAACTCTATTGATAATAAAAGTGAAGAAGTTCGTGAAACCACAGATAATAAGAAAAACTTGTGGAAAAACTACTTACCTAAGATCGCCATTGGACTTGGCGTAATCATCGTAATTCTTGTAGTTTACGTTCTTTATGCAAGACTTTCTTCAAACAATCAAAATAATACTGCTGAAAACAGTAACGTTTCTGTTTCTTCACAAACTTCATCTAAAAAAACTAAACCTGCAGTAAAGAAGAGCAGTGTAAAGATCAGTGAACTTAGTGATAATGAATTCCGTGTTACTGGTTTAAAGAATAATCGCCGTTTAGTTCTTAAGTCTGGCGATCAAACTGTCACTGCAAGTATTTCAATTAATGGAAATACTCAGTGGCAACAAACTTTGATGGCTAACCAAAAACAAACTGTTACTATTCCTAGTGATGCAGAACGTGTAGTCATTACTTTGAGTAATGATGATGGTACTTCAGTAACTGTTGGCGGTAAGAAGGTTCCATATACAAGCAATGGTAGTTACCGTTCATTGACTTTATTAATTGGTGCGGCTAAGCGTACTCAAAGTAGCAATAGTAGTACTAATAATGAAACTACTAGCAGCTCTGCAACAGGTCAAAATAATAACGTTCAAAGCAGTAGAGTTAGTCAAAGTCAATCACAAAGCTCTCGAGTACAATCTTCTACCCAAGGCCGTAGTGAAGAACAAAGATCTGCTCAAAGTAGCAGTCAACAACAGTCTACACAACAATCAAGTACAACTAATACCGAAAATAATAATCGTTAATCGATAATTATTTACAAAAAAAGTAGGAGATCATAGAATGAATTTACCAAATAAATTAACAATGTTTAGAATCTTTATGATTCCAGTATTTATGCTGTTACTAATTTTTAAAGGTGCTACTGGTGGATATATAGCTCCAATGGGAATTGCACATGGAACTACTATTTCATGGTTGCAAGTTATTGCAATGATTGTCTTTGCAGTTGCTTCAGCTACAGACTGGCTCGATGGTCACATTGCTCGTGCGCGTGGATTAGTTACAAATTTTGGTAAATTTGCGGATCCATTAGCTGATAAGATGTTGACCATGACAGCATTTATTTTCTTAGTAAGCTTAAACTTAGCACCAGCATGGGTTGTTGCAATTATTGTTTGCCGTGAACTTGCGGTTACTGGTTTGCGTTTAATCGTTGTTGAAAATGATGGTGAAGTTATTGCGGCTAAGATGCCAGGTAAGATTAAGACTACTGCTCAAATGTTAGCAATCATTTTCTTATTGCTAGGAGATCCATACTATATCGGAACAGTTTTACTATATATTGCTTTGATTTTTGCAATTTACTCAGGTTATGACTACTTCCGTGGATCTTGGAGTGTATTTAAAGGTTCTATGTAAAAACAATTGAATATTTTAAAAATAAAGAAAAGTTGAAACTTTTCTTTATTTTTTTCGGACAAATTCGATTTTTTTGCGTACATATAAATAGAGGAGAAAAAATTGAAACGCTAGTTCGTTTTTTCTTGCATTATAAGTAGTTTACAAAGTATAATTATTAGGTAAATTCATTAGGAGGTAAAAGTTTTGGCCAAAGATGAAAAACAAGCTGCCTTAGATGCAGCACTTAAGAAAATTGAAAAGAATTTTGGTAAGGGTGCTGTTATGCGCATGGGTGAAAGAGCTGATACGCAAATTTCTACAGTTCCTACCGGTTCGATTGCTTTAGATGCCGCCATCGGTGTAGGTGGTTATCCCCGTGGTCGTATTGTTGAAATTTATGGTCCAGAATCTTCAGGTAAGACTACAGTTGCTTTACATGCTGTTGCTGAAGTTCAAAAACGTGGTGGTACTGCAGCGTACATTGATGCTGAAAATGCAATGGATCCCGCTTATGCTGAAGCTTTAGGTGTAGATATAGATTCTTTAATCTTGTCACAACCCAATACTGGTGAAGAAGGTCTTCAAATTGCAGATACTTTAATTTCCAGTGGTGCGATTGATATCGTAGTTGTCGACTCGGTTGCTGCTTTGGTACCTCGTGCTGAAATTGAGGGTGAAATGGGTGATGCTCATGTTGGTTTGCAAGCTCGTTTAATGAGTCAAGCTTTACGTAAGTTATCAGGAACAATTTCTAAGACCAAGACTATTGCCATTTTTATTAACCAGATTCGTGAAAAAGTTGGTATTATGTTCGGTAATCCTGAAACTACTCCAGGTGGACGCGCACTTAAATTTTATTCAACTGTTCGATTGGAAGTTAGACGCGCTGAACAAATTAAGCAATCCGGTGATGTGATTGGTAACAGAGTAAAGATTAAGGTTGTAAAGAACAAAGTTGCTCCACCATTTAAGGTCGCTGAAGTTGATATCATGTATGGAAAAGGTATTTCACAAAGTGGTGAATTACTAGATATGGCTGCAGATAAGGATATTATTGATAAAGCTGGTTCATGGTATTCATATAAGAGTGATCGAATTGGACAAGGCCGAGAGAATGCTAAGAAGTATTTGGAAGAACATCCAGATATTTATGCAGATGTTCAATCACAAGTTCGTCAAGCTTATGGAATTGATGATGAATCAATTGCTGAACGTGAGGACCCTGAAAAGGTAAAAGAAAAAAAGGAGTCTGAAGACGGAAAGGTCAGTAAGGACAAAAAATAAAATCGAAGAAATAGATTTGAACCTTGGAATTTAGTTCCAAGGTTTTTTCTTATAATTGACACGGGCATTATTGTTCTTTATCATTAACTAGTGTGAATAATTCTAAAAAAGGGCGATAGTAATCATGGAAAATATTATTTTGATTCCCGTCGTAAGTGCTATTGTTTCTCTTTTTGTGGGATTAGGTATTGGATATGGTATTCGTAAGCATTCTTGGGAAAAGAAAGCTCAAAATGCGCAATTGGATGCTGATCATATTCTTGCTGATGCAAAGGCACAGGTTGCTACTGCAAAAGCAGAAGTAGAAGCACAAAAACAAGCTGCAAAAGCAGTTAAACAAAGTGCAGAAAATACTAAAAAAGAAAAAATTCTTGAAGCACAAGAAGAAATTAATGATTATCGGCAAAAAACTGAAGATAGTTTAAATGTTAAAAGAGATGAAGTATCTCGTTGGCAGAATCGTCTTCAACAAAGAGAAGATACCCTTGATCATAAGAATTCACTTCTTGATGAAAGAAATTCTGAAATCTTACAAAAAGAAAATCAGTTGAAACAGCAGCAAGCTAATTTAGATAAGAAGCTCAATACGGCAGATGAGCTCGTAGAAGAGCGCCGTCAAAAACTATATGAAGTATCAGAACTTGATCGAAAACAAGCTGAGAAGATTGTTTTGGACCAATTATCAGAAGAATTAGTTAAAGAACGTGCCGAATTGATTAGAAATAGTAATGAAGAAGTTCAGGCTAGAGCTGATCATTTTGCACATCAAGTATTAGTTGATGCAATTCAAAGTAGTGCAGCAGATACAGTTGCTGAAACAACAGTATCTGTAGTCAACTTACCAAATGAAGAGATGAAGGGTCGAATTATCGGTCGTGAAGGTAGAAATATCCGTTCATTTGAAGCATTAACAGGAATTGATTTGATAATCGATGATACTCCTAATGTAGTAACATTGAGCGGTTTTGATCCGATTCGACGTGAAATTGCGAAAAGAGCAATGGAACGATTAATCAAGGATGGTAGAATTCATCCAGCTCGAATCGAAGAAATGGTTGATAAAGCACGTAAGGAAGTAAATGACGACATTTATGAAGCCGGTGAAAGTGCGCTTATGGATTTAGGCATTCACAGAATGAATCCTGAATTAGTTAAGACGCTTGGACGACTTAAATATCGTACTTCATACGGACAAAATGTTTTGGCACACTCCATTGAAGTTGGAAAGTTAGCTGGAACAATGGCTGCGGAACTTGGTTTAGATGAAAAACTAGCAGTTCGCGCGGGATTATTACACGATATTGGTAAGGCGATTGATCATGATATTGAAGGTTCACACGTTGAAATTGGTGTAGAACTTACTCGTAAATATCATGAATCAGAAGTAGTTATTAATGCAATTGCGGCTCACCACGGTGACGTACCTAAGCTTTCGTTTATTGCTGAATTGGTAGTTGCAGCAGATACAATTTCATCTGCTCGACCTGGCGCAAGAAGTGAGAGCTTGGAAAATTATATTAGACGATTGACCGATCTTGAAAAGATTGCTAAAAGTTATCCTGGCGTAAGCCAAGCATATGCAATTCAAGCAGGTCGTGAAGTAAGAGTAATGGTTGAACCTGATGAAATTTCAGATGATAGAGTTGTTATTCTTGCTCGTGATATTCGTAATCAAGTTGAAAAAGAGCTTGATTATCCAGGAAATATCAAAATTACAGTTATTCGTGAAAAACGTGTCGTTGCAGTTGCTAAATAAAGCGTGGGAGAGCATCCTACGCTTTTTTTATTGTCAATGTGGGTTGATTGTTAAATAAAAGTACTTGTATAATTAGAGCAAGTATTTAGAGAAAGTAGTCATATATGTTTAAAATTATTGTTGATTTATTCTTTTTAGTGATTATTCAAGCGGCAATCACTCCATTTATTAGAAGGTTGGCCTTCGTTTTGGGAGCGGTAGATAATCCAAATGCTAGACGTGTTAATAAGAAACCGATGCCCACTATTGGGGGGCTGGGTATTTTTGTTACATTTAATATTGGAGCATTTGTACTTCTTCGAGAGCAATTTCCTACTCATGAATTATTTGCCTTGTTACTAGCTTCAAGTGTAATTGTTTTGACAGGGCTAATTGATGATATCCTTGAACTTAATCCTAAACAGAAAATGTTTGGTATCTTAATTGCGGCCTTAATAATTTATTTCTTGGCCGGAATTAGAATGAATGTCTTAAATTTACCATTTGTAAATCATGAAATTAATTTGGGATGGTGGAGCTTACCAATCACGATCTTTTGGATTTTAGCATTAACTAACGCAGTTAATCTAATTGATGGACTTGATGGTCTAGCCGACGGAGTTTCAATGATTTCTTTAGTAACTATGGGGGTAGTTGGATATTTCTTCTTACATACTCATCAGTTATATGTGCCAATTGCGTGTTTTATGCTTGCATGTTGTTTATTGGGATTTTTGCCATATAATTTCCATCCGGCAAAGATATTCCTAGGTGATACTGGAGCATTATATATTGGCTTTATGATTGCGGTATTATCTTTAAAAGGGTTAAAGAATGTTACTTTTATCTCATTGCTTGTTCCAATAATTATTTTGGGAGTACCAATAACTGATACTGTTTATGCCATGATTAGAAGAAGACTTAATAAGCAACCAGTTTCTCAAGCTGATAAACATCACTTGCATCACCAGTTGATGAATATGGGTTTAACTCATAGACAAACTGTATTGACTATTTATGCGCTATCTTTGATTTTTTCATTTATTTCACTCTTATTCCTTTTATCTCCATCATGGGGGATTTGGCCACTTATATTGGCATTATTGTTTGCATTAGAAATATTTGTAGAATCAATTGGACTTTTAGGTGAAAAATATAAGCCGCTGATGCACTTAATTCAAAAGATTATTAATCAACGTAGTAAAGATGATCCAACTGTTGAAGTTTGGCATTTAGGTGAAGAAAAGCCAGACCAATTGAAGAAAAAAAGATAGATAAAAAAGGCTTTGTAATGACTTTGATCATTATGAAGCCTTTTTATTGTTCATGAAAATTATTATTTTCAAGTAGAATTTCATTATAGCGTTTCTTACCTTTGGTAAATGAAACTTGTCCAGATAATAAATTAGTTAATGGATCAGTAAATTCCTTTTGCTTATCTTCATCCAAAAATACTTTAATTGTGATGTCAACACCATATTCTGTTTCTGAAACAAAAATATTATTTTTCTTTAAATAATTGTTTACTTCATCAAACCGATTGTAAGGAACGGTAAAACTCAGCTCTTGCTGCAGCACACGTTTTACTACACCAATATGTTCTACGGCTTCAGTAACACTATTAGAATATGCTCTAATCAGCCCACCTGCACCAAGTTTGATACCACCAAAATATCTAGTTACAACTACGGTAATATTTTTTAGATTCATTAGTTGAAGTGCCTTAAGTTCTGGAATTCCAGCAGTTCCTGATGGTTCACCATTATCACTTGCTTTTACTTGATCATCGTTAAGACCTATTGTGTAGGCATAAGTATTGTGGGTAGCATCATGGTATTTTTTAGAGATCTTCTTAATAAAATCATTTGCCTCTTCCACTGTATTTGTCCGAGCAAGGCTGGCAATGAATTTACTCTTTTTTATAACCAACTCATGATTTCCATTTTCTTTAATTGTTAAAAAGTTTTCATTCTTTGACAAACAAATCACCTCTTTTTGCGTATATATATAGGGGGAGGTCCTATAATGAACAATTTAAATTTAATTGGTCGACAATGGATAGTCGCTCACAAGGATTCTAGCACATTTAAGGGATGTAATAAAATTGAGGCAATTTCTCAAGGAAAGTGTAATCGTTGTGGCAGTGATGTTCATGCAAAATTGCCAAGTGGAAAAATTTATTGTCGCAGTTGTATTGGAATTGGTCGAATTGTAGAAGGTGATTATTTAGTCAGATATGATACTGAATATAATTTTCCGCAATTAAAGCAAGGAGCTTTGGTTTGGGATGGGCAGTTAACACCTCTTCAACAAAAAATTTCAGATACACTAATTGAAAATTACCGTGCAAAAAAATCTAGCCTAGTTCATGCAGTAACAGGAGCTGGAAAAACGGAAATGCTATTTAAGTTAATTGCAGAATGTTTGGCACGGGGTGAAAGAGCTTGTATTGCCACGCCTAGAATTGATGTAGTTAATGAATTATATCCAAGATTTACTAAAGCTTTTGCAATTGAAATTGGAAAATATCATGGTCGTGAATATCATGAACCCAAAAATGAGCAATTAATTATCTGCACGACCCATCAATTAATGAAATATTTTCATGCGTTTGATTTATTAGTTATTGATGAAGTTGACTCTTTTCCATATGTTGGAAATAAGCAGCTGCATTATGCGGCAGAAAATGCAGTTAAGCCTAATGGGGTAAGAAAATATTTAACGGCTACTCCAACCACTGATCTACTCGAAGAAGTAAAGAAAGGACAACTTGAATTATTAAAGTTAAATCGCCGATTTCATGGGCACTTATTGCCAGTACCAAAAGAAAAATTATTTTTGAGGCCTTTTATTACGAGTAAAGGATTAAATAAAGTATTAGTAAAAGAAATAATCAATGTAATAAAGGCAGGACACCCACTCTTACTGTTCGTTCCGCGGGTTGATGAAATTTCAGACTATTTAAGGTTTCTAAAAAAGATACCAGAGCTAAAGCAAGTTTCAATTGCAGGAGTTCATGCTTCTGATTTACACCGATTAGAGAAAGTACAAGATTTTCGAGTAGGGAAAACGCAACTACTAGTTACAACTACAATCCTGGAACGTGGAGTTACTTTTAAGCATGTGTGGGTAATTGTAGTTGCGGCCGATGATCAAATTTATACTTCACATAGTTTAGTTCAAATCGCCGGAAGAGTAGGAAGAGCAAAAAGTGATCCAACAGGAATGATTATGTATTGCTATCACAAGTATACGAAAAATTTACGACTGGCAATGAAGCAAATAAGGGAGATGAATAAGTGAAATGATTAACTGTTTAATTTGTGGGCAGTCATTTATTCCTAGAATTTCATATCTTAAGATTTTGTCTTTAATTAAAAAAAGTGAAAAATCAATTTGTGCACATTGTATGAAAAAATTTGAAGATCTTGGAGAAATAAGATGCAAGTTTTGCTCAAAAAAATTACCTAAGGCAGATATTTGTGATGATTGTAAAGCTTGGCAAAAAATTTATCAGAAAGATATTCTAATTAATCATTCAATATATAAATATAATGATTTTTTTCATGATTTAATGGTGAATTATAAACGATATGGGGACTATGTGTTATATAGAGTCCTAGAGCAATTGTGTATGGAAGAGTTAAGTGGTTTAAATTTTGATTATTACGTTCCAATTCCAACGTCAAAAGACCATCAAGAAAGAAGACAGTTTGATACGATTAGTTCAATTTATCAAAACATTGTGCCTTTAAGTTATGCTCTTGAAAAAATGGATATTAGCGAATCTCAAGGTGAAAAGAATCGAATTGAAAGATTGGCAACCCCGCAGAGCTTTTTGGTTGAAAAAGATAATGAAAAGTTCCAATATAAGGATGAGGGCAGTTTTCTTTTGCTAGATGATATTTATACAACTGGTAGAACACTCTACCATGCTCGGGATGCACTTAGATCAGTTTTTCCTAAGGCAAAGATTGAAAGCTTTTCAATTTGCAGGTAAAAAAATATATGAAACGCTTTCATTTTCTGCTATAATATAAATATAAAGAAAACCGCGTAGCGGTGAAAGGAGACCTTATATGTTAAAGTACAATGTTCGTGGAGAAAATATTGAAGTAACTGATGCTTTAAGAAGCTACGTTGAAAAGCGCTTAGAAAAATTAGAAAAGTATTTTGATTTAAATCAAGATGTAATTGCTCACGTAAACTTAAAGGTTTATCGTGATCGCTCAGCTAAAGTTGAGGTTACTATTCCTTTACCTTACTTAGTATTAAGAGCTGAAGAAACTACTGATGACATGTATCGTAGTATTGATTTTGTTTCTGAAAAACTTGAAAGACAAATCAGAAAGTACAAGACTCGTGTAAATAGAAAGAGTCGTGAAAAGGGTATTAGTGATTTCTTTGTAGAAGAAGAGAGTGAAGAAACTAAGCCTAGTGAATTTGATATTGTTCGTAACAAGCGTTTGAACTTAAAGCCAATGGATCCTGAAGAAGCAATCTTACAAATGGATATGCTTGAACATGATTTCTTCATTTTCCAAGATGCTGAAACTAATGGAACTAGCATCGTTTACCGCAGAAATGATGGTAGATATGGTTTGATTGAAGTTACTGAATAAATTCAACTTACAAACTGATGATAATTTAAAAGTCTCGCGCAGTATAGCACGAGACTTTTAAAATGAAATTTTTATTTTTTCTCCAAACATGGTAAAATTAGTCTGTATTTTTAGACTTTCGACATATAAGGGACCGATTTAATGGCAAATATTTTAAAGAAACTTTATAACGAAGATAAACGAGAACTTAAAAAATTTGAAAAGCTTGCAAAAAAAGTTGAAGGCTATGCCGATGAAATGAGCAAACTTTCAGATGATGAATTAAAAGCAAAGACACCAGAATTTCGCAAACGTTTGAAAAATGGTGAAACATTAGATGATATTTTACCTGAAGCATTTGCTGTTTCAAGAGAAGGAGCAAAACGTGTTTTAGGTCTTTATCCATTCCACGTACAGATTCTCGGTGGTATTTCACTTCACTTTGGTAATATTTCAGAAATGATGACTGGTGAAGGTAAGACTTTGACAGCAACCATGCCGGTATATTTGAATGCTCTTGAAGGTAAGGGTGTACACGTTGTTACTGTTAACGAATACCTATCAAGTCGTGATGAAGAAGAAATGGGTCAATTGTATCGTTGGCTTGGTCTTACTGTTGGCTTGAATATCAATTCAATGTCACCAGACGAAAAGCGTGAAGCATATAATTGTGATGTTACGTACTCAACCAACTCAGAATTAGGGTTCGATTACTTGCGTGATAACATGGTGGTTTATAAAGAACAAATGGTACAACGACCACTTAATTATGCAATTATCGATGAGGTTGACTCAATTTTAATTGATGAAGCTAGAACTCCATTGATTATTTCTGGTCAAGCTGAACAAGCTAATAGTGATTATATTCGTGCCGACCGTTTCGTTAAAACTTTATCAGAAGATAAGAGTGATGACGATGCTGACGATGACAAGGACTACGGTGATTACAAGATTGATTGGCAAACAAAGACCATTTCTCTAACTAGAACTGGTATTGATAAGGCATGTAAGCACTTTGGTCTTAAGAACTTGTATGATGTAGAAAACCAAAAGCTAGTTCACCACATTGATCAAGCTTTACGCGCTAACTACATCATGCTTAAGGATATTGATTACGTTGTGCAAGATGGCGAAGTAATGATTGTTGACTCCTTTACTGGTCGTGTAATGGAAGGTCGTCGTTATTCAGATGGTCTTCACCAAGCGATTGAAGCCAAAGAAGGTGTTAAGATTCAAGAAGAATCAAGAACACAAGCTACTATTACTTACCAGAACTTCTTCAGAATGTACAATAAGCTTTCAGGAATGACCGGTACTGGTAAGACGGAAGAAGAAGAATTCCGTGAAATCTACAATATGCAGGTAATTACTATTCCTACTAACCGTCCAAAGCAAAGAAAGGATATGCCTGATATTTTGTATCCAACTTTGGATTCAAAATTTGATGCTGTTGTAGAAGAAATTAAAGAAAGACATGCAAAGGGACAACCTGTTTTGGTTGGTACTGTTGCTATTGAAAGCTCAGAGCGTTTGAGTCATCTGCTTGACGAAGCAGGTATTCCTCACGCAGTTTTGAACGCTAAGAACCATGCCAAGGAAGCTCAAATTGTTATGAATGCTGGTCAACGTGGTGCTGTTACAATCGCCACTAACATGGCTGGTCGTGGTACTGATATTAAATTAGGGCCTGGTGTAGATAAGCTAGGTGGTTTAGCAGTTATTGGTACTGAGAGACACGAATCACGTCGTATTGATAATCAGCTTCGTGGACGTTCAGGACGTCAGGGTGATCCAGGTTATACTAGATTCTACTTATCACTTGAAGATGATTTGATGAAGCGGTTCGGGGGGGATAGAGTTAAGAACTTCCTCGATCGTTTATCAAATAATGATGACGATAAGGTTATTGAAAGTCGTTTGATCACTCGTCAAGTTGAAGCTGCTCAAAAGCGTGTTGAAGGTAACAACTACGATACTCGTAAGCAAACTTTGCAATACGATGATGTTATGAGAATTCAACGTGAAATTATCTATGGCGAAAGAATGCAAGTCATTGAAGCTGAAGATTCGTTGAAGGATGTTTTAATTCCAATGATTCATCGAACTATTGATAGTCAAGTATCAATGTTTACACAAGGCGATCGTTCAGATTGGCGTTTAGATTCTTTACGTGACTTTATTGCATCAAGTTTAACTTCAGAAGATTTTGCAAAGCAAATCGACTTTAAGACAATTAGTGTTGATGATTTGAAGAAGAAACTTTACGATATCGTAGAAAAGAACTTCGAAGAAAAGGAAAAGGCATTGGGTGATCCTTCACAAATGCTTGAATTCGAAAAGGTTGTTATTTTACGTGTCGTAGATGATCGTTGGACTGATCACATTGATGCGATGGACCAACTTCGTCAATCTATCGGACTTCGTGGATATGGTCAGTTGAATCCACTTGTTGAATATCAAGATTCAGGTTATAGAATGTTTGAAGAAATGGTATCTAACATTGAGTTTGACGTAACTCGTTTATTCATGAAAGCTCAAATCAGACAAAACTTAAGTCGTTAATAAGATAAATAAAAAAGAGGGAAAGTGACAAGCTTTCCCTTTTTTGCTAAAAATAAGGTGAATTTAAATGGAAATAAGTGAAATTCAAAGCTCATTAGATGAATTAAAAAAGCGGTTAGACCACTTTAGGGGGTCTCTTTGACTTAGATGCTATCGACGAAAGCATCAGTATAAATGAACAGAAAATGGCTGAACCAGACTTTTGGAATGATCAAGAAAAAGCCCAAGCACTTATTAGTGAAACAAATCGCTTAAAAGAAAAAAGAGATTCATTTTTAAGTCTGCAAGCCGGATATGAAGACGAGACAGCAGCATTAGAACTTTTGCGAGAAATGCCTGATGAAGATTTAGAAAAAGAAGTTGTTCAAAACTTATCAGGTTTGCAAAGTAAATTTCATAATTATGAGCTAGATCTACTTCTTTCTGGTAAATATGATGATCATAATGCACTTATGGAAATACATCCGGGTGCAGGTGGTACAGAGGCCATGGACTGGGCAGATATGCTCCTAAGAATGTATCAAAGATATTCAGATCAAGCCGGGTTTAAGTTTGAAATAAACGATTACGAGGCTGGAGAAGAAGCTGGTGTCAAGAGTGTAAGTATTAGAGTTGTCGGCAAGAATGCTTACGGAATGCTTAAATCTGAACATGGAGTCCACAGATTAGTTCGAATTTCACCATTTGATTCTGCTAAACGTCGTCATACTTCTTTTGCTTCAGTGGAAGTAATTCCCGAAGTAGATGAAAGTATTCAAGTTGACATTGATCCTAAAGATCTTAGAGTTGATGTCTACCGTTCTAGCGGGGCCGGTGGTCAGCATATTAATAAGACTTCAAGTGCGGTTAGAATTACTCACTTACCAACTGGAATAGTAACTACTTCTCAGGCACAACGTTCACAAATTCAAAACCGTGAAACTGCGATGAACGAACTTCGTGCAAAATTATTCCATCTGGAAGAAGAAAAAAAGCGTAAAGAAAAAATGGCGCTAAAAGGTGAGCAAAAGGAAATCGGATGGGGTTCACAAATTAGATCTTATGTTTTCCATCCCTATAATTTGGTCAAAGATTTACGAACAGGATATGAAACGGCTGATACTAAAGGGGTAATGGATGGAGATTTACAACCATTTATCTATTCATACCTCCAATGGCTTCTTAGCCAAGAAAATCCAGAATAGGTGAAAAAATGACTTTTGCAAGTATCTTAATTTTAGTTTTAATAGCAGCGATTTTGTTGAGTTTGCTGTTTGTATTTTTTCATATTTTTATTTATTTAATTCCAGTAGCCTTAATAGCTGCTTTAATTATTTGGTTAATTGGCAAATTTTCAAAAAATAAAACCAAAGATAATATTTTAAGTAGTAGAATTAACTTTGAAGATTTTAGTAATTCAGGTCCAAAATCAAATTCAAGAAAACGGGCTCGTAATGTAAAGGTTAAGGATGTTGACGATAAAAAATAGGGGAAATAAAGATGGTAGAATCGGTTAAATTAACAAAATTAATTCGTGATATAAGTGTTATTGAGGTTTATGACGGTCAACAATTTCTAACTAATAAAGATATAAAAGTGTCTGATGTTTATCGTCCAGGACTTGAATTAACAGGCTATTTTGATTTCTATCCTAAGCAAAGAATTCAACTTTTAGGAAGAACAGAAATTTCTTACGCGGCACATCTCGATCATGATATTCGCAAGCGAGTATTTACAAAAATGTGTACGGACGAAACACCATGCTTTTTAATTTCTAGGTCTTTACCTGTGCCAGAAGAATTAAAAGAAGCAGCTGAAAAGGCCAAAATTCCAATCTTGAGATCAAGTGAATCAACTACTTATTTATCAAGTATTTTAACTGATTATTTACGTCAAAGATTGGCTAAAAGAACCAGTATTCATGGCGTTTTAGTTGAGATAAAAGGTATGGGTGTTCTTTTGACAGGAGCTTCTGGTGTTGGTAAATCAGAAACAGCCCTAGGTCTTGTTCAACGTGGACATCGTTTGATTGCTGATGATCGTGTTGATGTTTATCAAAAAGATCATGAAACGGTTATGGGAGAATCTCCTAAGATTTTAAGACATTTAATGGAAATTCGTGGAATTGGAATTATTGATGTCATGAATTTATTTGGAGTTGGAGCAATTAAGGATCGTACCCAAATTCAATTAGTAATTAATTTGGCTAATTGGGATCCTAATGCAAATTATGATCGTTTAGGTTTCAATGAAGATACTCGTGAAATTTGTAATGTAGAAATACCTCAAGTTACGATTCCTGTAAAGGTTGGTAGAAATATTGAAATCATCATTGAAGTTGCAGCAATGAACTTTAGAGCTAAGAAGATGGGCTTTGATGCGACACAAACATTTGATGATAATTTGGCAAGTTTAATTTCTGATAACTCCCAAAAAGATACAAGTAAGGAAAATAAATAATGATCAATTTAGCTATTAATCCTACGGCATTTGTATTAGGACCGTTTAATGTTAAGTGGTATGGGATCATCATGGCGGCCGCTATAGTTGTAGCTGCGTGGATGGCTATTTCTGAGGGAAAAAAGCGGCAAATTATTCCTGATGATTTTGTTGATCTTCTACTTTGGGCAGTACCAATTGGCTATATTGGTGCTAGAATTTATTATGTTATCTTTGAATGGAGTTACTATTCACAACATCCAAATGAAATTATTGCAATTTGGAATGGTGGAATAGCCATTTATGGTGGTTTAATTGCCGGAGCAATTGTTTTACTTGTTTTTTGCTACAAAAGGTTTTTACCACCGTTTTTGATGCTTGATATCATTACACCAGGAGTTATGGCAGCTCAAATAATAGGTCGTTGGGGCAACTTTGTTAATCAAGAGGCACATGGTGGACCGACTACATTACATTTTCTTCAAGAATTACATTTGCCAGAATTTATTATTCAACAAATGAAAATTAATGGAGTCTATTATCAACCAACATTTTTATATGAATCTGTTTTAAATTTAATTGGATTGATAATTATTTTAAGTTTAAGACATCGTAAGCATCTCTTTAAACAAGGTGAAATATTCATGTTGTATTTGATGTGGTACTCAGCTGTGAGATTCTTTGTTGAAGGATTAAGAACTGATAGTTTGTATATTTTTGGTACAATAAGAGTATCACAAGCATTAAGTGTGATATTGTTTATTATAACTTTGGCCCTATTTATTTATCGTCGTGTTAAAATTAAACCTAAGTGGTATCTTGATGGTAGTGGTTTAAAATATCCATATACAAGAGATTAAAATTTCAATTAGAAAGATTGAGTGAAAAAATGACAAAAATTGCAGTTTTAGGTAATGGTTCATGGGGTTCTGTTTTAGGTTCCATGCTCGCAGATAATGGTAATGATGTTACTTTCTTTGGAAATATCGATAGTGTGAATGAAGAAATTAATACCCATCACACCAACAGTCATTACATGAAGGACTGGAAATTGAATCCAAGCACAAAAGCAACTAGCGATTTAGAAGTAGCTTTAGATGGTGCAGAAATTGTTTTATTTGTATTGCCAACAAAGGCAGTTCGCATTGTTGCTAAGAATGTACGCAAAGTCCTTGATAAAACTGGAAATAAGCCACTTATTGTAACAGCTACTAAAGGTATTGAACCAGGTACTAAGAAGCTTATTTCGGATATTTTAACTGAAGAAATTTATCCTGAAGATGGTGATAAGATTGTTGCTATTTCTGGACCAAGTCACGCTGAAAACGTTGCTCAAAAAGATTTAACTGCTATTGCTTGTGCATCAACTAATGAAGATAATGCCAAGTTTATTCAAAAGGTGTTCTCAAATGATTATGTTCGCTTCTACACTAATGATGATTTGGCTGGTGTTGAAGTAGGTGGTGCTGTTAAGAATGTTATTGCGATTGCTGCAGGAATCTTAGTAGGTAAGAAATATGGTGATGATGCCAAAGCTGCTTTGATGACAAGAGGTCTCGCTGAAATCACTCGCTTAGGTGTAAATTACTTTGGAGCTAAGCCACTTACCTTTAGTGGTTTATCAGGTATTGGTGATTTAATCGTAACTTGTACTTCACCTAATTCACGTAACTGGCGTGCCGGTAAGCAAATCGGTGAAGGTAAAGATCTAGATTATGTTTTGGAAAACATGGGTCAAGTTGTTGAAGGTGCAACTACTGTTAAGGCTGTTCATGAATTAGCTGAAGAAAAGAATATTGATATGCCAATTAGTGAAGCAATTTATAGTGTGCTTTATGAAAATGGCAATGTTGATGATGAAATCAAGAAAATGATGGGCAGAGAACCAAAACCTGAAATTAGTTTATAAAATATAATGATTGAGTTTAAGCAAGAATGCTTAAACTTTTTTTATTGAGCATAAGTGTTGTCTTTTCAATTTTTATCATGTAGAATATGCTTATTAAAAGTAAGAGAGGTGCGAAAATGAGTAAAGAAACTAAAGAATATGATGTAATCATCATTGGTGCTGGACCAGGCGGTATGACCGCCGCAGTTTATGCATCAAGAGCTAACTTAAATACATTAGTTTTAGATCGTGGCCCATATGGTGGTCAAATGAATAATACCGATGCAATTGATAACTATCCTGGCTTTCTTGAAATTAAAGGTCCTGACTTAGCAGATAAAATGCATGAAACAGCTACAAAATTTGATGCTGAATTTGCTTATGGTGATGTTCAATCTGTTGAGTTAGATGGCAATATGAAAGTTGTTAAAACCGATACAGCTGAATATAAAGCACCAGTTGTAATTATTGCTACTGGTGCAGATCATAGAAAACTTGGTGTTCCTGGGGAAGAAGAATACTCAGGAAGAGGAGTCTCTTACTGCGCAGTCTGCGATGCAGCATTCTTTAAAGACGAAGATGTAGCTGTTATTGGTGGTGGTGATTCAGCAATTGAAGAAGGTAACTACCTTTCTCAAATGGCTAAATCAGTTACTGATATTCACCGTCGTGATAAGTTACGTGCACAACCTTCATTACAAAAGCGCGCATTTGCTAACCCAAAGATGAGTTTTGTCTGGGATGCAAATACAACTGCAATTGTCGGCGATGGTCAAAAAGTAACTGGTGTTGAATACATTGATAAAGATACCGGTGAAAAGAAGGAAGTTAAGGCTGCTGGAGTATTTATTTATGTAGGTGTAGTACCACAAACTGCGGCTTTTAAGAATCTTGGAATTTTAGATGAAAAGGGTTGGATTCCTACTGATGAAAACATGCATACTAAGGTTCCTGGAATTTTTGCATTAGGTGATGTTCGTCAAAAGAACTTGCGTCAAATTGCTAATGCTGTCGGTGATGGTAGTATTGCAGGTCAAGAAGCCTATAATTATATTCAAGACTTAAACGATAAATAAAAAATTAACAGTTAAAATATTTTATATATAATGGGAGGCGAAGGCCTCTCTTTTTTTGTGCTTTCATAACACAATATGTAAAAATTTTGAATTTAGAAGATTATTTCGTAAATGTACTCTAAATTTTATCTAAAAAAATAGTAGAATAGTGTTACAAGGGATTAAATAAAAAATAAAGAATTGAGGTTCAGAATGAACGCACAAGAAATTTTTGAAAAGTGGAAAAACAGTAATAAGTTACCAGATTACTTAGCAGATCAATTGAATACCTTAGGTAAGGATAAATCTTGGATTGAAGATGCCTTTGGTCAAGATATTAACTTTGGTACTGCCGGTATGAGAGGTCGCTTAGAGCCTGGTACTAACAGAATTAATATGTTTACTGTTGGACGAGTAACTGAAGGTTTGGCTCGCTTGATTGATGAAAATGGTGATGAAGCTAAGAAACGCGGAGTTGTAATTTCGTTTGATTCAAGATACCATTCAAGAGAATTTGCGGAACATGCTGCTAGAATTTTGGGAGCACATGGAATTCATGTTTACTTGTTTGATGATTTAAGACCAACCCCAGAATTATCTTTTGCAGTACGTTATTTACACACTTTTGCCGGTATTAACATTACCGCTTCACACAACGCTAAGCAATACAACGGTTATAAAGCTTACGGTGAAGACGGTGCACAAATGGCTCCAGAAAATGCTGATAGATTATTTGCTTATGCACAAAAAGTAGATGATATTTTCTCAGTGAAGGCTGCACCAGTAGAAGAATTGCGTGCAAATGGTACCTTACAATTAATTGGTGAAGATGTTGACGAAGCTTATTTGGCAGAACTTAAGAAGGTTAATATTGATACTGATATGGTCAAAAAGAATGCCGATAAACTTAAGATTATTTACACTCCTCTTCACGGTACAGGTAAAATGCTTTACGATCGTGCGTTTAGAGAAGGTGGATTTGATAATGTGATTCCGGTTCCAAGTCAATCAATTATTGATCCAGAATTTCCAACTACTATTAAACCAAATCCAGAATATCGTGATGTCTTTAAACCCGGCTTTAAATTGGCCGATGAAGTTAATGCTAATGTAATTATCGCAACTGATCCGGATGCTGATAGAATGGGTGCGGCTGTAAGAACTAATGAAGGTGATTTCCAAGTTCTTACCGGTAACCAAATTGCTACTTTAATGGCCAATTACTTATTAGTTCACCTTAAAGAAACAGGTAAATTAACTGACGATTACGAAATTGTAACTTCAGTTGTATCAAGTGCTTTACCATTCAAGATTGCTAAGAGTTATGGCATCAGAACTAAGCATGTATTGACAGGCTTTAAATATATTGGTGAAGAAGTTGACCGCATGAAGAAGAAAAATGATGGTAAATTCCTTATGGGCTTTGAAGAAAGTTACGGTTACTTGTTTAAACCATTTGCTCGTGATAAAGATGCTATGCAAGGCGCTTTGATGTTTGCAGAAGTAGCAAGTTACTATGCATCCCGTGGTATGACTGTCTTTGATGGCTTAAGAGAAATCTGGGAAAAGTATGGTGTTGCTTACGAAATTACTAAAGCAATTGAAATGCCAGGTATTGGTGGTCAAAAGAAGATGGCCGAAATGATGAATAAGCTTAGAAATGATCACCTAACTGAAATTAATGGTACTAAAGTTCTTAAAATTCAAGACTTTTTGAAGCAGGAAACTATTGAAAATGGTGAAGTGAAACCATTGGAAGGCTTTCCAAAGTCAGATGTTTTGAAGTACTTCTTAGATGATGAAACTTGGGTTGCCCTTAGACCATCAGGTACTGAACCAGTAATTAAAGCTTATGTTGGAGTTAACAAAAAGGATATTCAAACTGCTGAAAAGGCGGCTGAAGACTATCAAGCAGCTTTAGCAAAACTTTTAAATTAAAGTAAAAATAGTGCGAAAACACGTTCGAAGTAGTAAAATAGAATCATTAAATAAAAAGTTGGACTTTTGGTCCAACTTTTTTTACGAGGAGGCTTTTTTATGATTAAGCGACAAAATAATAAAAAGTTTGAACTTGTATCAAAATATAAACCTGCTGGTGATCAGGAACAAGCGATTGAAAAATTAACTGAAGGCTTTAAAGAAGGTTACAAAGAACAGATTTTGGAAGGTGCTACCGGTACTGGTAAGACTTTTACAATGGCAAATATTATTGCTAAGTTAAATAAACCTACTTTAGTAATTTCTCATAATAAAACTTTGGTTGGTCAGCTTTATGGTGAATTTAAAGAATTCTTCCCACACAATGCAGTTGAATACTTTGTTTCATACTATGATTATTATCAACCTGAAGCTTATGTTCCTCAATCTGATACTTATATTGAAAAGGACTCATCAATTAATGATGAAATTGATCAGCTTCGACATGCCGCAACTAGTGCGTTAATGGAGCGCAATGATGTTATTGTAGTAGCATCTGTTTCAAGTATTTATGGTTTGGGTGACCCACATGAATATGCTAAGAGCGTTTTAACAATTCATGAAGGTGATGAATATGAAAGAAATACTTTACTAAGAGACTTAGTAAATATTCAATATGATCGAAATGATATTGATTTTCAACGTGGACGTTTTCGTGTGCGTGGGGATGTAGTAGAAATTTTCCCTGCAGGAAATTCAAATCATGCTTACCGAATTGAATTCTTCGGTGATGAAGTAGATCGAATTGTTGAGATCGATTCCTTAACTGGTGAAGTAATCGGTGAAAGAGAAAATATTTCACTTTTCCCAGCTACTCACTTTATGACTAATGATGAGCAACTTAGACGAGCACTTAAGGCAATTTCTAAGGAAATGGATCTTCAAGTCAAGAAGTTTGAAGGAGAGGGAAAGCTTCTTGAGGCTCAAAGAATTAAACAAAGAACTACTTATGATATGGAAATGATGGGAGAAGTTGGTTATACCAATGGAATCGAAAACTACTCTCGTCATATGGAAGGTCGAAAAGAAGGGGAACCTCCTTATACATTACTTGACTTCTTTCCAGATGATTTCTTGATTTTAATCGACGAGTCACATGCAACTATGCCAGAAATTCGAGCAATGTATAATGGGGACCGTAATCGTAAAAAGACTTTGATTGATTATGGATTTCGTTTACCTTCAGCTTTAGACAACCGTCCTTTAAAATTAGATGAATTCGAAGATCATGTTCATCAAATACTTTATGTTTCAGCAACTCCGGGTGATTATGAATTAGAAAGAGCTGATCAAAAAGTTGAACAAGTTATTCGTCCAACCGGCTTACTTGATCCTAAGATTGAGGTTCGACCGATTGAGGGTCAAATTGATGATTTAGTTGGTGAAATCAATAAGCGAATTGAGCGCGACGAGCGTGTCTTTGTTACTACTTTAACCAAGAAGATGGCGGAAGATTTGACCGACTATCTAAAGGATCTGGGAATTAAGGTTAGATATCTTCACTCTGACATTAAGACGCTTGAAAGAATGCAAATATTGAGAGATTTAAGACTTGGAAAATTCGATGTCCTAATTGGAATTAACTTGCTTCGTGAAGGTATTGATGTACCTGAAGTTTCATTGGTGGCGATCCTTGATGCTGATAAGGAAGGATTCCTTCGTGCATATCGGCCATTAGTGCAGACTATGGGACGTGCAGCTCGTAATGCTAACGGTGAGGTAATCATGTATGCGGATAAGATTACTGATTCAATGCGTGAAGCCATAGATGCAACTAACCGTCGTCGTAAGATTCAGCTGGAATTCAATAAAGAGCATGGCATTACTCCAAAGACAATTATTAAGCCAATTCGAGATGCAATTTCTGCTATTAAAGCAGGTAGTGAAGAAGAGCAGAAATCAGATAGCTTTGCAGATTTGAACTTTGATGAATTGACTGCAAAACAGAAGAAAGCAATGATTGCTACTTTGCGTAAGCAAATGCAAGAAGCAGCTAAGAAATTAGACTTTGAAGAAGCAGCCAATTTACGTGATGCTATACTTGAATTACAAAATGAAAATAGAAGGCCAAAAAAGATAAAGGGGAAAAATTTTAATGGTAAATGATAAAATTGTCATTCGCGGAGCGCGTGAACACAATTTAAAAGATGTCAATTTAACAATTCCTAAAGATAAATTAGTGGTAATTACAGGCTTATCTGGTTCAGGGAAAAGCTCCTTAGCTTTTGATACCTTGTATGCAGAAGGTAGAAGACGTTATGTTCAATCATTATCAAGCTACGCCAGACAATTTTTGGGACAAATGGATAAGCCGGATGTTGATTCAATCGATGGCTTAAATCCAGCTATTTCAATTGATCAAAAAACCACTTCACATAATCCACGTTCAACAGTCGGAACAGTTACTGAAATTAATGATTATTTGAGATTGCTTTGGGCAAGAGTTGGAACTCCAATTTGTCCTAATGATGGTACAGTCATTGAAAGTCAAAGTGTTGATCAAATGGTTGATCGAATTATGGAATTACCTGAAAGAACTAAAATCCAGCTTTTGGCTCCAGTTGTTCGAAATAAACGCGGTGGACATAAAGAAGTATTCAAACGAGTACAAAGATCAGGATATGTGCGTGTCATTGTTGATGGTGAAATGCATTCAATTGATGAAGACTTTGAATTAGAAAAAAATAAGCGTCACTCAATTGATATTGTAGTTGATCGTTTAGTCGTTAAAGAAAGCATTCGTTCAAGACTATTTGATTCAATTGAAGCAGCATTAAGACTTTCTGATGGTTACATGAATGTTGATGTCATTGACGGAGAAATGCTTAACTTTTCAGAATTCTATGCTTGTCCAAAGTGTGGCTTTACAGTTGGAGAAATGGAGCCAAGACTTTTCTCATTCAATGCACCCTTTGGTGCTTGTCCTGCCTGTGATGGACTTGGAATGAAATTAACTGTTGATGAGGATTTAGTTATTCCAGATAAGTCGAAAACTTTGGCTGAAGGTGCAATTCTACCATGGAAAACTTCAAAGTATTACACGGGTATGTTAGAACAAGCTTGTGAAGCTTTAAAAATTCCGATGGATAAACCATTTAATAAGCTTACTAAAAAACAGAGAGAAACTATTTTATATGGTTCAACCAAGGAAGTTAAGTTTCACTTAACAGGTGATTTTGGCGTTAATGATACAACTCAGGCCTTTGAAGGAGTTATTAATAATATTGACCGTCGTTATCACCACCCAATGTCAAAATTTATGCGTGAGGCAATGGGTAAGTATATGACTGAACTTACTTGTACTACTTGTCACGGTAAGCGTCTCAATGAAAAAGCTCTAGCTGTGAAAGTAAATGGTAAAGATATTGCTGAAGCTTCAGAATTATCAATTAACAAGTCACTCGATTTCTTCAAGAATCTTAATTTTAATGAACAAAAGACCACGATTGCCAAGCCGATTTTGAAAGAAGTTCGTGATCGTTTATCATTCCTTGATAGTGTGGGATTAGATTACTTAACACTTTCTAGATCCGCTAATACCTTATCTGGTGGTGAGGCCCAACGTATTAGATTAGCCACTCAAATTGGTTCTAACTTGTCAGGGGTTATGTATGTTCTTGATGAGCCATCAATTGGTCTTCATCAGCGTGATAATGACCGATTAATTTCATCTCTTAAGCGAATGAGAGATTTAGGTAATTCCTTAATCGTTGTTGAACACGATGATGAAACAATGCGGCAAGCTGATTATTTAATTGATATGGGACCTGGTGCCGGTTCTTATGGTGGTGAAGTAATGGCCGCAGGAACTCCTGAAGAGGTTGAAAATAATCCTAAATCTTTAACAGGTCAATATTTAACTGGTGAAAAATTTGTGCCAGTACCATTAAAGCGCCGTAAAGGTAATGGCAAGAAAATAACAGTTAAGGGTGCACAAGAAAACAATTTGAAAGATATTACTGTTGATTTTCCTTTAGGAAAATTAGATCTTGTGACGGGTGTTTCCGGTTCTGGTAAATCTACTTTGGTCAATACTGTTTTAAAGCGGGCTTTAGCTCAAAAACTAAATAATAATTCAACTAAACCAGGAAAGTACAAGAGTATTACTGGATATAAAAATATTGAAAAATTAATTAATATTGATCAAAGCCCAATTGGTCGTACCCCAAGAAGTAATCCGGCTACCTATACTGGTGTCTTTGATGATATTAGAACATTATTTGCTCAAACTAATGAGGCAAAGATGCGAGGATACACTAAAGCAAGATTCTCATTTAATGTTAAAGGTGGACGTTGTGAAGCTTGTCATGGTGATGGAATCATCAAGATTGAAATGAATTTCCTACCTGATGTATATGTACCATGTGAAGTATGTCATGGTAATCGTTATAATTCAGAAACTTTGGAAGTAACTTATCGCGAAAAGAATATTTCGCAAGTATTGAATATGACAATAAATGAAGCAACTAAGTTCTTCGAAAACATTCCTAAGATCGAAAGAAAATTACAAACTATTGTTGATGTAGGTTTAGGCTATGTTAAGTTAGGGCAATCAGCAACTACTTTATCTGGTGGTGAAGCTCAAAGAATGAAACTTGCTGCAGAATTACAGAAATTATCAACTGGTAAGAACTTCTATATTCTTGACGAACCAACAACTGGACTTCATACAGATGATATTAAACGTTTGATGGAAGTACTTGAAAGATTGGTAGATGAAGGCAATACCGTTTTAATCATTGAACACAATTTGGATGTTATCAAATGCGCTGATTGGATTATTGATTTGGGCCCAGAAGGAGGAGATGGCGGCGGTACTGTAGTAGCCACTGGCACTCCTGAAGAAGTTGTTAATGTTAAAGAAAGCTATACGGGTAAATATTTGAAACCGGTTTTAGACCGTGATACTAAATTAACGAAGGCTGCCAAAAATAACAAAAAATAATGTATAAAATTAATTTGGTTGGCTATAACTTTAATTCAGTGTAAAATGTTAACAAGGAGGAGATATAATTATGGATAACTTTTCATCTTCAAATCAAAGTCGTGGCTTTGACTGGGGGGCATTTGTTGCCGGTATTTTAATGGTAATTGCATCATTTTTAATTATGCGTCACCCTGCCAAAGGTTTACAGGCCTTTGTTCTTGTATTTGGTATTGTTTCAATACTTCAAGGTATTGTATGGTTAGCAGGATACTCACGTTTTCGTGATTTCTTCCAACACAGTTGGGTAGCAATCATTTCTGGTGTTTTAGATATCATTATTGGTATTTTATTCTTATGTTCATATGACATTGGTGGAATTGTGATTGCATACTTATTTGCAATTTGGTTCTTTGTTGATTCAGTAGTTGGAATTGCATTTTCAGGACGCTTGAAAATGATTTCAAATGGTTACTTTATCTTTAACTTGATTATGAACATTTTGAGTTTAATCATTGCAATCTTTTTGATTTTCAACCCAATTATTGCTGCATTGAGCTTAGTATGGTTGGTTGCATTTTGGCTTTTGGTTTTCGGAATAAACGAAATTATTACTGCCTGGATGCATAGATAAAAATTAGAGTCGAAAGACTCTTTTTTTTTGCCTAATTTAAGAAAATGAAACACCCGGTGTGTTATAATATTTGAACAGGAGGCGTCTTATGTCCGAAGAAAAGAAACAATTATTAATAGTTACAGGGATGAGTGGTGCAGGAAAGACTGTTACGGCTCATGCCTTAGAAGATATGGGGTATTTTGTTGTTGATAATTTACCTCCGACTTTACTGGGTAGCTTTTGGGATCTAATGATTAATTCTGAAGATTTCAAGAAAGTGGCTGTAGTAATTGATTTAAGAGTAAAAACTTTTTATGAAGACTTACTTTCAGAAGTAAATTCACTTGAAGATAACGGTAAAGTCCAGGCTACAATTGTTTACTTAGATTCTTCCGATGATGCTCTGGTAGCAAGATATAAGGAAACTCGTCGTTTACCCCCACTTGCTACAAATGGTCGATTACTTGATGGCATACAAGAAGAGAGAAGAATTCTTAGCCCAATTAAGAATCGTGCAAATTATATTATTGATACTTCCAAGTTATCTACTAAAGAACTAAAAGAAAAATTATTACATGAATTTAGCGACCGCAAACATCAACAGTTTTCAATCGAGGTCATGTCATTTGGCTTTAAATATGGGATGCCAATTGATGCGGATATTGTAATGGATGTTAGATTTTTGCCTAATCCATTCTATATTCCAGAGTTGAGACCTTTTACTGGATTGGATAAGCGTGTTTTTGATTATGTAATGAACAAAGAAGAAACAAAAGTCTTTTACGAAAAACTATTAGATTTAATGAAAACCGCTATTCCAGGTTACATTAAAGAAGGTAAAGAAAAATTGACTATTGCGATTGGTTGTACTGGTGGTCAGCACAGAAGTGTATCAATTGCTCAACAATTGGCAAGAGATTTATCAAAGAAGTATTCTGTGGATATAACTCATCGTGAGGTTAGTCGTTATATAAGAAATTAGGTGAAAAGATGGCATATGGTGAAACCAAAGTAATTCGCGTGATTAAGGGAAGACGTCCGCGAGTTGTCGTAATTGGAGGAGGAACTGGATTACCAGTAGTTCTCAATTCTCTGAAAGATCAAAATGCAGAAATTACTGCTATTGTTACAGTTTCAGATGATGGTGGTTCATCTGGTTCAATCAGAAATTTTATTAACGTTGTTCCACCTGGTGATATTAGAAATGTTTTAGTCTCACTAAGTGATATTCCAAATGAAGAAAAGAATATTTTCCAATATCGATTTGATTCATCAGATTCATTCTTTTCAGGTCACGCAATCGGTAATTTAATTATTGCGGCCTTAAATGAAATGCATGGAAACATATTTGATGCAGTGCAGTCCCTCTCTAAGATGATGAAGGTTGATGGGCATGTTTTCCCAGCTTCTAATGAACCATTGACCTTAAATGCAGAATTTATGGATGGAAGTACTGAATCAGGTGAAACTGAAATTACCTCCAAAGATAAACAAATTAAGCGTGTTTGGGTAACCGATACCAATAATAGCGAGACTCCAAAAGCTGTATTACCTGTTTTGGCAGCAATCATGCAGGCGGATGCAGTTGTACTTGGTCCTGGTAGTTTGTTTACCTCTATTTTACCTAATTTGATGATTTCGAATTTGGGTCAGGCGGTTCGTGAAACTAAGGCAGAAGTTATTTACATTTGTAATATTATGACCCAGCGCGGAGAAACAGATCATTTCAGTGATGCTGATCACGTTCGAGTGATTAATGAACATTTAGGTGGTCATTATATTAATACCGCTCTAGTAAATGGTGCAAAAATCGATATGGATAAGTTCCATCCAGAAGATTACGATGAATATATTGAACCAGTTAGAAATAACTTTAAGGGCCTAAGAGAGCAAGAATGTCGAGTTATTACGGATGATTTTATTGATCAAAGACATGGCTTAGTTTTTCACGACGGTGAAAAAGTGGGAGAAGAAATTATTAACTTGGCTTTTGAAGCAATGTCAAGAAAAAGATTGGATGAAGAAATAGATGGCTAGTTATGCTAGTGATGTAAAAAAAGAGCTAACTTCGCTTGAAGTTCACCCGGAACATGCAAAGGCGGAGTTAGCTGCTTTTTTGCGTATGAATGGTGTTTTAAATTTACATGATCATCAATTTAGTTTGGATATAACAACGGAAAATCCAGCAATTGCTAGAAGAATATTTACTTTAATTAAAGTTGCATTTGGAGTAGAACCATTATTAATTGTTTCTAGAAAAATGAAATTGAAGAAGAATAATCAATATTTGGTACGTCTTCAAAATAATGTTCAGGAAATAATGCGTAAATTGCAAATCTGGGATCCAGAAAAGGGATTAGTTACTAGAATTCCAGAAAGAATCATGAATTCTGAAGAAGGTGCAATGTCGTATTTACGTGGTGCCTTTTTAGCTGGTGGAAGTGTTAACAATCCGGAAACAAGCCGTTATCATTTAGAGATATATTCAACTTACGAAGATCACAATGAAGATCTGAAAGATTTAATGAACAAATATTTCCACTTAAACGCTAAAACGACTAAAAGAAGAAGTGGATATATTGCGTATTTGAAAGAAGCAGAAAAAATTGGAGATTTTCTACATATTGTAGGTGCTTTAAATGCAATGTTGGCATTTGAAGATTTGAGAATTATTCGTGATATGAGAAATTCGGTTAATCGCTTGGTTAATTGCGATACAGCAAACATGAAGAAAACAGCTTCAGCTTCAGCAAAACAAATCGAAGATATTCAATTGATTGATAAAGAAGTAGGTTTAGATAAGTTACCTGAAAAGTTAGAGGGGCTTGCACGTTTCCGATTAAAACATCCGGAATTATCTTTAAAAGAGTTGGCAGCACAAGTACCAGATGGGCCAATTTCAAAGTCAGGCGTAAATCATCGCTTGAAAAAGTTAAAAGAAATGGCAGAAAAATTAAGAGTATAAAAAATAGGGATTCATTACGAATCCCTATTTTTGTGACTTAAATTACTTCTTCTTATTAACCATAATTTCGTCAATTAAGCCGTATTCTTTTGCTTCTTCAGCAGTTAAGTAGTTATCACGTTCAGTATCTTTTTGAATCTTGTCTAATGGTTGACCAGTAGTTTCGTGCAAGATTTCATTGATCTTCTTACGACTCTTCAAAATTTCTTCAGCAGCGATTTGAATATCAGTTTGTTGACCTTGTGCACCACCTAATGGTTGGTGAATTAAAACTGTTGAATTTGGAAGAGCGAAACGCTTACCTTTAGTACCACTTGTCAAAAGAATTGAAGCCATTGATGCAGCCATACCAATTGCAATAGTAGATACGTCTGACTTAATGAAGTTCATAGTATCCATAATTGCAAGACCAGAGGTAATTACACCACCTGGTGAGTTAATGTATAATGAAATATCTTTAGTATTGTCTTGTGCATCAAGGAATAATAATTGAGCGATAATTGAGTTAGCCATTTGGTCATTAATTTCGCCACTCAACATAATAATTCTGTCTTTTAATAAGCGTGAGTAAATGTCATAAGCACGTTCACCACGTGCAGTTTGTTCAATAACTGTAGGTACGAGCATATTTTTGCCTCCTATAATAAACATTATTAATTAGCACTCATAAGAGTACAGTGCTAATTAAATCACTTACTTTTGTTCATGTCAATGAAAGTGTATTAATTTTGTATTTTTTATTACAATAATTTTATATTACAATGTAGAAGTAAGATTTTGTGTTTGGAGGAAATAATTTGAACTGTAAAAAATTATTAACTTTTACTGCTTCAGTTGTATTGAGCTTAGGCGTTGCCGCTAATACTACAAGTGTGGCATTTGCTGCTGATTCAAACAGTAATAAATCAACTGTTAGTGAAAGTACAAATGTTAAGAAAAAGAAGACTACACCCGCTCAAGTAACAACTAGTTATGATTTGATGACTAAGGTTGCCGGAAATAAGAATTATAAAGTTTGGAAATCCGTTAATAATGGCAAACCAGTTGGCAAGGTAGCCGATGGGATTAATTTCCGTTATAACCACATTCAATCTAATCAAAGTATTAAAACTAAGAAATATACTTATTGGTTAATTTATGTTGATGGTCGTCGCGTCGGTTGGGTTAATGAAAGATTCTTTGCAAGAAACGAAATTGCAGTTCCTAAGACAGTTTCTCTTGTGAATAATGAAAATTATCTCTTTGATACGCGTGATGCCATCAGCTACGCAACTGATGATACTGGTACAGTTGTAGATAATGATGAAGTTAGCGTTTCAAAAGATGGTGTAGATTGTACAGATCCAAAGACTTATAACGTTAAATATACTTATGGAAAAGCCAAGGCAACTGTAAAGATTACAGTTAGAAAGAGTACTAGTGAAGGAATCGGAAATGCAGATGCCGTTACTCCAAAGGAAGGTACTAATAGCTTAAAGAGTCCAGACAGTCACTATGGTTCATCTTTGAACTACATTAATCCAAAGGAATTTACTCCTGAAAAGAAAACACATTCATGGAGTAGTGATGACTTGACACTAAAGACCCGTCTTTTCCAACCAGTTTTACTTAGTGTAAAGACTGACACTAATAATGACGGTAATATTAACCGTGTAGGTCATATCCCTGAAGGATTAACTGTTTCAAATGGTTGGGCATATACTAGTTTGCTTAGTCACACTAACTTAATTCAAGGTCACATTGTTGGTTATAACTTGAATAAGTTGGTTAGTCCATATAACCCACAGAATCTTCTTACTATGAGTCAAAGCAAATTTAACACATACGTAAAGAATATTAAAGTTAGTCCATACATTCCAATTGGTCATGGACAAGCAATGGGATCAACCAAGAATTATATCTATGTTCTTGTTAATGATAATACTGAACAAACAAGTAATAAGTCTGAAGAATTAGTACAAATCCGTAAGAGCGATATGCTTATTAACAAGATTTGGACTATTAAGTGCTGGAACGGCAATGAAAACTCACCACGTTACTTCAAGAATGCCGTTATTACTAGCGATAAGCAAATGTATGGACTTTACTATGACAAGACTACAGATCGTTACGAATACTGGGAATTAAACCGTACTGGTGATAACTGGTACCCAACTTTAGTTGGTGCTACAAAAGGAAAATTTGTAGATAATGATTCACCAATTCAAGGATTCTCTTACGATACTAAGAATAAGAACTTTTATCTTGGATTTAACGATTTAATTGTTAAGGTTGGTCGTGACGGCGAGTTGAAGAAGTCATATACATTCTCAACTGGTAGAGAAATTGAAGGTATTTCAATAAGTGATGAACGTCTATACGTAAACCTAGCTCAACGTGCTGAATTACTTGAAAGTCAAAGTAAATTAAATTAAAAGTTAAAAAAACAGGATTAATTAATCCTGTTTTTTTAAAAACTTTTAAATTATTTTGATATTTCTTTTGCGTCTTCAGATTTTTTGATAGCTGGCAAAATCAATCCCAATGCTACTAAAATGATTGGTGTGATTACATTCAAGAAGAAGGTAAATCCATCAGGTGAATAAATACCGAGAAGACAACAAGCTGCAGTGATAACAAAACACCAAATACCAGCGGTGTATGCCAAGGCTTGGCTCTTGGTCATTTGATAGCTTGTTTCAAATTGACTTTGATGTTTTCGTAAGGCAATATATGCTGCAAATACCCAAAGATAGCGTAGTGGCATAGTAGTTGAGTTTAACTTAACTAATTGGGCCATAACTGACTGAGCATCGGGCAACAATGCCTGAGCAGCAATTAAGCCACCAGAAAGGATTACAACCATCCAGATACCATTGAGGTAAGCTCCATGTTTGTTAACCTTGAGCAGTTTCTTAGGAATGAATTCTTTAGCTTCTTTACTTGCAAGGAGCATTCTAAGTGGTGCGTCAATACTAATAACCAAAGTTGAGAATTGACCAATAACATTACACCATGAATAGATGTACATGAATAAACCACCAACGTGGTAATATTCTCCAAGTCTATCAAAGGCCATGTAGGCACCATTTGAAATATATTCATTTAAGTTATTATCAACAACTTTAGGGTCAAACATCAGAGCCATCGCAAAGGTCCCTAAGATAGCTGAAATCATAACCATAACTGCAAGTGCCATCATTGCTTTAGGGAAGTTCTTTGATGGATCTTTTACCTTATTAACATATGGTGAAATCTTTTCAGCACCACCAACGGCAAATACTAAAATCGAAAGTGAAGTTAAGTATTTAACATTAAATGTTGGCATCAAGTTCTTCCAGTTAAAATTAATACTGAGATAACTTGCATGTGGATTAATTGCAGGTGCTGCGAACATCATGATGATGAATAAAATTGACATGATGAACATTGATGTACCAGCAATAGTTGCAAGACCCTTTAATACGGTGATACCACGACTAGTTACCCAACAGAAAAATAAAAAGACAACTAATGTAGCAACTTGAGTAGTTGCAGTTGGTAAACTATCATACCAAATAGTATTTCCAAAGATCCCCCAGGCCATTGCTCTTAGGCCACCCGTACCTTTACTAGAAATATAAACGATGTGACAAGCCCAATAAGTCCATCCTGCATAATAAGCCCATTTAGCGCCCATTGTAGCATTTACCCAAGATGAAACCCCACCTTCAGAATTTTTGAAGGTGGCACCAAGTTCCCCAACCATCAGGGCGTAGGGAACGAAATAGAGCAGGAACATAACTATCCAACTAAAGACAACCTTTGTTCCATCGAAGTAGACATAACCATTAACAACATTACTGAACCCCCATACTGTAGAGAAGGCCATCATTGCTAATGAAGTCCACATCATTTTTTTAGGATTGTTTTGAGTTTCTACCATTAAATTTCTCCTATTCAAAAAAATAAATTGTGAACTTTTTCATTATATAACGGATAGCCCAAAAATGGGCAAAGGTTAATTAAAATCTCATAAAAAATAATAAATAATGTGCTAAAATAACAGTGTTTTAAAAACATTGGGAGGATTTTTATGAAAGTGAATAAGAAAGTCGCAAAAGTTTTGGCAATAAGTGCTGTGATGCTTAGTGGAGTATCATTATTAAACGCTGCACCAACTCAAGCAAAGAGTTTTAGTAAGGCTGTGACCAAGATTGCTGGTAATGGTAATTATGCTATTTATCACAATGTATCTAATGGAGGTCCATCAGGAAAGTTTACTTCAACTAAGTACTTTAAGCGTGGTCAAATCCAATCAAAGAAATATGTTTCAACCAAGAAGGGAAACTTCTGGGATATCTATGTTGATGGACGTCATGTTGGTTGGGTTAGTGAAAAATTCTTTGCAAGAAATCAAATTTCTGTGGCTAAGGAAGTTTCATTAGTAAGCAATCCAAATTATGCATTTCCAACTAGAGATGCAATTAATTACGTGACTAATAGTCAAGGTACTGCAGTTAACCCAGACAAGGTTAATGTTTCTAAAGCGCATATTAGTACCAAAGGTGGCACGGTAAATTATAGTTATGGTAAAGCTAAAGCTAGCGTAAATATATCTATTTATGATGGCGAAGAAGCAGGCGCTGATAAGACACCACAAAAAGGCTTCAAGACAAGTTCAACATGGAGCGGTAGTTCTAAGAGTTCATCACGTAATTGGAATGCAGCACATCATTATAGCTCAGAAACTAGTGGTAATACTTTTAGATCAAACGGCTTAACCCTAAAGACTAGATTATTCCAACCTAGATTTGTCAGTTTAGGTTATGGACAAGCAGCAGATGCTATGGGTCAAGTTGGTGTAATTCCAGAAGGTATTACAGTTAATGGCGGTATTTTCACTACTTCAATGTTTACAAGCAGTAGTAATCAACATGGACACTTGGTATCTTACAATTTAAATGCTTTAGGTAGTAAAACTGCTGCTCAAAACTTAACTACAATGAGTTGGAGTAACTTTAAGCACTATGCAAGCAATATCAAAGTAAGTCCATACATTAAGTTAGGTCATGGTCAATCACTTGGATCAAGTAGTTCATATATCTATGTATTAGCTAATGACAATAAGTACACTAATGGTCCTAAGTCAGAAGAAATTCTTCAAATCCGTAAGAGTGATATGAAGATTAACAAGATTTGGACATTTAGCATTGCTTCTAACCGCTACATCCACAATGCAACTTTCACAAATGATGGAACCATGTACGCATTATTCCACAATGGTGGAAACAACCACTATGAATACTGGAAAGTAAGTTTAGATGGTGATGCATGGAAAGCTAATGAAGTAGGTGCAACCAAAGGTTCATTTATTTCAAATTCACCAGTTCAAGGTTTTGCATACAGTAATGGCCGCTTCTTTATTGGATTCAACGATAACATTTTCCAAGTTTCAGAAAGTGGTAAGGCTCAAAAGCATTACAAATTTAATGTAAGAAGAGAATTAGAAGGTATGTCTGCTAATGGTTCTAAGCTTTATGTTCAATTTGCCCAAAGAGCCGAATTAACAGAGGGTAGAATTTAATTTTAGGATTTAATTATAAAAAGTTGCCTTCAATCGGAGGCAACTTTTTTTGGTTTCATTATGAAGAAAATTAGTTTTATTTTTTTATTATTAATTTTTGGTTTTACTTATAGCAGTCAAAAAATTTCTGCTAAAAGTTATGGTCAATATCAAACTAAAATCGTAAATAATCATAAGTTTCAAATCTATGAAAGATTGACTAGGAAAGGGCCTAGTAGGCCAATGGCTAATACTAGAAGTCTTCGGTTAGCAAATTATCAGTCAAAGCTTTCGAGAAAGGTTCGCGGACAAAGATATTGGTTTCTTTACATTAATGGTCATAGTGCAGGCTGGGTTAATGAGAAAGCTTTTAGAAGAAGTAAAATTTCAGTTGCAAGGCATATTAGTTTAGTTTATAACCCGGCATATAAATTTCCTACTAGGGATGCAATCAATTATGTGACAAATTCTCATGGCAGCGTAATTTCTAAGAGTAAAGTTAATGTTTCAGCTAAGTCTGTATCCTCGACGAATATTGGTAGTCATGTGATTAGCTACAATTATGGTAAAGCTCATGCCAAAGCGATTGTTACAGTTAGATCAGATGAGCAAGAAGGAATTGTTAAGGTTAGAAATAAATTTAAACCCGGTAAAACGCAATCAACTTGGAAGCATCACTATAAAACTTCAGGTAATTGGGGTAAAAGTTATGCACCAGAAACAAAGAGCCATAAATTAAAGAGTGGAAATTTAGATTTAAAAACAGTATTTTATCAGCCAGCTACATTAAGTATAGGTAATTCAGTACAAGGTGCTGTTGGACCAACACCAGAAGGCTTAACTGTATCAGGAAAAAGAGCATATATTGCGATGTTTCAAAAACCTTACCGACAAAATGCTAGAATTGTTTCTTATAATTTAAAGAAAGTACCACGTTATGAATTACAAAAATTACCATGGCTAAGCTGGAATAAGTTTGTTGCTTTATCCAAAAATATAAAAATTAGTCCATTAATTAAGTTAGGACACGGTCAGTCCTTAAGTTCAACTAAAAACTATCTTTATGTAATTGCTAATGACCATACTTTGAAGAATAGTTTCAAATCTGAAGAAATCATGCAAATTCGTAAGAGTGATTTAACAATTAAAAGAATTTGGACTTTTAGAATTTGGAATGCACGTAAAAAATATAGTTATTATGTGCATAATGCGGTTTTTGTAAATGATCATCGCTTTTATGCAGTTTTTCATAATGGAAGAAAGCATAAATTCCAATATTGGCAAGTTGATAAAGTTGGAAATAAATGGGTACCAAAACAAGTAGGCGCAAGTCAAGGCGAATTCATGAGAAATAATTCACCAATGCAGGGATTAACTTACGATAAAATTAATAAGAATTTTTATTTAGCTTTTAATGATTACATTTTTAAAATTGCCAAAAATGGAAAAGTATTGAGTACAAGTCACTTTAATACTGGTAGAGAGTTTGAAGGAATAAGTGCTCGAAGAGGTAAGTTATTTGCTGAATTAGCAGAAAGACCAGAATTACTGGTAAGCCCGATTAATTAGAAAAAAAGAAGCCATCGCGATTGCGATGGCTTTTTATATGGGCCCCCTGGGAGTCGAACCCAGATTTTAAGAACCGGAATCTTACGTGCGATCCATTACACTAAGGGCCCTATAAGCACTCCAATTATAGCAAAAATTACTTATGAATGAAAACTTTTTCAATTCAATTTGAATAATCTTAAAAAGCTAAAAGTTTTCCTTGAATTACAAAAAATAGATTGTTATACTAACATTGTCGATGAGAGATGTAGATTGAACAGAAAAAGTTCTTGAGAATACATGTCTCTTATATTTTTAGACTATCTGGGACATAAAATGACACATTGATGGTCGTTTTACGTCCCGAGGAAAGGAGGAGCTTATGAACTCGGACTTTTCCTTGCTCGAAGCTCTGGTTCCTGATGTCCTAAAGATACTTCGACAAAGATATCTTGTTCTTGAGCAAATTTCACTTAATGCGCCTGTTGGGCGAAGAAGCGTTGCTCAACGATTAGGTCTATCGGAACGAAATGTTAGAACTGAGACTGATTATTTAAAAAAATCGGGTTTAATCGAAATAAAAAGTTTCGGTATGGTTTTAACAGAAAAAGGCGAGAAGACCTTACAAGATGCAGCACCCCTGATCGATCGGTTATTTAATGCTGGTGAGACGGAAGTTAAGCTAGCACAGAAATTAGGGATTGATCGAACAATTATTGTTCCTGGAAATGCTGATTTGCAAGATCGAGTATTTCAAGAAATGGGAGAGGCGTTAAGCTCAGCACTTGATTTACTTCTTCCACTAGGTCCAACAATTGTTACTGTGTTAGGTGGGTTGGCGTTAGCAAATTCTGCTAAATATTTATCAAGTGCGCTTGGAAATAATCGTCAACTTGAATTTGTTCCTGGACGTGGTGCTTTGGGTGAAAATGCATTGACTCAAAGTAATACAATCGTTCAGGAGATGGCAATCAAAACCAACGGTACATATAAAACTTTATATTTACCTGAGCAGGTTTCTGATACTGCCTACAAATCCCTCATTCGTGAGGCATCTATTGCAGACGTGCTTCAAGATATTTCACAAAGCGATGCAGTGATTCATGGTATTGGCTTAGCTCAAGAAATGGCTAAGCGAAGAGGCTATGATTCAATTAAATTATCTGAGCTGCGTGAAAAAAATGCTGTCACCGAATGTTTCGGGTGTTTCTTCGATGACAAAGGAGAGATTGTCGACCGCATCACCCAGGTTGGTTTGCAGTTCGAAAATCTAAAGAAAATACCTCACATATTTGCCTTTGCTTGCGGAAGCAAAAAAGCTGAAGCAATTAAAGCTTATATGCCAAATGCGCCTCGTCAAACCTGGTTAATTACTGACGAAGGTGCCTCAGATATGATTTTAAAGGGGAATTAAAATCCCGTTTAAAATAAATTGTTGTTTATAGTTCTTAAGGAGGACTTTTAGGTTATGACAGTTAAAATTGGTATTAACGGCTTTGGCCGTATCGGTCGTTTAGCATTCCGTCGTATTATGGATTTAGGCGAAAAGTCAAAGGATATCGAAGTTGTTGCAATTAACGACTTGACCACTCCAGCACTTTTAGCACAATTGCTTAAGTACGACTCAACTCATGGTACTTTCAACCACGAAGTTTCAGCTACTGAAGACTCAATCGTTGTTGACGGTAAGAAGTACCGTGTTTACGCAGAACCACAAGCTCAAAACATTCCTTGGGTTAAGAACGACGGTGTTGACTTCGTTCTTGAATGTACTGGTTTCTACACTAGCAAGGCTAAGTCACAAGCTCACATCGATGCAGGTGCAAAGCGTGTATTGATTTCTGCTCCAGCAGGTAACGACTTGAAGACTATCGTTTACTCAGTAAACCAAGATACTTTGACTGCTGATGACAAGATTGTTTCAGCTGGTTCATGTACTACTAACTCATTGGCACCAATGGTTAACGCTTTACAAAAGGAATTTGGTATCGAAGTTGGTACTATGACTACTATCCACGCTTACACTTCAACTCAAATGATCTTGGATGGTCCTGTACGTGGTGGTAACTTACGTGCTGCACGTGCTGCTGCAATCAACATTATTCCTCACTCAACTGGTGCTGCTAAGGCTATCGGTCTTGTAATTCCAGAATTGAACGGTAAGTTGAACGGTCACGCACAACGTGTTCCAGTTCCAGATGGTTCAGTAACTGAATTAGTAACTATCTTAGGTAAGGACGTAACTGCTGACGAAGTTAACGCAGCTATGAAGAAGTACGAAAGTCCTTCATTTGAATACGATGACAACAACATTGTTTCAAGTGATATCTTAGGTAGAACTGCTGGTTCAATCTTTGACCCAACTCAAACTATGGTAACTACTGCAGGTGACAAGCAATTAGTTAAGACTGTTGCTTGGTACGACAATGAATACTCATTCACTTGCCAAATGGTTCGTACTTTATTACACTTTGCAACTCTTTAATTTTAAATTAAAAGTTAAGTGTTAAATGAGAAGGCGGAGGGAGATTCTTCCTTCCGCCTTTTTTTAAAGAAAAAATTTAAAGAAATATATTCGGAGGGATTTCGATGGCTAAATTAATCGTTTCAGATCTCGATGTTAAAGGCAAAAAAGTTTTAGTTCGTGTAGACTTTAACGTTCCAATTAAAGATGGTGTTATCGGTGATGATAACCGTATCGTTGCTGCACTTCCAACTATCAAGTACATTATTGATAATGGTGGTAAGGCAATTCTTTTGAGTCACTTAGGTCGTATTAAGAGCGATGCTGACAAGAAGGAATTGACTTTGAAGCCAGTTGCAGAACGTTTAAGTGAATTACTTAAGAAGCCTGTAACTTTCGTACCTGAAAATGAAGGTAAGGAAGTTGAAGAAACTATTAACAACATGAAAGATGGCGACGTTGTTGTTCTTGAAAACACTAGATTCCAAGATATCGACAACGATTTCGGTAAGCGTGAATCAGGTAACGATCCTAAGCTTGGCGAATACTGGGCAAGCCTTGGCGATATGTTCGTAAACGACGCATTTGGTACTGCTCACAGAAGCCACGCTTCAAATGTTGGTATTGCTACTGCTATGAAGGCAGAAGGTAAGCCTGCAGCTGCTGGTTACTTGATGGAAAAGGAAATTAAGTTCTTAGGTGATGCTGTTGAAAATCCAGTTCACCCATTCGTAACTATTCTTGGTGGTGCTAAGGTATCAGACAAGATTGGTGTTATTGAAAACTTAATTCCTAAGTCAGATCACATCTTAATCGGTGGTGGTATGGCTTACACATTCTTAGCAGCACAAGGTCACAAGATTGGTAAGTCATTATTTGAAGCTGACAAGGTTGAACTTGCCAAGAGTCTTTTAGAAAAGGCTGGCGACAAGATTGTTCTTCCTGTTGACCACGTTGCAGCTACTGAATTCTCAAACGATGCTTCACACGAAGTTGTAGGTATTGATATTCCTGACAACATGATGGGTCTTGACATCGGTCCTAAGACTGTTGAAAAATTCAAGGATATCTTGAAGGATGCTAAGACTGTTGTTTGGAACGGACCAATGGGTGCTTTCGAAATGCCTAACTACGCTGAAGGTACTTTAGAAGTTGGTCGTGCATTGGCTGACTTGAAGGATGCCATCACTATTATCGGTGGTGGTGACTCAACTGCTGCTGCTAAGCAATTAGGTATCGCTCCTAAGATTACTCACATTTCTACTGGTGGTGGTGCTTCACTTAATTACCTTGAAGGTAAGGAATTACCAGGTATCGCTTGCATCTCAGATAAGTAGAATTAAGGAAGGAAATTAGTATAATGCGTACACCAATTATTGCTGGTAACTGGAAGTTACATATGAACCCAGAACAAACTACTGAATTTGTTAATGCTGTAAAGGACAAATTACCAGATTCAGATAAGGTTGAATCACTTATTTGTGCTCCTGCTGTTGACCTTGATGCTTTAAGAAAAGCAGCAGCTGGCTCAAACTTACACATTGGAGCAGAAAACTGCTACTTTGAAGATGAAGGTGCCTTTACTGGTGAAACTTCACCTAAGGTTTTGAGCGAAATGGGTATGAATTACGTTATTATTGGACACTCAGAACGTCGTGAATACTTCCACGAAACTGATGAAGAAATTAACAAGAAGGCAAAGGCTATCTTTGCTAACAACATGACTCCAATTCTTTGCTGTGGTGAAAGTCTTGAAACTCGTGAAGCAAACAAGCAAGAAGAATGGGTTGTAGGTCAAATTAAGGCAGATGTTGAAGGTTTAACTGCTGAACAAGTTTCTAAGCTTGTTATTGCTTATGAACCAATCTGGGCAATCGGTACTGGTAAGACTGCTAGTTCAGATCAAGCTGAAGAAATGTGCAAGACTATTCGTGAAACTATCAAGGACTTGTACAACGAAGAAACTGCAGAAAACGTTCGTATTCAATACGGTGGTTCTGTAAAGCCTGCAAATGTTAAGGAATTAATGGCTAAGCCAGACATTGATGGTGGTTTAGTTGGTGGTGCTTCACTTGTACCAGATTCATTCCTTGCATTAGTAAATTACCAAGACTAATAATTAATAAAAAGAACTCCGAAAGGGGTTCTTTTTTTTATATTTTAAATTGAAATATTAAAATATAGCCCTTGCATTTTTATTTTAAAGTAGTACTATATAAATGAAGATCTGATCAAACACTGATTAGATCTTCAAAATTCAGTCTCTGCCAGTTCCTTATTACTCAAAAATAATTACGGCAGATACATCTATATCTATATCACTTTCTTAAAGGCAGTTATGGGATATCCATAGCTGTCTTTTAATTTGCAATTTCGTATAATATAAGTTAAGAAAATAAATAGTAAATATGGAGGCAAAAATGATTAGAAAAGCAAAAAGAGACGATTTTCCATTCATTTATCCAATATTAAAGCAAATCTTTGAAGAGATGGATATGGCAAGTATCAAGAAGTTACCAGAAGATCAATTTTATGCTTTAATGAAACAAGGATTTATTTCGGATTATTATCGCTATTCATATCGTAGAATTTGGGTACATACTAATGAAGAAAATATTCCTAATGGAATGCTAACAATGTATTCATATGAGGATCAAAAAATTATTGATTTTGCTTTAAGAAAAGAATACGCAAAAGTTGGCCTCCCTTTGACTACAGTCATTTTTGATGATCAAGAAGCTTGGCCTAATGAATGGTACATTGATGCGCTTGCGGTCAGTCCTAAACATTGGGGTGAAGGAATCGGTCAGAAATTACTTGATATTGCTCCAAAGATTGCAAAAGAGCGCGGTTATTCGATTATCAGCCTAAATGTAGATAAAGAAAACCCTCGTGCGCAAAAATTATATGCGTACAAGGGTTTTAAAACCACTAAGTCAATGACAATTGGTGATCGTGTTTATGATCACATGATAAAAGAAATTTAGTTTAAGTAGATAATTTTGGATTAATTGGTGGAAAAATCGGTAACTTAAGTGGTGTTACATGCCATTGAGTTAATAAGACAGTAATTAGTAAGATATATGGAATATCTTCGAATTTTGAAATATTACATACTAAGACAACACCATTATCTCCCATAATTGTTTTGACACTTGCAACGTTCTTAGCTCCGGCTCTAAATGTGTAAGTGCCTTTTTTTATACTTCCTGTGATTAAATAATTTAAGTGGGTTACAAAGAATAAATTAGCTAATGGATTATTGATTTTTTTAACTTTGGCAATTGGCTCGTTTATGATATCAACTGTAAATGATGCAATAAATTTTGAATAATCCGTAAATAATCTACCCATTTCATCATTATTAAGATCTACTAAGTATAATGTGTGGTTAGGATTGTCTAAATTACCACGAATAAAATATTGTATTTTACCATTTGGTCCAGTAATTGGAATTTGTCCATATGATTTTTTTTGATGTAACTCTAGTAAGAATTCCATATTCTCACCCCATTATTATTGTTTTAATAAAATATCACTGCTTAAAGTTTTTAATTCGAGTTATTAGGTAATTTAATGAAGCTAACACTCACATATTTACTTAATTTCATGATACCATAGATAGGATTAGAAAAGAGGTTGTCCAAGTGAAAAAGAAGTTAATCGGTAATGATTGGGATGAAATTCTTGATCCGGTTTTTGCTAGTGATAGTTATCAGCAATTACATAATTTTTTGAAGGAAGAATATGCAACTAAACAGATTTTCCCTGATATGTATCATATTTTTACTGCCTTCAAGTTAACTTCTTTTGCAGATACTAAGGTAGTAATCTTAGGACAAGACCCATATCATAATCCTGGGCAAGCAACTGGGATGAGCTTTTCAGTTATGCCTGGTATTAATTTACCGCCATCACTTAAAAATATTTATAAAGAGTTATATGATGATGTTGGTGCTATGCCAGTAGAGCATGGATATCTGAAGAAATGGGCCGATCAAGGCGTATTACTTCTTAATGCAGTGTTAACAGTTCCATATGGTCATGCAAATGGACACCAAGGCAAGGGCTGGGAAAATGTGACTGATGCTGCTATTAAGGCCTTAAGTGAACGAGGAAAAGTTGTTTTCATATTATGGGGAAGATTCGCCCAAAATAAAATTCCCTTAATTGATGAGAGTAAGAACGTGATCATAAAATCACCTCATCCAAGTCCGTTTTCTGCAGATCGAGGCTTTTTTGGCTCAAGACCATTCTCTAGATGTAATGCGGCGTTAATCAAATTTGGTGAAAATCCAATTGATTGGCAATTGCCCGAACATGTGACTAAAGCAGATTTGATTTAAAGCGAGGTAAATAAATATGAGTAGTGTATTTGATGTATTCAAGAGACAAGTAAAAAATGCTGAAAAAAAGCCTAAATTAGTTTTCCCTGAAGGTGATGATTTAAGGGTATTAGAAGCTGTTTCTAAGCTTGAAGAAGAAAAATTAATAGATATTATCCTTTTAGGAAATCCAACAGAAGTTCGTCAAAAGGCCAAAGATAACGGCTTTAATATTGATACTATTAAGATCATCGATCCAGAAGATTACGAAGATTTTGACAAAATGTGTAAAGAGTTTGTCGAAGTTCGTCGAGGAAAGAATACAATTGCAGATGCACAAAAGATGCTTAAAGCTACTACCTACTTTGGAACTATGCTTGTAAAGATGGGATTTGCCGATGGTATGGTTTCAGGTGCAGCACATTCAACCGCAGATACGGTTCGCCCAGCCCTTCAAATTGTTAAAACCAAAAAGGGAATGAAGCGAGTATCTGGTGTTATGATTATGGAACGTGGTGATGAAAGATATATTTTTGCCGACTGTGCAATGAATATCGATCCAGATAGTGATGGGTTAGTTGAAATCGGCTATGAGGCCGTAAAGATTGCTGAAATGGCTGAAGTTGATCCAAGGGTGGCATTTTTAAGCTTTTCAACTAAGGGATCGGCTCAAGGTGAAATGGTTACTAAGGTTGCAGATGCAACAGAAAAATTTAAGAAATTATATCCAAATATTCCAGCTGATGGTGAATTACAATTTGATGCTGCATTTGTCCCTTCAGTAGGTGAAAGTAAGGCACCTGGTTCAAAAGTTGCTGGTCGTGCTAATGTTTTTATTTTCCCAGAATTACAATCAGGAAATATTGGCTACAAGATTGCTCAACGTCTTGGTAACTTTAATGCAGTAGGTCCTGTTTTAGCAGGATTAGCTGCTCCTATTAATGATTTATCACGTGGTGCAAGCAGTGAAGATATTTATATGATGGGAATTTTGACTGCTGCACAAGTTTTAGCAGAGGATAAATAATGAAATTAGAAATTAATTCAGCAGAATCAATGCAAAAGTTAGGTAGAGCAATTGCTCAAACTGCTAGGCCGCACGACGTTTTGTTATTAACTGGTGATTTAGGAGCCGGAAAAACTACAATGACTCAGGGAATTGGACGCGCTCTAGGAATTAGACGTCCAATAAAAAGTCCAACATTTACGATTGTTAGAGAATATCGAGATGCAAAGATGCCATTGTTTCATATGGACTTTTACCGATTAGAGCATGATGATTTATCATCAATCGATTTAAATGCTTATCTTGAGGAACCGGGATTAGTAGTCATTGAATGGCCTCAATTAATTATGAATGATTTACCAGACAGTCATCTGCAATTAAAAATTGAACGAGTAGATGATAGTTGGGATTCAACTAAAAGAGTTGTGAATTTCGAGCCACAAGGTAAGCGAAATGATACTTGGGTCAAAGAAATAATTGAAGAGTTTAATAAATAGTAAAAGAGAGTTTGCTCTAAATTGCAAACTCTCTTTTATATTTGATAAATAAAATTTTTAAGTGCATCATCACCGAACTCTTGATTTTGCTTAATTAAAATTTCAGCACAAGCTTCACTATCACTTAAAGCATTATGATGGTGCCAAAGATTAATATTTAAAGCATCAGAAACTGTATCTAATTTATGATTAGGTAGATCTGACTCTAAAGCGCGACTAGTAGCAAGTGTATCGATTACTAAATAATGTGGTTCATCAATACTATATCGTGCAAGAGATTGTTTCATTACATTTGTATCAAATCTTGCATTATGTGCAGCAACAAGCATACCTGGTTGATATAATTGTGAAATTTTAGGCCAAACTTCAGCCATCGTTGGGGCATTTTTTACATCTTCTGCAGTAATTTGGTGAACCTGAATATTTCTTGCATCGAAGGGCATTTGTGGATTGATCACAGTATAAAAACGATCAACAATCTTATTATCCCTAACCATCACTAAAGCGAGGGAACAAGCACTTTCTGGAAACCGATTTGCAGTTTCAAAATCCATTGCGATAAAATTCATTTTTTCTCCTTTAAAACAAATTAAGTATAACATAGGATGAACCTTAGGCATTAATGAGGTAAAATAAATAAAGATATTAAGAGAGGGTGCATACTCATTGAACTTGCTTGACTTAAAAAAAGACGGAATTGATGTACAAGAAAACATCGCTTTAAGTAAATATACTTTTACTAAAACTGGTGGACGGGCCGAATTTTTAGCTTTTCCTAAAAGCGTAGAAGAATTAAAGCAGCTAATAAAAAGCGCAAATGATGCCAAGATGCCAATTACGGTTATTGGAAATGCTTCAAATTTGATAATTCGTGATGGTGGAATCGATGGATTGGTTATTATTTTAACTAAAATGAAATCAATCACAGTTAATGGTGATGAAGTAACTGCTCAAGCTGGTGCAAGAATAATTGATACGGCATTTACAGCAGCTAATGCGGGATTGTCAGGGCTTGAATTCGCTGCGGGTATTCCAGGGAGTGTTGGTGGTGCAGTCTTTATGAATGCTGGTGCATATGGCGGTGAAACAAAAGATGCTATTAAGACTGTTACAGTACTTACAAGTAGCGATGAAATTAAGACTTATACCAATGAAGAAATGGAATTCTCATATCGTCATTCAAGGGTTCAAGAAAATGATGATATTGTAATTGAAGCAACTTTTGCTTTAACACCTGATGATAAAGCAAAAATTCTTGATCAAATGAATTATTTAAATGCCTTACGCCGTTATAAGCAACCCCTTGAATATCCATCCTGCGGGAGTGTATTTAAGCGCCCTAAAGGTCATTTTGTAGGACCAATGATAATTGAAGCTGGCCTTCAAGGTAAACAGATTGGTGGTGCGCAAGACTCTACTAAACATGCAGGATTTATCGTGAATAAAGGTGGAGCAACCGCAACAGATTATTTAGATCTTATTCATTACATTCAAAAAGTAATTAAAGAAAAGTTTGATATTGATTTACAAACAGAAGTTAGAATAATTGGTAAAGAATAGAAATTAGAAGCAGGCTACAGGCTATGAGGCTTGTAGCCATTTTTATTTTTTTGGGAATAACGATGAAGATTATAGAGTTAAAGCATGTAAACAAACGATATGACGATGGTTTTGTAGCACTTAAGGATATTAATTTAGAGATTGAATCAGGAAAATTTTATTCATTATTGGGACCAAGTGGGTCAGGTAAATCAACGATTCTAAGAATTATTGCAGGGTTTACCAATCCTACCGATGGAAAAATATATTTTGATGGAAAAGATATCACTAATTTAGATCCAGCTAAGAGACAAATAAATACTGTTTTTCAAAATTATGCTCTTTTTCCACATTTAAATGTTTTTGAAAATGTGGCCTTTGGTTTAAAAATCAAAAAAGTACCAATGGACAAAATTAAAGCGGCTGTTAGGGATGCTCTTCATATGGTAAGACTTGATGGCTATGCTAATCGGGAAATTTCTGAACTTAGTGGCGGTCAGCAACAACGTGTGGCAATTGCAAGAGCGATTGTTAATGAGCCAAAAGTTCTGCTTCTTGATGAATCTCTTTCAGCACTTGATAAACGTCTTCGAAAAGAGATGCAGTTTGAATTAAGAGCTATCCAAAAGAAGTTAGGGATCACTTTTATTTTTGTTACTCATGATCAAGAAGAAGCGCTATCGATGAGTGATGAAATTTTTGTTTTGAACGATGGTAAAATTCAACAAAACGGAAGTCCAGTGGATATTTATGATGAACCGATCAATGATTTTGTGGCACGCTTTATCGGTGACTCGAATATTTTGCCGGGTCGAATGATTAAGGATTATGAAGTTGAATTTGCTAATAAGAAGTTTCAATGTGCAGATGCCGGAATGAGGCCGAATGAAAAAGTTGAAGTGGTTTTGAGACCTGAAGATTTGGATATTACTAGTCCTGAAAAAGGGAAGCTTGTAGTAACAGCTCAAACGCAACTATTTTTGGGTGATCACTTTGAAATTAAGGCAATTGATGCTGATGAAAATGAGTGGCTCATCCAGTCAATTAATGGTTGTAAATTGAATGAACGAATTGGATTATATTTTGATCCTGAAGATATTCATGTAATGAGACTCCATGAAAGTCAAGAAGACTTTGATGCAAGACTAGAAAGTTATGAAGGAGACGACGAAAATGAATAATAAAAAAGCTCGCGCCTTTTTCATGATTCCATATCTTACTTGGATCATTTTATTTGTGATTTTACCAATCTTATTGATTCTTTGGTATTCCTTAACTGATAGTAATAATCACTTTACTTTGAATAATTTTGTAACGTTTTTTAGAAATGGGACCTTTTTAAGAATGATGCTGAATTCATTTTGGTATGCTTTCTTAATAACTCTGGTCACTTTACTAGTTTCTTATCCAGCCGCTTATTTTTTGACAAAGGTTAAAAATCAACAGATCTGGTTATTACTAATTATTTTGCCAACGTGGATTAATTTGCTGCTTAAGGCATATGCGTTTATTGGTATTTTAGGAAATAATGGCTTAGTAAATAAATTTTTGCAGTTATTTGGAATTGGCCCAGTTAATATTTTATTTACTGATTTTGCCTTTATGTTTGTGGCGACATATATTGAAATACCTTTCATGATATTGCCAATTTATAATGCAATTAAAGAGATAAATCCTGCAGTTATTCAAGCTTCAGAAGATTTAGGGGCCAGTAAGTGGCAGACGTTTAGATATGTACTTTGGCCACTTTCATGGCCTGGGGTTGAAAGTGGAATCCAAGCTATTTTTATTCCTTCATTATCACTGTTTATGCTAACTCGTTTAATTGGTGGTAATCGAGTTATTACTCTAGGCACAGCGATAGAAGAATATTTCATGACAACCATGAATTGGAACATGGGTGCGACTATCGGTGTTGTTTTAATTGTTTTGATGATTATCGTAATGCTTGTGACAGGTAGAAGACAAAAGAGAAAGAAGGTAAATCTATGAGAAAAAATTCAATTTTTGCAAGGGTCTACCTTTCTTTTATCTTAGTAATTTTATATATTCCCATTTTCTATTTGATCTACTTTTCATTTTCTAGTGGAAAAAATATGAATAAATTCGGTCAATTTACTTTAAGTCATTATCAAGATTTGTTTCAAGATAATCGATTATTAGCAATTTTTTTGGAGACGATTTTACTCGCATTACTATCTAGTTTAATTGCAACAATAGTTGGAACATTTGGTGCTCTTGCAATTACAATGGTGAAAAAGAAAGCGCAAAAAAATACTTTATTAGCTTTGAACAATGTCTTGATGGTTTCACCTGATGTAATCATTGGAGCTAGTTTCTTAATCTTTTTTACTGCATTAGGTTTTGGACTTAATTTCGGCTCAGTTTTATTAAGTCATATTGCTTTTTCAATTCCGATAGTAGTGTTGATGGTTTTACCAAGATTAAATGAAATGGATTTTTCATTAATTGATGCAGCAAGAGACCTAGGTGCTAGTGGCTATCAGGTTTTCAGTAATGTAATGATTCCAACCATGCTTCCTGGAATTGCAGCCGGCATGTTTATGGCGTTAACTTATTCACTTGACGATTTTGCAGTAACATTTTTTGTTACTGGAAATGGTTTTTCCACTCTTTCAGTTGAAATTTATTCTAGAGCAAGACAAGGAATTGATCTCGAGATTAATGCGCTAAGTACCGTGATGTTTCTCTTTGTTTTGGTTTTAGTAATCATTTATTATTTCTTAACTAAGAGAAGAGTTAAAAAGGGCAAGCGAATGATTGGAGGTTTGATTAAATGAAAAAAATTATTTGGTCAACCATTTCAATTTTGTTAGCCTGCATTTTATTGGGCTATGGAGCAGTTAAGTTAAATAAGCCAACAACTCAAACCAAAAGGCAAAATTTAATTATTTATAATTGGGGCGATTACTTAGATCCTAAATTGATCAAAGAATTTGAAAATAAAACCGGATATCATGTAGTTTATGAAACCTTTGATTCAAATGAAGCAATGTATACCAAAATTAAGCAAGGCGGGACCGCTTATGATTTGACTATTCCGTCTGAATACATGGTATCAAAGATGAAAAAGGCTAATCTTGTAGAGCCGATTGATACTAAAAAGATTAGTAATTTTAAATATATTGATTCTAATTTTTTGCATCAATCATTTGATCCAGATAATAAATATTCTATTCCATATTTCTGGGGAACCTTAGGTATTGTCTATAACGATAAATTTGTTAAAAAAGGCTCAATTACTAATTGGAATGATCTGTGGAAGAAGCAATATCATAACAAGATTCTTCTAGTTGATTCGGCTAGGGATATCATGGGGATGTCATTAGCATCGATGGGTTATTCAATGAATACTACCAATTCTTTACGCCTTCATTTGGCCCAGACAAAGCTTGATGGATTGGGAGATAATATTAAGGCGATTATTTCAGATGAAATGAAAATGTATATGACTCAAAATGAAGCAGCAATTGGTGTAACTTGGTCAGGTGAAGCTCATGAAATGATGGAGAACAATTCTCATCTTTATTATGTAGTGCCGAATCCTAGTTCAAATTTATGGATAGATAATTTTGTGATTCCTAAAACTGCTAAAAATAAAAAAGCCGCATATGAATTTATCAATTTTATGCTTGAACCAAAAAATGCAGCTCGAAATGCCGAGTATGTTGGATATGCAACGCCAAATTGGGCAGCCAAAAAATTACTACCGAAGAAAGTTCAAAATAATAAAGGCTTTTATCCACCTGATAGCACGATTAAAGGTTTACAAGTTTATCGGGATTTAGGTTCAAAAGTTACTCAAGAATATAATGATTTATTTTTGGAATTTAAAATGTATGCTCATTAATCTATAATTAAGATAATTAGTGAAAGGAGATATTTATCAGTAATATGAATCATTTCAATGTAGCAAGTTTGCTCACTTGGAATAATCTTTCTATTGCTCTTGATGTATTAATAATTTGGTACCTCGTTTATCGTTTAATTATGTTGATCCGAGGAACTAAAGTTGTACAGCTTGCAAAAGGAATAGTTTTTATTTTCATAGTGAGAATAATTGCAGGATATTTGCAACTCCATGCCGTTACTTATATTGTTGATCAAATAGTATCTTGGTCGGTAGTTGGAATTATTGTGATTTTCCAACCAGAAATCCGAAGAGGGTTAGAACACATTGGACGGATCTTTAGTGGTCATGAAAATAGTGAACATGATAAGTCCGTTCATTTGGTTAATGAATTAGATAAAGCTATTCAATATATGTCTAAGAGAAGAATTGGTGCTCTTATTACAATTCAGCAAGAAACAGGATTGGATGATTATGTTGAAACGGGTATTAAATTGGATGCAGATGTTTCAGGTGAATTGCTTATAAATATCTTTATTCCAAATACTCCTTTACATGATGGGGCTGTGATTATTAATAATAATCGAATTCTAGTTGCTGCAGCATATCTCCCTTTATCGGATAGTAGTATGATTCCTAAGCGGTTGGGAACTCGGCACAGAGCTGCGGTTGGGATTTCTGAAGTTACAGATGCTATTACAATTGTGGTTTCTGAAGAAACCGGTGGTGTAACAATTACTCGTAATGGTAGATTCTTATTGGACTTATCAAGAGAAGAATATTTGAAATATCTAAATGCAGAATTAGTTCCAGAGCAAGATGTACCAACTAAGTGGTATCAAAAATGGCTTAATAAGATTTGGAAGTGGGGTGCCGATCGATGAAAAATTTTTGGTCTAAAACCTGGGTTATTCGGATCGTTTCTCTACTATTAGCAATTTTAATTGTTGTTTACATTGATTCGACTCAAACCGGGTTTATCTCACAAATTCAACAAAATAAAACCAGGCAGACAGCAACAGAGACAAGAACAATTAAAGTTCCGCTACAAGTTTCAGTAGATACTGACCAATATTATGTTGTTGGTTATCCAGAAAAAGTGAAAATTACCCTTGAAGGATCAAATGCTTTAGTAACTTCAGCGATTAATACTCAAAATTTTCGTGCATATATTGATTTAGGAAATCAAAAAATTGGTCAACATACTGTACCTGTAAGAGTCAGCGGTTTAAGTAAGCAGATTAACTATCAAGTTAATCCAAAAACTATCAAAGTTGATATCGAACGTAGAAAATCGCGCACATTGCCAGTGCAAATAGAGTATAATAAAAATGCTGTGGCAAAAGGTTATCATTTTGGTAAGACTAGCGCAGATCCAAATCAAGTTGAAGTAACTGGTGCCTTAAGCGAGGTAAATCAAATTGATCAAATTGTTGCTAAGGTCTCATTACCTAACGGAATTGATCATAATTTTGAAAGACAAGTTATTTTGACGGCAGTTGATAAAAAAGGTCGACCATTAAATGTAGTGATCGAGCCGTCAACTGCTAGAGTAGTTGTACCGATTTCTATTGCTAAGAAAAAAGTAAAACTGAGCTTGAATTCTAAAAATGAAAATAGCAATAAAGTTTACTCGGTAACAGCTAAGCAGAGTGAAGTTACTCTATTTGGAGATAAAACGAAATTGGATAAGATTGATGAGGTTAGTGTTGATATTGATTTAAATAAAATTATTTCTTCAACAACTGAGACGTATCCAATCAAACTTCCAAGTGGAGTAGTTAAGTCTGATCCTGATAAAGTTCAGATTTCAATTAAAGTGAAAAATACAAGAAATTAATAAAACAGGAAGGTTTTTTCAAATGTTAAAGTATTTTGGAACTGATGGTGTTCGTGGTGAAGCAAATAAAGTATTAACTCCAGAAATGGCTTTTAAACTTGGCCGTGATGGTGGTTATATTTTAACTAAGGAAAAAGAAGACGATCGTCAAGCTAGAGTTTTGGTTTCTCGTGATACTCGTATTTCTGGCGAATTGCTTGAATATGCACTTATTTCTGGACTTCTTTCAGTTGGTATTGAAGTTTTGGAAGTTGGTGTAATTTCAACTCCAGGTCTTTCATACTTGGTTCGTGCACAAGGTGCAGATGCTGGTATCCAAATTTCAGCTTCACACAACCCAGTTGAGGATAACGGTATTAAGTTCTTCGGTAGCGATGGCTTAAAACTTTCAGATGCCATGGAAGAAGAAATCGAACAATTAATTGATGCTGAAAAAGATGAATTACCACGTCCTTCAGCTAAAGGTTTAGGAACTGTAACTGATTTCCATGAAGGTAGTGCAAAATATCTTCAATTTATCAAGAACACAATTCCAGAAGATTTAAGTGGTATTAAAGTTGTAATTGATGGTGCTAATGGTGCTGCAAGTGACTTGATTCCTAGATTGTTCGCTGATTGCGGCGTTGACTTCACTACAATTGCAACTCATCCAGATGGTTTGAACATTAATGATCACGTTGGTGCAACTCATACTGAAAAGTTACAAGAAGAAGTTGTTAAGCAAGGGGCTCAGTTAGGTTTGGCATTTGATGGGGATGCTGACCGCTGTATTGCTGTTGATGAAAACGGTAATGAAGTAGATGGTGACCATATCATGTACATCATTGGTAGTTACTTATCAGAACATGGTCGCTTGAAGAAGGATACTATCGTTACTACTGTTATGAGTAACCTTGGTTTTACTAAAGCCCTTGAAAGAAGAGGCATTAAGAATGTCCGTACTCAAGTCGGTGACCGTTACGTATCTGAAGAAATGCGTGCTAATGGTTACAATCTTGGTGGTGAACAATCAGGTCACGTTATCATGAGTGACTATCATAATACTGGTGACGGTATGCTTACTGGTCTTCACCTTCTTCTTGTAATGAAGAAGACTGGTAAATCATTGTCAGAACTTCTTGAAGATTTCAAGGAATACCCACAATGTTTAGTAAACGTCCCAGTAAAGGATAAGAATTCTTGGAAAGAACACCAAGCTATTGTTGATGTAATCAAAGAAGTTGAAAATGAAATGGGCGATAATGGTCGTGTACTTGTTCGTCCTTCAGGAACTCAAGAATTATTACGTGTAATGGCAGAAGGTCCAACACAAGAAGAAACTGATGCATACGTAGCACGTATCGTAGATGTTGTTAAAAAAGAAATGGGCAGATAAAATTTAAATCTGTTGTTCAAAAATACCGTTTGTAAAGCAATACAAACGGTATTTTTTTACCCAAATTTAATTATTATACCAATTTTAAAATAATAAACTTGACCAATTAGAAAAATAAGGCTATTATTACGTCTGTAACAATAAAAACTAACTAGTCCATTCAACGAAAATGAACTAGACCAAAGGAGAAAAATATGTGTGGAATTGTTGGGGTTGTTGGTAAACCCGCTAAAGAACTTATCTTAAATGGTTTAACTAATCTTGAATACCGTGGTTATGATTCAGCAGGTATTTATTTAAATGATTTAAACGGCAACGAATATTTAACTAAGGCTGTAGGTCGTATTTCTAACTTAAAAGAAAAATTAACTCCTGATGAAGAAGGTTTAGTTGGTATCGGACATACTCGTTGGGCAACTCACGGAAAGCCAACTGTTGATAACGCACACCCACATTACGATAAAACTAAGCGATTCTACTTAGTTCACAACGGTGTTATCGAAAACTATACTGAATTAAAGGAAAAGTATTTAGATGGTGTAAAGTTCCATTCAGATACTGATACTGAAGTTGTTGTTCAATTAATTGGTAAGATTGCTCGTGAAGAGAACTTAGATGGTTTTTCAGCATTTAAGGAAGCTTTGAAGCTTGTTAAGGGTTCATACGCATTCTTGCTTGTTGATAATACTGAACCTGACCATGTTTTCATTGCTAAGAACAAGTCACCAATGATGCTTGGTATCGGGGATGGATTCAATATCATCGCTTCAGATGCTATTTCAGTTTTAGACCAAACTAAGACTTTCGTTGATTTACAAGATGGTGATGTTGGTGACATTACCAAGGATTCATACGTAATTGAAACTGTAGATGGAGAAAAAGTTAAACGTGAACCACACGTATTGAATATTGATCCAAACGCTGCATCAAAAGGTACTTACGATTTCTACATGTTAAAGGAAATTGATGAACAACCAGGTGTTATGCGTCACATTTCTCAAGAATATCTTGATGACAATGGTAATCCAAAGGTTGAACAAGATATTGTTGATGCCGTTTCTAAGGCAGATCGCCTTTACATCTTTGCTGCTGGTACTAGTTACCACGCTGGATTAGTTGGTAAGACTTTATTCGAACACTACACTGGAATTCCTACTGAAGTTGGTTATGCTTCAGAAGCAGGTTACCACTTCCCAATGATGAGTAAGCATCCATTCTTCATCTTCTTAACTCAATCTGGTGAAACTGCCGATTCACGTGTTGTTTTGAAGGAAGCTAATAAGCGCGGTATTCCAAGTTTGACTGTGACTAACGTTGAAGGTTCAACTTTATCTCGTGAAGCAAATTACACAATGTTATTAGGTGCTGGTCCTGAAATTGCTGTTGCATCAACTAAGGCCTACACTGCTCAAGTTGCTTTACAAGCTGTTCTTGCTAAGGCTTTAGGTGAAAAGTTAAATAATGAAGAGGCCAAGGACTGGAACTTGAAGCACGATTTAGCTATTGCCGCAGAAGGTATTCAACAAATCGTAGATGGTAAAGAACAATTTGATGAATTGGCTAAGAAGTACTTAGTTCCATCAAGAAATGCCTTCTACATTGGTCGTGGAATTGACCATGCAGTTGCTTTGGAAGGTGCTTTGAAATTAAAGGAAGTTTCATACATTCAAACTGAAGGTTTCGCTGCAGCTGAACTTAAGCACGGAACAATTTCATTAATTGAAGACGGTACTCCAGTTATTGCTTTAATCAATGACCCTGTAACTGCTGATTTAACTCGTGGTAACATTCAAGAAGTAACTTCTCGTGGAGCTTCAGTAATTACTATTGTTGGTAAGGAATTTGCTAGAGATACCGATGATATTGTTTTACCAGAAATTAATTACTACATGTCAGCATTACTTACAGTTGTCCCAACTCAACTTTTAGCATATTACGCATCTAAGGATAAGGGCTTAGACGTTGATAAGCCACGTAACCTTGCTAAGAGTGTAACTGTTGAATAGTTAGTGTATACTTTTAATAAAAAGTCGTGAGGAAACTCACGGCTTTTTGTATAATTAATAGTGATGTTGTTAAAGTTTGTTTAAGGGGATGACAATTTATGGCAATTAAAATGATTGCGATTGACCTTGATGGAACATTGCTAACCAGTGGAAATACTATTTCTCCAGAAACCCAGAAGGCCTTACAAATTGCAAAGAATAATGGAATAAAAATTGTATTAGCGACAGGTAGACCTCTTTCCGGTGTTTTACCATTTGAATCTCAACTTGGACTTGAAGGAGACGATCAATATGCAGTTGTCTTCAATGGTGCAGTTGTTCAAAACTTGGCAGGAAAAGTTTTAATGAGTCAAGAAATGGATTACCGCGATTTTAATGTAATGCTGCGTCTTCAAAGATTAAGCCACGTTAACTTGCATTTTGAAACGACTGAGTGCTTTTGGACTTTAGACCGTGATCTTTCTGTCCAAATGCAAATCAATGCTGCATTTACCAATAATGATATTCGAGTTAGAAATCGTGATGAGATTCCAGAAGATTTTACTTTCAATAAAGTAGGATTCACTTGTAATAAAGATAGTGACCAAATTGCAAAATTATGGGGTTCAATTCCTGATTGGGCCTTTGAATCTTATGATATTGTAAGAAGCCTCGATAATGTTATTGAGTTAAATGCAATTGGCGCTTCAAAGGGTAATGCTCTGATGGATTTGGCTGAAAGATTGAAGATCAGTCAAAAAGATGTCATGGTCTTCGGTGATCAAGGAAATGATATTTCAATGTTTGAAAATCCTAATTTTCATAAGATTGCAATGGGGAATGCAATTAGTATGATTAAAGAAAAAGCAGACTATGTCACTGACGATAATGATCATAATGGAATTGCCAAAGCTTTAAAGAAGTTCGTGATTTAAATGAAAAAAAGTTTCGCAATTTTATCAAAAATAATTGTCTCTGCCCTAACTTTAATTTCAATGTATTTATTGTTATTTAGCCCAACTACTTTAAGAATTAATAATACTCATAAGATGGCTACAACGATTATTAACCGTGTTGTTGAACAATCGGATAATGATGGCTTAAAAGTTGGCGTTAAGATGCTTGAAGAATCAGGCCTAGAAAATGTACTTTTGTCAGAACTTCCTAAAAAGTATCAGCATGATTTTTCTTATGTTAATTTGTATCAATTAAGTCGAAAATATGATGAAGAAGGTAAAATTACAGAAAGTGATATTGGACTAAAGAGTAAAAATAATTTAACTAAGGTCATTAACTCTTATTTAATAAAAGAAATTAACCGAAAACTAAAGGAAGAGTCGACGCGAGTTCATCACATTATCAGTATTTACCGATATTCACTGTTAGCAATTGTTTTACTTTATGTTTTAGCAATTGTATTATTTATCTTTAACCGATATTGGGCTTCAGCTGCTTTATTAATTGGTGCGGTAATAACTTATGGGGCATTGCTTTATTTCGTAACAGGGGCAAATGCAGAGTTTCAATCACAAATCTATAGTGGAATAAACTTGAGCATTAATGCCGGCGTTGACTTAGGGCTATTCATAGGAGTTATCGTGGCAATTATTTGGCCATTTTTACTTCATAAAATCAGGAAGAGTGAGAATAATGCATAAAATTTTATTTGTTTGTCATGGTAATATTTGTCGTTCACCAATGGCAGAATTTGTTATGAAAGATATAGTTGAAAAGGCGGGTGTTTCCGATCAATTTCTGATTGATTCGGCGGCTGCAACAACTGATGCGGAAGGGATGCAGATGGATCCGAGGACTAAAAGAGTTCTTGATAAAAATGCTGTTCCTTATACCAAACATATTGCCCATAAAATGTCTGCAGATGATTATCAAAAGTATGACTATTTGATTGGAATGGATGAAGAAAACTTTATGGACATGAATCAGATTACTGGTGGTGATCCTGATCATAAAGAATATAAATTAATGAACTTCATTGATAGTACTAAAGATATTGACGATCCTTGGTATACAAATGATTTTGATACGAGTTATAAAGAAATTAAGCAATCATGTGAAGGACTTTTTAAGAAATTACAGTAAAAAATAAGGAGTGATCAATTCGATCACTCCTTATTTTATTAATCAAAGTATTTTTCTAAGACTTGCATTACACCACTATCATTATTACTTGGTGCTTCGTAATTGGCAATTTTCTTAATGCGCTCGTCGCCGTTTGCCATTGCATAACTATATCCAGCTAATGCAAGCATTTCTTTGTCATTCATACCGTCACCAAAAGCAATTAATTCGCTAGGTTTAACATCGAAATAACGTAAGAAATATTTTAAAGCTTGGGCCTTGTTAATTCCGTAGGGAACTACATCAATATCATCGAAACCACTAGTAGTACAATGAATATTTTCTGTGTGTTTACTATTAAAACGGGTTTCAATTTCATTTGCCCATTCAGCAGGGCAGTTTAAAGTGAGCTTGATAATTCTTTCATCGGAAGGCATTTCATCAAAATTATCTACTTCAACATAATTTGGATAATAGAAATGCATTAATTGCTTGAAGGCTGTAGGACTAGAACTTTTGAAGTAAGAAGCATTCTTTCCACTTACACAGATTTCTGCAGTTGGATAGTCACTTTCGATGAAGTGAATTAATTCAAGACCAGTTTTATGAGTTAAATAGTGGCTAGAAATAATATTGTTATCTCTGACTAAAATTGCACCATTGTCAGCAATAAGATCAATTTCATCTAAAAAATCTGCAAAGTCTTTTCTTAATCTAGAAAGTGGACGACCGCTTGAAACAATAAAATGAACTTTCTTTTCTTTGATTTTAGTAAGTAATTTTCTAAAACGTGCATGATCATAAGTTAAATCATCGTTCATAAAAGTTCCGTCCATATCAACGGCAATAGCTTTAAATGGAATTTCTGTCATAGTTCCTCCTTAAATTGCAATTTAAAGTTTACATTAACTTAATTATAACGTAAGCGTTTTATCGGAGATAGTCTAAAAACTATTGTTAGCACAATCTTACAGAATTTGATAAGTTAATTAGTATCGTAACCATAAAATAAAAATGAGAGGTAATGAAATCATGGAAAGTTGGCTTTTTTTAGGACTAGTTTTATTAGTAGCTTTAGTTGGAAAGAACACATCTTTAATTATTGCGACAGGAGTGGTAATGGTATTAAAACTTTTACCTTTTGCAGCAAAGTGGATGCCAGTAATTCAAAGTAAAGGAATAAATTGGGGTGTTACAGTTATCTCAGTTGCTATTTTAATTCCAATTGCAACAGGACAAATCGGATTTAAAGATTTAATCAATACTTTTAAAACACCTGCAGGTTGGATAGCTGTATTAGCCGGAATTGCAGTTGCAATTTTATCAAAGTATGGCGTAGATCAATTAGCAGCGGTTCCTCAGGTGACGGTTGCATTGGTTTTAGGAACGATTATTGGGGTTGTCGCTTTTAAAGGAATTGCGGCTGGACCAGTAATTGCTAGTGGGATGACTTTTATGATTGTTAGCTTATTTAATCTACATTTTTAAAGAAAAAATAAAAAATAACAACTGCTATTTAATAAAATTAAGAAATAAAAATAACACTGAAAAGTTAGAAAATTTTGTTCAAATAAAGAAATAACTAGAAAAAATTTGATTTTCAAGTTCCTGTAATACCAGTGAATTAGAGCAATACAAAAAAGTATTTTTGTATATCTATTGCAAAAAATAAAAAAACATCTATTATTTTAAGTGAGGGTTAAAGAACACCTATTATTTAATTTAAAAAGTAATTATATAAGATGAGAAAGAAGAGAATAAAAGATGTTATCTAGTCGAAATTATAAAGAACGATTACGTCAAATGGAACAAAAGAATGAACACTTTTCAATTCGTAAGTTAACCGTTGGTGCTGCATCAGTATTAATCGGTATTTCATTCTTAGGATTTAATGCACACACTGTTAGTGCTGATACAAATAATAATGGTTCACAAGCTAACGAAGATGTAGTAAAAGCTTCAGATGTTAATTCAGATGAAGGCCAAGCTTCTAATGAAAAGACATTAAAGGTTGCAGAACCTACTGAACAAAAGACTGAAACAAGTGCAGCAGCTTCAGCAACTAGTGCAGCACAAGAACTTAAAGTTAAGGAAACTAGCGCAGCAAGCAGCGCAACAGAACTTAAAGTTAAATCTAATGCAGCTTCAACATCATCAGCAGCTAGTTCATCAGCAGTTAAGTTAGAAGCAGCTAGCTCATCAGCAGCTAAGTCAGAAGTAGCTAGTTCAGCTTCATCAGCTACTTCAAGTGCCGCAAGTTCAGCAGCTAAAGATGATGACAACGTTATTACTTCAAATGGTAACGGTGTTGTAACTGGTAAGAACGCACAAGGTACTTGGGCAGCTATGGATGACAGTCAAGGCGTTAAAGTAGCTGTAACTAACTGGGCTGAATTTGCTAATGCTTGGAACAACTCAACTGTTACCCAAATCGACTTAGCAGGCGATATTAATGTTGATGATTCTTCAAACGTTACTAAGAAACCTAATCCAGTAGTTGCAAAGCACAAGTTGGAATTCACTGGTAACAGTATTTCACGTAAAGTAACTGTTAACGGTAACGGTCACGCTATTAACTTTGGTGATTGGTACTTTGAAAATAGTTGGGAAAATAAAGTTGGTCTTATTCATACCAACGGTAACCGTGCCATGAAAACTCCTTGGGACGTTACTTTCAATGATGTAACTGTTAACGCCAATAACACTAACCCATTTGGCTTTAGTGGTAACACTAACAATGCACCTTCAGGTGATGCATATGACAACACCAAGTATGACAAGGTAACTTTCAACAATGTCACTGCAACAGTTAAAGATGGTTCATTAATTGATTCTGCTAATGTTAATGTTCAATTTACCGGTGATAACAAGGTTACTTTACAAAGTATCATTAACAAGCATGCCGGAATTGATGCAAACTCAGTTCAAGTATTAAATGGTACTACTATCATTAACGCTGCTTCTCCAGATAAAACTGGTGGTGGTGTAATTGATGGTGAAGGTATGAACGTTATTTTGGTAACTCCACATAACGGAGCCGACTTCTCAGATCCTAAGACCGCTTATGATTCATTACATGTAGCTGAAGGTTCAACTTTAACTATTAACGCTAACACTAAGGATCAAGACGGAAACCTTATTAACAAAGAAATTCCAAACCAATACGACCTTCGTGGTATCGTAACTCGTGGTATGGGTATTGCCAACGCTTCTGATTGGACTGATGGTACTTTAACTATCGATGGTAACTTAAATGAAACTTTAGGTAGTGGTCACTCATCAGCTATTATGGCTCGCAACTTAACTATTAATAAGACTGGTAATGTTAACATTCTTACTCAACAAGATAACGAACATGACGGTTTTGAAAACAGTATTGTTGGTGCTTCTTCAGTCTTCAACGGCTTCCACGCTGGTGTTATTGCCTTAAACGTTGGTGGTATCCAAAGTTCTAACATTCAAGCTCATGACAGTAGCTTAATTGACAATGGTACTTTAAAGATTGTTCGTAAAGATGTTCCAGCTACTAACAAGGCTGATGGTAAGGTATGGGCACCATTAATTGTTATGGGTACTTATGGTACTAACCCAGTTAAATACACCATGAATGTTGGTGAAGGTGCTACTTTAGACCTTCAAGATCAAGCTTCTTTCGTAAGCCCAGCTTTATATACTGGTAAGGTTATGACCAATACTCCATTTGCCGGTTTAATCAACATGTACGGTGTTGACTCAAATGACGTTTTAAGCTTTACTAAGCCAGCTTACGTAAACTTACAAAGAACTGGTCAACAAACTGGTACTTTAATTCGTCTTGAAGGTAACAACGACTCAAAGAATGCCGGTAACATGATTCAATTGAATGGTGTAACTCCAGGTGGTACTCCATTATCACAATGGGACACTGGTAACTACACTGATAACCCATCAAACACTTGGCGTATTCAAAACTTAACTGCTCATGATGCTAAGGGTATGAGTGCTATCTTAGGTTACGACACTCTTAAGGGTTCAAAAGACGATCATACACTTAAGTTCCTTGATTCAAATGGTGCCGTAACTCTTACTATGGATAAGACCGGTCAAGTTGTTTACACTCGTAACAGTGATGGCCAAGTAGTTAACGACCCACAAGGAACTGTTGCACAAGAAGTACAATTAAACAACTTCTTAAACAATTTTAACTTCTGGACTCCACAAAGAATTTCATTTGGTACCAAGGCTGCTGTTTCACAATCAATCTATGCACCTACTGATGTACAACAAGGTACTACTAAGACTGTAAAACCAACTGTCTTTAATACACCAAGTGATTCCCCACAACAAGATCAAATCAAGACCACTTATGCCAAGACTGATGATACTCCAGCATGGGTAACTGTTGATGAAAACACTGGTGAATTAACTCTTGCACCAACTGCAGATAACAGTAAGGTTGGTATGTACAACGTACCAGTATTAGTAACTTACACTGATCAAACTAACAGTGGTGAAACTTCTACTCAAACTGTTTTAGCTCCAGTATTTGTAACTGATGGTAATGAAACTGTTGTATGGCCAAAGGATCCAGAAGGTAACCTTAACGGTGCAATCGTAATTACTACTGATCCAAGCGCACTTAAGGCACATGAAACTTCAGACAACACCATGGACTTAAAGGCAACTGATGCAGTTAAGTCAATTGATGAATACCAAATGGATACTGTTAACACTATTAGCACTACTCCAACTAGCATCGCAAAAGATGATAAAGGTATCACCATTGCATGGGGCGAAGAACCATCAACTGTTGTATCAGAAGCTACTAAGGGTGAAACCATTAAGGGTAGCGTAAACGTAACCTTTGATAAAGATTCACAACCATTTGCCGACCAAGTTGTAGTAGATGGTGACAATTACAAGACTACTTCAGAATTGAACATTGATGCACCAGGTGCTGTAGCCCAAGAAACTGCTCCAGCTACTAAGGTTGCAGCTACTGCTGGTACTAAATTAACTGATGAACAATTTAAGGCATTAGTAAACAGCTCAGTTCCAGCAAGCGAAATTGATCACGCAACTTTACAAAGTGTTGATAAAGATAACGCAGTTGTACGTATCACTTTCAACGATAAAGATGCCAAGGGCCAAAACACTTACTTAGATGTTAAGGTTCCAGCAAGCTACGTAACAACTCCATCAACTGATGCAGACAAGTACAACCCACACTACAACCCAGTAAATGTAAACCAAGGTGGTACTGTTCAAACTGGTGAACCAACATATGGTGAAGGTGTAACTGCTCCAGAAGGAACTACTTACACTATTCCAGAAGGAACTAAATTGCCAGAAGGCGTAACTGCAACTATTGATCCAAACACTGGTAACGTTACTGTAACTACTAGTGACAACACTCCAGAAGGTCCTGTATTTGTACCAGTAACAGTAACTTACCCAGATGGTTCAAAAGATAATACTGATGCACCAATCGCTGTTGGTTCAAACACATTCATCGGTACTGATTACAGTGTTACTGTTGAAACTAACTTGAACAACCTTCACGAAACTACTGCTAACAGTATGAATCCAGATGCCAAGGATGCAATTACTAAGATTACTTGGTGGAACAACAATGATGTTCGTGCCGGTAAGAACTTAGCTGGTAATGTAATTTACGACAAGGCTAATGGTACTGGTAACCTTGATGACGTAACTGTTGAATGGACTAACCCAATCAACACTAATGTAAATAAGGCTACTATGGATGAAGTTCTTCCAGGTTCTAATACTTCAACTGTTGATATTAAAAATAATCCAGCAATTAAGATTACTTACGGTAAAAACAGCCAATTAATTAAGGATACTGGTAATGGCTTATTCACTACTCAAGGCGGTAGCCAAACTGCTAGATGGTATGGTAATGGTGTAACTGTTGAAGGTGCAGATGCTAAGAACCCAGCTAAGGCAGTTGATGTAACTGCAGGTGTAAACGAATTAACTTCTGATCAAGTAGCTGCATTAATTAACACTACTAACTTAGACAAGTTAACTGCTAACAAGCCTGTATCATACACTTGGGCAACTCCACTTAAGAAGGGTGACAAGACTGGTACTGTTAAGATCACATTTAGTGATAAGGCTGCAAATGGTCAAGCAACTTACTTAAACGTTGAATTACCAACAGGTTCAATTAACGTAATTGATCCTAACGACAAACCAACTTACAGTGAAAACGCAACTGGTACTCCAATTGTTACTGAAAAGGGTGTAATGCCAAGTCCAGCAGATGGTATTGGTAACAAGGATGAATTGGATCCTAAGACTACTTACACTTGGACTAACGGTGAACCAGATGTAAGCAAGATCGGTAAATCAACTGTAACCATTACTGTTCACTACCCAGATGGCAAGACTCAAAATGTTGATACTCCATTAATCGTTACTGGAACAGAAATTCCAACTAACCCTAATGATCCAAATCAATCTGATTTATTCACTAAGGTAACTAGAACTATCGACGGAACTACTCCAGATGGTAAGAAGATTTTAAATCAACCAGAAGAAGTAATCTTTGCACGTACTAAGACTGTTGATAAGAATGGTGATACCACCTACGGAGATTACAAAGTATTTGAAAATGGTGCACAAACTGACAAGACTACTGGTAGCTTTGCTAAAGTAGATGTACCACAAGTAGATGGCTACACTTCATACGTTGATGGTAAGGTTGCAACAGAAGTACCAGCTGTAAACGATGTAACTCCAGAAACTAAGTCAACCACTGTAACTGTAAGTTACACTGAAAAGGGTAAGACTCCAACTTACAGTGAAAATGCTACTGGTACTCCAATCGTTACTGACAAGGGTGTAATGCCAAACCCAGCAGATGGTATTGGTAACAAGGATGAATTAGATCCTAAGACTACTTACACTTGGACTAACGGTGAACCAGATGTAAACAAGATTGGTAAGACTACTGTTTCAATCACTGTAACTTACCCAGATGGTAAGACTCAAATCGTTGATACTCCATTAATCGTTACTGGAACAGAAATTCCAACTAACCCTAATGATCCAGATCAATCTGATTTATTCAAGACCGTAACTAGAAACATCAACACTACTACTCCAGACGGCAAGACTGCTACCCAAACTCAAAAGGCAACCTTCGCACGTACTAAGACTGTTGATAAGAACGGTGATACTACTTACAGCGCATACACTGTATACAACACTGATACTAACAAGTTAACTAATGCTACTGAAACTACTTTACCAGCAGTTCCTGTAAAACAAATTGACGGTTACTTCTCAGAAGTAAATGGTGCAAAGGCAACTGAAGTTTCAGCAATCTCAGTAAATGCTGACAGCAAGCCAGAAGATGTAACTGTAACTTACGTTGAAACTGATGCTCACAAGTATACTCCAGAAGGTCAACCAATTAATACTGATAAGGGTCATATGCCAGATCCATCAGAAGGTATTGGTAACAAGGGTGACTTGCCAACAGGAACTAAGTACACTTGGACAAACGGTGAACCAGATGTAAATACCCCAGGTACTAGACCAGTAACTATCACAGTAACTTATCCAGATGGTTCAAAGGATGAAGTTCCTACTACAATCACTGTTACTGATGATGCAGATAAGTATACTCCACAACCAAACCCAATTAATACTGATAAGGGTCATATGCCAGATCCATCAGAAGGTATTGGTAACAAGGGTGACTTACCATCAGGTACTAAGTACAGTTGGACAAATGGTGAACCAGATGTAAACACTCCAGGTACTAGACCAGTAACTATCACAGTAACTTACCCAGATGGCTCAACAGACACAGTAACTACTACAATTACTGTTACTGATGATGCAAGTAAGTACACTCCAGAACCAACTCCAATTAATACTGATAAGGGTCATATGCCAGATCCATCAGAAGGTATTGGTAACAAGGGTGACTTACCAGATGGTACTAAGTACACTTGGACAAACGGTGAACCAGATGTAAACACTCCAGGTACTAGACCAGTAACTATCACAGTAACTTACCCAGATGGCTCAACAGACAC
>NZ_CALPCQ010000012.1 GCF_943193025.1 Lactobacillus agrestimuris
AAGCAAAGAAAAATCAGCTCGCATAATAGCGAACTGATTAAGCTAATTAATTTATATATTTTAACTGTCTACTTGACTAGGTACGGATCATCTAACTTTTGGGTCTCAGTTCAAATTCGACACTTTTATTTTTAATTTTATAGCTTTTTTATTTCTAATTTGCAAAAATATAACCGGATAATTTATAATGCTATAATTAATATGGTAGCGATTACATAAGGAGGCGAAAATATTGACGCATGATCGAATTGTTTCACTTGATGGACCAAGAAATTTCCGTGATTTAGGCGGATATGAAAATAGTCAGGGTCAGAAGGTTAAATGGAATAAAATTTATCGATCCGATTCATTAAGTTCTCTGTCATATAAAGATAAGATTGACTTAGTGAAGAGAAGGGTAGCAATAGATTGCGACTTACGATCAAGATATGAAAAAAATTCTTCTCCAGATGATTTATGGTCTGGGGTAAAGTATGTTGATGTTCCACTTTATTCAGATGATTCAAGTGAAGATAAGAGCGCAAGCAAGATTTACCGCTTCATGCACCATCTTCCTGATTTAAAAGGAAATTTCATTGGTCAAATATACCAACGGACTTTGCTTAATAGTCATAGCCAGCAAGAATTTGCGGAAATCTTTGACCAACTACTTAACATGCCTGAAGATGAGGCTTTAGTCTTTCACTGTAGTGCTGGAAAGGACCGAACAGGAATGACTGCAGCCTTAATCTTAATGGCTTTGGGTGTAGATGATGACACAATTGCTCGAGACTACTTATTAACTAATAAACTTTATGATTTTGCAGCTTCAAGAAATTTACCAAGTAATGATGAGATTTCTGCAATGATTGCCAAAATGAATATTACTAAAGGCGAAGGGACAGCGGTTTATGGAATTACTGAAACTATTCGCCAAGGCTGGGGGAGCTTTGATTCATTTTTTACGAAAGAACTTGGATTTAGTCAAAATGATTTAAATAAATTCCGTAAGATGTATTTGGGGTAAAAAGATGGTTACTTTATCAGATGTAGCAAAAGAAGCAAATGTATCAAAAATGACAGTTTCGAGGGTAATTAACCACCCTGAACAAGTAACTGATGAATTGCGAGCACTTGTAGAGCAGGCAATGGAGACTTTAGAATACCATCCCAATTCTATTGCTCAGGCATTAGTCAATAATCGTACTAATGTGGTCAAATTTGTCATACTTGAAGATATTGATATAACAGAACCTTATTATGTAAATTTGCTTTTTGGTTTTGCACAAGGATTAGCGAAGAAGCAGTATGCTTTGCAACTGATTACTGATCCTGAGGAGATTAAAAAAGGGCAATCTGATGGTTATTTGATTACAGGTGCAAGAAATAGCGACTATGATTGGCTAGATAAGTTAGAGAAGCCTTTTGTACTCTTTGGAGAAAATCACCGTGGTTATGACTTTATTGATACTGATAATCAGGCCGGAGAGAAGATTGCGACCGAATATGCTTTATCACGTTTATACAAGCGCATAATTTTCATTGGTTTAGATGTAAAAGAGCCATTTGAATATTCACGAGAAGCTGGATATATCAATACTTTGCAGAAGAATCAAATGATTCCGCAAATCTATCGTATTGGCAATCATAGCCATGAAGCACAGGAATTGATCAAAAAGCACTTTAAAGAATTTAAGAAGGATACTTGTTTCATCTGTGCTAGTGACAGAATAGCGATTGGAGTTATTAGACAGTTGCAAACTGAAGATGCTAGAATTCCAGATGACTTCGGCGTAATTGGTTTTGATGGTGTATTTTTGGATCAAGTTTCTAATCCAAAACTTACAACCGTTAAGCAATCTATTTTTAAGATGGGTGATTTGTTAGCTGATATGCTTTTACAGAAAATTGCCCAGTCTGGATCACCTCAAGGCGAGGTCTTAATCACGCCAGAGTTGATTAGACGAAAAACAACTAGATAAAAAGACAAAAACAACTTGAAAAAACTCAAGTTGTTTTTTGATACCGATAACAATTATATTTCTCTTGTAAACGGTTTCTTTAATCAGCTAGACTGTCAATGGAGGAAATTAATTATGGCACATTGGTACGATCACGCAATTATATATCAAATTTATCCTAAGTCTTTTCAAGATACCAATAATGATGGTATTGGGGACCTTAATGGAATTAGGCAAAGAATTCCGTATTTACAAAAGTTAGGAATCAATGCTATCTGGCTTAATCCAGTCTTTGTCTCACCACAGGTGGATAATGGCTACGATGTTTCTAACTATTTCGCTATCGATCCAGCAATGGGGACCATGGAAGATATGAACAGCTTAATTGAAGACTGTCATAAAGCTGGTATTCATGTAATTATGGATTTTGTTTTAAACCATACTTCGAATCAGCATCCTTGGTTTCAAGATGCTATTAGCGATCCTAATAGTATTTACCGTGATTACTATATCTTCGCTGGTAAAGATGGCAAGCGTCCTAATAATTGGGGGAGTTTCTTCGGTGGCAGTGTCTGGGAAGAAGATCCTGCTGGAACGGGTGAATTTTATTTCCACTTATTTGATAAGAAAATGCCTGACCTTAATTGGAAGAACCCAGAAGTTAGACACTCAATGCTTGAAATAGCAGAATATTGGCTTGAAAAGGGAATTGACGGTTTACGTCTAGATGCCTTTATTCACATTGCTAAGGCCGATTTAAGACAGAACTTTCCAACTGAAGATGGCAATGGCGATCCAGTTGTCGCAGAACCATTCTTTGCTAATTTGCCGCAAGTACAAACTTGGCTCAGACCATTTTGTGAACAAATCAAGCAAGATTATCCTGAAACCTTACTCTTGGGAGAGGCGGCCAGTGCTAATGTTAACTTAGCTGTTGATTATACCGAAAGGCGTAATCACTTGATGGATAGTGTGGTAACTTTTCGTTACTTCACAGAGGATAACAGTCAAGTTGATAAACACTATTCTGATGTTTACCAACCTAAGACTCTTGATATGACTGCGTTTAAGCAAAATCAAACCGTCTGGCAACAAACTCTAGCTGGTATTTCATATCCAACTCTTTACTGGAGTAATCATGATATGGCTCGCTTGAGAACTCGAGTGGCCAAAAATGATATTCAAGCTCGCAGTTTAGCAATGTTAATGTACTTACAACGCGGGATTCCGATTATTTATTATGGGGAAGAGTTAGGGATGCAAAATTTGCAGTTTGATAATGAGTCACAATTTAGTGATCAAACTGTGGAAGCCTTTATTGCATCAGCTAAGAAAGCTGGTTTGTCAAAAGAAGAGGCTATCAAGATGGCAAGCCTTGTTCATAAAATGCCAGCACGTGGTCCAATGCCATGGAATCACGATAAGAACTATGGCTTTAGTGAAGCCGATAGCTGGATTAAGGGACAAAAAGTTGATAATTGTGTAGTTGATGATCAAATTGACGATGAAAGATCTAGTTTTAATTTTTATAAGAGAATGCTTGAACTTAAGCAAGAAGATCTTTTCCAAGATGGAGACTACTACTTACTTTCTACAGATAAGAATTCATATGTTTACCAACGAGACCTAGGAGAAAAGAGTGCGATTGTTGCTTCATCTTTAAGTGATAAGGAAACAGCAGTTGTTATTCCTAAAGGTTACGAAGTAGAAAAATTATCTGCAGGAGATTATCAATTAAATGATGGAAAATTGACATTAATGCCATATTCTGGCGTTGTTTTGATGAAAAAATAAGGAGAAGTATATGCAATTAGCTGCTTTACGCCATAGAAGTGAAAGTGAAGACTGTTTCGTAATTGATAGCGATCATGTTAGAGTTCGTTTTCATACTGCCAAGGATGATGTAGATAAGATTATTGTTCACTACGTTGATAACTACACTCCAACTACAGAAACAAAAGAAGTCGAAATGACAAAAATTAGTAGCGGTGAAGTATCTGATCACTGGGTTGCTACTTTGGAAGTACCATATCACCGAATCAAGTATACTTTTGAAGTAATTGGAAAAGATGGCGACCACAAGATCGTTGGCGATCGTGGAATTTATGACTTTAATAAAACCAATCTTAAAGCTGATGGAAGCTACTTCCGCTTACCATACTTCCATGAAATTGACATGGATATAACTCCCGATTGGGTAAAGCAAACTGTTTGGTACCAAATTTTCCCAGAACGCTTTGCTAATGGAGACAAGAGTAACGATCCAAAGGGAACTAAGCCATGGAATCCAGAAGATCATCCAAGTAGAACTGACTTTTATGGTGGAGACCTTCAAGGTGTACTTGATCACTTAGATGACTTGAAGAAGTTAGGCGTAAATGGTCTTTACTTCTGTCCGGTCTTTACCGCTAGTTCAAACCACAAGTATGATACTGTTGATTACTTTGATATCGATCCAGCCTTTGGTACTAAAGACTTATTCGCAAAAGTGGTCAATGAGGCTCACAAGCGCGGTATGAAAGTTATGCTTGATGCGGTCTTTAACCATATTGGTGAAAATTCAATGCAATGGCAAGATGTGGTGGAAAATGGCCCTAAGTCACGCTTTGCAGACTGGTTCCACATCAACTCATTCCCAGTTAAGCCATTCCGTGATCCATTGAAGGGTGAAGGTGAACCACCTTATGAAACTTTTGCTTTTGAACCTGCAATGCCTAAATTAAACACCGCTAATCCAGAAGTTCAAGAATACTTATTGGAAATTGCTACTTACTGGGTAAAGTACTTTGATATTGATGCTTGGCGACTTGATGTTGCTAACGAAGTTGATCACCATTTCTGGAAGAGATTCCACAAGGCTCTAGTTGCACTTAAGCCAAACTTCTATATTGTTGGTGAAATTTGGCACTCAGCTAGACCTTGGCTTAACGGTGATGAATTCTCAGGTGTCATGAATTATCCATTTACTTTGCAAGTTGAAGATCATTTCTTTAATGATAAGATGACTGCTAAAGAATTAGTTGAACATTTGAATGATCAATTGATGCTTTATAGGGATGCAACCAATCAAGCAATGCTTAACACGCTTGATAGTCATGATACTGCCAGAATTTTAACTGTTGCGGGCGGCAACCAAGACTTAGCTATACAAGCAATGACCTTTATCTTTATGCAAACTGGTAGTCCATGTATTTACTATGGTACAGAAATGGGAATGGCCGGTGGCAATGATCCTGATTGCCGTAAGCCGATGGACTGGAGTAAGATGGAAGGTCCTGTATGGCAAAGAGTTCATGAATTAGTTAAATTCCGCCTAGATCACGCAGCAACTTTAGGTAAAGGTGATACTTTGTTATCTGTAACAGAAAATGGCTTAATTAAGGTCGAAAGAAACGGTCAAGAAAGGCTAGTTGCTTACTTTAACACAGCAGATAGGGATCTTGAAATCAATGTTCCCCCTCTTCTAAGTCAAAAGTATCAAGCTGGAAAATTAGCCCAAAATGGCTTTGTAATCGCAATGAATAAGGATTAGAGTTATTTAATTAAAAAGCAGACAGATGTAAAAATCTGTCTGCTTTATTTATTGTTACATCCTGATACCGGTAACAGCTAATTTGCTATTGTAAAGCGCTTTCAAACAATGGATAATGAAAGCGTAAACAAAAGAGCATCTGATGGAGAGAAAAAGTATTATGAAAAGAATTTTTGAAATCAACCCTTGGAAGGTTGTGACTCATAAATTTAATAAGGAAGATAAGAGATTGCAAGAAAGTATGACAGCAATCGGAAACGACTATATGGGTATGAGAGGTAACTTTGAAGAAGGCTACTCAGCCGATAGCTTACAAGGTACTTATCTTGCAGGTGTCTGGTTCCCAGACAAGACCCGTGTTGGTTGGTGGAAGAATGGTTATCCTAAATATTTCGGTAAGAGTCTTAATGCTCCAAACTTTATCGGCTTAGGAATTACTGTTAATGGTGAAAAAGTTGACTTAGCTAAGGTTAAGTTCAGTGACTTCGAACTTTCACTTGATATGCACCAAGGACTTCTTTCAAGAAGCTTTGTATATGAAGGCAAAGATGTAAAAGTTAAGTTCGAATTTAGACGTTTCCTTCATATTGTTCAAAAAGAAGCGGCTTTGATTGAAGTTAAGGCAACTGTTTTGGAAGGTCACGCTAAGATTGACTTTGATTCAACTTTAGATGGAACTGTTGTTAACGAAGACAGTAACTATGAAGAGCACTTCTGGGATGCACTTGGTGAAGATGCGAAGGAAAAGACAATCCAAGTTAAGACTAAGCCAAATCCTTATGAAGTTCCTCAATTTGCAGTTCTTTTGAAGGAAAGCCTTCGCCATGATGGTCAAGTAATTGACAGGGAAGTTTCTACTAAGGAAGCTCAGTTAAGCGAAAAGCTTTCTATGGAACTTGATCAAGGTCAATCATATGAACTTGAAAAGGACGTTATCGTTGTAACTAGCCGTGATGTTGATGAAAAGGACCAGTTAGCTGTTGCTAACGAATTAATGAACAAGCTTCAAGCTAAGAGTTTTGATGAAAACTTAGCTGATCATGAAGCGGTCTGGGCTAAGCGCTGGGAAACTTCAGATGTTGAAATTTCTGGTGATGAAGCAGCACAACAAGGTATTCGTTTTAATATCTTACAACTCTTCATGACTTACTACGGTGAAGATAAACGCTTGAACGTAGGTCCTAAAGGATTCACCGGAGAAAAGTACGGTGGTGCTACTTACTGGGATACAGAAGCTTATATTGTTCCAATGTATTTAGCTGTTACTAAGCCTGAAGTTACTCGTGCACTTCTTCAATATCGTCATGACCAACTTCCAGGTGCCTATCACAATGCTAAGCAACAAGGACTTCCAGGTGCATTGTTCCCAATGGTAACTTTCAACGGTATTGAATGTCACAACGAATGGGAAATTACTTTTGAAGAAATCCACAGAAACGCAGATATTCCTTTTGCTATCTCAATGTACACTAAATACACCGGTGACGATAGTTACGTTAAGAATGAAGGTATGGATGTCTTAGTTGGTACTGCAAGATTCTGGGCAGCACGTGTTCACTTCTCTAAGTGGCGTAACAAGTATGTGATGCATGGTGTAACTGGTCCTAACGAATACGAAAACAACGTAAACAACAACTGGTTCACAAGCACCATGGCAAGATGGCTTCTCAAGTATACTTTGGAACGTTTACCACTTGCTACTAAGGAAGCTCAAGAACGTGTCAAAGTTACTGATGAAGAAAAGGCTAAGTGGCAAGATATTGCTGATAACATCTACTTAGGTGAAGATAAGGACTTAGGTATTTTCTTACAACAAGATGACTTCTTAGATAAGGATATTCGTCCAGTATCTGAAATTGAAGATCAACGCCCAATTAACCAACACTGGTCATGGGACAAGATCTTAAGATCACCATTCATTAAGCAAGCAGATGTTCTTCAAGGTATTTATTTCTTAAATGATCAATACACTATGGAACAAAAGGAAAAGAACTTCGACTTTTACGAACCATTAACAGTTCACGAAAGCTCACTTTCTCCATGTATCCACTCAATCTTAGCTGCTGAACTTGGTAAGCAAGACAAAGCAGTTGAATTGTATGAAAGAACTGCTCGTCTTGATCTTGATAACTACAACAACGATACAGTTGATGGTTTGCACATCACTTCAATGAGTGGTTCATGGCTTGCAATCGTTCAAGGTTTCGCAGGCATGCGATACAACAATGACGAATTAAGCTTCAAGCCATTCTTACCAAAGAAATGGTCACACTACAGTTTCAAGATCAATTATCGTGGTCGTCTCCTTTTAGTAGAAATGAGTGACAAGGCAAAGATCACTTTAATTAGTGGTGAACCACTTGATATCAAGCTTTACGATAAGCAAGTTCACTTAGAAGAAGGGGAATCTGCAAATGCTTAAAGGTTTAATTTTTGACTTAGATGGCGTCTTAACTGATTCAGCCCGTTATCATTTAAGTGCTTGGAACAACTTGGCCCAAGAATTAGGAATCACTTTAACTGATGATCAACTTGATGCCCTTCGTGGTATTTCAAGAATGGATTCATTAAACATGATTTTGAAATTCGGTGGTCAAGAAAACAAGTACACCGAAGCTGAAAAAGAAAAATTTGCGGCCGAAAAGAACGAAAAGTTCGTTGAGCAAGTTGAAACTATGACACCAAAGGATATCTTGCCAGGTATCCCAGAACTTCTTAAGGATGCTAAGGCGCAAAAGTTGAAGATGGTCATTGCTTCTGCATCAAAGAATGCTCCAAAGATTTTGACTAGATTAGGAATTATGGATGAATTCGATGGAATCGTTGATCCGGCAACTCTTTCAAAGGGTAAACCTGATCCAGAAATCTACATCAAGGCTCAAGAACTTGCAGAACTTAAGGCTGATGAAGTAATTAGCTTTGAAGATGCAAAAGCCGGGGTGGAAGCAATCAAGGCTGCAGGTCAATTTGCAGTTGGTATTGGTAATAAAGATCTTCTTAGTGAAGCAGATTACATTGTGCCAACTACTGCGGATTTGAAGTTGAGTAAAATTGAAGAAGTTTTTAATAGTAAGTAAAAGAAAGTAGGGGGAGAGTATGGTTGAAGTAGATTTAAACCATATTTACAAAAAATATGAAGGCAATGATTACTATTCTGTAAATGACTTTGATTTACATATCAAAGATAAGGAATTCATCGTCTTCGTTGGTCCATCAGGTTGTGGTAAGTCAACTACTTTAAGAATGGTTGCTGGACTTGAAGATATTAGTGAAGGTACTTTGGAAATTGATCACAAAGTTATGAACGATGTTGCTCCAAAGGACAGACACATTGCGATGGTATTCCAGAACTACGCATTGTACCCACACATGACTATTTATGACAACATGGCCTTCAGCTTGAAGCTTCGTAAATATGACAAGGCCGAAATTGATAAACGTGTTCAGCACGCAGCGGATATCTTGGGCCTTAAGCAATACTTAGATAAGAAGCCTGGAGAACTTTCTGGTGGTCAACGTCAGCGTGTTGCTTTAGGACGTGCGATTGTTCGTGATGCACCTATCTTCCTCATGGACGAACCTCTTTCCAACCTTGATGCTAAGCTTCGTGTATCAATGCGTGCAGAAATTGCTAAGCTTCACCAAAACCTTGGAACAACTACTATTTACGTAACTCATGACCAGACTGAAGCCATGACTTTAGCCGATCGAGTAGTAGTTATGTCAGTAGGTAAGGTTGAACAAATTGGTACACCACTTGAGGTTTACAACCACCCAGTTAACCAATTTGTTGCTGGATTTATTGGTTCACCTCAAATGAATTTCTTCAACGTTCACTACAAGGATCAAAGAATTACCGATGGTAGAGGACTTGATATTGAAATTCCTGAAGGTAAGGCTAAGATGCTTGAACAAAAAGGTTACGCTGATAAGGATGTTGTCTTTGGTATTCGTCCAGAAGATATTCACTCAGAAGAGGCCTTCCTTGAAACCTGGCCAAATGCCGTAGTTGAATCAGAAGTTGTAGTTTCAGAACTTTTAGGTTCAACTATCCAACTTTACCAAAAAGTTGATGGTACTGAATTTGTTGCCATTGTTAACTCTCGTGATTACCACGAACCTGGTGACAAAGTAAAAATGGGCTTTGATGTTAACAAGGCACACTTCTTTGATAAGGACACTACTAAGACCATTGTTGATTAGTCTTAATAATTATTAAGCTTACAAATTGCAGACTGAACTGCTTAGTAAGGAAATATATATTGTTTTTATAAATTTTTAGGAGGAATAAAGTCATGAAATTATGGAAGAAATTGGCTTTAGGTAGTACTGCTGTTTTAGCTGCTATGTCACTTGCAGCTTGTTCAAATGGTTCAAATAATAGTTCATCAAGTAGTAAGAAGGCCAACTTGACCCTTTGGGTAGATACTGAACAAGTACCTTACTACAAACAAATCGCAAACGACTTCATGAAAGAAAATAAGAATGTCAAGGTTCGTGTCGTTCAAAGTCCAAATGGTTCAGCTAACGCTAAGACTGATGTTGGTAAGGACCCATCAAAGGCTGCAGATGTATTTGAAGTACCTAACGACCAATTAGGCCAAATGGCTGAAGCAGGCTACATTAACCCACTTTCACCAGATGCAACTAAGGACATCAAGGCAAACTACGTAAGCGAAGCTTCAAGGGGTGTAACTTGGAAGGGTAAGATTTACGCATATCCTTACGCACAACAGGCCCAAACACTTTACTACAACAAGTCAAAGCTTTCAGCTAACGATGTTAAGGATTGGAAGACTTTAACCTCTAAGGGTGTAGTTGCTACTGACTTTACTAACGCATACGTAATGTGGCCAGTAATGTTCTCAGCAGGTACTAAGTTGTTTGGTGATAATGGTCAAGAACTTAAAGGTTCAACCTTCAACTCACAAGATGGTGTTAACGGATTGAAGTGGTACGCTGAACAAAAGGACAATAAGGGCGTAATGCAAACTTCAAACGCATTGAATCAATTAAAGAAAGGCAACGCACAAGCAATCTTAGATGGTCCTTGGAACGCTGCTAATATCAAGAAGATTTTGGGTAAGGACTTCGCAGTTGCTAAGTATCCAAAGATTAATGTTGGTGGTAAGAGCGTACAAATGGAAGCATTCCTTGGTATCGAAGGCTTCGCAGTTAACTCACACACCAGTAACGCTAAGGCTGCTTCAGATTTAGCTGCATACATCACTAACAAGAAGGCGCAATTAATCGCCCACGAGGAAGCTGGTCAAATTCCTGTATTGAAGGCTGCTGTTAACTCAAGCGCAGTTAAGAACGATCCAGTTGCTGAAGCTGTAATTGAAATGGCTAAGCCAGGTAACTCAGTACTTCAACCAATGCTTCCACAAATGGCTGCATTCTGGAACGGTTCAGCTCCACTTATCAGTGGTACTTACGACGGTAAGATTAAGCCATCACAATACAAGGCACAACTTGCTAAACTTGAAAAGAGTATTGAAAAGAAATAATTAACTTTTAAAAGCATAAGCAAAGGTTGGCAGAATATCTCCAACCTTTTCGCTTGAGAAGGGGAGAAGTTATGTTTAAAAAGAAAAAGCATGTAGCTCCTAAAGCAACGTATGGAGAAGTTTGGTCAAAGGGTAATATTGCTACTAAATTATCATTCTTTATAATGGGTAGTAACGCTTTGGCTAATAAGCAATGGGTTAAAGGTCTATCACTTTTACTCTCAGAAGTTATCTTCTTCGTTTGGGTTTTCTTAAGTGGTATTTCAGCTTTAAGCATGTTATCCGACTTAGGTCCAGATAAAACCAAGAAAGTTGTTTATGATGCTGCACAAGGAGTATATGTCACTAAACAACCGTCAAACTCTGTTTTGATTCTATTATTTGGAGTTTTAGCAATAATTTTATGTATTGCAATGATCTACCTCTACATTGTTAATTTACGTTCAACAAGACATAATTACATCTTGAAGCGTGACGGTGAACATATTCCTACCAATCTTGAAGAAATTAAGAGTTTGTTTGATACGCGTTTGCACTCAACTTTAATGGTTATTCCATTAATCGGTATCTTATTCTTTACCGTTTTGCCAACCGTATTTATGATTTCAATGGCGTTCACTAACTATGATCGTCAACACCCAATTGCCTTTTCTTGGACTGGATTCCAAGCATTTGGTAATGTTCTTAGCGGTGATTTAGCCGGTACGTTCTTCCCAGTATTGGGTTGGACCTTGATTTGGGCAGTTTTAGCAACTGCAACTACATTCTTCTTCGGTGTTTTACTTGCCTTATTGATCGAATCAAAAGGTATTAAGCACAAGAGTTTCTGGAGAACTGTATTTGTTCTTGTATGGGCTGTTCCACAATTTGTCTCATTATTGATGATGGCACAATTCTTGGACTATCAAGGTGCTTTAAACAATATTTTGATGAACTTACACATTATCGGTTCACCAATTCACTTTATTGATAATCAAGCTTCTCCATTAGTTGCTAGAATTACGGTTATTCTTGTTAACATGTGGATTGGTATTCCGGTATCAATGTTGGTATCTACTGCGATTATTCAAAACCTACCAACTGACCAAATCGAAGCTGCAAAAATTGATGGTGCTAATGCCGTCCAAATCTTTAGATTCATTACTTTCCCTCAGATCTTATTCGTAATGGCTCCATCATTAATTCAACAATTTATTGGTAACATCAACAACTTCAATGTTATCTTCTTGCTGACGGGTGGTGCACCAATGAATAGTAAATATAACGGTGCCGGATCGACCGACTTGTTGGTAACTTGGCTATATAACTTAACATTTGGTCAAGAGCAACGTTACAACGCTTCAGCTGTATTGGGTATTTTAATTTTCATCATCAGTGCGACTGTTTCACTTATTACATACAGACGTACGAATGCTTTCAAGGAGGGCTAAAAAATGAAGTCTTATTCACAACAAAGACGGCTCTCACTAATTTTTCGGTATATCCTTTTAACTATCTTAGCTATTTTATGGATTTTACCAATTGTTTGGATCGTCTTAGCTAGTTTTTCATATAACGATACTGGATTTGTTTCGACTTTCTGGCCAGACAAATTCACACTTCAAAATTACATTGGGATTTTTACAAATCCACAATATCCATTTGTTAATTGGATCATCAATACATTGATTATTTCAATCGCTTCAATGGTTGTTTCTACTTTTTTAACAATCTCAGTTGCATATGTATTATCAAGACTTCGCTTTGCCTTTAGAAAGCCATTCTTGCAAATTGCCTTGGTTTTAGGAATGTTCCCAGGGTTCATGTCAATGATTGCTTTGTACTACATCTTAAAGGGTCTTAACATGTTGAACTTATTCGGTTTGTTCCTTGTTTATGTTGGTGGTGCAGGACTTGGATTCTACGTTGCTAAGGGATTCTTCGATACAATTCCTAGAGCAATTGACGAAGCCGCAGAAATTGACGGTGCTACTAAATGGCAAGTATTCGTACACATCGGTTTGCCACTTTCTAAGCCAATGATCGTTTATACCGCTTTAACAGCATTCATCGCACCATGGACAGATTTCATCTTCTCAGGTATTATCCTATCAACCTCAGGAAATGCTAAGGATTACACAATTGCTTATGGACTTTATAATATGGTTCACACGGCAAAGGGTAATGCGACTGCTTACTTTGCACAATTTGTTGCAGGGTGTGTTATCATTGCTATTCCTATTACAATCTTGTTCATCTTCATGCAGAAGTTTTATGTTAACGGAATTACTGCTGGTGCTGATAAAGGTTAACGAAAAATTTGCTTATGCTAAAAATGCTTTACTCATTTGAGTAAGGCATTTTTTGTTACAGAAGTTAATAAAATGATATAGTTATTCAATAAGAAAGAGGATTGAAAAATTTTTTCTATCAATGGAGCTATAAGATGTCAGAAATAAAAATTATTCAAGGTGATATCACAACAATGAAGGCTGATGCAATCGTCAATGCCGCAAATAAAAGCTTGCTTGGCGGTGGAGGAGTAGATGGTGCAATCCATGCTGCAGCTGGTTCACAATTATTGGAAGAATGTAAAACTTTGCATGGTTGTGATACTGGTGAGGCCAAGATTACAAGAGGCTATAATTTACCAGCCAAGTATGTCATTCACACAGTTGGTCCAATCTATCGTTTTCATACACCCGATGAAGATGCCAAGTTGCTAGCGGCTTGCTACCGTAATAGTTTGAATCTAGCTAAAGCGCATAATTTGCATAGCATTATCTTTTCATCAATTTCAACTGGAGTGTATGGTTATCCAGCTAAAGATGCGGCTAAGGTTGCTTTTGAAACCGTTAGAACATGGTTAGATGAAAATTCAGCTTATGAGATGAATGTAACGATGTGCGCCTTTGAGCAGGGCATGTATCAGATTTTTCAAGATGAATTAGATAAATAAAAAAAGCTTTGCTCCTATTATATTGATAGAAGCCGAAGCCTTTTTATTTGCGCCTATATGAAATTCCCCAAGCAAAGATAATTACAAGAATGAAATTGATGAATAAGGTAAAACCAGTAATCCAAAATACTGCAGCATAACTTGATAGACCCGAGATCGTCGATCCCATCAAAGCTCCTAAAACTGAACCAACTGCTTGGAAGGATTGATTATAAGAAAAGATTCGACCAAAACTTTCAGCTGGCGTGTTCAATGTCAGGACTGTCTGTGCTGCTGGAAGCATTGCTGCACTGGCAATTCCAAGGAAAAATCTCAATACTGCAAGAACCCAAGGATTGTGGGTTAGTGCCATTGGAATGAATAGAATAAATCCGACAACTAAGCCAATTCGTAAAACTCTTAACGGTCCAACTTCATCCATTTTATGTCCGATCTTGGAAGCCGCAATTAATGTCCCGAGTCCAGGTGTTGCTGCAACTACACCAGCTACAAAGGCAACATTGTCACTATTCGGCATCATCGACTTTACATATAAGGAAACAATTGGATCGATTGACATTGAAGATGATTGAACAAGCATTGTGGTTATAAACATCAAGATAATTAACTTAACACTTGGAAGACCAGCCATAATTTCTTTCATTGGCTTCATCTTTTCGCGTGAAATTGGTGTGAAGTTTTCATGAACTAAGAAAGTAGTTGCGAAGAAAACTAGTAACATCAAAAATCCTGTAATAAAGAACGGAATTCGATATCCCCAGGCTCCGCCAAATATGTTACCAAAGAAACTAGAAAGTGCCCCGCCAAGAAGTGGTCCAACCAAGTTACCAGCAGTTCCGGCAGTCATCATTTGACTCATAACCCAGCCGCTGCGCCTATGCGGTGTCTCGCCAGCCATCAAAGCTGTCGCATTGTTGATATATCCAGAAAAAGATCCTTGAATAAATCTCATCACAATAATATAGATCGCATTTGGCGCAAATCCTGTTAAAGTAATTGTCAGTGCCATAACGCCGGAAGCACGCATACACATGAGCTTTCGACCCTTGCGGTCAGCTAAATTGCCCCAATATGGTGAAACAATTGCCTGAGCAATAAAGGTCATTGCAAATGCTAATCCAGAGTAGAGATTAATTTGTAATTTACTGTAGTTCCCTAAGTCAGCAATGAAAAGGGCGATAAATGGCATGGTCATTGAATAGCCCATTCCGGTGATAAAACAGCCTAACCACAAAGTATAGAAGGCTTTATGCCAACCTGCAGGAAATTTTTCGTTTTCTTGTTCTTTCAAAAAGTCATCTCTTTCATATCAAATACAATAGTTCTATTTTAGCACATACAAAATTAATAAAATTCAATAAAATGACAAGTTATCGCAGCGCTTCTGTGGTAGGATAATGAAACAGAGAGGAGTGCCATTGCTATGTCACATATGTCACGTAGAGAATACCGCATGAAGAAAGAACATGGAGATCATAATGCGGCAGTAGCTAAATCAAATTATGCTCGCAAGCGGTCAGATGACCAGAGAAATTTTCAACAAGCGAGAAAGAAGGCCGAAGTTAAACGTCAAGTCGATTTCTCTAAAGTAAATTCTCGTCACAACTATACCCATACGAAATTAAACTTTTGGAATATGTTTGCTGATCGGCCATATGTTTCAGTGGCAATTATCGTTGTGGCGATTTTTCTTATCATGACCAAACTCTGGTGGGGACTACTAATCTTAGCAATCTTAGTTGCGATTGGGATTTTTGTCATTGCTCGCAGTCATCATCCAGATCAGGTTTTAAGTCTTGAGTTTAAGATGAAGGCTTCTAGGAAGTTAAGTATGCTTAGAGCTTTAGAACTCGGTGGATCAGTTGTCATGTTTTTATCTACTAATATGAAGCAAGTAGTAACGGTAAACTTTGCTAATGCAGGTTCAACTGATAGTTTGCAAGTTATCAATAACATGCTAGCAAGCTACGGTGGTAGCTATGGTCAACAAGGTTCTTACTTATTAAATTTACTGAATTCTGTTACAGGTAACCAGCTCTGGAGTACTTATCGCTATGCAACTAATAGTGCACAAATGATGAGTTCACCATCCGGTAGGTGGATTGTAATGTGGTCACTACTTTTAATAATTGCACCAGCCATCTGTGTGTTAGCACAATTTTTCAAGGAACCATATTCACGTAATGTGACTTTAATAACTTCCTTTATTACAATGGTAAGTTTTATTTTTACTCCTGTATTAATGAAGCGTTGGGTTATTGCTTATGGTGCAGAAAATCAAATTGGACCACAAGCAGCAGCTAATGCGATTTCAGTAGGTGGGATGGCCTACGTTGCGATTGCTTGTGCCATTGGTGTGAATATTATTGCGCTCTATCGTTTCATTAAAAAAGATAATTTTGAATAAAAGCAAAAAAATAAAGGCTAGGATAATTGATCCTAACCTTTATTTTTTTAGTTCTGGGAATAAGATTGTTTCTTTGATTTTAGTACCAGTGGTGAGTTAACCAGAAGTTCTTTGCATTAACCCATGAACCGTAACGACCGTAAACGTAGTTATCGGCAACTCTTTCTTGGTTCTTAGGTGATAAGTCACCATGAAGGTATGCAATGTTTAATTGGTACTTACCGTAGCAAACACCGTTTCTAGCAGTGTAGCTACCACCAGATTCTCTCATAGCAATGTATTTCTTAGCTGCTTTTTCACGCTTTGAAAGCTTTCTTGCAGCTTGAACAGTTTGATTGTTTGAATTATTTGAAACAAAAGTTTGAACAGTAGCAACTGCCATAAACGCGATTGTAAATGCTGCTAAAAATTTAACTAAATTTGATTTGATTTTTTTCATATTAATTTATTTCATTCCCTAAAAAATTTAAATGTTTCTTAATTACTTACAGCCTATATACTACAAGTTAAATGTGACAAGAATGTTACAAAAGGGACACGCAAGTCTTACAATCTGAATAAAAACGGCTTTTTAATGTAATATAAAGACTTTTTTGATAGAATTTAGTTAAAATTTGTTCTATATAGGAGGTATTTTTTATGGCAGTAAAACGTTTTTACGAAACTTTACACCCAGAACATTATGATTTGTTTATTGATGTTAATCGGGCAGATAAAACAATTAGTGGTACTTCAACTATTACTGGTGAAGCCCAAGAAGATGTTGTTTTAGTTAGTCAAAAGTTTATGAAGGTCTCATCAGTTAAGGCCGATGGTAAAGATGTACCGTTTGAAGTTAGTGACGAAGATGAAGCAATTAAGATTAATTTAGGAAAAACTGGAAAAGTTACCATTGCGATTGACTACACTGCACCGTTAACCGACACAATGATGGGTATTTATCCTTCTTATTACGAACTTAATGGCGAAAAGAAGCAACTTGTTGGTACACAATTTGAAACCACTTTTGCTCGTCAAGCATTCCCATGTGTTGATGAACCAGAAGCTAAAGCTACCTTTACTTTGGCACTTAAATGGGATGAACAACCAGGCGAAATGGCTTTGAGTAATATGCCAGAAATAGAAGTAAAAGATGGTGTTCACCACTTTGAAGAAACAGTTCGCATGTCTAGTTACTTAGTTGCCTTTGCTTTCGGTGATTTACAAGCTAAATACACTGAAACTAAGGATGGCGTAAAGATCGGTGTCTTCTCAACTAAGGCCCATAAGCCTAAAGAATTAGACTTCGCTCTTGATATTGCTAAGCGCTCAATCGAATTTTACGAAGAATATTACCAAACTAAGTATCCACTTCCACACTCATGGCAATTGGCTCTTCCAGATTTCTCAGCTGGTGCTATGGAAAACTGGGGTCTTGTAACTTACCGTGAAGCATATCTTTTACTTGATCCAGATAACACAAGTCTTGAAATGAAGAAACTTGTTGCAACAGTTATTGCCCACGAACTTGCTCACCAATGGTTCGGTGACTTGGTAACTATGAAATGGTGGGACAACTTATGGCTTAACGAAAGTTTCGCTAACATGATGGAATATGTTGCCATTGATGCAATTGAACCAGATTGGCATATTTGGGAAATGTTCCAAACCAGTGAAGTTCCTCAAGCATTGACTCGTGATGCTACAGATGGTGTCCAACCAATTCAAATGAAGATTAATGACCCAGCAGATATTGATTCAGCCTTTGATGGTGCGATCGTTTACGCTAAGGGATCAAGAATGCTTGTCATGGTTCGTGCATTACTTGGTGATGATGCACTTCGTAAGGGTCTTAAGTACTACTTTGACCATCACAAATTTGGTAATTCAACTGGTGATGACCTATGGAATGCTTTATCAACTGCTACTGATCTTGATATTGCTAAAATCATGCACTCATGGCTTAACCAACCAGGTTACCCAGTAGTTGATGCCAAGATCAATGAAGCTGGTCACTTGATTTTAAGTCAAAAGCAATTCTTCATCGGTGAAGGTAAAGATGTAGGTAGAACTTGGCAAATTCCTTTGAACGCTAACTTCGATGCACCTGAAATTATGTCTGAAAAAGAACTTGATTTGGGTGACTACAAGGCTTTACGTGAAAAGGCCGGTAAGGCTCTTCGTTTGAATGTTGGTAACAGTTCACACTTTATCGTTAAATATGATGATACCTTGCTTAACGATATTTTAGCTGAAAGTCAAAATTTAGATGCGATTGCTAAGACTCAACTCCTTCAAGATCTTCGTCTTCTTGCAGAAGGTAAGCAAGTTTCATACGCAAAGATTGTGCCACTTTTAATCGAATTCGCTGATGACAAGTCAGGTTTAGTAAACACAGCTCTTTATGTAACTGCTCGTAAGCTTCGTCAATTCGTTGATCCAGATTCTGAAGCCGAAAAGAACTTGAAGAAACTCTTCGATCAATTATCTAAGGACCAAGTAGCTCGTCTTGGATGGATGCCAAAGGCTTCTGATAGTGAAAACGATGTTCAAATTCGTCCAGATGTTTTGGCAGCAAGTATTTATGCAGATAACGCTGATTCAATTGCTGCAGCTCACAAGATCTTTGAAGAAAATGTTGATAACTTAGAGGGCTTAAATGCAGATATTCGTTCTATCGTTTTAGCAAACGAAGTGAAGAATTTTGGTAATGATGAATTGATTGATAACTTAATCAAGGAATACACTCAAACTGCTAATCCATCATTCAAGGTAGACCTTCGCAGCGCTATTACTTCCACTAAGGATGCTAAGGAAATTAAGAAGCTCGTTTCATACTTTGAAAATGCAGATATTATTAAGCCACAAGATCTTCGTGGCTGGTTTGCTGGTCTTCTTTCAAACCATAATGGTGAACAAGCAGCCTGGGACTGGATCCGTGAAGATTGGGATTGGCTTGATAAGACCGTTGGTGGTGATATGGAATTCGCTACCTTTGTCTTGGTAATTTCAAGAGTCTTCAGAACTCAAGCAAGACTTGATGAATTCAAGGCCTTTTTCGAACCTAAACTCAATGTTCAACTTTTGAACCGTGAAATTAAGATGGATATTAAGGTAATTGAAACAAGAGTAGAACTTGTTAAGGAAGAAGCAGCAGATGTTAATAAGGCAGTTGCTTCAGCCTTAAATTAAACTTAATTTCTTAAGTGATAATAAGAAAGAATAAACTAAAAAAGATAGTTTGCTTCAAAACTATCTTTTTTTATGCATAAAAGTATCTACATATATTAAAACTTGACTAATTTATTAAGAAAATTTAAAATTAAGTGTTCGACTCACGCAAAATAAACCTATTAGGGGGGATTTATTAATAATGAGTACAAAGAATTTAGATACGGCCTTCTTCGGTCAACCAAGAGGCTTATCGACTTTATTCTTCACTGAAATGTGGGAAAGATTTAGTTATTACGGCATGAGGGCCATTCTGCTCTTTTACATGTACTATGCTGTAACAGCCGGTGGTTTAGGCATGAATCAAGTGACCGCAGCGTCAATCATGTCAATTTATGGATCACTAGTATATCTTTCCGTTGTTATTGGTGGTTGGCTATCAGATAGAGTATGGGGACCAAGAAGAACAGTCTTTATCGGTGGTGTGTTCATCATGCTTGGACATATTGTGCTTGCACTACCAATGGGAGTTGGAGCTTTGTATGTTTCAATTGCTTTAATTGTTATTGGTACTGGTCTTCTTAAGCCTAACGTATCTGACATGGTTGGTGATTTGTATTCACCAGAAGATCGCAGACGTGATGCTGGATTCAGTATGTTCGTTTTCGGTATCAATTTAGGTTCTGCCATTGCACCAATTCTTGTTCCTTGGGTTAGTGACATCTTTGGTCACGGCGGCCATATGAACTTCCACGCAGGTTTCTCACTTGCCGCAATTGGTATGTTCTTTGGTTTGGTTCAATATTACTTCGATGGCAAGAAATACTTATCTGATAAGGGTCTTGTTCCAAATGATCCAATTCCTGCCGATGAATTAAAAAAGATTATTATTAAGGTAGTTTGGGGAATTGTTGCCTTAGCAGTTATTTTAATTGTGATGGGATTAACTGGTGTATTAAATATTGATAATGTCATTACTTTGATCACTATCTTTGCTATTGCAATTCCAATTTACTACTTCGTGATGATGCTTAGAAGTCCAAAGGTTACTAAGATTGAACGTTCCCGAGTTTGGGCTTATATTCCACTCTTTATTGCGGCCGCAATTTTTTGGGGAATTGAAGAATCTGGTTCAGTTGTTTTAGCCTTGTTTGCACAAGAACGTACTGTGTTACATATTGGTGCATGGCACTTCCAAGCAGCTAACTTCCAGACTTTGAATCCAGTGTTCATTATGATCTTAACGCCATTCTTTGTATGGCTTTGGGAAAACTGGAAGAACCAACCAAGTGCACCAAGTAAGTTTGCTGCTGGTTTGGTCTTTGCAGGTTTATCCTACGTTTGGATGGCTATTCCTGGTTGGCTATTTGGTACTAGCGGTAGAGTTAGTCCATTCTGGCTTGTAGGTTCATGGTTCATTGTTGAAATTGCGGAAATGCTTATTTCACCAATTGGTTTATCAGTAACTACTAAGCTTGCTCCAAAGGCATTTAAGTCACAAATGATGAGTATGTGGTTCTTGGCCGATGCGGTAGGTCAAGCTGTTAACTCACAAATTGTTAAATACTACTCAAGTGCAACTGAAGTACCATACTTCTTAGCAGTTGGTATTGTCAGTGTGATTTTCGGTGTAGTAATGTTCTTCTTTAGTAAGAAAATTCATGCTTTAATGGCCGGTGTAAATTAAAATAAAAATTTTAAAATAGTGCTTCAAAAAGGAGCACTATTTTTTTATCCCAAAATCTTGAAATTATAAACACTTGTTCGCTATAATTAAAACAAACAAACGTTTAGGTGGGATAAAAATGTATGACTATCGGTATGAGCCACATAATGTGATTTTTATGATTGATAACAAATCTTTCTTTGCAAGTTGTGAAGCGATTCGCCTTGGAAAAAATCCAATGGAAGTCTGTTTAGCAGTTGTTTCTCATCAACCAGGAGCCAATTACGATAGTGGGTTGATTATGGCTGCTTCTCCTTTGGCTAAGAAAAAGTATGGCTTATCAAATGTTATGCGAGTAAGAGATCTTCCTTCAAGAGAAGAAGCGCCAGATCTGATTCTTACCCCACCACATATGAATTTATATATTAAGCGAAGCATTGAAGTAATGGGAATCTTTCAAAAGTATGCGGCCGATGAAGATGTCCATATGTATTCGATCGATGAAGGGATGATTGATATGACTAAGTCATGGAAATTATTCGGTAGCGATCCTTATTATGTTGCAAGAAAGATACAGAAGGAGATTCACGATAAGCTAGGTTTATATACAACTTGTGGAATTGGAGAAAATCCACTGCTTGCTAAACTTGCAATGGATATTGAAGCTAAACATCGCAGTTCAATGATTGCTTATTGGCATTATCTTGACGTTCCCGATACAGTTTGGAAAATTAAGGAACTAGAGGATGCGTGGGGAATTAATAAGAGAACTGCTAGAAGGTTGAGAAAGTTAAAAATTAATACCATGTATGATTTAGCTCATACTAGTCCCAAGATATTAAGAGATGAATTTGGTGTGATTGGCGAACAACTTTTTGCTGAAAGCTGGGGTGTCGATCGTAGTATTATTAGTCAACGCTATCATCCGAAATCCAAAAGTTATGGGAATGCACAAGTATTACCACGAAATTATTATAATCAACGCGAAATTGAAATCGTTATTCGAGAAATTGGTGAACAGGTTGCTGCGAGAATTAGATTTCGAGGTTTGCAGGCCGGACAAGTTAGTTTGTCAATTGGATATGCTTTAGATGAAGGAAAGCGCAAAGGTTTTAGTGCTCAAAAGAAGATCACACCAACTAATATTAGCCATGATATAGTTAAGATTTTACTCAATCTTTTTCGAAATAATTGGGAAAAAGAAGCGGTTAGAACTATTTCAGTTAGTTTGAGCAGGCTTGGTGAAGATAAAAGTATGCAGTTGTCGATGCTAGAACCAGTAGAATTGCAGCTTAAAAGGCACAAATTAGATAGTGTTATCGATGATATTCGTAAAAAATATGGTTTTACTAGCTTAGTTAAAGCATCAAGTTTGGCAAAAGGGGCAACGGCCATTCAACGAAGTAAGTTAGTTGGCGGACATAATGGAGGAAATAGCTATGAGTAAGGATTTTGATCGAGAAGTGACGGAATTTTTCAAAAATTATCAAGACCGTGGAATGGTTAAATGGATGGGTTTTTACTTAAGTGACCATGTGGCCAAGATTAACCAGAGAAACCGTGAGCGGGTAAAATATAATCCAAAAAAGTCAGAAATGACTCAAGACGAAATCGGGCAGATTTTGTTTGAAGCCTTTAGTCAGCATAAGCAAGTCAGCGTGCAACTGAATACTTTAAGTGATGAAACCGATTATCTTGATGATATCGTTGGCTTTGTCAATGGTTATCACGATGATCAATTAATTGTGATTTCAGATCAGATAATTGATCTGGAAGAAATAAATCATGTGAAAATCTTGTAAAGAAAAATGCCTAGGAAAATTTTCCTAGACATTTTTGTTAAACCAGTTATAAGTGTATTTATATTTTTTACTCTAGTTATAAACGATTACTGCTTCATCCTTGATTACATTGCTCCAAACGCTGTGAACTTCGCTTGGACGAATGTTTACACATCCGTGTGAGCCACCTTTGAGGTAGGCAGTTTTACTCCAATCGCTTCTCCAACTTGCATCGTGGAAACCACAGCCTGAAAGGGTAAATGGCATCCAGTATTGAACCTTAGATGCATAGCTTGAACCATCATCATTGGTTCCGCGCAAAGTACTTGGTGATTCTTTATATTGAATGTACCAAACACCAATAGGAGTTCTATTGCCCTTACCACCGTTATAAGTGCCAGTTACAACATCGTTTAGGTGGACCACAGTTTTACCATTTCTTACCACCCACATTGCTTGCTTCTTAATTGAAACTACAACATAGTTTTTGCCAATACCATTGTTACTCTTGTCATAGCCATGAGCGTAAGTACTGTAACCTAAACCGTAAATGTAGTCTTTACCATCAATTTCCTTAGTACCATCCATGAAGGCTTTCTCAATTGCAGCTTGAGCCTTTTTTACATTAACGCCCCAACCGTAACTTTCGTTCTTGACTGTAATTGTTTTACCGTCTGGAACTTTGAACTTATAGCTCTTGTGAAGCGTAGAAACTTCTTTGTCGATTTGGTCTAACTTTTTAGTTAATTTATCAACATTTTCAAATTTGTACTTACCGTCTTGATAACTAGCTTCATCAATTAAGTCATCAGCTTTAAGTTTGTAGTTTTTGCCGTCAAGTTTGTAATTTACAACAGCCGAATTTATTTTCTTAAGTCTATTTTGTGCGGTATCTAATTCTTTCCAACTATAGTTATAGGATTTATTATTTGGTGTATCAGTATGTTGCTTATTAAAGTAATCCTTAACTTCATTTGTAGTAATAGTTTGGATTTGTGGATTTCGCTTCAAAATAACCTTATCATTAACTAAGTTAACGGTATTGTTGGCTTTTTCATTAATCTTCTCAGTTGCCTTATTAACGGTAAGGTTACCAACTTTCACTCCGTAGATTGTTACATTCGGATTGAAGTGGCTAGTTGCAAATTTTCTGGCTTTTGCTTCACTAGCTACGCGATTATTGTGGATCACAATTCCAAATATGACACCTAGGACAATGATAATTCCAGCGATGATTAAATAGATGTTGTTTCGATTAGTTCTTTTTCTTAAATTTTTTCTCGATTCCATTTTGTCAGTCCAATTTTATTTTACGAATAAATGTTTGCATAAAAGTTTATCATCATTACTTATTTAAGTAAAGCAGATATTTTTTTACATGTAAGCTAATAATTCCATTATAATGCATTATATTGAGATTAAAGGGGGAATTTTTGTGTTAAATGATCCAATTATCTTTCAGATGAATATTGCTAAAGATAAACCACAGTCCTATCGAAAGGACAAGCCGAAGAAAGGTTGTCCTTTTTGTGATGTGGAGAATTTAACTGATATTTATAAACGTGATGGAGATATAATTTGGCTTCATAATAAATTCCCAACATTAGTGGATACAGTTCAGACTGTTTTGATCGAATCGAATGATCATCATGGTGATATTGCTAGCTATAGTAAGGAGCATAATCGCGAAGTGATGAAGTTCGCTCTAGATTGTTTTGAAGAGATGCGGCAAGATAGCAGGTATCAATCAGTTGTTTGGTATAAAAATTTCGGTCCGAATTCTGGTGGTTCTTTAATTCATCCTCATATGCAAATTGTTGGCTTTGAAAAAGAAAATGCCTACAAATATACCCATAAGAATAACTTTGAAGGGATTAAGGTATTTGAGGATGGGGATGTTGAAGTTAACATTGCAACCCATCCCATGCAGGGTTATACCGAGCTAAATATCAATACTTTAAAAAGACAAAATTTGAATTTATGGGCAGATTGGATTCAAAGCGGCGTTAAATATATGCTAAATATTATGTATGATGGTCGTTGCGATTCTTACAATCTTTTCTTCTATCCACGTGAAGATGGTGGAATTTGTGCTAAATTAATTACCCGTTTCAATGCGCCACCATATTTTGTTGGTTATAAATTATCCCAAGTTAATGATGATGAAACCTTAAAAATGGAAGCTAGCAGATTCAGAAAGTTTTATGATAATGGCTCAAAGATATAAAAAAGAGGGGCAGTTTGCTCCTCTTTTTCTTAAAACTTAGTTTCAGCGATATCATCTTCAGGACGATGAGCTTGAATTCGAAGGACATTCCATTCAAATTCTTCAATTGGCTTAGATAATTTAATTTTCAATTCATTATCTTTAAAATTAAATTCTAAAGTTTCACGATGTTCAATCCATTCTACACGGTTAGGTTCCTGGCTTAAACCTGAAACTATAATTTGTGCTGGAATTTGTTCCTTAATAAAGACATACTTTTGGTATGCCGCATGACGATTTTCTAAAACAAAAGCTGTTTCATCATCAACCGTTAAATCGGATTTAGTTCCCTCGTTTAAAGCATGACCAAACATGTGCATCCAATTATTAATTGCATCCAAAAGCTTAGCAGACGCTTCATCAATTTGACCATCTTCATTAACATTTACATTAATGATAGTTGCTTGATTATTTTTACGGTTAGAAACAATGGTATCAATGACATTATCTGCAGTTAAATCTTGACCGTCACTAGTATCAATTAACTTAATAGTATATTTTTCACTAGCCGTCTTAAAAAGGTCGTTGGCATTAATTGCACGAATGCCAATATTGCGAGCGGTTCTAACTAATTGATCTGGATCAATGTTATTTGGATCAGCTAGTTTAAAATTTAAAATAATTGCGAAATCGGGATTCATAACAACACTCCTCTATATAATTCTTATTAATTGTAACTTATTAGGAAGGAAATAGAAAAGATGAAGATAATTATTGCACCAGCTAAAAAGATTAAACGAGATCTTGATAGCTTTCCAGTTCAAAGTAGACCGATGTTTTTAGAGAAAACTAAAGTCTTAGCAGAATTCTTGCAGTCAAGAAGTGATGACCAACTTAAACTTTTATGGCAAGCAAGTGATCAGGTTATTCAAAAAAGCAAGCTCCAGCTAAAAGAAATGAACCTAGAAAATCATCTGACTCCAGCAATCATCGCCTTTTCAGGAATTCAATATCAATATATGGCACCGGATTTATTTACTCAACCTGCACTTGACTATATTCAGGATAATTTGCGCATTCTTTCTGGTTTTTATGGAAGTTTAAGACCGTTTGATGGAATTAGTCCATATCGCCTTGAAATGAAAACTCAAATGGTGGGCTTCAAAGATTATAGTTTGTACCATTTCTGGGGCGAAGATCTTGCAAATGAAATCTTCAAAGATGATGATTTGGTTATTAATTTGGCTTCTAAAGAATATTCAAGAGCGATTGCACCATATTTATCAGAGGATAGAAAAATGATTACTGTTGATTTTCAAGAAAGGAAAAATGAAAAGTGGCGGACAATTGCAACCCATGCCAAGATGGCCAGAGGTGAAATGGTGCGCTTTATGGCCGAAAGACAAATAAAAAATCCTGCAGAGTTGCAAGATTTTCATGATTTTGATTTTCAATATACACCTGAGGTAAGTACAGATGATCATTATGTCTTTCGGACAGACTTTGATTTTAAGCGCCGCTAGAAAAGCGGCATAACAAAGTCGCTAGTGAGTTTTACTGCCTCATTTTGGAATTCACCAGAGAAGCGGTGATCCGCATTTTCAATAGTGTGTAGTTGGCTATTGGCATATACTTCATTATATTTCTTACTATATTTAGGATCGACAACTTGATCATTTGAACCAACAATAATTGAAACTGGTCCAGTGTAGCGTTTAGAAACTTCATAAATAGGGAGAACTTGTGCAGTTCTAATATAAAAGCCGCCAAGTTTAAGGCCCATCTTTTCGCCAACTAGTGGTACAGTGGTTGGAATATGATCGGGATTATAAACAGCTCCTTGAGTATTACCTTTCAAAGCATCATCTTTTAATTGGGCTGCAGGAGCAAGTAAGATAACTTTTTTGATTAAATCGGGATAAAGTCCCGCTAACATTGAAGCTACGACTCCACCTTGAGAATGTCCAATTAAAAAAATATCACGAACATGGGGATCGGTGCGAACGTAGTCAAGAATTGCTTTAGCATCTTCTATCTCATTGACAACAGTCATATCTTCGAACTTGCCATCACTTTCGCCATGACCATTAAAGTCGAAGCGAACACTAGCGACATTTTCATCACGTAAACTATCGGCGATTTGTTTAAGTAAATCAGTATTTCGGTTGGCAGTGAAACCATGCATCAAGATTGCCATATCATAAATTTCACCAAATGGTTCTTCACGGTCACCGACAAGAGTAAGTCCATCTCTTTGAATTGTAATGCGTGCCATAATCATTACTCCTTTATTTCTATATATCTATATTGTATACTTCTTTACGACTTAACAAACTAAGTTTCAATTGAAAATCTATTAAGAATTTGAAAAGATAATTTATAAGCAAATTAGAATTATTTATTGATGTGAGGTGTTTTTGCAATGGAAATCGTGTTCATTCGACATGGTCAAACCAATGTTAACAAAGATAATCGCTTGCAAGGAGCTAAAGTTGATGCAGAACTTAATGAGGTCGGCCGTGAATTTGCAAGAAAGTCTGCAGAAAACTTCGATCCCAATGAATTTGATGCTGTTTATGTCAGCCCGTTAAAGCGTGCGGTTGAAACTGCCGAAATTTTTACTAAGGACCAAAAAGAATTAAATCGTGATAAGCGTCTACTTGAATTCGACTTCGGTGAATGGGATGGCAAGAAAATGGATGAAATTGCTAAAGAACATCCTGAAGTAATCGATCCTTGGGGGACTGTAAATAAAGATTATGTAAAGTATGCACCTAGTGGTGAGACTTATGAAAACTTTGAAAAGCGTTGTGCAGACTTTTTGAATGAAATGTATCAAAAGTATCCAGATAAAAAGATCCTAGTAGTTGCTCATGGCCGTTTAATCAGAATGATGGCTGCTCACCTTATCGCAGATGGAAAAATGGACAATTTCAACACTATGAATAACTGCGGACTAGCTAAATTTGGTATTAGCAAAAATGCTGCTAGAATGTATTATTATAATCGAATTCTTGCATAAACTGAGAGTAAATCTCAGTTTTTTTATTGCAGGCAAATTGACATATTGTCACCATAGGCATATCATATATCATAACTAATGTGACAGAATGTCAATAAAGGAAGGGATTACTCAATGGTTAAGTCGACTTTTAAAAATTTACCAGAAGAAAAAAAGCAGCGAATTACGGCGGCCTTACTGCATGAATTTAGTGATCATTCATTGCCAGATGCTCAAGTTGCACGAATTGTTAAGGAGGCCAATATTGCTCGAGGTGCATTTTATAAGTACTTTGATGACTTAACAGACGCATATACATACTTGTATGAAATTGCGGTTCAAGAAATTCATACAAATATGAATCCGGGTGATAAATTCGATCCAGACTTTTTCTATGAGCAAGTGGTTAAATTCATTGATGAGACTCAACATGGAAAGTATGAAGCTCTTATGAAGCAGCATATGCTCCACAATGAAGCAGCACTTCCTGATGGAATGAAGACCAACTCGGAACAACTTCTTCACATGACTCCTGAGATGTGGGCAGCAATGGTTTTAAGTCATGAAGTAATTAATTCTGTTTTCGCTGATCCTATTCATGAAAAGCAAAATTTAGCTAGATATAAAGAAAGTTTGTATTCAATTGATAGAGGGAGCAAAGAATAATGTTTTTAGCATTTAAAGAAATCAAACATGAAAAATTAAGATATGGTTTGATCATCTTGATGATTTTTTTGATTAGCTACTTAATTTTTATGTTGTCCTCATTAGCTATCGGTCTAAGTGATGAAAATACTCAAGCAATCAAATCATGGAATACTGAAAAAGTAGTTTTGAATAAAAATGCCAATATCAGTATGAGTCAATCAATCTTAACTACAGAAGACTTGAAAGACGCCAAGATTGGTAAAAAGGAAGCTTTAGTTGGTGAAGCCCCCATTGTTGCTAAAGCCAAGGGTAAGGCAAGTTTGTCTGCACAATTTTTAGGAATTAAGAATTCACAATTTATTTATAAAGATCAACAATTAGTAGCCGGCCGTAAGGCAACTAAGAACAATGAAGTTACCGTTGATCAAAGTTTCAAGCAAAAGGATTATAAATTAGGTGACAAGATTAGCTTGAATGATTCAAAGAAGAAATATAAGATTGTTGGATTTGTTAAGAATGCCAAGATTAATATTGCTCCGATTGTTTATGGTCCATTATCAACTTGGAGGACCTTACACGATGCGATGCCTAACATTGAAGCTTCCGCAATTATTTCTCAAGATTCAAACTACAAGTATGATAAGAATTCTGCTAAAACTTATACTGTAGCAACTTTCATCAATAAGTTACCTGGTTACACCGCACAAAACGTAACTTTTGAAATGATGATCGGATTCTTATTCGTAATTTCATTGATCATTATTGCAGTTTTCTTATACATTTTAACTATGCAAAAGATGCACAACTTCGCTGTTATGCGTGCACAAGGTGTTCCTTCAAAGACTTTGGTTAACTCAACTATTAGTCAATCAATTATTTTAGTTGCAGCCGGTGTAATTGTTGCTTTAATCGCTATTTGGATTACTGTAATAGCACTTCCTGCTTCAGTTCCAATCTTACTCACTCCTGCAATTATGATTGTTGGTACTGTCGGTATGCTCTTAATGGGTATTATTGGTAGTTTGATTCCAATTAGACAAATATTAAAGGTTGATCCTGCAAAGGCGATTGGAGAATAATTATGGCTGTAATTGAATTAAAAGATATCAAAAAAGTTTATGGTAAAGGTTTGGCTAAAGTTGAGGCTTTGAAAGGGATCAACTTTGAAGCTAATAAGGGTGAAGTTGTCTTAATCATGGGGCCATCTGGTGCTGGTAAAAGTACTTTCTTGACTATTGCTGGAACTCTTCAAAAGCCAACTTCAGGTGAAGTCTTAATTAATGGAAAAGATGCCAGCGAGTTTTCATCTAAGCAAAGTGGTAAGCTTCGCTTAAACGAAATCGGCTTTATCTTGCAGGCTTACAATCTTGTTCCGTTTTTAACTGTTAGAGAACAATTTGTTTTAGTTGATAAGATTAAAAAGCACAATAATTTATCAAAAGAAGATTTAAATAAATTATTTGATGAGCTTGGTATTTCCGAGCTTACTAAGAAGTATCCAAATCAATTATCAGGTGGTCAACAACAACGTGTAGCGATTGCTCGTGCACTTTATGCTAATCCTGAAATTCTACTTGCAGATGAACCAACTGCTTCACTTGATACTGCAAATGTTGAAGAGGTAGGTAAGTTATTCAAGCGTCTTGCAAAAGAACGAGATAAGGCAAGTATTTTGGTTACTCACGATCCTCGTTTGGAAAAATATGCGGATCATATTTATGAAATGATGGATGGTCGTATGACTCAGAAGAAGTGATTTATGTTAAAAAGACAGCCCAATTTGGGCTGTCTTTATTTTTTGACTATTTTTATAAATTTGGATCCATCTTAAAGCGTAAAGGTGAATCTGCTGTTTGTTTAGTAATTAATGTCGCATTTAATTCTTGGAAAATCTTAATTGCGGCCTTGGCCATGTCATTATTAGCCTTATCAACAATTTCAATTTGTTGCTTGTGATTTGTTTCTTTAGCCAATTCTTGATCGGCCTTGTAACGGATACGAGTTACTTTTTCGTTAGCAGCCTTTTGCGCATTGCTAAGATCGCTGCTATATTTTGCCCAATCACGATCGACTAAGGTGCTGGCAAGTTTGAATACCCAGTAAGCTGAGTTTGATGAATATGTTTCCTTACCATATTTATACATTGTAGGAACTTTAGTGCCTTGTGGATAGAATGGAACATAAACGCTTTGTGCGGCCACGCCCATTGCAAGCCATTGCGTCATTGATTCACCATTTAATTCGAGTAAATGTGATTCTTGAGTTGTAGCAACAGAAATTGGACGGAAAGTTGCATTATCTTTATTCTTCTTATTGGTTAAGTCATAGGGAGTATTTTGATAATGGTTACTGAGAACTGCTTGAGCATCTTGAATTGAAATTGGTTTATCAGGTTTTTGAATAAATGGTAGGTCAAAACTTTGAGCTTCTTGTTCAATTGATGGAGAAAGAAGTTTTTGCCCGATCCAAACACGTGGAGTATTGTAATGAAGGTCGCTATCATCGTGAGTGCCAAAGATTTCTCGAAAAATAAATGGTTTGTCCTTTGGCCAGAGATTATTTTCGTAGACGAAGTCTTGGATACCTTCTGAATACATGAAATCACTGCTATTAAAATCAATTTCTTGAATGGCTAATTGATTAGCAACTACTGCATATGAGTCGTCAGGAATTCTTTGGGCAACCCAGTGGTGGCCGGAACCAATTTCTAAATACCAGGCCTCATCACGATCACCAAATAAAATTCCGTCGGCTTCAGCTGCACCGTATTTTTCAACAATTTCACCTAATCTTTTTACTCCTTCACGAGCAGTCTTAATATAAGGTAGAACAACGGTAATCATTGCTTCTTCTAAGATCCCTTTTTTAGTATCAAAGGGATCAGCCGCTAAAACGCGATCGTTAGAATAGGCACTTTCTGTAGCACTCATTGCAACGTGATATTCATTAATTCCATCTTCTTCAAATAAGCCATACTTATCTGTCCATTCTGGAGTGGATGAGTAGGCAAATTTTTCTTCTGGTAAATCCATTTCGAATTTATTATCTTTAGATTTGAAGTGATTGTTTGTGACAGTTTCATGTTTGTTAAAAGCTAAGTGTTTTGGCCAGGCAGTCTTAGCATCTTCATTACGACCAATTACAACACTACCATTAATACTTGCATTTTTTCCAATCAAAATAGAAGTGCATGATGAACGTCCTGTAAATGTTTGCATATATATATTTCACTCTTTCTGTTATTAGGATTATAATTATTTTATCCTAAATTAGATATTTTGCGTTCTTTTTTATATTTTAAAGCGAGGGATATTAGATGAACGATCAACCAGAAAACAAATCAATTCAAATAAATACTGACTATGCTAACCAAAGTGTTGACATTAAATTCTCAGAAAATTTAACAGATAATCGTGAACGAGGTTATATTTTGGCAGCATCGTTTTTCTCTTACTGTGCGGCCCAAGGCCTTGATAAACAAGAAGTTATTGAAATGGTCAATACAAATTATGATCAATTTACTAAAGGAGATGAATCATCTCTGTTCAAGCGGTTATAAAATGTTTGAAAATTTTTTTGATTTAAAGCTTGAATTTGTTATTTAATAGTTATATTATAGTTAACGAAGATAAAAATAACTTACGTAATTTAAAAGCACAGTTAAACGGTAGAGGTGTATTAAAATGGCAAGAAAGAAAGAAATAAGCAGAGAGAAAATTCTCGATGTTGCTTATAAGATGGCAGTTACTGATGGGTTAGATGGAATGACTGCTCGTAGTATTGCGAAGGCAGGTAACTTCTCAACTCAACCTTTGTATTTAGAATTTGGTGGTATGCAAGAAATTCGTGCAGAAGTTTTAAAGAGAATTTCTGATGAATTGAAAACCAGTACTTTGCAAAAGGAATATACTGGTGATGCTTTAATCGATTTAGATTTGGCATACATTGACTTTGCTCAAAACCACACTAAACTTTTCAGCGCAATGTTTGTTGACGGTAAGTTTGGTAGTCAAATCATTTCTGATACATTAATGGGCTTAGGAACTGATAAGTTTAAAGAACAATTTGGAGATGTTGACTACAGTGATGAAAAGATTAACGATATCGTAATCGCTAACTGGATTTCAACAACTGGTATGGCTGCTTTAGTAGTTAACCAAGTTGCTAAATTCAATCAAGATCAAATTGTGAATGTATTGAACGCACAACTTCATGACGCTATGCTTAACGATCGTCTCGACATTGACACACAAGAAAACCCAATGTTTGCTGCAGATCAAGATGCATCTTTAAAGAGCAATTTAGCTTAATCAGCTAAATTGAAGCTGTGTTTTAAAAGCTTGGAAAGACCGGAATTATATTCCGGTCTTTTTTTATAATAAAGTAATATATATTTAAACAAAATTCACTAAGTAAGATATAATGAAAAATATGGAAGTATTTGAAAGGTGGTTTCTATGAAAATTCTCGCATTATCAGGCTCAAATGCAGATAATTCTTATAATTTGGCTTTATTAAAATTTATCGCTAAGCATTTTGCCGACAGATATGATTTTGAAGTGACTTCAGTTAAGGGCTTACCTATGTTTAAGGAAGGCGAAGATGCTCCTGCTGAAGTTTTGGCTTTAGGTAAAAAAATTCAAAACGCTGACTTGGTATTGATTGCTTCACCAGAACAACAACACTCAGTTCCAAGTAGCTTGAAGAGTGCACTTGAATGGCTTTCTAGTGCTATTCATCCTTTCCATGGCAAGCCAGTAGTTGTTGTTTCAACTTCTCCAATGCCTCAAGGTGCATCACGTTCACAATTACGTTTGAAGACTATCTTAATTTCACCAGGATTCGGTGTAAAGCTCTTTAACGGTGATGAATTTATGATGGGATTGGCACCTAGTCAATTCGATGAAAATGGTGACTTGGTAAATGAAGGAACTATCAAGTTCTTAGGTCACTTCTTCGACGAAGTTGATGAATGGTACGAACAAGTTACTAAATAAGGAGGTTAGACGATGAAATTATTAGCAGTTGTTGGTACAAATGCGCCATTTGCATTTAACCGCTTTTTGGCTCAATACATTGCTAAGCGCTACGGTGATAAAGCTGATATTGAAGTCAAAGAAATTGATGAAATTAAGCCATTTTGCAGAACTAAAGAAGCTGATGAAGTTACTAAGAAGTGGATTGAAGACGTTAAGAATGCAGATGGTATTATCTTAGCTACTCCTGAATATGATCACGCAATTCCTGCTGCACTTAAGAGTGCGCTTGAATGGCTTGGTTCACATGCTGGACCTAACGTAATGAAGATGAAGCCAGCTATGGTAGTTGGTGCTTCATACGGTATTCAAGGTTCAAGCCGTGCTCAAGAAGAAGCCCGTGAAATTTTACTTTCACCAGATATGGGCGCCAATGTGTTACCTGGTAACGAGGTTTTAATTGGTGGTGCCGCAAACAGTTTTGACAAGGAAACTGGCGACTTAACCAATGAAAACTACATTAAGCAATTAGATGCTGCAATGGAAAACTTTATTAACTTTGTAAATCAAGCAAATAAATAATTTTGGCAGAATATTGTTTAGCGTTGTAAAATAAAGCCTGAGACTAATACTCTTAGGCTTTATTTTTTCATCTTGGGAGGAGATTTTATGGGTAAACCAGTTATTTTACCGTTAAAAACAGTAAGAAATCCACGTGATTTGGGAGGATATATCGGCGCTGATGGTCGCAAGGTTTTACCAAATCGCTTATTTAGAACTGGCAATATCAGTAAAATTTCTGAAGAAGACGCTGAAAGATTACACTCTTATGGTTTAAAAAAAATTATTGATCTTCGCTCACATCATGAAGTTGAAAAATGCCCTGATAGAAAAATTGAGGGCGTAGAGCACTTACAAATGCCACTTTCTTGTGAAGATAATACTAAGGGTGGCGGTGACTATAAGAAGAATTTTGAACGCTATCGTGAAGATCAATATGCTGGTTTTTCAATGATGTGCAAGAGATACTATGCTCACGTTACTAAGCCACATGCTCAAAAGACAATTCATGATATCTTAGAAGTTTTACTCAATACCAAAGAAGGCGCGGTTTTATATCATTGTTCTGAAGGAAAAGACCGTACTGGTATTGTGACGATGATTATTTTATATATTTTAGGAGTAGATTTAGAAACTATTCGTCAAGATTACTTGTTCTCAAATGGAATGTTAGATGATTATCGCGCTAGACGTGATAAATACTTCAAAGAAAATGGTGAGAATTTAAAATTTAGAGCCAATATGCGAATTTTAGGCTCGGTTCAGGATGCTTTTTTAGATACCGCCTTAATCACCATTGAAGAAGAATATGGCGGATTAGATAATTATATTGAGAAGCAACTTAAAATTAGCTCAGAAATGCAAGAGGCATTGCGAGAACTTTATTTAGAAAAGAAATAATTTATGAAAGAAATTGTAAAAGATTTAGCATTAGAACAAGCTGTTGGACATCACCATGCTCTTGGTACATCTATTACCTTACAAATATTTGGAACTCAAGATGATTCACTTATTCAAAAATCATTTAAGTTGATTGATCATTATGAAGATCTTTTGACAGTCAACCGCGATGAATCTGAAGTAATGGATGTTAACCACGCAGCTGGTAAAAATCCAGTTCAAGTTTCCAGTGGGACGTATAGTTTGATTAAGCTAGCGGTTGAAGAAAGTCGCAAAAATTACGGCTTTAATGCTTTAATTGGACCAGTGGTCAAGTTATGGCATATAGGCTTTAAAGGCGCTCATGTGCCAACGGATGATCAAATCAAGGAAAAAATGAAGTTGATCGATCCAAATGATGTTGTTTTAGATGATGACAACCAAACAGTATATTTAACCAAGCCTGGAATGGAGCTTGATTTAGGTGGAATCGCTAAGGGCTGGATTGCGGACAGAATTCGTGATCTCTGGCTCGCTTACGGTGCTTTGGCTGGAATTATTAATTTGGGTGGTAATATTTTACTTGTTGGTGATTCTCCCAAGAGAATTAGTGGAAAATGGGCTATTGGTGTTCAGGATCCAAAAGAACCGCGCGGTGATAATATTACAACAGTCATGGTATCTCAATGTTCTGCAGTAACAAGTGGGACTTATGAAAGATATTTGGTGGTCGATGGTAAAAAATATCACCACATTATCGATCCTAGAACTGGTTATCCAGTGCAAACAGATATTGCTGGGGTAACTACCTTTACTAAGACTTCAGTTGAAGCAGAACTTGAATGTAAGAGATTATTCTTTGCTGGTAAACCAATTGAAGGCTGGCATGACAATCCAGATCGAATCGGAGCTGTTTTTGTTTACAATGATGAACGCGTTGTTTACGATAATTTTGATGAGTAAAAGAAAAAGTTCTAACAAACGTTAGAACTTTTTTCTATCCCACAGCCTTACCAATACTGAAGATGCTATTAAACATTCCGTTAGAAAGTCCGGGAGTATTATAGATAATGAAACGTAAAAGACTTGAGTCAATCGTTTGCTGCATGAACCATTGAATTTGAAGAGCGTTAAGCATTGACAAGATTACATAAACGAAGAAGTAACCTGCAATAAATGATGCGGCTGCACCTAAAACGCTGTCCAAGATTCCGCCAAGATTAGTTCCGTGCGGATTTTTAGCCGGTATCCAACTCTTGAAAAGTTTTACTACTTGTCTTCCAATAAATAGGATGATAAAGAAGGCTAAGAATCTAAACAACATCAAATTTGTCTCAACTGTTAAGTTGGTTTGGATTTGATGACCAGTAACTTGTGTGTAAATCCAGTTACCGAATGGGTTTTGTAAAAAAATTGCGGTGATAAAAACAATCGCACCAAATACTAAGTTAATAATGTAGCGTGTGAAGCCGGTTTGATAGCCATGATAGGCTTGCCAGGCAAGGTAAGCCAGCACAATTAATGTTACAATCATAATATTTTATCTCCTTTGGAAAATATTATACGCTAAAAAGCCAATATAATGTCGTTTGGCTTTGACGATTGACGGAAAATACTTCATAATTGTAGGGATAGTTTAGCTTTACTAAACGGTGATTTTGTCGTTAAATTGATAGAGTGTGGAACAGAGTTTCACGGGGGAAATATGAATCCTGAACAATTCGATCAAGAGTTAATAAAACATAATATTACATTATCAGATAAACAAAAGCAGCAATTTAAAACATATTTTAAAGAATTAGTTGCAGCTAATGAGCATGTTAACCTAACTAGAATTACTGAAGAAGATGAAGTTTACTTAAAGCACTTCTTCGATAGTGTTACACCGCTTTTTACTTTTAAGGATACTTTTAAAGAAGGAATTACGCTTTGTGACGTTGGAGCTGGTGCGGGCTTTCCATCAATTCCTCTTAAGATATTGATGCCAAGCTTAAAGGTTACCATCGTTGATTCACTTGCCAAGCGACTTTCTTTCTTAAAAGACTTGATTGCTAAGCTTGAATTGAGCGATGTAGATTTAGTTCATGGCCGAGCAGAAGATGTTGGTCAAAACAAGCTTTATCGTGAAAAATTTGAGCTAGTGACAGCTCGTGCAGTTGCTAATATGACTGTGCTAAGTGAATATTGCTTGCCACTTGTTAAAGAAGGCGGATATTTCCTTGCCTTGAAGGGACCCAAGAGTTCTGAAGAACTTGATGAAAGTAAAGTGGCTTTGCAAGTCTTAGGTGGAAAGTTAATTGAGACTAAGGAATTAATTTTACCTGGTACTGATGATCAAAGAACTTTACTTTTGGTGCAAAAAATCAAAAAAACACCTAACAAATATCCACGACAAGCGGGGACGCCTCGTCGAAAACCAATAAAATAATGGGAGGGACGTAAAATGGCACTTTTTTCATTTAATCGTCATCAAGATGAAATTCCTAAAAACAAACAAATTCAAGATATTGAATTGAGCAAGATTAGCCCAAGTCAATTCCAACCGCGTCGCCAATTTTCAGAAGATTCAATTAATGAATTAGCTCAAACTCTCGATAAGGAAGGCTTGCTTCAACCAATCGTCATTCGTGAAGTTGACGAAGGTGATAAGTACGAAATTATCGCTGGTGAAAGACGTTTTCGCGCGGCTAAGAGCTTACATTGGGATAAAATTCCAGCTATTGTAAATAATATGGATGACGACCAAGCTGCATCACTTGCTTTGATCGAGAACTTACAACGCGAGAATTTAAATCCAATTGATGAAGCTCATGCTTACACTAATTTGATGAAGCTTAATAATTTAAGTCAAACAGAATTAGCTAAGAATATGGGTAAGTCTCAATCATATGTAGCTAATAAATTACGTCTATTGAAGTTAACTCCTAAGGTGCAAAGTTATTTAGTTAGCGGTGAAATCACTGCTCGACATGGCCGTGCCTTACTTAACTTGAGCGAAAAAGATCAAGGACGTGTAGTTGATGAAATCCTTAAGAATAATTTGAATGTTAAGGATACAGAAGCTATTGCTCGCGATGTTGATGGTTATTTTACTAAGAAAGAAAAGGAAAAGACCGAGGAAAAAAGACGTGTCGTTAATCGAATTCCGAAGGATCTTAAGGTGCAAATTAATACCATTAAGCAAGCAGTTAAACTTGCAAAAGATTCTGGAATTAAAGTCAAGGTTAGTGAAAACAAGGACCCAGATGACTATAAGATTACGATTGAATTAAAGAGAAAGTAGAGGATAGGAAAAATTATGGTAAATGTAATTTCGGTTGCTAACCAAAAAGGTGGAGTTGGTAAAACCACTACCACCATTAACTTAGCAGCCTCAATTGCCGACCGTGGTTACCGCGTTTTAATTGTGGATATTGATCCTCAAGGTAACGCGACTTCTGGTTTAGGAATTGAAAAATCAGAAATCAACCAGGACATTTACAACGTTTTAATTGATGAAATCCCATTAACTGATACTATCCACCATACTTCAACTAAGAAATTAGATATTGCACCAGCGACTATTAATTTATCTGGTGCAGAAACCGAATTAATTAGTATGATGGCTCGTGAAACTCGACTTAAGTCAGCTCTTGATACAGTTAGTGAAGATTATGACTTTATTTTTATTGATTGTCCGCCATCACTTGGTCAACTTTCAATTAATGCCTTCACAGCATCAGATTCAATTTTGATTCCAGTTCAAAGTGAATACTACGCAATGGAAGGTTTAAGTCAGCTTCTTAACACTATTAGATTGGTTCAAAAGCACTTCAACAAGGATTTAGGTGTTGAAGGGGTACTTCTTACTATGCTTGATGCCAGAACTAATCTTGGAGCCGAAGTTGTCAAAGAAGTCCAATCATACTTCAGTGATAAGGTTTATAAAACAATTATTCCAAGAATTACTAAGTTGGCAGAAGCGCCAAGTTATGGACAAGCAATTACCGAATATGCGCCAAATTCTCGCGGTGCAAAAGTGTACGATGATTTAGCAAAAGAGGTGCTTAAAGCTCATGACAAGAGACTCAAAAAATAAAGAGGCTAAAAGAAAAGGTGGTTTGGGCCGCGGAATTGAGGCTTTATTCGGGGATGAACCTCAAGTAGAAGAAACTGAAGTTGAGGAAGAAGTTCAAGATATTTCTTTAGACGAAATTCGTCCTAATCCTTATCAACCAAGAAAGAATTTTGATGATAAAAGTTTAAAGGAATTATCTGATTCAATAAAAGAAAATGGCGTTTTCCAACCTATCATTGTCCGTAAGTCAGTGAATGGCTACGAAATCATTGCTGGTGAAAGACGTTTTAGAGCTTCTAAACTTGCTAAAAGGACAACAGTTCCAGCAATTGTTCGTCAATTTGATGAAAGTCAAATGATGGAAGTTGCAGTTCTTGAAAACCTTCAACGTGAGGATTTAACTCCACTTGAAGAAGCCCAAGCTTATGAAATGTTGCAAAAGAATTTGGGCTTAACTCAAGAAGAGGTTTCTAAGCGAATGGGCAAGTCTCGCCCATATATCGCTAACTATCTTAGACTTCTTACCTTACCTAATAAGACTAAACGTCTTTTGCAACGAGGCGAGCTTTCAATGGGTCAAGCTAGAACACTTCTTGGGCTTAAGGATAAGGATAAGATTGATGATGTAGCAAGACGCGTGGTTAAAGAAGGAATGCCGGTTAGAAAAGTTGAAGCTTTGGTTGCTCAACTTAATTCTAAAAAACCGCGCAAAAAGACCGTTCAGAAGTCAGCTTTCATCCGTGCAAGTGAAAGTCAACTTGCCAATAAGTTTGGCTCAGCCGTAAATATTTCTGAAGGTAAAAAAGGTAAGGGGCACTTGTCAATTGACTTTGCTTCAACTGAAGAATTAAATCGAATTTTAGATATTTTAGGCGTTGATCTCGATGATTAAAAATGATGCATATGATTTAGCTGATACTGTGCAAATGAAAAAACCACATGCTTGTCAGGTTAATGATTGGGAAATCATGCGTCTGGGTGCCGATATTAAGTTAAAGTGTATGGGCTGCGGACGAATGATTATGCTTCCAAGATCTGAGTTTAACCGTAAGATGAAGAAGGTTTTAACTAAGGCAAATGATCCAGTTAATAAGAAAAAAGAGCATTATTTGCCCAAAGATAAGATTGCACGACCAAATCTCGGCTAAAATAATAAGGTAAGATAAAGTAAAATATATTTAGTTTTAAAGAAAAAGAGGAAGATTATGGCATTAACTGCTGGTATCGTTGGTTTGCCAAATGTTGGTAAGTCAACTTTGTTTAACGCAATTACAAAAGCTGGAGCTGAAATGGCTAACTACCCATTCGCAACCATTGAACCAAATGTTGGTATGGTTGAAGTTCCTGATTCACGTCTTGCAAGAATTCAAGAATTGATTCCTGCTAAGAAGGTTGTTCATACAACTTTTGAATTTACTGATATCGCTGGACTTGTTAAGGGTGCATCAAAAGGTGAAGGGCTTGGTAACAAGTTCCTTGAAAACATCCGTCAAACTGATGCGATTGTTCACGTTGTTCGCGCCTTTGATGATGACAACATTACTTCAGTTACTGGTAAGGTTGATCCTGAAGAAGATATCAACACTATTAACCTAGAGCTTGCAATTGCTGACCTTGATGCAGTTAACCGCCGTATCAACAAAGTTAAGAAGGTTGCCCAACAAGGCGATAAGGAAGCTAAAGCCGAAATGGCAGTTCTTGAAAAGCTTCAACCAGTTCTTGAAGAAGGAAATGCTGCTCGTTCAATTGACTTCAACGAAGATGAACAAAAGATTGTTAAGGGCTTGTTCCTTTTAACTTCTAAGCCAATTATTTATGTTGCTAACATTGCTGAAAGCTCAATGGCTGATCCAGAAAGTGATAAATATTTCCAAATTGTTAAGGCTCATGCTGATCGTGAAAATGCGGAAGCTCTTGGTATTTCTGCTGCAACTGAGGAAGAAATTGCTTCAATGGATGAAGATGAAAGAAAAGAATTCCTTGAAATGGAAGGCGTTGAAGAATCTGGTTTGGACCGCTTAATCAAGGCCGCTTACCATATCTTAGGTCTTAGAACTTTCTTCACTGCTGGTGGTAAGGAAACCCGTGCTTGGACCTTCCACGATGGTATGAAGGCTCCTCAAGTTGCCGGTGTTATTCACTCAGACTTTGAACGTGGATTTATCCGTGCTGAAGTTGTTTCATTTGATGACTTGGATAAGCTTGAAACTATGCAAAAGGTTAAAGAAGCTGGTCGACTTCGTCTTGAAGGTAAGGATTACGTAGTTCAAGACGGTGACATTATTGAATTTAGATTCAATGTCTAGGAGATAAGAATGGCTGAAGAGAAAAAAGAAAACACTGCTAAGATTAACGAAAATAAGCAGGCTAAATTAAAAGCTAAAGCTGAAAATGCAGAAAAAGAAGAAGCAGTTAAGAGTCAATCTAGCGAAGAATTAAGAAAATCTCTTAGCAATAAAAACTCTGACTACGTTTTCCGCTTACAAAAAGAATTAGAAAAGCAAGGTAACTTATCATCTGAGGATGCTAAGGCTAAAGTTGATGCACTTTTACCAGAAATGGTTACAGCACAGCGTCGCGGTGTAACTGCCAATAACTTATTTGCAGCTTCACCATCAATTAAAGCGGATCAACTTTTGCATCCGGTTCAAAAACCAAAGACTATTATGGATATGCCATTTTGGCAAAGAGCTGTTGATAGTATCTTGTTGATGTTGGCAATTTTCATGGGGATGTATGGTTTGCTTTCTGCTTTCAGTAATCAAAAGCAGATTCAAGATCAATCAGGTTACGGTGTAACAAGTATCATTATTATTTCAGTGGTAATGGGCTTGTTCATGATTAAGTTCAACGAATTGTTGATGCCAAATCCAAAGACTAATAAGCGTCCTAAACTTCTTAAGGGAATCTTGATTAGTGCAGGTTTTATTATAATAGTGGTTGCATTAACTGCCCTATTAGCACTTCCAGCATTGAAGGTTCTTAATCCAGTCTTACCAGGAATTGTTTACTTGATTATCGCTGCAATTTCTTTCGGAGTTCGTTACTTATTCAGAAAGCAATACCACATTGTTGGTTCAACTTTTGCGCCAAATCCGAACCCAAGACGAAAATAAAGTGGACTTTTTCTGAAATAAGTATAAACTAGATAGTATTATGTGCTTGAAGGATAAATGAGTTTTACTCATTTATCCTTTTTTAAAGTTGATAAAGTAGATATTTAAAGAGGGGGGCTTTTAATGATCAAAACATTGAGAAAATCGATCAGACAATATAAAATGCTGTCGATTTTATCACCATTATTTGTGATCGGCGAAGTTATCATCGAAATGCTGATACCTTATTTGGTTGGTATTTTGATTGATAACGGAATTATGAAAGGAAACATGGGTTACATTCAACGCTATGGTTTGATTTTGCTTGTGCTAACAATTGTTTCCTTGGTTTTAGGTGCGGCTGCGAGTTATGTTGCTGCTCACGCTGCTGCAGGTTTTGCGGCTAATTTGCGTAAAGATATGTTTGATCACATGCAGGATTACGCCTTTGAAAATATTGATAAATTTTCAAGTGCGAGTTTAGTTACACGTTTGACAACTGATGTAACTAATGTGCAGACGGCATATCAAATTATCATCAGAATTGCGGTTCGTGCACCAATGATGTTGATTACAGGTGTGGTAATGTCAATCATTATCAGTCCTCGTTTGTCACTTATCTTCTTGGTTATGGCACCAATCTTTGTGATCCTTTTAGGTTTAATTATAAAGGCTGCATACCCATACTTCCCTAAGATCTTTAAGGGATATGACCGTATGAATCAAGTAGTTCGTGAAAATGTTCGTGGTATTCGTGAAGTTAAGACTTATGTTCAAGAAAAGCCTCAAATTGCCAAATTTGAAAAAGCATCAGGCTTCATTTACAAACTATTTACTACTGCTCAAAAAATTATTTCTTTGAACGCTTTAGTAGTCGCTGCTGTGCTTAACATTGCGACATTGGCAATTTGCTGGTTTGGTGCTAAGGAAATTGTTGGAGGCACTCTTCAAACAGGTCAACTTGTTTCAATGTTCTCATACTCAAACTCAATTCTTTTCAGTTTGAACATTTTGGCAATGATTACTACTCAATTGATTATTTCAGGTGCTAGTGGTCGCCGTATTGCTAACGTAATCACTGAAAAGCCAGCGATTGAAAATCCAAGAAAGCCACTTAAGACTTTGACTAATGGTGAAATTCTCTTTGATCATGTTGGCTTCAAGTACTCATCAGATGATAAGGCCTGGGCTCTTGATGATATTAATTTGCGGATTCATCCGGGAGAGACAATTGGGATTATTGGTGAAACAGGGTCATCCAAGTCAACTTTAGTTTCAATGATTCCACGTCTATATGATGTAACAGTTGGTGCGGTTCGTGTTGCAGGTCATAATGTTAAGTCATATGATCTTAAGACTTTGCGTGATAATGTAGCCATGGTTTTACAAAAGAACTTGCTCTTCTCAGGCACAATTAAGGAAAACCTCAAGTGGGGTAACGAAAATGCGACTGATGAAGAAGTAATCGCTGCCGCAAAGATTGCTCACGCAGATGGTTTTATTCGTGAAATGCCAGATGGTTATGACACTATGGTTGAACAAGGTGGTACCAACGTATCTGGTGGTCAAAAACAACGTATTACTATTGCTAGAGCACTTCTTAAGAATCCAAAGATTTTGATTTTGGATGACTCAACTTCAGCTGTTGATACTACAACTGAACGTGAAATTCGTCAGTCTCTTGCAAATGATATGCCAGAAACTACTAAGATTATTATTTCTCAAAGAATCGTTTCAATTAAGGATGCTGACAGAATTATCGTCATGAATCACGGTAAGATTGAAGATATTGGAACTCATGATGAATTAGTCAAGCGTAATGAACTTTACAGTTCAATTGCTAAGTTCCAAGAAGAAAACGGAAAGTAGGTGACTAATTTTGGATCAAGCAATTAATCAAAAAGATAAAATGAAGGGAAATCGTTCCCAGACTTTAGCTCGTTTATTGAAATTAGTCCTTACTACTAGCCCATGGATGTTGATTGTTTCAACAATTACCATTATTTTAGCAGCTGCATCCAACGTTATTGGTACTCTATTTATTGAACGACTAATTAATAATTACATTGTTCCTCTTGTTAAACAGGTTCAACATGGACAAACACCAAATTATGGCCCACTTGAATATGCCATTGCGGTAATGTTGGGTATTTATACAATTGGATTTATTTCAAACTACCTTTTCACTATGCTGATGTCAGTTTTGGCTCAAAAAGTTCAATTCCGTGTGCGTGAAGATATGTTTAAGCACATGGAAACTTTACCAATTGCTTACTTTGACCAGAATGACTTCGGAGATATCATGTCTCGTTACACTAACGATATTGATACCTTGATGCAGATGATCTCACAATCAATTCCGCAGTTTGTTAACTCGGCTTTGATGTTACTATTCGTTATTGTTGCCATGTTCAGTTTGAGCTGGCAATTGACAGTATTCTCATTCATCATCTTTGCTTTATCATTCGGAATAGTTCGTTACCTTACTAAGCAATCAAGTAAAAACTTCCAAATTCAACAGAAGAAACTTGGTCAAATTAATGGTTACAACGAAGAAATGTTGAATGGTTTAAAAGTTATTAAGGTCTTCTCTCACGAGGATGAAGTTAAGAAGGGCTTTGAAAAATATAACGAAGAACTTCGTAAGGCATCCGGTAATGCCAATACTTATGCAACTATCTTGTTCCCAATTATGGGTAACATGGGTAACTTGCTTTATGTATTGATTGCCTTCGTCGGTGGGGCAGCCGCAATTAATGGCTGGGCACCACTTTCACTTGGTGCAATTGCTTCATTCTTGCAACTTTCAAAACAGTTCTCAATGCCAATTTCTCAAATTTCTCAACAATTGAATTCAATTGTTATGGCCTTGGCTGGTGCTAAGCGAATTTTCCAATTGCAAGATGAATCTTCTGAAGAAGATAATGGTACAGTTACTATTGCTAAGGATAGCAATGTTGAAGGTTCATGGGATTGGATCGTTCCTGAAAAGGGAGCTAACAAGAAAGTTCCGGTTCGTGGTCACATTATCTTTGATCACGTAAACTTCTCATATGTTCCAGAGAAGCAAATCTTACATGATATTTCGATTAATGCTAAGCCTGGTATGAAGGTAGCTTTAGTTGGTGAAACCGGTGCGGGTAAGACTACTATCTCTAACATGCTTAATCGCTTCTACGAAATTGATTCAGGTACAATCACTTATGACGGTATTCCAATTAAGCATATTAAGAAGGATGATTTAAGAAGATCACTTTCAATTGTTTTACAGGAAACCCACCTCTTCTCAGGCACCATTATGGAAAATATCCGCTTCGGTAATCCTGATGCTAGTGACGATGATGTATACCAAGCAGCTCGTCTTGCTCATGCAGATGAATTTATTCATGAACTTGATGATGGTTATGAAACTGTTATTGATGGGGACGGCGGCGATCTTTCACAAGGTCAAATGCAACTTCTCAGTATTGCTCGTGCGATGATTGCGGATGAACCAGTTATGATTCTTGATGAGGCAACTTCAAGTATTGATACTCGAACTGAAAAGATGGTTCAAGCCGGAATGGATAATCTTTTAGCCGGTAGAACAAGTTTCGTAATTGCCCACAGATTGTCCACAATTGTTAACTCTGATTTGATTTTAGTTCTTGATCATGGTCATATCATTGAACATGGTAATCATGATGAACTTATCAAGCAGAAGGGTTACTACTACGAACTTTACACTGGTAAAAAAGAAATCGAATAATTTTGAAAAGCGCTTATTAAAGGATTACTTTGATAAGTGCTTTTTCGTCTCCAAATTTCCACTATATTACAAGCCGTTATTCACCTTATTTTTCGTGCAATATGCTAAGATAAAATGTAGAGAGAAGGGGAGTATTATGAAAAGAACAAGTTTATGGCTTTGCACTGCTGCTTTAGTTATTATTGGATTATTAATTTATTGGGATCATAATTTCACCGACTTTGGACTTCCAGCAATGTCGTTCACCTCAATTTTGATTGCTTTAACACTTATTATTGCGATTATTGCTACCTTTAGTGAAGGATTCAATCGTTGGATCGGTGGCTGGTGGGTAATTCCAGATGGAATTCTTTTTGGCTTCGCTAGCATGTTAGACTACACTTCGATTGCAAAAGTTTGCGTGTTTGCATTGTTGATGATTGTTTGCATTTTTGTAGAAATCAAATTATTTGATGATAAACATGCCAATTAACAAAAAAGTGTTAAATTAAGATTCCAAAGTAGGTCTCTTGTCTACTTTGGAATCTTTTATTTTTTCATTAAAAGATAGGCATCATAGTGGCTAAGTTGTCGATTTTGAGTAAAATAATAGACAATAATCTGCTAAACTAGATGTAGATATATATAGTTATTAGACGAAGGAGAGGAGTTTTCTTCTTGAAAATCTTAGTTGTTGACGATGATAAAGAAATCGTAGAATTATTGAGCATTTATCTTAAAAATGAAGGCTATGAGCCGGTTGCTGCTTACAGCGGTAAAGAAGCTATTACAAAATTAACTACTACTCCAGACATTGGATTAATGATCTTAGATGTGATGATGCCTAACATGAGTGGAATTGATGTAATTAAGGAAGTTAGAAAAGATTCTGATATTCCAATCATCATCGTTTCTGCTAAGACTGGAGATATGGATAAGATTCAAGGTCTTATTACTGGTGCGGATGATTATGTTTCCAAACCATTTAACCCACTTGAAGTTATGGCTCGTGTCCGTTCACTTCTTAGAAGAAGTCAAAAGCAAGTTAAGGAAGAAGAACCAGATATTCTTGAAGTTGGTCCTCTTATCATTAATCATGATTCTCATGATGTGAAGACCATTGATGGAACTGAAATTTCACTTACCGCCTTGGAATTCGGTATCTTGTATCTGCTTGCTAGTCATCCTAATCGTGTGTTCTCAGCTGACGAAATTTTTGAAAGAGTATGGCAACAAGAATCTGTTGTTTCGGCTAAGACAGTTATGGTTCACGTTTCACACTTACGTGATAAGATTCAAAAAGCTACAGGCGGTGAAGATGTCATTCAAACTGTTTGGGGTGTAGGCTACAAGGTTGAGGCTTAGTTAATGAAAAAAGAGCGTGTAAAACTTACAGCTACAGAAAAAAGTGAATTAATCGCAGAAGCAGTAGTAACTATCGTATTACTGCTTTTACTTAATTTATCGATTATTATCGTGATTCACTTGGCAATTTTGCAAGATCAAAACTTAGTTAATGGAATCTATTTTTTGAAGCAAAATATTGCATTTTCCGGTAAGCATCTTTGGTCATGGCAACAGACTTTTCTCATTATTATGGGAATTGCCGATTTGATTATTCTCTATTGGCGTTTGATTCGTCGATATCACCAGATGCAGCTTAGACACGTTATTTCGGAATTGCATTATATTGCCAATGGTCACTTTGATCATCGCATCTCATTTGCGGTTAGAACCGATCTTCAGCGAGTAATTGATTCAATCAACTCTTTGGTTGATAGTACAGTGAATTCAATTAATGAAGAAAAGGCAATCGAAAAGTCAAAGGATGAGTTAATTACTAATGTATCTCACGATATTCGAACACCGTTGACATCAATTATTGGTTATCTGGGTCTGCTTAAAACGGGTAATGTAACAGCCGATGATCAGAAAAAGTATATCGAAATTGCATATACCAAAGCTGAGCAAATGAAGTCCCTGGCTAATGATTTGCTTGAATATACGACCTTGAAGTCAAATACTACTAAACTTAATTTGGCTCCGCTTCATATCTATTCAATGCTGGAACAAGTGGAAGCCGGCTTTGAATTAGAAGCTGAAAAGAAGGGCATTAAGTTCAAAATTGAAGCAAGACCTAAGGATTTGACTATTTTAGCTGATCCAGAAAAACTTGTGCGAGTTTATAATAATTTGATTAACAATGCCTTCAAATACGGAACTGGTGCGACTACTATTAAGCTCGTTGCTAACTTGGTTAATAAGAAACAAGTTGAACTTCGAGTAGAAAATAATGGTGCTAAGATTCCGGAAGCATCACTCAAGAAAATCTTTGAACGTTTTTACCGTGTCGAGGGTTCTAGAAATGTTAAGACCGGTGGTTCAGGATTGGGACTATCAATTGTCAAAGGAGTAGTTGATCTTCATCACGGAACAATTCGAGCTGTTTCAGATGATAACTGGACAAGTTTTATTATTCGGTTACCTTTAGATCCAAACGAAGAAAAAAGCACGGCTTAGCTGTGTTATAATTTTCAATGAAAAACAATACAATAATATCTATTTGAGGGGTATAACATGAGTATTTCTTTAAATACCTGTATATTAATTTTAAAAGAACATCATTTACTTAAGTCAAGCGCTGTACAAGATACAGTTGCCACTAAGATGGATTATGTGTCATATGATTCACGTGACATCGAAACCAACACACTTTTCTTCTGTAAAGGTGCAGGTTTCAGACCAACTTATCTTTCAATGGCTAAACAAAATGGTGCTAATTGTTATGTTGCTGAACAACCTTATCCAGAAGGTAAGGGAATGCACGCTTTGATAGTTCGTGACGTATCAAAGGCAATGGCACTTCTTTCAGCTGCCTTTTTCCGTTTTCCACAAGATGATCTCTACGTTGTAGCGTTCACCGGTACTAAGGGAAAGACTACTTCAGCATACTTCCTTAAGGGGATGCTTGATGAAATGAATGGTGGTCATACTGCTCTTATTTCATCAGTTAACGATATCGTTGGTACTAAGCCAGAGGATAGTTTTAAGTCAAGCTTGACCACACCAGAATCACTTGATTTATTCCGTGATATGCGCCGTGCAGTTGATAATGGTATGACTCACTTAGTAATGGAAGTTTCAAGTCAAGCTTACAAGAAGAACCGTGTCTTTGGTCTAACTTACGATTTGGGCTTCTTTTTGAACATTAGTCCTGACCATATTGGACCAAATGAACATCCTAATTTCGAAGATTACCTTCACTGTAAGTTGCAGTTACTTGTTAACTCACGTAAGTGTATTATTAATGCAGAAACTGATCGCTTTAACGATGTTTATGCAGCTGCAACTACAACTACTAATCCAGATAGTATTTTCTTATTTGCAAGTGATAACTTTGAAAATCCGGATTTGAAGGTGCCAATTGACTTTAGATATGCATCACAAGAAACTGACATGCGTGAAACTCGCTTCAAGTTATATTGCGCTAGTGATAAAGCTAAGCAACTTCCAATCAACGGTGATTACACTTTGCAAATGATTGGTAGCTTCAATGAAATTAACGCTACTGCAGCCATTATTGGTGCTGGTCTTGCTGGTGAAGATCATGATCGCGCTGCTAAAGGTATTCGCCACGTAACTATTCCTGGTAGAATGCAAACTGAAATGACTCGTGATCACGGAATGGTTGTTGTTGACTACGCTCACAACAAGGCTTCGATGATGGCACTTATGGGCTTCATGAGAAAAAACTTCAATGATCCTAAGATTATTGTAGTTGTTGGTGCACCTGGTGATAAGGGGGTTTCTCGTCGACCAGGCTTTAGTGAAAGTTTAAGTGCGTACGCAGATAAGGCCTTCTTAACTACTGATGATCCAGGATTCGAAGATCCAATGTCAATTGCAGAAGAAATCGATTCAGGTATCGACCACTCAAGAGTTGATGTGACGATCGAACTTGATCGTGAAAAGGCTATCCATGATGCAATTGCCATGGCTGGAAAAGATGATGTTGTTTTAATTTGTGGTAAGGGTGCAGATGCCTTCCAAAAGATCCGCGGAGTGGACACACCATATCCATCTGATATCGTAGTCGCTCAAAAGGTAATTAACGAATTAGAAGGCGAAAGCGAACACTTTAGTTAGAGTGACTGATATGAAGCATTTTTTTAGTATTATTGGTGGGATGGGAACGATCGCAACAGAAAGTTACGTTCGCTTGATTAACCATCGAGTTAAGATTAAACGTGACCAAGATTATTTAAACTATATTTTGGTAAATGATGCACAAGTTCCCGACCGGACAGCTTACATTATGGATCATGAGAAGCCAAACTTCTTTTATGATTTGAAAGATGATGTATTAGGTCAAGCCCAACTTCATCCAGACTTCTTCGTAATGCCATGTAACACGGCCCATTACTTCTACGATGATTTAGCAGCTTTAACAGATATTCCGTTCTTACATATGATGCGAATTGCCGTGCATAAGTTTGTAGAAGATTATCCTGATGAGAAGAAAATTGGATTGATTGCCACTGAAGGTTCAATTTATGACCACTTGTATGCTGATGAAATTCACGAAGTTGGTCGTGAAGTAGAACTTGGTGGTAGTGAGATTCAGCCAATGGTTAACGAACTTATCTATTCCAACATTAAGGAAAAAGGAGTAGTTGATGGCGAGTTATATCATCGTATTTTGAAGAAGATGCATGATGATTATGGTTGCAATGTGATTCTTTTGGGATGTACTGAGCTATCTCTTGCACAAGAGAAGGCACCAGATCATCCTTATAATGTGATTGATCCACAGTCGATTATTGCAGATGTGTCAATCGAATTAGCATTGAAAATTCGCAAAGGGATGGATCCGAAAGAAGCTTGCAGCAAGTATTTATATGAATAAAAATAAACTCCAGTAGCGTATTTTGCTGCTGGAGTTTTTGATCTGAAAGACAAAAGAAGATAAATAATTCTTTTTACAATAAGTCGCGGAAATTTCCGTAGCCTTTTTCTTGTAGTAAAATATAGGTAAATATTCGATGGGAGGAATAGAGCTATGAAAGATCCAATGATGGGTGTAGGGATGCACGATGATGTAAGCCCAGAAAATAATGATTTTATGATTAAAGTTAGAGAAATGGTCAACAGCGATCCGAACTTGCTTGGGGATGCAGACATTATGAAGTTCGTTGAACTTGCTTTATTTAAAGCATCCAAGAATGAACCTCGTGACGAAATTGCGAGAGAACTTGATGATGAGCTTTCAGGCTTTCTTGTGAAGACAAAGTTCAAGGCTCCCGAAAGTGTGAAGAAGCTTCAGGCCCTGCTTAAACAATATACTGAAATTTAAAGTGAAGCAGCAAAATGATTTTAAGAATTCTACAGAACACAAACAATCTGAACGGTCTATTTATTGCTGAATTGCTTTTTTATCTGAATAATTTTCGGTAACATAAAACGCCCTCTATGTGGAGAGCGTTTTTATTTTGATTGAGTGTAATAAAGTGAAAAATGGAGAAGTTCAAGCCAATGCTAGACAGTACCTTGGTAAATATGGTATCTTTGGGATTACTGTTTATTGTTTAGAATAAAATCAAGTGATTAAAATTTGGAGGAGTATTATGGTGTATCTAGTTCACATTTTGGTTGGACTTTTAATTATTCTGGGTGTTGATATGGGCGTCACGGCTTTTTGGGCATATTTAGATGCACGAAGTGATGAAAATTTAGGCTTTAAGGAAGCTTTTGCCAAAAATAATCATATTCCGACAAAGTTATCAGATATTTTCGAATAATTTTGAATAATAATGAAGCAGCCTGTTTATGGGCTGCTTTTTTTGATAGATTTTGAACAAATATGAATTTTAATGAATGTTTTTGACTGAAAGTGATTGATTTTGATTTAGAAAGCGTATACAATGTTACTGAGGTGAAAAAAGGATGCTGACACAGGAACGCCAAAGTTTAATTGAAAACTATGTTAACGAGCACGAATTGTGTCGAGTAGCAGAACTTTGCAAATTAACAACAACATCTGAATCAACTATTCGACGTGATTTGATTCAAATGGAAGAAGATGGACGACTTAAGCGAGTCCACGGCGGAGCCCAATCAGTAAAAAATTTTGCCCGTGATGTTTCGCAAAATGTCCGCTTCAGTCTAAACCATGATCATAAGACTGAAATCGCGCGCTATGCTGCTGAACATTTTGTAAAAAGTGGTGACAACGTCTTTATTGATGCTGGAACAACTACTTACGAAATGGTGAATTTTTTAGCTAATATTCCTAATATAAAAATTATTACCAATGGTGTTGAAACAGCCTTAAGCAGTCTCAACCATGGAATTGAAACAATTCTAATTGGTGGAAAGGTTAAAGATGATACTCATGCAGCAGTCGGGCTAGCAGCCTTAAAGCAAATTAAGGCAATGAATTTCTCTGCTTGCTTTATTGGAGTTAACGGAATTGAAAAAAATGGTAATTTAACTACGCCAGATCCCGAAGAAGCTGCAATTAAACAAGCAGAAATTGCCCAAACCAGAAGGGCTTTTATCTTAGCTGATTCATCCAAGATCGGTGAAAGAAGTTTTTCAGTTTTTGCTAAGGCCAAGGATGTTTTGTTGATTACTAATCAGCTTAATTCAAGTCAAAAAGCGGCATTACCTGTCGATTTAAAAATAGAGGAGGCAACTAAATGATTTATACAGTTACTGTGAATCCAGCACTTGACTATGTTCTTCAATTAGAAAAAGTTAATGCTGGTGAAGTTAACAGAACCGATAATTATTCATTTTTAGCAGGAGGTAAAGGAATCAACGTTTCTCAAATCTTGAATCAATTAGATGTTGATAACACAGCTTGGGGATTTGTTGGTGGCTTTACTGGTAAGGAATTAATTCGTCAATTGAACCAAAAGCGCATTATTAGTGATTTTGTGACTATTTCAGATGATACTCGTGTAAACGTTAAGATCCACGGTCAAAAAGAAACTGAAATTAATGCAGCTGGTCCACAAATTACTGAACAAGAGATTACTGCTTTTAAGTCACGCTTAAGTGATCTTAAAGAAGGCGATGTTGTGGTAATGAGTGGCTCACTTACCCCAAGTTTAGGACAAGATTTTTACCAAAAGTTGCTTCCAACTATTAAGGATGCTGGTGCAGACTTTGTTGTAGATACAACAGGCCAAGCTCTTCTTGATACTTTGGAATACAAGCCACTTGTTATTAAGCCAAATCACCATGAATTGGCTGATTTATTCAATGTTACTTTTGACTCAAGTGATATCATGCTTGAATACGCTCAAAAGCTTTTAGCTATGGGTGCACAAAATGTAATGGTTTCAATGGCCGGTGATGGTGGTTACCTCTTAACTAAGGATCACGTTTACCACGCAAAGGGTGCAGTCGGTACTGCTATCAACTCAGTTGGTGCTGGCGACTCAATGATTGCTGGATTTGTTGGTACTTATGTTAAAACTGGTGATGCTGCAGAAAGCTTCCGTATGGGTATGGCTTGTGGTGCAGCAACTGCGTTTACTAAGGATATTGCTGTAAAGAGCCAAATCGATGCAGTACTTCCACAAATTAAGGTAGAACAAATTTCTTAATAGAAGGGATATAGATTAATGAGAATCAAGGATATATTAAGTCCCGAATCCATGATCATGGACCTTAAGGCAACTAATAAAGAAGATGCTATCAAAGAAATGGCCGATCTTGAAGTTGCTACAGGGATTGTTAATAACGAAGATGAGTTTATTAAGTCGATTTGGGCTCGTGAGAACGAATCAACTACCGGTATCGGTGGTGGAATCGCTATGCCTCACGCTCGTAATAAATACATTAACAAGGCAAGAGTATTATTTGCTAAGAGCAAGAATGGAATTGACTACAATTCATTAGATGGTCAACCTGTTCACTTATTCTTTATGATTACTGCTCCAGATGGTGCAGACAATACTCACCTTCAAGCTTTGGCTAAGCTTTCTGGCCTTTTAGTTAACCCAGAATTAGTTGAAAAGTTGAAGAACGCTCAAACTCCGGATGAAGTTATCAAACTCTTCACTGATGCTGAAGCTGCTAAAGATGCTCAAGATAAGGCCGATGAAGAAAAGCGTAAGGCCGAAGCTGCTAAAAAGGCAGAAGCAAAAGATAACGATAATGATAAGCCTTTAATCGTCGGTGTTACCGCATGTATCAATGGTATTGCCCATACTTACATGGCTGAGCAAGCTTTGATTGATGCAGGTAAAAAGCGCGGAATAGAAGTTAGAATTGAAACTAACGGTTCAGAAGGTGTTAAGCATGAACTTACTCCTGATGAAATTAAACGTGCTAAGGGTGTAATTATCGCTTCTGATAAGAAAGTTGATATGCCACGTTTTGATGGTAAGGAATTAACTGAACACCCAGTTGTTGACGGTATCAACAAGCCTGATGAATTAATCGATATCATCATGGATGACAAGGCTCCTGTTTACCATGCATCTAGTGCTGATAAAGAAGCTGATTCTTCAGCTAAATCAGGTGGCGGTGTATGGAGTAGTATTTACCGTAACCTTATGAGTGGTGTTAGCCACATGCTTCCATTCGTTATCGGTGGTGGTATCTTAATGGCCATTTCCTTTATCGTGGAAAACTACATGGCTGGTGGTGCTAAGAATCCTGCCTTTATCTTCTTGAACTCAGCAGGTAACTTGGCCTTTGCCTTCATGGTTCCAATCTTGTCAGCTTACATCGCTGAATCAATTGGTGATTTACCAGCTCTTATGCCAGGTCTTGTTGGTGGTTATATGGCCGCTATTGTTAACGGAACTAATGGACTTCAAGTTAACGTTCAAGCACATGCAACTTCACCAGCTGGATTCTTAGGTGGTATGGCTGCCGGTTTCATTGCTGGTTACTTAATGCTTGGTCTTAAGAAGTTATTTGCCAAGCTTCCTAAATCAGTTGAAGGTATGAAGCCAATGCTTCTATATCCAATTTTAGGTCTACTCTTGATTGCTTTGATCATGTTCTACATCATCAACCCAATCTTCAGTAGTATTAACTTTGCTATTACTCACTTCTTGAACGGTATGGGTACTGGTAACTTGGTTGTACTTACTACCATTTTAGCAGGTATGATGGCTATTGATATGGGTGGTCCTTTCAACAAGGCTGCTTATGTTTTCGCATCAGGTGCGTTCGCTAACGATCCTCATTCAGCTACTGCTGCTGTAATGATGGCTGCTGTTATGGTTGGAGGTATGATTCCACCATTTGCTACTGCGATTGCCACAGCATTCTTCAAGAACAAGTTCCCAGAACAAGAAAGACGTGCTGGTGTATCAAACTGGATTTTAGGATTCTCCTTCATTACTGAAGGTGCCATTCCATTTGCTGCAGCTGACCCAGGTCACGTTATTCCATCATGTGTTCTTGGTTCTGCAATTGGTGGTTTATTAGTAGGATTCTGGCATATTCAAGTTCCAGCTCCTCACGGTGGTCTTTGGGTATCACCACTTGCTAACCACATTTTGCTTTACTTCTTAGCAACTATTATCGGATCAATTATCGCAGGTGTGGTTTTAGGCTTCTGGAAGAAACCTGTAAATAAGAAATAAAGTTATATAAAAGCAAAAAAAATACGATAACAAATGTTATCCTAAAACTAAATTTTAATAACTTTTGTTATTGTTGAAAACACTTTACATCGAGTGCTAGTGGGGGTATTATATAAATATCTTGATAATCTCTACTTAAATCAAGACACTCTGTTATGTTTTGCGTCACCGAAAGGTGACGTTTTTTGTTGCCTGTAATTTTATTATCTTTGGTTTTTCGTTGACAATTAGTAAGAAAAAGCATACTCTGATATAATTTAGAAAATTGAATAAATTTTCTAAATTAATTAAAGATAATAAGTAATTAAACATTTAAAAGAAAAAGTAATTTTGAAGGGATAAATTAATGAAACTAAAAAAACTATTAGCTTTGTTTGGAATGCTTGGAACAGTATTCGTTTTACTTTCTGCATGTTCGAATAAAGCTGAAAATAGCAATGGAAAAATTAAGATTGTTACAACTACTAATGTTTATGCTAATATTGCTCAAAACATTGTTGGGAAATATGGTAGCGCAGATGCAATTATTACTAATTCCACAACTGATCCACACGATTTTGAACCAACAACTAATGATGCAAAAAAGGTTGCTGATGCAAATATTGTTGTAGCTAATGGCCTTGGTTATGATTCATGGATGAATAATTTAGCTGATTCATCTAATAAAAAAGCCGTCTTAGTTGGTGAAGACTTAATGAAATTAAAAAAAGGCGATAATCCACATATTTGGTACAATTTAAATATGCCAGTTAAGTATGTTGACTACTTGGTTGAGCGTTTGTCAAAGCTGGATAAAAAGCATGCATCTTATTTTAAGAAAAATGGTCAAGAATATTTAGCTAAGATTAATAAGCTTAAGGCTGAAGTTAAAAAGATCGATGGTAAACATCAAAAGCCAGTTTATGTTAGTGAACCAGTTTTTGACTATGCTCTAGAGGAAGCAGATTATCGAATTGGTGATCGCGGCTTTGAAAAGGCTATTGAAAATGGAACAGATCCAAGTCCTCAAATGATTGATCAAATGACTAATGCAATCAAAGCTAAAAAGATTGCTTTCTTTGTAAATAATATCCAAGCAAGTAGTTCAACAGTTGAGAACTTCGTTAAAATTGCCAAGGAAAATAAGATTCCAGTTATAAGTGTTAGAGAAACAATTCCTAACCATACAAGTTACTTAGGCTGGATGAAGTCAAATTATCAAAAGCTAATTGACGTTAGCAAAAAATAAAATGTGTTGAATGTAGAGATGAGAGTAGAGGTGGGAAATTGATTTTAAATGTAAAAAATCTCAGTATGAAATTTGATAATAAAGTAGTTTTTAAGGATTTGAATTTTGACCTAAAGAAAGGTTCAATGACAGCTTTACTTGGACCTAACGGAACAGGTAAGACTACTTTAATTAATATTTTGATGAAATTAATGCCTCCAACAAGTGGTAGCTTCAAATTTAGTGACAATGTTAAATTGGGTTATGTACCACAATTTAGAAATATTGATGCTGAATATCCGTTGTCTATCAAGGCTTTTGTCGGTTTAAATGCTCCTTTGATTAAAACTAGCAAAGTTAAGCAACATATCGATCACGAACTTGAAGAAACTAATTTACTTGAGATTCAAAATACTAGAATGGGTGAAGCATCAGGCGGACAAAAACAACGTGCATATTTAGCTCAAGCATTGCTTGATGAACCAAATATGATTATTTTAGATGAAGCGACTGCTAGTCTTGATCCAGTTGCTAAAGAAGAGCTAATGAAGTTAATCAAGCACCTTAATCGAGAACATGGAATGACGGTTTTATTTGTAACCCACGATGTACCTCTAGCTAAAAAATACATGGATGAATATTTATATCTTAATCATCAAACGATTGAACAGGGGAAAATGAGTGACTTTAAGGGGGATTACGAATAATGTTTCAATATGAATTTATGCGTTATGCTTTCTTGGCCAGTACTTTTATTGCAATAACTTGTGGTGTCGTTGGTGTATACGTTGTTGCAAGAAGCTTTAGCTTTTTGGCACATACTTTATCAGAAATTGGCTTTGCAGGAGCCGCATTTGCGGTCTTCATTGGAGTTGCGCCGCTATGGGGGATGCTTTTATTCACATTACTAGGATCGATTAGTGTTGGTGAACTTTCGATTCATAGCGACCAAAAAGAAAGTGCTATTAGTGCGATTTCGGCTTTATTTATTGGCCTGGGTGTTTTATTCTTAGCAATTTCTAACTCTAATAGTCGATATGCAACCAATATTTTGTTTGGTAGTATTATTGGGGTTGATCGTGATGGCGTAATTCAACTTGTGATCTTGTCGATCATTGTTTTATTGATGATTTTCATTGTTCAAAGACAGCTTAACTTTGATTCTTTTGATCATATTGGAGCAGTTGCACATGGGATTAAAACCGGTTTTATTGGGGTAGTCTTTTTGGTTGCCCTTGCCATGTCGGTTTCAATTGGTGCTCAAATTGTAGGATCATTGCTAGTATTTATTTTGCTAACTCTTCCTTCTTCAACAGCTCGCTATTTAGGCAGAACAATTCCTTCAATGATTGCATGGTCAGTTGGGATTGCCTTATTTGGGGTATGGCTTGGTTTATATTTAGGCTTTATTACCAATTGGCCAGTTACTTTTTTCATTTCATTAATTGAGGTTGTGATTTATTTAGCTGCCTACTTCACGCATGTAATCAGACATAAATTGTAATTAAAAAACGTAAAAATGAAAATGGCATCATTATGTCAATTGGAAAGAATTAAAACATTCATCGCGGTCTTCATAATCATGGTGATATATAAAAAATTATTTAATATATTTAAGCTAATAGAGAAATCTATTAGCTTTTTTTATATTTAAATGTATAGCGAAATTGCTTGATTTTTAATCTATTAGTTATATAACATGGAAAATAAGCCGTATTATTTACGTTTTAACCGCTTTCAAACTATAATCAAGTTATAAACATAATAAAAGTTGATTTAATGAAAGAAGAATTGCTATGACTGTTTACTATAAGGGGTTTCCTCAAAGCGATAGAGAAGAATATGTAAATATGGTTAACGTTGAAGAACTAGAACAACGTGTAAAGAAAATTATGCCTGAAGGTGCGTATTACTATATTGCATCTGGTTCTGAAAATGAGTGGACTTGGCGTAATAATACAGCTGCATTCAACCACTTCCAAATTGTTCCACGTGCTTTGACTGATATGGAAGATCCACAATTGGATACAGAATTCATGGGCATGAAGCTTAAAACCCCAGTTATGATTTCACCAATTGCTTGTCATGGTATTGCACACACAAAGGCCGAAATTGATACTCAAAAGGGTGCTGCAATGGCAGGTGCACTATTTTCATCAAGTACTTATGCTAACAAGAGTGTTGAAGACATTGCTGCGGCAGCTCCAGATGCACCAAGATTCTTCCAACTTTATTTAAGTAAAGATTGGAAATTTAATAGAATGGTCTTCGATGCAATTAAGAAGGCAGGATACAAGGGTATTTTCTTAACTGTTGATGCTTTGGTTTCAGGATATCGTGAAGCTAACATCCGTACTAAATTTACTTATCCAGTTCCACTTGACTTCTTTACTCGTTACTTAAATGGTAAAGGTGAAGGTCAAAGTGTTGCTCAAATGTATGCTTCATCTGCTCAAAAGATTGGCCCTGAAGATGTTAAGAGAATTAAGGAAGAATCAGGCTTACCTGTTTTTGTTAAGGGAATTGAAAGTGTCGAAGATGCATATAAAGCAATCGGTGCTGGAGCAGATGGTATCTATGTAACTAACCACGGTGGTCGTCAAGTTGATGGTGGTCCTGCATCAATTGATGTATTGCCAGATATTGCCAAGGCCGTTGATCACCGTGTACCAATCGTATTTGACTCTGGTGTACGTCGTGGTTCACACGTATTTAAGGCATTGGCACTCGGTGCCGATATGGTTGGTATTGGACGTCCATATCTTTATGGATTAGCACTTGGTGGTGCACAAGGTGTAGAAGCAGTAATTGATCAATTAGATAAAGAACTCAAGATTGATATGCAATTGACTGGTTGCAAGACAATTGAGGATGTTAAGCATGCTGCTATTAGACATATTCAATACACTGCTGATAATTTGCCTTCAATTACTGATCCAAGCAGAATGAAACCATATCCAAAGACAGCTGATAATCAAATTAAGACTGAAACAAGCGATGCTACATCGGGAGCTTCAGAAGCATAATTAGAAAAAAAGGTATAAGAAAAAGGATTCAGATTTTGAAGTGCCTCATAATTGTTAGACATAGATCTAATGATTGTGAGGTATTTTTTATGACTAAATATTCTACTGAGTTT
>NZ_CALPCQ010000013.1 GCF_943193025.1 Lactobacillus agrestimuris
TCTTATTTTGATTAAAAGAAAAATTAAAAAATCAATTTACGAGAAAGATCTATTTACACAAACTATTTGACAGTCTCTGGATTCATTAATATGTATCGAAAGAACAAAATTGAAAAAGTGTATAGCTCTTTTTGGTCTGCATTTTGGCGACATAGTTATGCATAATCTACTAGATATTTTTGCTATTTTTTCAGTTTTATAAAATCGCAAATTGCAATAATAAATTGAACACTTTTGGTTAAGCTGTTTGATAGATTTGATCCAGTTTTCTTTCAAAAATTTCATCTGGTGTATGATAAGCCGTTCTAGAAAGTTGGCGTAAAAATTAACTTATGTAGCTAACCGATTAAGGGGGGATAAAGTATATTTAATTATGGCTCTTTTTGATTGCTGATTAAGATAATGGTATTTTTTGAAGGAAAAGTAGACTAATAATACAGAATTAATCATATATATTGTTAAATAAGTACTTTTTAGCAAAGATTATTGTAATTTTTATATTATTGAATTGTAAGTTGAGATAAGGCAAAACTTAGATTACTTATGAAAAATGTAAGTTGAAGTTTTATGAAAGGAGAAAATATGAAAAAGTTTGAAACTTTAGCTAGTGAAGAATTGTCAACTGTTGTCGGCGGTCGAAATGGTTGGAAAGAAAATGTGGCTGAGGCTGGTGGTGCAGCAGTAGCTGGATTCGCCATTGGAAATGCTTTTTGTGGGCCAGGTTGTGGTTTATTAGGTGCAAATTATGGCCCAATTTTGTGGACTGGAGTAACGGGCTTTACGGGTGGATTTGGAAAGATTCATCATAAGCGTAGACGCTAGATAAATATCGTTTGAAGGAGATTATTATGGTATTGAACAAGTTAAAGGACAATGAATTATCAGAAATTATAGGTGGAAATAAATGGGGAAGTGCTATTACAGGTGGATTGAGTGGAGCAGCATCAGGAGTAAAATACTGTAAATCGGCAGGCCCATGGGCGATGGTAGGTTGTGGAATAGCTGGAGCAGTAATTGGTGGATATATAGGTTACAGATAGGTGGATTGAGTCAATGGATGGAAAAAGTAAACTTTTTTCATATTTTGTTTCTATTTTTTCATGTGTATTGACATACTTATCATTGCCTAAAAGTATGGGGTTAAGTGTAATATTTGCTGTATTATTTATAATACCGCCCATATTATTTAGTATAAAAATTACTTTTAGTAAGAATTTATCAAAATTAAAATCCTATAATTTATATAGTATAGGGGAGTTTTGGATATTATCTGAATTAAACATTAATTTTATTTTATTTAAAATTGATAAATGGTGGATTGAATTAGGATGTATAGTCATAATTTTGATTATGGGGTTGATCCTTTTTAAAAGAGGAGACTTTTCTAAATAATTTAGTACGCAGTGTTAAATATCAAGATTATAATAGATCATAAATATCTGCTGGCTAGCAATAAAAATGTGATTGAACGTGCTGGTAAAGGTTCAATATCCAGAGCTGATTGGTTAAAAACTCACAGTAGAAAAATTAAATAATTCATTAAATGTAATATAAAAAGCTTAACGATTGAAATTTTCAATAGTTAAGCTTTTTACTACTAAATTAGTTTGATTGAATTTTTTTAGTCAAAATAAGATTCCAATGTATTCTGCACTTGCCCGAAAACTTTATGAATCCAGTTGGAATAGCTAGCGTAGGTTCTGCAATGACCGGTAATATTCTTTTGTGGATTGGATCATTTGTGAGTGCATATTTGGGAGCATGTAGATAACAAATTGACACAAATGAACAGTATTGGTATAAAAGGTGCCCGAATTGGTACATCTTCACACGTATTATGCGTATACTGATATTGTTTGTGTGCAAGTTTAATTAAGACAAATATATCAAGCAGTTATTTTAGGAGGTACTAAAATTAGAAATATTTATAGCTATATAGTAGTTGCAATAGTATTAATAATAATCTGTAGTATAGTTGTGAACACTGCATACTATAGATTAGCGCCAATAATTGGGACATTAGGAATGGCTATTTTTGCAATATTTAAAGGGAAAAAGTAATATCTGGATTCATTAATTGGAAATGATAGTTATTCTCATTAGTTTTGAGTAGGTCAGGTTCTATAGTTGATATTAGTCTGTATGAAAGGAAAAAATATGCTGATCTTTTTATTATCGATTATTTTCATAATAATTGCATTATGCCTGGTAGTAGCACTTAAGCAAACTATAGATGATAAAAAAGGTAGTAATTATTATTTCTCACATATGTATCGAAAGAACAAAATTGAAAAAGTTTATGACTCTTTCTGGTCTGCATATTGGCGGCATAGTATGTATAATCTACTAGATATTTTTACTATTTTTTCAGTTTTATAAAATATATTAGAATAAGCAAATCAAAATGATTGTTACTAAATCAAACGTTCAATATAACAATTCGTAATATAGCAGGATGAGTTCACATGCAGAATGTGAGCTCATTTTTTTATTAAATATATACAAAATCCGTCTTAAAATTGACGAAATTACTCCTTTATCGCATTTCTACTATTTTTTAGGTATACTTTTAGTCAAGAAAGTTGAGATGCTGAGAATAGTGTTAGTAGTTGGTTTAATTCCTTTAACTGCTAACATCGTTAATCAAGTTGTGAAAACCTTAAAGGAGAAATAATCATGTTAGGAAATAATCAAAAGAAGTATAGTTACGTAATTGCTACAATGGGAATTTTGGCAAGTATCATCATTGGTGCTTGGGATGCGAGTTGGTCGACTTCAAGAATTGCAGCATTTGTGATTTCTTTTGTAATTACTATTATTGGTGCCGTTTCTGTAGTTAGAAGTAAGTCAGATAATTAGGTATAGAGTAGAGATGAGCAGTATGTCAAAGAAACAAATAACAATTAGAAGTATTATAGGTGATTGTCTGTATTTTGTTGCAAATATAATATTAAGTATAATATTCGATACGCCTTTACCATTTTGGGTAATTGTAATTGAAAGTGTAATTGAAACTGTACTATTTGAAATATTTATGAGATGGTTAATTAGTACAAATAAAAATTCTCAAAAAATTACTGCTAATAATAAGAGCTTCTTAAAATATTTTTCAATTGGCATGTTAGGCGGTTGGATAATTCTCACTATAATGTTGTTCTTCCAAGTAGGTAATCAAATGAATAAAGTTATGGTTGAAAATATTACTTTAATTATCTGTATATATGTAGTTGTTGGGATCATTTGTGGTCTTGCAATGTATCTAGCATTTCGGAAAGCAGCTAAAAATTAACTTAAAATACCAAATCTATTATTTTTATAATCGATTTGGTATTTTTGTATGAAGAAATTTTTGGGGATCGTCATATAAATACCTTATATATTAGCAATTCAATGACATTTGTTCTATCATTTAGAAAGACTTAGAAGAGGAAAATGTGATGATTAAACAACCTTTAGCAGATTTAATGAGACCTAAAACACTTGATCAATTTGTTGGTCAAAAAGACTTACTTGAAAAGGGGCAACCTTTATATCAAATCATCAATGAAAAGGTACCAATTTCTTTATTGTTATGGGGGCCTCCTGGAACAGGGAAGTCCAGTCTAGCTGAGATTATTGCTCGTCAATATGGTTATCCTTTACAGAAGTTCAATGCTTCGATTGATAATAAGGCTAAGTTAACAAATATAATCGATAGTTATCCCAATCAAAGTATTGTTTTACTGATTGATGAAATTCACCGTATGACAAAGAATATCCAAGATTATCTTTTGCCATATCTTGAAGATGGACAGGTAATGCTAATTGGAGCAACAACTGAAAATCCTATTATGTCAGTTGTTCCGGCCGTTAGATCACGCTGCCAAATATTTGAATTTCAGCCACTTAGCGAAAATGATATTGCAACTATTATTAAAAGAGCAATGATTGAAGTTTATCATTTTGAAGAAGAAAAAATTGACCAAAAGGCAGTTGAAATGATTGCTATTTCATCAGATGGTGATTTACGCGTTGGATTAAATCTATTAGAAACAATCCATGCCATAAATGGTGAAAACATTAATGAAGATACGGTTAAAAGTTTTGTCAAAGGTCAGCATTTTAGCTACGATCGTAAAGCTACTAAACATTATGACTACTTAGCAGCATACTCAGATTCGATGGCTGGATCAGATACCGATGCTGCACTTTATTATTTGGCTGTTCTTTTAAAAAATGGTGATTTACCATCTGTTGTTCGCAGACTTAGAGAGATTCCTTATACATATATCGGTTTGGCAAATCCAGAGCAAGCTACTCAGATAGTAATTGCCGCAAATCAAGCAGAAAAAATAGGGATGCCTAAGGCTAAGTATCCGTTAATGTTTGCGACAATGCTTATGTGCCTATCACCAAAGTCTGGAGTTTTTGATGAAATTTGGGATAAAATTGATGCTGACTCAGAACATCCTAATAAACATCCGATGCCAAGAGGTCTCAGAGATATGCATTATAAAGACTCTGAAGAAATAACTGGTGGCGGTTTAATTAAGAATCCATTTCAAGAAAACTTTCAAATTGCTAAGCAAAATTACATGCCTAAGGGTTTAGAAGGTAAGCGATACTATCATGCTAAAGATAATGCTAACGAGAAAAAGTTTGAACAGCAATATTTAAGATTACATAAGTATATTTATGGAAAAGATTATGAGAAAGATTAAGTAAATGAAAACAACATACATTTTTGCAACGATTGCAGTACTATTATTGATGATTATTTCTTTTAGGTCAGATAATAAATTTCAATTTTTAAGAGCATTTTTTATTTTTATAATAGGTTTGATTTTAAGTACGATTAACTTCATACTTCTCTTCCTGGTATCAGATATGTTAATTAGAGATGTTAAAAGCGTTAGCTTGGGAAGTCTTTTCCTGCTTATGGGAATCTTTGTAGTAATCTCAGGTATAATGATCTATTTATTTATGAGACTTGTATCTAGGTTGGGGCACTTTTCTCCAACAGTATTAACTATTCTTGAATATTACATTCAGTGGTCACTAATTTATATGACGGTTTATCAAGTTCTTTTTAGTAATGCAACAAGCATCCATACTTTTACAAAATTCATTCGTGTTGGTAATTTTCTTGATCCGAATATTCTTACAATTTTGGTATTACCATCATTTATCTCAATTTGGATTGCAACTATTCTTTTCAAAAAACATATTAAAGCTATATAAAATGTGTAGCAGTGATTAATTATATATTTGCTTTTTAAAGATAATAGGATATAAAATACTCATAAAGAAATACATAGGAGTGATGGCTAATGACTGCAAACGAAAGAATTATTAGTTTAGTTAAACCAGAGTACCTTGAAAAGATACCTGAAAATATTCGTTCACACGCAATGGAGGGACCCTGCAGACTAATAGCAAGAGAATATCCAGATCTCTACGAAGCCTTTTCAAAGGATACTGAACCATCTGACACAGATAAGCAAAAGATGTCAGATCTTGTAAATGGTATCTTTGAAGAAAGAATGAAAAAGCATAATATGTTGTAAAAATTAGCGATTCTTGCGATAGGGATCGCTTTTTTATTGAGCGAGAGTTTAAAATGACAAAACTAACTGAACAAATGTATTCAATTTTTGATAGGGATGAATTTTCCTTTAAGAAGATTAAGGAAAAGTATACTCTCGAAGAACTTGACCAAATAAAAGCAGAATTCAAGGAAGTTTGGCTCAAGTGGAAAGAAGTCCAACTAAACGTAAATGCTGAGCTACTAGACAATGAATTTGCTAAAGTTCATGTTGAAAGTTGGACCAATGGATGGAATCTGCGTGACCATTATTGGGCATCTTATCGGTTAAAATCAATGTCAGATCAAAGTCCATGTATTGGAGTTATGCTTGACAGAAAGCAGCTTCAAGTATACTTAATGTTTCAACATTATAACAGTGAAAAAAGGAAAGACACACCTGAAAAATATAATAAGCTTTTAAGAGAGATTCCTACTTGATCAAAATCAATAAATATTCGAACCTGGTATTTGTGGGATAAAAATGAAATGGAATTTGCTGATCATTTGTCACTTAATGAATATTTACAAAATGAAGATAAGCAGGATAAATTCAATCAAGAAGCATGCAAAAGCAGTTTTTTGTTGGGAAAGTTTGCTTTCAGAGGTAAAGATGAAGTTGAAAATATGGAAAAATTCATCTTATCTGGTATTAAGGATTTACTTCCCCTATACAGTAAGCTGGCGGTATAAAGTTTTCGAACGGTAAATTAAAGCCTTCGTACTAAGAGAAAAGTACGAAGGCTTTTTGGTTATAAGTTCTTTAATTCAGTTAATGCTTTTTCGTAGTTTGGTTCATGAACAATCTCGTCAACGATTTCTCGATAAACAATCTTGCCATCTTTATCAATGATCCAAACTGAACGAGCCAAAATATTTAATTGTTCAATCAATAATTCAGTTGCCTTACCAAAATCATGACTTCTATCTGACATTAGTTGCATATTCTTAACGCCTTCAGCTGCGCACCACTTTTGTTGTTCTTCAACAGTGTTGGTTGAGATAGTTAAGAAGTTAACATCTGAGAATTGATCCATTGTTTTATTAAATGTTTTAGTTTGAATACTGCAGACAGAAGTATTGATATCTGGTACCACACTAATCAATGTGGTTTTACCAAGTAAATCTTCTAAACTTACTCTTTGATCATTTTTGTTTGTAACTGCAAAATTGGGCATTTCTTCGTTTACAAATGGTGGGTTGCCGATAGTTTGGTATTCTTTACCTTTAAAAGTAACTTTCATATGATACACTCCGTTTCTTTTACTACTATTTATTCTTAGTTTAACAGGTAGTGAAGAAAAGTTTAAATATTTAGCTTAACATATGAATTTTGAATATTTTCAATAGTTTTATTTGTATTGTATTTTTTTGAGAATCAGATCTTTCTTGATTAGACTAGGCAAGAGCCTTACGTTTATTTTCTAGTTTAAATTCAATTAACATTAGGACAATTGCAGCAAATACCAGAATACCTGCAGAAATTGTTGTTGCGCTAAGTCCAACGGTATCAATTACTTTTCCGCCAACGAATGAACCAAGCACAATTCCAAAACTAAATGATGAAATATTTAACGATGAAGCAATATCAAGCGCTTCAGGTGTATAACTTTTTGCTAAAATGAGAATATAACTTTGTAATATAGGAACACTCATAAAAGCTAAAAGACCTAAAACAATGATGTTAAGAATCGCTAAGATAAGGTTACTTGCTGTGAAATAGAAGGCAAATAGAGCAAGTGATTGAAGAATAAAAATCGTTAATAATCCATTCAAAGGATTAAGATCACCAAATTTACCACCCAAACTGTTACCGATGGCAATTGCAATACCATAAATCACTAGGATAATACTAATATAATCAACATCAATATGAGTGATTTTCTCTAAAATCGGTGAAAGATAAGTAAAAGTTGCAAAAGTTCCACCATAACCGAGGATTGTAATAAGCAAGGTTAAAAGAATATGGCCATTCTTAAAAATTTGAAGCTGGTTACCGATACTAATTTTTCTTTGGTCATTTTTGCTCGGCAAAACATACATATTCATTAATAGAGCAATAAATCCGAGAATTGCAATAATAAAGAATGGAATTCGCCAGCCGATAAAATTACTAATTGAAGTACCAAGAGGAGCTCCAATTGCCGTTGCAATTGTAAAGCCTGAAAAAATAAAGGCAATCGCACTTGCTTGCTTTGATTCACCTACAAGTTCGGCAGCAATGATTGAACTAAGTGCGAATAATAAACCATGTGCAGCACCAGCAACGAATCGACCAGCTAAAACAGTAATAAAGTTTGGAGCAAAGGCAATTAACAAATGTCCTAACACGAAGACTAGTAAAGCAGCTGAAATAACTTTCTTTTTATTAAAATTACTAGTTATCAATGTTAAAATTGGAGCACCGATAGCAACGCCTAATGCATAAATTGTAGTAATCAATCCCGCAGTACTAACGGAAAGATGAAATTCTTGTGCAACTGATGGGAGTACTCCAACACTAATAAATTCGGTTACTCCAACGGCAAAAAATGTTGTAGCAAGTGCAAATAAAGCAAATTTAACTTTAGATTTTGACATATAAAAACCTCCAAATTTCAAATTTTGATTTCAGAAAGTATTTTATATGTTAAACTATCAAAAAGTAAGTACGCACTTTATTGTCTTATAGGAACATTTTTGTAACTTTTGAAATTTAGTAGTGAAGAAGGAATTTAAAATGTCTGAAAAAATATATCACTTAGCAGTCGATGTAACTTTGAGAGCCATTTCTGGTAAATGGAAAACTTCAATTATTTGTAATCTTGGAACTAAATCTATGAGAACAAATGAACTAAAAAAGCAAATGCCTGGAATTAGTCAAAGAATTTTAACTAAGCAACTTAAAGAACTTGAAGAAGATAAAATCGTCATTCGAAAAGTTTATCCTGAAGTACCACCACGTGTAGAATATTGTTTGTCCGAAAATGGTAATAATTTACAAAAAATTCTACTTGAAATGTCTCATTGGGGTGAAAGACAGATAGAAATTTTGAAAGAAAATGGTCAGGAAGTTAAGGTACTTGATGATAACTTGGCCGGATTTGAAGAATAAAAATAAAAAATCTTAACGTGTTGTAACTTTTTGACTAGCTTTAAGATCTTTTGTCATCCTTTATAAAAGGTAAGTAAAAGGGGGAGCGAATAAAATGAAGGCTTTTCAATTAATTAAATACAAAAAGGAACAACCAAAATACCAACTAAATGATATTGAACCACAAACTTTAGGTTCAAATGATATTTTTATCAAGACTTCAATTGCTGCAGTTAATCCACTGGATAATTTGATTTCACATGGTGAATTAAAGCTAGTAGTTCCATACTCGTTACCCCAAACAATGGGAAATGAATTCGTGGGAACAATTGAAAAGCTAGGTAAGAAAGTAACCAATTTTAAAGTAGGAGATAGAGTTTATGCTCGTAATCCTCTTAATAATATTGGTGCCTTTGCCGAAAAAGTAGTTGTTGATAAAGATGCAATCGCAAAAGTCCCAGATTATTTAACTGATCAAGAAGCTGCAGCAGTTCCATTAACTGCATTAACAGCAATGCAAGCACTTGATCTACTCAATGCACAAGCCGGACAAACTTTATTCATTTCTGGTGGAACAGGTAGTTTTGGCACAATGGCTATTCCAATTGCTGTTGCTCGTGGACTTAAAGTTATCACATCCGGAAATGGGAAAAAACAAGCCGAAGTAGAAAAGCTTGGAGTATCGCAATTTATTAATTATCGCGAAGAAGATTATAGCGAAATACTTTCCAATGTTGATTTAGTCATTGATACAATTGGTGGAAAAGAATTAGAAAAAGAATTCAAAATTCTAAAACCCGAGGGTAAATTAGTTTCCCTTCGAGCAATGCCTAACAAAGCATTTGCCAAGAACATGGGAATGGGAAGTTTTAAGCAAATATTATTTGGGTTGGCCGCTCGAAAAATTGAAAAAATGGCTCAAAAGAAGCACCAAACCTATAATTTTCTTTTCGTTACCGCAAATGGCAAACAATTAGAAGAAGCCAGTCAAATTCTTGCTAAAAGAGAAATCCATCCCGCTCTCGGAAATATTTATTCCTTAGAGGAGACTGAAGATGCGCTCAATGATGTTGCACAAAGAAAGAGTAATGGTAAAGTGTTAATTCAAATCTCTTCTGATAAGAATTAATATTTCCATTCACACCAATCAAAGTGATCATTAATTAAACCAATTGCTTCTAAAAATGAATAAATGGTCACTGGACCTACGAATTTAAAGCCCTCTTTTTTGAGGGCTTTTGCTATGCGCTGAGAATTTTCATCTTGTGATGGTAGTTCTGAAAAGTCTTTTGGATGATTAATGATGGGGTTGGGAATAAATTGATTTAAGAAATTAGAAAAAGAGCCGTATTTTTCTTCAAGTTTAAGTAGGGCATGGGCATTGTTGATCGCCGCATTTATCTTCATTTTGTTTCTAACAATTCCTGTATCATTCATCAATTGATCAATGTCAGATTGAGTAAATTTTGCTACTTTTTCATAATTCCAATTTGCAAAATCTTTTCTAAAATTTTCCCTTTTATGAAGAATCGTTGCCCAAGAAAGGCCAGACTGAAAACTTTCTAATACCAGCATCTCATACAAGTAATTACTATCAAGATTTAACTTCCCCCATTCTTCATCATGATATCTTTCATAAAGCACATCTGGCTTGCTGGGAAAACAACGTTTCGACATAATTTTCCTCCTTTAATTGACGAATAAACATATTTTTACGTACTTATTTACTACTGTTCATTTTTTGAATAGTTTTGATTTTACTTTTTTCTATTCAGTACGACTGCCAAATTATTACTGAATAGGGGTATAGCTTTGTTGGTTTACCAGACCAGCAAAGCCTTTTTATTTCAGATTTTCCATCACTGTTGACGATTGCTGTTTTCTTTCCAAAAATCTTGTTTTAAATAATCAGCATTTAATTCCATTTGATTATAAAGATAATCCTTTTCATCAGGATATAACTCCAAATATTGATTTATATAAATACCTAAGCCTATTCTTAATTCATTATACGGCGTTTTATCACTCGCAATATTTAAAGCTTTTGCTAGTGTTCCTAGTCGACTTTTTCCTTTATTATTTCTGTAGTCAGCTGGTGAGATACTCATCAATGTATGTATGACTTTGTTATAAGGTAATTCATGAATTTTAGAAAAGTGATTATAGATTCTACCGCCATGCGCAGCAGTATTTCTGTAATCAAGATATAAAGATAATAATGACGTATAACCTTTTTCAAAATCAGGTAGTTGTTCAATTAAAGTTGGTTCTATACCGGTCATTATCGATATTACATTTCTTTTTTGCTTACCTTTGAGTAGCTGATACCACCAAATTAGATTACCGAAATTTAATTTTTTAACGATAATCCATGGAGGGATATTCCCATAATTATTTCTATAATGCTTAAATGGCTCAGCATTTGAATGAGTAATACGTTTAAGAATATCCAATAATACATCAATAGGATAAGCTTGATGGCCTAACGAGCGATAATACTGCTTTTTTCCAGTTCGATAATTTGAACGTTTTAAATAATTATCTTGCAGTTCGGTATAATTTTCAGATATTGTGTATGCAACCGCCTGTCTTAAATTAGACTCAAGTATTTCAAGAGCAGACATTACCTGCATTCTTAAATTTCTATCTAAAGTAAATAAAGCAAATATATGCTCAAACGTAACATTAGGCTTGAAGACTTCAGTTTTATTATCTGCAGAACTATCTAAAAAATAATCTTTATAACCATTAATGATTTCATAGTAACCATATCTACGAAGATTATCTTTAGCGGCTTCTTCATTTTGAATTAGCAATCCACGACTTTTTAATATACCTATTTGTTGATCAATAGTTTTAAAGGGCTTTGGTTTCATAAAAATACCTCCAACACAAAGGGGGGCATGTACTAATACATGTCCCCCTTTGGTCTGATCGCATAGCGATCACTTAACTTGATTAACTTCATGTTAACCTATGTTACTTATTGTGTCAAGAGACATTATTTGTAATGCGTAATAGCTTTGTTGGTCTACCAGATCAGCAAAGCTTTTTTATTTCAGATTTTCCATCACTGTGGACGATTGCTTATCTCATCGGCATTTTTACATTTTCCTTCAAAGTCTTTCCAAATATACTAATACTTATTACTGGCTTTCTAGCGTAGTATAAGCCCAATTGTTTCATTAAGTATTGATCTGCAGCTTTGCGTTGAGCACCGGAAAGAGACAAAACAAGTTTGAATTTAGAAATGTTGCTAAGGCTTGAATCGTTTAATTGGTTCAAGATATCAATTGATAAAACATTAGTATTAGTTGTGTCTGTATTATTAGCTATTGTCTTGCCAACACCCTTAGCAGATAATTTTGGATGACGTGCTTTTTGAGTAGTAGGACGTTTTGCTACATGTTTCTTAGATTTTTTCCTTAATAAACCGTGAATGATTAACTGAATCTCTGAAAGAGCAATATTTATACGTCTTTCCAATTGTCCATCCCCATACAACACCTCTTGCACGTACATAAACAATTTTACCGGGTTTCAAGTATCCCATCTTTTTATATTTATTGTGAGCTTCATCATGTCCACGAATTACTCTGTAATACGCTGTCTTTTAGTAACTCTTACTTTATAAAACTTAGAAGGATAGGGGCGTATTTTTTGTTTTCAGGTATTAACATAGTCTGACCGCTCATATACTTAAGTTGTTGAATTAGTATCATCAATTAAAACTGCAGCTATTTCATCATTTTCAACTGTAGGTTGTTGCCTAACTATAACAATTGCACCATTTGGAATTTTGGGTTCCATGGAATCTCCCTTTTTTGATTTTCTAATTCAAGCATTTCTTTTACATAAAAATCAGTTCTTTTCGCAGTTTCAAGGGCCTTAAATTTTATTTAATAAACACTTGTTTTACTGCTAAATTCTTCTTGTTAGCCTACAATAGATATACAGCGAATGAAAGGATAATTGGGTGGTTAAATGGATGAATTCGATTTCGAGAAACTTTTTGATAGTATTGTTGGCGAAGACTTTGTTAAAAAAGAAACCGTAGTTTATGGCAGTGAAAACAAAGCTCTCATCGCATATAATCTGCTTTATCATCTTTTCAGGTACTTGCGCTCGGCGCGTGGTGATTTTCGACGTTTGGAGAACCCCACTTTTCGTGCGCTGATTGAACAGCCAACTCGAATGCTGCGTGAGGACTACAACATTGAACCGTTGGAGTACTTAAAAGAATATTCCAGTATTTTGAATGAACTGTGCCCCTTGGAAAAAGACGAATGCGATGAGGCATGTGATGAATTGATTGAGTCACTTGATGCACTTGATAAGCAACATGAAGAAATGCTAGACCGCTTGCATATGTTGCGTCAAGTTGGTACTGAAGAGGCTAGAGTCGAAATTGTTAAACTTGTGAATTTATTGCGTTCACAGGGAGTTGACACACGTGAGTAATGACGACCAAAATGAGTTTTTCAAACGTATTGAATATAATTTTGAAATGATCACCAAGCTTAAAATCGAACTTGAAAAGTATCGTAAAGGTGGGACTGAATTTGACCGTTTAATGGCAGTTACTCTTGCTCAAAAACTCATCGACATGGGACAGGATCCACGGTCTGAATTTTGGGTGAGTGACAATGGCGATAACCTACCATTTTAAAATTCAAAAGCAAAAGCCGTAAAAGTTGGATATTTTTACGGCTTTTTCTATGTCTAGATTATATAAAGAACAAGGATCAATATCCCACAAATTACTGGTGCCGTACCAATAAAGACATTACCAACTGACTGATAAAGAGAGTTTCTTGACCATGAATGCTTGACATAGCCTAATGTAGTATCAGAAGGATCATTTTTATTTGGAATGCGCAATAAACGAACCGAATCAATGCGATGCATAAAGATTATTGCCAAAAGTAAATGACTTAATTCATGAATCACTACCCCCAGTCCACCAATATAAATTTGACTGTTAAAACCAAACGTATTAACTAGTTTTTCATTAGCGAAGTAGCTTAACTGCTTAACAAACAAAACTAACAAAGCAGGCAAGGCTACGAAAATAATGGTAATTAATAAAGCATAGACCAACATAAATTTTCTCCATCAAAAAAAGACCGACTTGTTAATCGGTCTTTAGCTTAACATTTATCAAGAAAATAAGGTGAAATGTCTTTTTTAGTAAGCAATAAAGTGTTCTGAGTGTTCCAGTTTACCATTAACATCATGCTCTACCCATGAAACAGCTAAACCAAATGAAGTAGTTGAACTAATTGGTGAATTCCAAGTAAGCATATATTGAGCATGACGTGATTCAGTGCTGTTAAAGAGCATTGAGCAAATATCATCAAAGACTACATGTTTTAAGTCGGTCATAGTATGAAGACCATCTTGTGGAGTAATCATTTCACCACCTGCCATTAATTCAAGACTATGAATTTGAGCTTCATCATCAACTTGTTGGAGAGCTTTTTGATCGTGCCAAGTAGAAAGTCCCATGTTGTCTCTTTCATATAAAGAGGCAACACGATCAGCTACATGTTGTGATTTAGGTGTGTATACCCAAGGCTTTTGGCCATTTTGAAGACGAAGTTCATTAATTAAGCGTAAAGCAAAATCGTTAATTTCAAAGTCTTGTTCTGGTGTCATTTTACCAATATCAATCTTCATTTCATCGTCTGCTTTACTTTCTGAATGAAATTTGTTGGTATCTTTCATAATTGAATCAGGCACTAAAGTTCTACCCCAATCAGCTTTCTTCATTTCTTCAAGATAGCCCTTTGGTAAAATAATATGGTTAACGTAGTGGTGATCTGGAGTGGTTGAACCAGTGTTAGGCTTGTTTCCAGTATTTGGTTTTGATGGAGTAGTTTGACCACTATTAGTATTGCTTCCTGTATTTGGCTTTGATGGAGTAGTTTGACCACTATTAGTGTTGCCACTTACGTTAACTGAAGTATTAGTGCTTCCTGCATTTTGTGATTGATTGGTAGTTGCTGGTTGAGTATTAGTAGTTGAACCAGTATTTGTGTTTGCAGAAGCATTTGAATTTTGAGTATTTGTGGTAGTTGAGCCATTTGAACTATTGTTGTAAGTAGAGAATGGCTTAGAAGCATTTGAAGCCTTAATGTAAAGATCAGCACCTACTTGGTAATACTTCTTGCCATGAATACGCTTTGATCCGTAAATGAAGTAGCTATCACCCTTAAGTAAAACAACCTTGTTAGCACGTTTGCCATATTTATTGTATTCGTAGGAATTATGCTTAAGAGTTACTTGTTGAGTCAATCTACGAGTGGTCAAATTGCCATCCTTAACATAAATAGTCTTCTTAGTATCAAGGCGGTGGTACTTTTTACCATGAATCTTGTAAGCACCCTTTGAGTAGTAGGTAGAACCTTTTTCGATGTAACCAGTTCCGATACGTTTACCGTTTCTATCATACTTGTAAGCATTATGCTTAACTTTTAACAAAACAACACTACTTGAAGCTTGAACAGTGTTAGAAGTAAATAAAGCTCCACTAAGTAAAGCAGCACTAGTTGCACCAACAGCTAAAAGTTTTGATAAATTTGATTTCTTCATTCTGAAATTTCTCCCTTTTTATAAATTACAAATTAAGTGAAATCCGTTGTTTTCACTTGCTGATTATTATGATACATGTTTTTGACACATATTTTAATAATTTTTTTTTTTTTTTTAATCTTAAACAAGTTGAGCTTTTTATATATCTAAATTAACTAAAGAACAAAGAATTGAAATTCATAACGATTGGAAATTAAGAAACAGGACAGTTATCCAGATTGCTCGCAAGCAAAAAACGAGTCGGACAAGTTTAGGGTACATGATCAATTAATTGATCGATATGGTATTGAAACCTATACTAAGCCAAATACCTTAATGATTACTAAAGAGTTCAACAATCATTAATGAGGAGTTTTCTCCGGTTATTTTCAATAAAATGCTTTCCAAGTGATTTTATTGTCCATTTCTATTCAACCTCAATGAAAAATAATATATGCAAATTAGTTATTGCTTTATATCTAAAATTGATATTTATTTTTTCAAAATGAATTAACTATAATTAAAATACACGTTTAAATAATTGCAAATTAGTTATGGCACTACTATACTTTAGTAAGTAATAGTTTATTAAGAAAAAGAGGTTTAAAAATGAACCAACATCCAGATTATCTATTAAACAAAATTAACGGTCCTGAAGACCTTAAAAAATTAGATCTTAAACAAATGGAAAAATTAGCTGAAGAAATCAGAACTTTAATCCTAGAAAAAGATGCTGTAGAAGGTGGACACCTTGGTCCTGATTTAGGAATTGTTGAAGCTACAATTGCCTATCACTACGTATTTAATGCACCAAAAGATAAAATCGTTTGGGACGTTTCTCACCAAACATACCCACATAAGATGCTAACTGGCCGTGCACTTGCTTGGCTTGATCCAGATCATTATGAAGATGTAACTCCATATTCAAATCCAGATGAAAGTCCATATGACTACTATGCAGTAGGTCACACTTCAACTTCAATTGCTTTAGCAACTGGTATGGCTAAGGCTAGAGACCTATTAGGTGAACATGAAAACATCATGGCTTTAATTGGTGATGGTTCAATGACTGGTGGTCTTGCTTTTGAAGGTTTAAACAACGCCGCTATTGAAAAACACAACTTAGTTGTTGTTGTAAATGACAACCAATGGTCAATTGATGAAAACGTTGGTGGCCTTGTTACTGCTCTTAAGAAACTTCGTGACTCTAATGGAGAAACTGAAGAAAATCCATTCAAAGCTATGGGCTTCGACTATCGCTACGTTGCAGATGGTAACAATATTAAGGACATGATTGATGCCTTCGAAGCTGTAAAAGATGTTGATCATCCAATTGTTCTTCACATTAACACCTTAAAGGGTAAGGGATACAAACCTGCTATTGATAACGAAGAAGCTCACCACTGGGTAATGCCATTTGATTTAAAGGATGATAAGACTACTGTCCCAGCTCCAGAAGGCCCAACAGCTAGTTCAATTGCAATTGATGGCGTAATAAAGCATATCAATAATGGTGAAAAGATCATGGCAATCAATGCAGCTATTCCTGGTGTCTTCGGCTTAGATAAGATTAAGAATGAATATCCAGAAAACTATACTGACGTTGGTATTGCAGAACAAGAATCTGTTGCTTTTGCAGCCGGTGCTGTTAAAGAAGGCGCTGTTCCAGTATTATTTGAAAATTCTACTTTTTTACAACGTGCCTTTGATCAATTATCACATGATGTAGCCGCAAACGATTTACCAGTTGTAATGATGGTAGCCAATGGTGGTATTTCTGGTACTTCCAAGACTCACCTTGGTGTATTTGATCAAGTAATGATTTCTAACTTACCTAACTGGATTTATCTTGCACCAACCACTTTGAATGAAGAAAAAGCTATGATGGATTGGGCTATTAAGCAACGCAAGCATCCAGTGGCAATTAAGATGCCATCAAAGCCTGTTCCAGTAGGTGAAGAAGTTACCGCCGACTTCGATCAAATTAAGTATCAAATCAAGCCAGGTAAAAAGGTTGCTATTTTAGCACTTGGTGACTTCTATGAATTGGGTAAAAAGGTTGCCGACAAACTTGGCGCAACATTAGTAAATCCAGTTTCTGCAAATATTCTTGATAAAGAAGCTTTAGACAAGCTTGCTGCTGATAATGAACTTATCATTACTTTGGAAGACAACATATTAGATGGTGGTTTTGGTGAAAAGGTAGCGAGTTACTTGGGTACTAAGGTTAAAGTAATTAATTATGGTCAAAAACGTGTATATACTGACCAAGTACCACTTCAAGAAATCTATAAGGAAAATCATTTGACAGTTGACCAAATTGTTGAAGATGTTGAAAAAACATTATAAAAAATAAAGTCTGGACTATCGTAGTCTATTTAAAACAAAAAGATGAAATTCGCTCATACAGTTTAAGAGTGAATTTCATCTTTTTTCATATCCGGCAATATCATCATAAGTAAAACCATAATTTAGTTGTTTTTTATAGTATTTTTCATAAGCTTCTTTCTTTTGTTCATAATCCTTTATCATCATCATTTTCATATTCTCTGATGGAGTCAATTTAGGATCTGGATAAATTGTAGGCAAAATATGTAAAACTAATCTTACTTTATAAAAACTACGCTGAAACAGTTCATTATGAGAATCATTTTTCATTTCAACAAAGCAAGAAATAATTGGTTTATTTAGCTTAGCGGCATAATAGTATGCTCCCTTAGTCACGAATCTCGGCTTGCGATAATTAAACCAAAGTTCTTGTTCAGGATAGATTAAAATCCAAGATTTCTCATCTAAAATTTTCTTCATTCTATTTGGTAATTCACGTCCCAAATAGTTAGGACCATCTTTAATTGGAATACTGTTGGCATGTCTAACTATAAATCCGATTGGAAAGTACATAGCCAAATTACTATCCCTAACTGCAAAATAAAGTGGTCTTTTTGATTTGATTGCTAAACGCTTAATTGGAAGAATATCAAGCTGATTATAGTGATTACAAGTTATAAATGCTGACTTCGGAAGAGAAGATGGGGTAGAGCAATCAATTGTCAATCTGCGAGGTAGTAATAAAGCAATTAAATAAAATATTTTATCAACTAGTAAGTCAAATTTTGGCTTTTTATCCTTTCTCCTCCAAAAGCTTTCAACTATATTTTTACTTTCTTCTTTATTTAAGATTGGGTCACCAATCTCAGCTTTCGCATGAAATTTCTTATTGCGGATATTTTTCTTAATATTTGCAATAACTTTTTTACGATGAAATGCAATGATCATATTTTTTACCTTTCCGTCCAATTAATGATACCAAAATAATAATTAAAACTTCAAAAGAAGGAATTAATTATCTATTTCTATACGTTTATCCATTTAAAATATCAAATGTGACCAAAAAATATTATTTTTGGAAAAAGTTGATTTTATCAACCAATAGATACTCTTGTCTTTTCTATACGAAGTGATTATTTATTGACAATAAAAATATAAGTAATATACTTCGAATAACAAATAGTTAGATATTCAAACTATTTATAAAAATAATAAAGCAGGGAGGTTAAAAGTGAAAGTAACCTATCAAGATTTACAAAATGATACAAAATTTCCCCTTTCATTTTGTGATCGAATATTAGATTTAGAACCTAATCTATCAATCAAAGTATTGGCTAACTTGAGCTCAAATGAACCATTCTTTCGTGGACATTTTCCCAATAACCCAGTTATGCCTGGAGTATTGATAATCGAAAGCATGGTTCAAGCAAGTAGGGCCTTGTTTACTGATCAGAATCAACAAACTAATTTATCAAAAATTAGAAAAGCCAGATTTAGAAAAATGGTGAAACCCGGTGATCAATTAATTATCGAGATTGTTAAAAAAGACAGCACTCAAAATATCTTTGGTGCTAAGGCATTTGTTGAAGATAAATTGGCATGTAGCGCTGATCTAATCTTCAACTAATTTTCTATTAGTTTTTGTTTTATAATTTAGTTTGAGAAAATATTCAAACTAATAAAGGAAACAAAAATGAACGATTTATATCAAGAAATTAGCAATGCTTTATACAACACTTACTACGGAATCAATCGAATTGAAGAAGAAGAATTAAAAAAGAGTCGCTTTAATGACCTTACAGTAAAAGAGCTTCATGCAATTGATGCGATTACTGAGTATGATAATTTAACTGCTTCTCAAGTTGCTAAAAAGCTTCACCTAACTCGTGCAACTACAACATCAACAGTAGATCGCTTAGTTAAAAAAGGTTATGCCATGCGTGTTCGTGATGAAAACGACAGACGAATTATTCGAGTTAAATTAACTAGAAAAGGTCGCCTGGTCTGCAGAGCCTATCATTCATATCACAATATGATGGTCAAAAGCTTTTTACAAAATTTAGATGAAGATGAGTTAAAAACTATCTATCAAGCATTTACTAATCTTGAGAATTTTGTAAATTCTCATTAATTAAAAAAGGAAGTGGATACATTTAGTGAGAGACATAAAAATCACAGCCGCCTCAACCAGCATCCCTTCTCAAACTATTAGTAACCAACAACTGAGCGAAATCATGGATACCTCAGATGAATGGATTACGAAAAGAACCGGCATTAAATCCAGACACATTTCAAATAAAGAAAATACATCAGATTTAGCCAGCAATGTTGCTAATAAATTGCTAAAGCAGGTTAACTGGCAAGCTGAAAAGCTTGACTTGATCATAGTAGCAACAATGTCACCTGACAATATGACCCCTTCAACAGCTGCAATGGTTCAAGGTAATGTAGGTGCAGTTAACGCTTTAGCATTTGATATTTCAGCGGCTTGCTCAGGATTTTCTTATGGACTAAGCATTGCTCATGATCTAATGCTTGCCAATAATTACCAAAAAGCAATGGTAATTGGTGCAGAAGTCCTATCTAAATTAATTGACTGGAAGGATCGCTCAACCGCTGTTTTGTTCGGTGATGGAGCAGGCGGTGTCATTTTAGAAAGTAGCAATGAAAATCATTTCTTAGGGAAGGATCTTAAAACATTTGGTCAGCTTGGTGACAACTTAATTGCTGGACATACAAGCATAGCCGAAGATTTCAGAAAGAATGATCATCATTTATCTGCTTTTCAAATGGATGGAAGAGAAGTTTATAAATTTGCGACAAAGTCTGTACCGAATTCGATTATTTCGGCTACCAAATGCGTTAAAATAGCGCTCGATCAAATCGATCATTACTTACTACATCAAGCTAATAGTCGAATCATCGATCAGGTTGCACGTAAATTGAAGCAGCCCATAGATAAATTTCCAATCAACATAAATGAATATGGAAATACCGCTGCCGCAAGTGAAGCTATTTTATTAGCTGAATGTATTGAAAAAGAAGTTATTAAAAAAGGCGACGTAATCGCTCTAAGTGGTTTCGGAGGCGGATTAACTATCGCCACCATTATTTATAAATTTTAAGAGGTAATAATTATGACAAAAGAAGAAATTTTAAAAGATGTACAAGATATTGCGCAAGAAGAATTAGATGTTGAACCAGCAAAAATCACAATGGACACTAACATCAAAGAAGATTTAGACGCTGATAGTTTAGACTTATTTGAAATCTTAAATGAACTTGAAGATAAGTACGACATCGAATTAGATGCTGATGATAGTATCACAACAATCGGACAATTAGTTGATTTTGTTCAAACTCAAATGGATGCTCAATAAATGAAACTGGCAATTTTATTTAGCGGACAAGGTTCACAAAAAACCGGGATGGGATTAGATTTTTTAGAAAATCCTATTTTCAAAGAAACAATTGAAAAATCTAGTGAAGCTTGTAATCAAGATTTGATAACTGTATTTGGTAATGAACATGAAGAACTAAACAAAACTATTCATGTTCAACCCGCACTAGTTGCTTTTGAAGCTGGAATTTTTAATATGCTAAAGCAAGATCTTTCAAATCTTGAAACTAGCGCTATGATCGGTCTTTCACTTGGAGAATATGGTGCAATGTATGCAAGTGAAGCTTTATCTTTAGAAAATACTATTAGCTTAGTTGGTGATCGGGCTAAATATATGCAAGAAGATGCTAACAAAGTGGAAAATGCAATGGCTGCTTTGCTTAAGCCAAATATCGATACTGTAGCCTTGATTTTAGATAAGCTTCAAAAGAATCATGAGCGAGTATATTTATGTAATTTTAATTCACCAAAACAAGTTGTTATTGGCGGAGAAAGTTCTGCAGTTCAGGCAGCAATCAATGAAATTACCAATAACCAGGCTGCTCACAGAGTAATCAAATTAAAAGTTAACGGTGCTTTTCATACACCTTTATTTACAAATGCAAGTAGGAAAATGCACGATCGCTTAAAAAATGTACATTTTTCAAATAGCAGTACTCCAGTAATTTCAAATACTACAGTTAAACCATTTAGCAATGATTGGAATGAGGTAATGGAAGAACAGCTTTCGCATCCTACTTATTTCGGTGATTGTGTAGAATATGCAATCAAAAATTATGGAATCGATACAACCTTAGAAATTGGTCCTGGTAAAACTTTGTCTACTTTTACAAAACAAATCGATCGAAATATAATCCGCTATTCTATTGGGAACTTTGATGAATATCAAACGGTTGTTGAGGAATTTAATAAATGATTTTAAAAGATATGGTTGTTCTAATTACTGGCTCAACTAGAGGGATCGGCCGAGAAATGGCCTTGGAATTCGCTAGAGAAGGAGCAAAGGTGATTTTAAACGGTCGACATGATCTTGCAAATGACCTAAAAGAGCAGTTAGAACAAGAAAATGCAGATTATCGCTATTTACAAGCAGACCTTGCTGAAACTAATTTAAAAGAATTCGTTACTGATGCGTGGAACTGCTTTGGCAAAATCGACATCTTAGTTAACAATGCTGGCATCACAAAAGATAAAATGTTCATCAGCATGAAAGAAGCTGACTTTGATCAAGTTATAAATCTTGATCTTAAAATTCCATTTTTCTTATCAAAAGAAATGATCCGAAAAATGAATCGTCAAAAAAGTGGCCTGATCATTAACATGTCAAGTATCGTCGGTTTACACGGAAATATGGGACAAAGTAATTATGCTACTGCAAAAGCAGGATTAATCGGTTTTACAAAGTCAGTCGCTAAAGAAGCAGCGCTTCGTCATATCAGAGTAAATGCAATTGCTCCAGGAATGATTGATACAGATATGACTGAGAACCTTTCTGATCGCGTAAAAGAAAATATTGTTAAGCAGATACCTTTGGGCAGATTAGGTGAAACTAATGAAATTGCCCGAACTGCTATTTTTTTGGCCCAAAATGACTATATTACCGGTCAAACAATCGTCGTTGACGGTGGAATGACAATTTAGGAGGACGTATGAGAAGAGTTGTAATCACAGGGATGGGAGCCATTTCTCCTAATGGAAATGGCCTTAAAAACTTTGTTAACAACAGTCTAGCCGGAAAAGTTGGTATCAAACCAATTAGCAAATTCGATGCTAGCGAAACAGGTATTACTGTTGCTGGTGAAATCGATGACTTTGAGCCTACTGACTATATGGAGAAAAAAGAAGCTAGACGACTAGATCTATTTTCACAATACGCAATTCAAACTGCCAGTGAAGCAATGGAAATGGCAGGAATTACTGAAGAAAATACTAATCCTGAAGATCTTGGAGTAATTTTTGGATCAGGCATTGGTGGTCTAACAACTATTCAAGATCAAGTAATCAGAATGCATGACAAAGGACCAAAGAGAGTTAAACCACTTTTTATTCCAATGGCAATTGCCAATATGGCGGCCGGCAATATTTCAATTCGTTTTAATGCCAAAAATATTTCTACTTCAATTGTTACTGCCTGTGCAACTGGAACTAATTCAATTGGAGAGGCATATCGTCAAATTAAAGAAGGTAGAGCCCAAGTTATGATTGCTGGTGGTTCTGAAGCAACTATTAACGAAACTGCAATTTCAGGTTTTGCGGCTCTTACCGCTTTAACTAAAAATGAAGATCCAATGAATGCTTCAATGCCTTTTGACCAAAATCGTAATGGATTTGTGCTAGGTGAAGGCGCGGGTGCTATGATTCTTGAAGATTTAGAACATGCCCAAAAACGTGATGCAAAAATCTTAGGTGAAATCGTTGGCTATGGTACAACAAGTGATGCTTTTCATATTACTTCACCTGACCCTGAAGGTAATGGGGCAGCAAGAGCAATGAAACTTGCCATTGATGAAGCAGCTATTACACCAGAAAAAGTAGGCTATATTAATGCCCACGGAACTTCAACTCATGCAAATGATGTTGGAGAAAGTCGTGCTATTAAAAAGATATTTGGAAAAGACAGCAGCGTCTTAGTTTCATCCACTAAAGGGATGACTGGACATTTGCTTGGAGCCGCCGGTGCAATTGAAGCGGTTTTAACTGTTGCATCACTTTCTCAGGGAAAGTTTCCTGCTAATATCGGCTGTAAAAATCAAGATCCAGAATGTGAAATCAATCTAGTAACTAAAGAAAATCAAAATATTGATACTGACTATGCTATCTCAAATTCATTTGGATTTGGCGGTCATAATGCAGTTTTAGCATTTAAGAAATGGAGCGAATAATTTTGAAATTAGATAATATTCAAATGCTCATGAATCAATTCGAGGATTCAGATATTCGTGAATTACAAATTGATGATGGTGACTTTCACCTCTATTTGAGTAAAAACAAGTCAAATACACAAAGTAAAACTACTTTAATTTCCAATAAAGAGACAGTGCCAGTTGAAAAGACTAAGGAAGTCTCAGAAGAAGAAGCAACTACACCAGTAAAAAATACTGATACAGCAGTTCCTGCTCCAATTGTTGGTATTGTCTATTTACAACCCAGGCCTGGTAAACCAACTTATGTTGAAGTAGGTCAACATATTAATAAAGGAGACACTATCTGCATTATTGAAGCTATGAAGATGATGACTGAAGTAAAGTCACAAGTTTCAGGTACAGTAACTCAAATTAATGTTGAAAATGAAGACTTAGTAGAAGTTGATCAACCACTAATTATGGTTAAGGAAGATTAATATGACTAAGGAATTAGGAATTAAAGAAATTCAAAAGTTAATACCTCACCGCTATCCAATGCTGCTAATTGATCGAGTATTAGATTTGCAAGCTGGTAAAAGTGCAACAGCGATTCATAATGTCAGTTTTAATGAAGAAATCGTTCAGGCAAGCTCTGACAGCCAACCAGTTTTTCCAGCTCCTCTTATCGTAGAAGCAATGGCACAAACTGGTGCAGTAGCTCTTCTAAGTCAAAAAGAATTTGAAGGAAAAACCGCCTACTTTGGAGGTATCCAAGAAGCAGAATTTTTTGATCAAGCAATTCCCGGAGATCAAATGATTTTAAAAACTGAACTGACTAAGATAAAGAAAAATATTGGTATTGGAGTAGCTGAAGCAAGTATCAATGATAAAGTCATTGCCAAAGCAGAGTTAACTTTTATGATAGGTTAGGTGATTGAGATGTTTAAAAAAGTACTTATCGCAAATCGCGGAGAAATTGCTGTTCGCATCATTCGCTCTTTAAAAGAGATGGGAATCAAAACAGTTGCCATTTATTCAACAGTTGATCGTGAAAGCTTACATGTCCAATTAGCAGATGAAGCGGTTTGCGTAGGTGGACCTCAACCTAGTGAATCATATTTAAATATTAAAAACATTCTTGCCGCAGCTGTTGGAACTGGAGCTGAAGCTATTCATCCTGGTTATGGCTTTTTATCTGAAAATGCGGAATTTGCAAAAATGTGCACTGACTGCGGATTAACCTTTATTGGTCCAAAAGCTATTACTATTGACCAAATGGGCAATAAAGAACATGCTCGTCAAACTATGATTGCACATAATGTTCCTGTTACTCCAGGAAGTAAAGATTTTATCACTTCAACCAAAGAAGCTAAAGAAATTGCCAAAAAAGTCGGTTATCCAGTTTTATTAAAGGCTGCTGCCGGCGGTGGTGGTAAAGGAATTCGCCAAGTAAATGAACCATCCCAAATGGAAGACGCCTTAAATTCTGCTCAAACTGAGGCCAAGAATGATTTTGGCGATGACCGTATGTATCTTGAAAAGGTCATGCGAAATGTAAAGCATATCGAAGTTCAGATTTTTCGTGATCGATTTGGAAACACTGTCTACTTCCCCGAAAGAGATTGTTCTCTTCAAAGAAATAAACAAAAAGTCTTGGAAGAGAGTGTCTGCGAATTAATTACTGAAAAGGAACGAAAGAAATTAGGTCAAATTGCCATTAATGCAGCAAATGCGGCCGAATACCTTAACACTGGTACTATTGAGTTTCTAATGGATCAAGATCACAACTTTTACTTCATGGAAATGAATACTAGGATTCAAGTTGAACATACGGTAACAGAAATGGTTAGTGGAGTAGATTTAGTTAAGGCTCAAATCATTGTTGCCGCTGGAGGAAAATTACCATTTAAGCAAGAGGATTTAGCCGCTAAAGGGCACGCAATTGAATGTAGAATCAACGCTGAAGATGCACTAAATAAGTTTATGCCTTCAATTGGAAATATTGATTATTTATACCTTCCGGTTGGAAATCCTGGAATGAGAATTGACTCTGCCTTATACCAAGGTGAAAAGATTTCACCATTTTACGATTCAATGATTGCAAAAGTCGTTGCCTTTGGTAAGACTCGCTCTGAAGCTATTGCCAAGATGAAACGACTTTTGCAAGAAATGATTATTCGCGGAATTACTACTAACCAAGAATTTCATCTAGCAATTTTAGAAGATCCAACCTTTATTAAAGGTAATTTTACTAATACTTATCTTGAGCAATCATTCTTACCAAACTGGAAGGAGACTATAAAAGATGAAGTTGTTTCAGCATAAAAATACTTTAACTGAAAACCATATAAAAGCAGACAAAGCAGCTGACGACAAAGTTCCCGACGGTTTGATTAAACGTTGTCCTAAGTGCGGAGAAGAAATTTTTGCTGACAAATTAGATGAGTATGCAATCTGTCCTTCATGTGATTATGGTTTTAGAATTTCGGCCAAAAAACGACTTACTTGGTTAGTCGATAACTTAGATGAGTGGGATGCTGAAATTTGTCCTTCTAATCCTCTAGACTTTCCTAATTACGAAGAAAAAATTCAAAAGGCTCAAAAGATTAGTGGAATCAATGAATCAGTTTTAACTGGACTAGCTACAATCGCTAATATCAAATTTGCCTTAGGTATCATGGATCCAAACTTCATTATGGGATCTTTAGGTCAAATGACAGGTGAAAAGTTAACCCGTTTGTTCGAAAGAGCCACTGAGCAACACTTACCAGTTGTTTTATTCACTGCTTCTGGCGGTGCTCGAATGCAAGAAGGAATTTGTTCCTTAGTACAAATGGCAAAAGTTTCAAATAGTGTTGCCCGTCACAACCAAGCAGGTTTACTTTATATCACTGTTTTAACTGATCCGACAACTGGTGGTGTTACTGCTAGTTTTGCAAGCCAAGCTGATATTACTTTGGCCGAACCACATGCAATGGTTGGTTTTGCGGGAAGACGAGTGATTGAACAAACAATTCATGAAAAAATTCGTCCAGACTTACAAGATGCCGAAAATGTTTTAAAACATGGTTTTATCGATCAAATTATAAAAAGACAGGATGAAAAAGCTACTTTGACTTGGCTATTAAGAAACGGTGGTGAATATCATGAATAAATCAGCAATGGAAGTTGTTAGGGCAGCCAGATCTGAAAAGCATATCACTGGTCATGAAATTCGTAAGGTCCTTTTTCCTGATTTTTTCGAGTTACACGGCGACAGATTAAGTGGAGACGATCCAGCTATTGTCGGTGGAATTGCAACTTTTCACGGAAAAGCAGTCACAGTTATTACTACTAGTCGCGGTCACGGCATTAAAGAAAGAATGGAAAAGCATTTTGGCCAACCTGAACCAAGTGGCTACCGCAAAGCTCTTAGATTAATCAAGAATGCAGCCAAGTTTCATCGTCCAGTTCTACTCTTTGTTGATACAGCAGGGGCATATCCTGGCAAAAGTGCCGAAGAAAATGGACAAGGACAGGCAATTGCTCAAAATCTTTTAGAAATTGGGCAAGTAAAAACCCCGGTAATCACGGTTATGTATGGTGAAGGTGGATCTGGTGGTGCTCTTGCTTTAGCCTGCGGTGATGAAGTTTGGATGATGGAAGATAGCATTTTTTCAGTACTTTCACCAGAAGGATTTTCTTCAATTCTTTGGAAAGACTCCAGTAAAGTCGAAAAAGCCGCAGAAATGATGAAACTTACTCCAAATGATTTACTTGAGTTAAAGATCATTGAAGGTATTATTGATGAGCCAAATGATCACACCACAGTTCTTAAGAATATTGATCAGGTTTTGACAACAGAATTGGCCAAATTGCAGCAGCTTTCTGATGATGAACTAATTCAAAGACGCTATAACAGATTTAGAAAATTTTAGGTGAAAATATGAACGGTTTTTTAGATGGTAAAAAAATACTCGTAATGGGTGTTGCTAATAATAAATCTATCGCTTGGGGATGTGCTCAAGCAATGGAAAAACAAGGTGCGGAAATAATTTATACATATCAAAATGAACGCTTGAAGAAATTCATTTCAAAATTAGTTGATGATGAGAATCGCTTAATCGAATGTGATGTTGCAAGTGATGAAAGTATTTCTCAAGCATTTTCAAAGGTTGAAGATCGTTTTGGAAAAATTGATGGAATTGTTCATGCAATTGCTTTTGCAAAAAAAGAAGAACTTGGCGGCTCCATTCTTAACTCTACACGAGAAGGATATAATCAAGCTTTAGATATTTCTTCATATTCACTTTTAGCAGTCGCTAAAGCCGGACAAAAAATATTAAACACACCTTCTAGCATAGTTACCCTTACTTATATGGGAAGCAGTCGAGCACTTCCTAACTACAACACTATGGGAATCGCAAAAGCTGCATTGGAATCTGGAATGCGTTATTTAGCTAGAGACATGGGTGAAGAAGGGACCCGAGTTAATGCAATCTCAGCTGGAGCCATGAGAACTTTAGCTGTTTCAGGTATTAAGGGCCACAGTGATTTAATCAAGATATCTCAAAGTGAAACTGTTGATGGTGTTAATGTAACCCAAGAAGAAGTGGGTAATACCTGTGCCTTCTTAATGAGTGATTTGGCCACCGGAATTACTGGAGATGTAATCTATGTTGATAAAGGTGTCCACCTTAGATAATATAAAAGTTTTTCATTATGATCTTGTGACCTCTACTCAAGATTTAGCAAAAGATTATTTAGAAAAGAATTATGTTCCGGCCGTTTTTATTGCTGATGCTCAATCATCAGGTTACGGTAAGCAGGGCAGGAAATTCTACTCACCTAAAGATACAGGAATATACTTCAGTCTCACTATTCCTAACTTTACTTATGAAGTAAAACAAATTAGTCTCTTAACTCCTTATGTTGCTTTGAATTTGGTTAAAGCACTTGAAAAGTTCTTTCCTTCGATCAATTTTAAAATCAAGTGGGTTAACGATATTTATATTGCTAATCAAAAAATAGCAGGTATTTTAACAGAATTTTATAATGGTGGCTTGATTATTGGTGTTGGAATAAATATTAATACGACTAGTTTTCCCTCCGATTTACAAAAAACTGCTACCAGTATTACTGACGATAGTTTTAATAAAGAAAAAATCAGTTCTAGTCTCATTAATGCAACTTCTTATGCAGTTAAAAATTACAATAAAGATAATTTCCTTGATAACTACCGAGCATACTCCAACATTTTAAATCAAAAAATCAAATTTAAGGCTGGTAATAAACTGTACTGCGGACGTGCTCTTGAAATAAACGATCAGGGGCAGTTAATCGTTATGGATGATTCAGATCATAAAAAACTTACTTTTAGCAGCGGAGAAATTACAAAAATAATCTTAAATTAAATAAACGGATTAACTTCAAGAACAGTTAATCCGTTTTTGCTATCTTGCAAAATTATTCCACACAAGTTTTAATAAACATATGATGAATCCACAAAAAATTTTAAAACAAACATTTGGATATAGTGACTTTCGACCTGGTCAAAAAGAAGTAATTGATCGAGTTCTAAAGGGTGAAAACGTTCTTGGAGTAATGCCTACAGGCGCTGGTAAATCGATCTGTTATCAGATTCCAGCATTAATGAATCCTGGACTTACTTTAGTCATTTCACCTTTAATTTCCTTAATGAAAGACCAAATCGACTCACTAAATCAAAACGGAATCCATGCGGCCGCTCTAAACTCTACGACTCCTCAAGAAGAGGTTAATCCAATCTTGCGTAAGGCATACGAAGGTGAAATCAAGCTGCTTTACATGACTCCAGAGCGTCTTGCAATGGATTATTTCCGTTATCAGCTTAACTTTATCGATGTTGACTTAGTTGCAGTTGATGAGGCTCACTGCATTTCTCAATGGGGTCATGACTTTCGACCAGCCTATCGCGAAATCTATGCTGGAATTAAATCCTTAAAGAGTAAACCAAATATCTTAGCACTTACAGCCACAGCAACACCCGCAGTTCAAAAGGATATTGCTGAACAGCTTAACATTCCCGAAAGTAACTTCATTATTACTTCCTTCACTCGTCCCAATTTAAGCTTTCAGGTAGTTAATTCACCAAAAGATACGGATCTTTATATTTATGATTATATTAAGAGTCACGGTGATGAAGCAGGAATTGTCTATACTAATACTCGTAAAAAGGTAGAAGAAATTACTAACTATTTGAGAAAAAAGGGAATCTCGGTGGCTTCTTATCATGGCGGAATGGACAGTCAAACTCGTGAAAAAGTGCAAGATGACTTTCAATATGACCGCATTCAAATTATTGTTGCTACCAATGCCTTTGGGATGGGGATCGATAAAAGTAACGTTAGATTTGTAATCCATGCTAACAGTGCAAAAAATATTGAATCTTATTACCAAGAAGCGGGGCGTGCCGGAAGAGATGGCGCACCTTGCGAGGCCCTACTAATTTACAAACCAGGTGACTTAAGAACGTATCGCTGGTTTATTGAACAATCTGATATGGATAATCAGTATCGAAAAATTCAGTTTACTAAGCTTGCGGCCATTACTCAATATGCCAACACTACTAAATGCTTACAACAATTTATCGTTCAGTACTTTGGTCAAGACTGTGAACCATGCGGTAAGTGTTCTAATTGCACTGATAAACGAGAAGAGATTGATATTACTGAAGATGCCAAAAAAGTTATCTCTATGGTTTATGAATTTGACGGTAGATTTGGTAAAAGTATTGTCGCCCAAGCAGTTACTGGTTCTAAAAATAAGAGAATGGAAGAAATCAATGCTTCTAATCTTGATCATTACGGCAGTTTAAAAATGCGCCAAAATGAAGCCCTTAGTTTAATTAACTATTTAATTGCTAATGACTATTTAGAATTAGCTGGGGATGAATATCCAATTGTTCATGCAACTAATAATGGTTGGGATTTACTCGATGGTAAGAAAAAAGTCTTTCGAAAACAAGAAGTTAAGCCGATTAAAGCTAAAACTAATCTTGAACAAAATACTGGTTTATTTGAAGCACTCAAAGATAAGCGGCTAGAATTGGCCAAAGAACAACATGTTCCGGCCTTTATGATTTTTTCAGACCGCTCACTCTATGATATGGTTCGTTTAAAACCAAAAACCGAAAGCGAATTTCTAGAGGTCAGCGGAGTAGGTCAAGCTAAGATGAAACGTTATGGTCAAGAAATGTTGGCGATCATTTCGGAATATAAGGAGCAGCAATAATTTACTTAATAGTGTATACTTATATAATGATAGCGTTTACGTATGTGATATAAAAAAAGGAGGCCCTATGAAGTTATTAATTGCTGGTTCAGGTTTTATTGTTGAAGATTGGTTACCAATTGCTAAAGATTTACCCGAAATTACTTTATCAGGAATTGTAAGTACTAAAAGAAGCCAGGAAAAGGCTGAAGGTATGGCTAAAAAGTTTGGCATTAGTAAAGTATTTACCGACTATGATCAAGCCCTAAAAGAAAGTGAAGCAGACACTGTCTATGTGGCTGTTCCTAACTTTCTTCATTATGAATTTAGTAAAAAGGCTTTACTTGCAGGTAAGAATGTCATTTGTGAAAAGCCATTTACTGTTAAATACGCTGAATTTAAAGAATTAAAGAAATTGGCCCTAGAAAAGAAGTTAGTGCTATTAGAAGCAATCACTAATCAATATTTGACCAATTATCAAGAAATAAAGGACAAGCTTGATGATCTTGGCCCGATTAAAATTGTTTCAATGAATTATTCCCAATATTCTCACCGTTATGATGCTTTTAAACGTGGTGAAATTCAACCTGTTTTTGATCCTAAAAAAGGCGGTGGAGCCTTAATGGATCTAAACATCTACAACATTCACTTTATTGTCGGTCTGTTTGGTATGCCAAAAGAAGTTCATTACTTGGCCAATATCCAACGCGGAGTTGATACTTCAGGTATCTTAACTTTAGATTATGGCGATTTTAAGGCCGTCGCAATCGCTGCTAAAGACGTTGGTGCTCCAATTACTTCATTGATTGAAGGCGAGAAGATGTCATTAGTAGTTAACGGTGCACCTAATGTGTTAGACTCATTTGATCTTTTCCATAATTCAGAAAAGCTTGACCACTTCGATAAGAAGGTTCACTCACACCGTATGTATGAAGAGTTTGCCAAGTTCAGTAAGATTATCGCTGAAAACGATTTTGACGCTGTTAAGGCAGCATTAGATCATAGTGATGAAGTAATGCAAGTCTTACAAGCTGCTTGTGATGATGCGGGACTTGAATTAGAATAATGAAAACAATCTCTTTTAATTAAAGCAAGGATTTATTTAAGTCCTTGCTTTTTCTTGATATGATATAGAAAACACTTTTTATTATTTATATTTAAAGGAATTGACAAAAATAATGACAAAAACCGTTTTAATTAGCCAAGATCTATCTTGTTTTGGTCAGGTATCAATGGAACTGGCACTTCCAATCATCGGTACATGTGGTTATCAAACTTCAATTTTACCAACCGCGCTTTTATCAACACACACTGGTGGTTTTGGTAAAAATACCTTCCTAGATTTATCTAATGAAATGACTAAAATTGTAAGTCATTGGCAAAAATTAAAATTAAGTTTTGATGCTATCTACTTAGGCTATCTTGGTAACGGGGCAATTGACTTTTGGATTGACAATATAGCTAGCCTTAAGTCAGAAGGTAATATTATCTTACTAGATCCTGCTATGGCCGATCATGGGAAATTGTATAGCGGATTTGATGAAGCATGCGTAGAAAAAATGCAACAATTGGCTTCTAATGCTACAATTTTGACTCCAAATATGACGGAAGCTCTTTTACTATTAGATAAAGATCCTAAACAAGTAGAAGATTCATCTCTTGCTTTTGCTAAAAAAGTTGCAAAGCAATTAAGCAAAAAATTCAAAATTGAGCAAATAATTATTACAGGGATTGCACTTTCAGATAAAATAATAGGAATTGTTGGATATGATCATGGTAATTTATGGACTATTAAAAGAAACAAAATTTCAAGATCCTTCTTTGGGACAGGCGACATGTTTGCTAGCAGCCTTTTAGCTGCATATCTTTCAAATAATGATTTGAAGTTGGCTAGTCAGCTTGCTGCAGAATTTATTGAAACCGCCATTAACCATACCAATGAAAGGCAGGATAACAGATTAGGTCCTAATTATTCGGCAGGATTAATGAGATTAGTGGAAAAGTTGAGTGTGAATAATGAACATTAGAGAAAATAAAAACTCCTTACAAGCTTTAATCTTAACGGGCTTATTTGCGGCAATTATTTATCTGGGTATTTGGGTGTTAAGAATTCCTGTTCCTGCCATGGTAGGGAGACCATTTATTCACTTCGGTAATACTCTTACTGCAGTGGCAATTTTGATTTTAGGTTATCGAAACGGAATGTTAGCTGGAATTATTGGCCTAGGTGGATTCGATATTTTAAATGGATACGCTGCTACTTCTTGGTTAACTATGCTAGAAGTGTTTGTGGTTGCTAGCATAATTTCTATAGTTTATAAAGGGATGAACTATCAAGATAGCAAAGCAAATATCATTATTATCGGTATCATTGCAGGGATAACTAAAATTGGTACGACTTATCTCGTTTCAATCGTTGAGGCCTTAATAATTGGTACTAGTTTAAAAGTAGCATATATTGCCTCATTCATGAGCTTGCCGGCAACAGTAGTTAATTCAATTAGTACTGCAATCTGTACACCGCTACTATACTTTGCATTTACAAAGGCTGGTAAGAAATTATTGCGAATAAATTAAGCTTTTTATTTAACATCTTTTTTATGAATGACTTATAATTAATTGTGAAAGCGATTTATCTAGAATACGGAGGCATTTATTATGAAAGCTAGACACATTGTTTTAATTACTCTTGGAACAATTGCAGCTGGTGTTGCTACTGCAGTAGGTACAAAGAAATTTATGAATAAAAAGCACGATATAGATTCAGAAGATGATCGTGGCGTTTCACCAGTTAGAATCTATGAAGATGAAAAAGAAGAAGATTCAACTGAAAATGATGATGGCATCCCTAACTTAAAAGCTGATGCAATTAACGATGGTTATAAGCCAACCGAATATTAGAAAATTTATAAAGGCACTTTCCAGACGAAAGTGCCTTTTTACTTAACATCATTAAAAATTATGTTAAGTATTCAATGATTTCATTAACTATCGACAATTGTTGATAATACTTACTTTTAGTAATATACTTGTTAAAGTTACTAAAAAGGAGCTTTTTTGATGAATAAAAGAATTTATCTAGATAACGCAGGAACGACGCCAATGGCTCCTGAGGTTATTGATACCATGACTGAAATGATGAAAAATGTCTTTGGGAATGCTTCTGCAACCAATTACTATGGACGTGAAGCAAAAAATATTCTTGAAACTAGTCGTTATACAATTGCTCAGTCAATTAATGCTAAGGACAGTGAGATTATCTTTACTAGTGGTGGTACAGAAAGTGATAACACCGCTATTATGCAAACAGCTATGTTACGTCAGACTGAAGGAAAACATATCATTTCCACAAAGATCGAACATGAAGCCGTTTTAAAGCCCTTGAAACGTTTAGAAAAAATGGGTTTTGAAGTAACATACTTAGATGTCGATGAAAAAGGTCAAATTAATCTTGAGGATTTAAAAAAGGCAATTCGTCCAGATACCATCTTAGTTACTATCATGACTATTAACAACGAAGTAGGTAGTGTACAACCAATTAAGGAAATCGGTGAAATCGTTGCTGAATCTAATGCATGGTTCCATACTGATGCAGTGCAGGCATACGGTGAAATTCCACTTGATGTTGAAGAAATGAAAATCGACCTTTTATCAACTTCTGCTCATAAGTTGAACGGTCCTAAACTTATTGGCTTCTTATATGAACGCGATGGAATCGATTTACCATCTTATTTGCAGGGTGGGGACCAAGAACTAAAGCGACGCGCTGGAACTGAAAATGTTCCCGCAATTGCGGGCTTTGCTAAGGCTGCAGAACTTCACTCAAATGATGCTATTGAAAAGAATCGTGAAAAATATTTATCATTTAAGAAAGCACTAGTTGAAGGCCTTAAAGAAAACGGTATTGACTTTGAAATCAATGGTAATCTCGAAGAAAACATGGCACCACAAGTTATCAATATTTGGTTTAAAGGCATTAAGAGTGATGTTCTCTTAACTAATCTCGATCTAGACGGAATTGTAGGGGCGGCTGGTTCAGCATGTACGGCCGGTTCTCTTAATCCATCACACGTTTTAGTTGCGATGTTTGGTGCAGATAATCCACGTGTATATGAATCGCTTAGATTCAGTTTTAGTATCGAAAATACTATGGATGATATTCATCAATTAGTTGAGACATTAACTAAAATAATTACCCGTTTAAAGAACAGATAAATAAAAGTAAAGTCTATATTTATTAAATTTGCGTTAAGTGCAGTCAGCTTTGTAAGTGTTTTTTAAAAGAAAGATGGCAAAATCTTTGATACAATACGAGTATAAGATAAGTTATTAGATTGAGGGAAAAATATGAAAAAACAAATCGGTATAACTGCTGCCATTTTAATGGCCTTATCATTAGCTGCTTGTTCAAATCAAAGTCAAAGTAGCAATTCAAATAGTTCTGCATCAAGTTCTAAGGTTCAAAAGAACAACACTTCAAAATCTGAAAGTAAAACAAGTGAATCATCAAGTAGTTCTCAAGAATCATCTTCACAAGCACCTGAACAAAACAGAATGGATAACCTTACTGCTAAGTTGCGTAAGGCACTCCCAGGTATGCTTTTACCAACTAAAGATGGTCTAGGCACAGGTTCAGATAAATTAAACGTACGTTACACTTCTGAAGGTAATGTAAATACTGTTTACTACAGCGTTGGTAATACAACTTCTGACTTTAACGCAAGTAATTTAAAGAATGAAAAGCCTTATGCTGTTTTAAAGGAAGTTAAAAATGCTTCTGAAAGCGAAGCCAGTGACATCATTAACTACTCACCGGAACAACAAGGTTTACCAACAACTAAGCTTGACGATAGCACCACTGCAACTACTCAAGGTGCAGCTGGCCAAAAGTACTTGCAATGGAACAAGGATAAATATTCATTTGTTATCCAAGCAAGTAGCATGATGAAGCAAGATCCAACTAAACGTGGTAAAGAAGTACTCGCTTTAGTTAATAAATATGGTGTTCCAGGAACAACTTCAAATGGTAATCTTCATGTAACCTTAGGTGATAGTGTTGGTTCACTTAATACAGTTATTGCATGGCAAGATGGTAAGAATGTTTACCAAATTAAGGCGCATGATACTGAAACTGCATTAAAGATGCTTGCAAGTTTGAAGTAAATCCTAGACTTTGGCATTATATATAATTGAAGAGAGCTTCTACATTTATGTCCTAATAAAAGAGGATATAAAGAAAAAATTACAATTTAAAGAATAGTAAAAAGACTCAAGAGAGAAATTTCTTGAGTCTTTTTGCATTATAATACTATTTTTATTCTAAAATTAATTCAACCGTTGCATCAGCACACTTGTCAGAAACCATCATATCAATTGGGTATTGACCATGATACTTTTCTAAATAAACTTTAGTAACTTGTTCTTCTTCATTTTTGTCAGTAACAGGAAGATATTTGATCTTAAAAATTTGTCCGTTTACTTCAATTTGACCACCATTTTTAAGGTCTTCTTGGTACCATTTACTTTCACGTCCTTTACCAGCTCGTAAGTAAACATGATTACCAATGGTTACTGCCCAAAGAGGATTGTCTTGAAATGGTTGCTTGCTATCATCATAAGGTTGATTTTTAATTGTAGTACTTTGATTAATTTTATCAATTATTTCTTTTGACCAGGTCATAGATATTCTCCTTTATTCGTTCATATCTGGTTCCCAACTACCAGTAGTATTAACATTAATTTTAGCAGCAATATTTTCTAATTCTTTAACTTCAGCATCAGTTAAGCGTGCAGCAGCAACTTGAGCAGCATCTTCAACTTGGTTAACTTTAGTCACCCCAATAATTGGGAAAGTACCTTTAGAAAGGGCCCATGCCATTGCAGTTTGTGCTGCAGACAAGTCGTGCTTTTTACCAATTTCTGTTAACTTTTCAACTAAATCAGTTAATTCAGGTAACTTATCATTGTAGACTTGTGCACGAACACTACCAGCAGGGAAGGGATTATTAACATTATATTTACCAGTTAAGGCTCCTTGTTCTAAGACCATGTATGCAAAGAATTCTAAATTATTTTCTTTACAGTAATCTAAGATTCCGGCTTCTTCTGAACTGCGATCTAGTAAGCTTAAGTGGTTCTGAACAGCATCTAATTTAAAGCCCTCTTCAGCTAAGATTTCTTGGACACGTTTGATTTCACTTAAAGTATGGTTAGAAACACCAACATGTTTAATTTTTCCTGTTTTTAACACTGGTAAGAGATCATGGGTCCATTTTTCAACGTCAGCGTCGTTGTGAATCCAGTAATAATCAATAATCAATGTAATCAGTCTTTAAGCGTTTCAAACTTTCATCAAGCATTGTTTGAACGGGATTATCAGTAGCAGGTGCCATTTGAGGAGTGAACTTAGTAGAAATAGTTAGTTCACTACGTGGAGTGTTTGCCATTAAATCACCTAAAATTTCTTCAGATCCACCATTACCATAAGTAGTAGCAGTATCAAAGAAAGTTAATCCTTTGACAATAGCAGCATCATAAACGGGACGGAAGTGATCTTCATCATAATTATTACCAAAGTAACTATTATTATCTCCCCATGCCCAAGTTCCGAGTACAATTGTATTTTTAGTCATTATTTTTTCCTAATCATCTAAAATCTTATATTCTTCAAAATAACTTTTATTTTCTTTAATTTCACCAGATTTATAAAGTGAAATCTTATGTTTTAATCGATCAATTGACCGATTAAGATCTTTCTTTTTACCTTCTAATTCTTGTAATTGTTCTTTTAACAAATCTTCACGTGCTTGCAGCGTACTATCGCCAGCACGTAACATATCTGCATAATCAATTAATTTTTCAACGGGAACGCCTGAATGTCGTAAGCAAACAATCATTTCGATCCAGCCTTGCATCCCCTCATTAAAATAGCGATTACCATTACTCTTACGTGGAATAGTAGGTAGTAAGCCAATTCGCTCATAATAACGTAGGGTATCAGGCTTAATATCGTATTTTTTACTTACTTGTGTGATAGTTAAATCTGCCATTTTGCACCTCCTGAATATAAGGTACTACTTTGAGTTAACTCCAAGTCAACAATTTTTGATCAAAAGTTATCTTTATTTTCTGCTAATCAATTTTGATATAAGATTTGATCGTCTTTCTATTAGCCATGTCTTGATAAGCATCATTTATTTCATCAAGTGTATATGTTTTAGTAAAAACTTTTCCTGGATTAATTCTTCCTTCTAAAACGGCCTTAAGTAAAATTTCTTTATCATAAGTAGTAACGGATGCGGGTCCACCTGCTAAAGCTTTATCTTGATAGAAAGTTTGTGCAGGATCAATCTTACTTCCATGAGGTAATCCTACACGACCAATAATTGAACCAGGACGTCCAATTTGCATAGCTTCTTGAGTAGATTGTTCAGTTCCTACACATTCTAAGACAGCATCAGCACCACCATTTGTAGTTTCAAGTAATTCTTTAATTCCTTCATCACCACGTGTAGCGATATTTTCAGTTGCGCCAAATTCACGAGCTAAAGCCTCACGATCAGCATGACGGCTAGTTGAAATAATGCGATTAGCACCGCGCATTTTAGCTGCAATAATTGCACAAAGGCCAACAGCACCATCGCCTAAAACAATTACAGTATCGCCTTGTTTTACATTTGCTACTCGAGCAGCATGATAGCCAGTAGCCATTACATCAGCTAAGGTTAAAAGAGATTTTAACATTCCTTCACTATAATCTTCAGGTTTTCCCGGTACCTTGACTAAAGCCCATTGACCATATTTAAAACGTAAATATTCTGCTTGAAAGCCATCACTCCAATTATCCTTGTGACTCATACATACGCCATCAAAGCCAGCCAAACAAGCACGACAATGACCACATCCATGAGTAAACGGTGCAATGACAAAATCTCCTGGTTTAACTGTAGTAATATCTTTACCTACAGCTTCTACAATTCCTAAAGCTTCATGACCAGAATTAATTAATCCTTTTTTGGGCACATCATGATAAGTCCATAAATCAGACCCGCAGACACAAGTGCGAACTACACGAATTAAAACATCTTGATCATCTTTAACAACTGGTTTATCTATTTCAATTGGTTTGATTTGATTATTTTCTTCAAATTGTGTACTTTTCATTATTTTTGCTCCTTTTGTTTTTCTGAATATAATTTACCACTTGGAGTTAACTCCAAGTCAACAATTTTAATTATAGTTTTTTGAAATAGTTATCTATAAAGAATATGTATTTTGACTTTGTTATCCCTAATGCTAAAATTGCTCTAAAAATATTTATTAGGAGAAAAAGATGAAAAAAATAAGACTTTTACTAATTGCTTGTTGCATCTTAACATTAGTAGGATGTGGCAAGAAAATGGCTAATTCAAACCATCAGGAAACAGTTTCTGCTGAAAAGAAGGTTCACAAACGTAAGAAGGTTAAAATGACTAACATAAAAATTATTATTGACGGAAAAACTTTAAAAGCACAGTTAAATTCTACTGCTGCAGCTAAAGATTTTAAGAAAGAGTTACCAAAAACTTTAACTTTTACTAGTTTTATGAGTAATCCTGAAAAAATGGCTGATTTACATCACGCACTTTCTTTAAAAGGAATGCCTAAAGGTGATGAAGGTAAAGCTGGTGAAATTGGCTACTGGTCACCAGATCGACGAATTATTTTTTACTACGGTCATGTCGATTATTATCCCGGTATCCATATTATTGGTAAATTTACGACAAAAGATTACCATAAAGTCGTAAGTAAAATGAAAGATAATACTAAAGTAAAAATAGAGTTAGCAAAATAAGGAGAAAAGCATGAAACACAAAAAGGGTGGTTTAATCGCAGCTGTCGTTGCTTTAATCATTGTAATAGCCGGTGGATTGTTTGCATTAAGACAGAGTAAGCAAAATAATCAAATTGTTGCAAAAAATGTATCATCTAAAAATGTTCCAACTTTCTTTTTCCATGGCTGGGGCAGTAGTTATCACGCCGAAGAAGATATGGTAAATGCCATTAAAAATGCTAAGGTAACAAATAGCGTGATTCGCATTAATGTTACTAAAAATCAAAAGGTTATTTTCCATGGTCATTTGAAAAAGAAGGCTAAGAATCCTATCATTGAAGTTAATTTTGATGATAATAAGTTAAGTGCTTACCGCAATAATTACGCTAAAGGATATAATGACTTAGGTTCAAAGTATGTAAAGGCTGCAATTAGCGCCGTTAATAAAAAATATCATTATAAAAATATCAATATCGTGGCTCATTCAATGGGAAATCTTGAAACAGCGTATTATTTTAAACGTTATCCAGAATTACAAAAGCGTTACCCAGTAGATCATTTCATCTCTATTGCTGGTCACTACGATGGTATTATTGGTGAAAATGATAGTCCTAACAGACTCAAGCTTAATGCTAAAACCAGTAAACCAAATATTATGCAACCAGAATATCGTGGACTTTTGTCATTACGCAAAACTTTCCCAAGAAACACCCGTATATTAAATATCTTCGGTAATTTAGAAGATGGTACTAATTCTGATGGGGATGTTTCAAATAATTCTGCTAAATCGCTAAAATACTTGGTTGCAGGTCGTACAAAGAGCTATCGAAATTTGATGATTAAAGGTAAAAATGCTCAACATAGCAAGTTACATAATAATCAAGAAGTAAACAAAGCTATTATCAATTTCTTGTGGTAATAAAAAATCTCTCTTAATCAAAAAATTAAGAGAGATTTTTTCATATCTAGGAAAGTAACTTAACGAAAAACTCACTAAAGAATTCCACTGGTTCGGCAGGAGGATTTTTACCAAAAATATGTAATTCGTTCATAACTTTGGCTTGTTCGCTCGGAATATGTGCATAATTATACATCGTAGGTAAAAGAACAGTAACCTGCTGAACAAAAATTGCTACTGCAGATTCAGTAAGTGTAGGAAATTGAAAGTGAACTAAATCTTGCAATGTTTTAAAAAAGGGCTTAGTACCTTTTTTAAACTTATACATTTCATCGTAACCAATTTTACTTTCCATGACAGTTTGATGAAGCGCTTGATACTTTAAAAAAGTAGGGGAATCAAAGAAGAGTTTTGCTAAATTGAAACAAAAATCTTTCTTTGACATTTTCTTAGTTGAAAAATCCTTAATTAATTTATCTTTTACCAATAAATATTGTTGCTTGCTTAAAGTTAAAAAAAGCATTTCTTTAGAATTAAAATAGCTGTAAAGCGCGGGACGAGACAGTCCCATCTTTTTTGCAATTTTATTTAAGCTAATATCTTCATAGTCAGTGGTTGTGAAAAACTCATCAGCTGTATCTAATATTTTTTGATAACGTTCATTTTGTTCTTTGACTGAACGTGCACGCAATATTCCCATTTCTGTAAACTCCTTAAAATATTTTTCTAAAAATATTATATTTTATAATTGACACTATGTAAATTATACTTTATACTTTTATATAAATTACGGGTGGTAAATTATATAAGGAGTATTTTTCAATGAATAAATTATTTGAATCTTTAACTTTAAACAATGATGATATTTTACCAAATAGAATTGTGATGTCCCCAATGACCACATGGGCAAGTAATGATGATTATACTGTTTCTGAGGAAGAACTAAAGTATTATGCTGCCAGAGCAAAGAACATGGGAATGGTAATTACTGGTTGTGTTAACATTGCTGAAAATGGAATTGGTTTTACTCATCAATTCGCCAGCTATGATGATAAATTTTTGCCAGGTTTAACTAAACTTGCTTCTACTATTAAGCAAAATGGTGCAAAAGTAGTTTTACAAATTAACCATGCAGGGAATAAAACTTTAGCTGAAATAGTCGGGAAAGAAAATGTTGTCGCTCCTAGTGCTGTTCCAACTGAAGCAACAATGTTTGTTGATAGCTTTACACCTCGAGCTTTAAACGAAAATGAAATTGAAAAAATTATTCAAGAATTTGGTGCAACAACTAAAAGAGCAATTGAAGCTGGTTTTGATGGAATTGAAGTTCATGGTGCACACAGCTTTTTAATTCAAAACTTTCTTTCTCCTCATTTTAATCGCCGCACTGACAAATGGGGTGGAAGTTTAGAAAATAGAATGCGTTTTGCTTTAGAAGTTTATCGTGAAATTAAGCGAGTAGCTGATAAATATGCTGATGATGATTTTATTATTGGCTGGCGCTTTTCTCCTGAAGAACACTATGAAGACGGACTTAGATTTAAAGACGTTAAAGTATTAATTAATAAGTTAGCAGAAAAAGGTGTTACCTATATCCACGCTTCCTTGCCAAATGCTTTAAAGCCTTTCACTCATGATAATCATGAAAATATTATTACTGAAACCGCTAAAGTAATTGATAAACGTGCTGCCTTTTTAGTCGCTGGTCAAATTGATACTGGTAAAAAAGCAGAGGAAGTATTAGACAATGGCGCTGACTTAGTTGCAATTGCTCATGGTTTAATTACTGACCTTGATTGGATTGAAAAAGTAAGAACAGGCAAAGATGATGAGATTATTCATTCTATCTCTGAAGATCGATTAAAAGAATTAGCTATCCCAGATAAATTATGGGATACTATTAAAAATAGCGGAGATTGGTTTGAAATAAAATAACATCTAACCTGTAAAAAGTAAGTTATGCTGGCATATTAATAATTTTTATAATGAAGCTAATAAGAAAAAAGAGAGAAAACTATGGTTTATTCTGAACTAAAAGATAAAGTTGCTGTAGTTACCGGTGGTTCAAAAGGTATTGGAACTGCAATTAGTGAACGTTTTGGTAAAAATAATAGTGAATGAATGTTTCAAACTGGAAAAATGTCATGAAACTAAAAAACAAAACCTTACAAGAAAATAGCGAAAAAACTAGTGATAACACAATAAACTATGTCTAACCCACATCAGTATATAGGCGATTTATTGTAGCAAATATAGTAATTCCAAAGATATTCATTAAAAAAGCTAGCCAAACTTATCATTGTGATAAGTGGCTAGCTTTTTGCGTTTATTCAGATCGTTGGTTTCTTTTCAAAGTTAACATCATTACTACAAAGCTTAGAACATAAGCACATGCATTGATAATCCAACCCCAGTTATATGAGCCTGTTTGATCAAAGAATGAACCAACCAAATAAACTGAAGCTGACATTGCAAATGCACCAAGCATATTAATTACTGAAAGGATATTACTGTAATCCCGTTCACCAAATTCTTGTCGAATTAAGTATGGTAGGGCAACTAAGCAAACTCCTTGTCCTAATCCTAAAAGAAAGGCTGAACCAATTAATAAGGTACTATTTCTTAAAACTACCATACCTGTCCAACCAAGAACGCCTAAAACTGAATAAATAAATAATACTAATCTGGAATTAAAGCGATCAAGCATATATCCAATTGAAATCTTTCCAATAGCAGCTCCTATCATTACCCCTGATACTACTGTAGCTGCAATAATTGCCGGAATTCCAATATTCGTAATGTGACCCGAAATATGTTGAACACTACCTGATACAAATTGAAGTGCCAACATTGAAATAGCCAATGCATAGAAAACTGGCATTTTCAAAGCATTCTTAAGTGTTAAACCCGTGAGCACTTGATCAGATTGTTTATCTTTAGGCTTTCCAAATGCTGGATGCTTTTCATCAGGTTCGGGTTTAATAGAAATAGCTAAAGGAACTAAGATCAAACCGATTAAAATGGCCTCTCCAATGAAGCCACCTCTCCAGCCAGTTTGGTTAATAATTTCAGCGACAATTGGATTAAAAATTGTACCACCAAATGCTGAAAGACCTAGAGAAACCCCCATTACTGTACCTAACTTTTCATTAAACCATTTACTTAGTAAAACAGGAATTGATAAGGTAATTGCGATTGGCTGACAGATACCAATAATAATCCATGCGATGTAGAAGTGAACCAAATTATTAGCAACGGATAAACTTAACATACTTACTGCAATCAATATAAAGCAGCCCGTTAATAACCATCTTAAGTTCACTTTTTCCATTATTTTTCCTGCGAATAGTAATGTAATCGCAGCCGCCATATTTTGAAATGTTGTCATCAAGGCAACACTTGCACGGCCAACATGGAACTCATTACTAATTGGTCCGAAAAATAAACCAATTGTATTAACAAGTAAACCAAAACCAATCATCGAAATGAAACAACAAACTATAAAGATCCACCATGGGGTGAAAGATTTTTTGTAAGTCATATTCTCTCAACTTTCTATAAATAATCCATACATAATTATAATTGAACCGTATGATCAGATGTTTTAAGAAAAGTTAAAGAAAAACGCCTAACAAATGCCAGACGTAATTTATATTAGGATATAATTTTATTATTCCGTTTAAGAAAATGAATTAACAATCCAATCACAAGACCAGTTAAACTAAATAAGGTCCAACTAAATCCAATACTAAATAGTGGGAAAAACTTTTCAGCAAATTTAATTAAAATTTGTACCAACTCAGTATCTCTTAAAACAGGTGGAAGAGCATTCATTAAATCAAAGATTGCTGGAATTAAAGTTAAGTAACAGGTAACTTTATAAACAATTTTATCATTCTTAAAAATAGGGGAGAGTATTCCTAAAAGAATTAAACTAATTGCAATCGGGTATAGGAACATTAAAACTGGTGTTGACCAAATAATGATTTTGTCTAAACCTAAATTTGCAAAAGCAAAAGAGATTAAACAATTGATGGATAAAAATGTCTTATAAGATACTTTTGGAAAACGTTCGTGAAAATCTTGTGCAAATGCAATTACCAATCCCATGGCTGTAGTGATACAAGTGATAGTTGTTAATGTTGCCAATAGAACATTTCCAAAAACACCCATATAGTAGTATGAAATTTGGGCCAAAGTAGTTCCACCATTTGTAGCCATTTTAAATTGATGTAAACTTGTTGCACCAAGCCAAATTAAGCAAACATAGATGATTCCAATTGCAATCATTCCCAAAATCCCACTTTTAGCAAGGGTCACTGAAACATCTTTTTGTTTAGTAACTCCCAATTCTTTAATAGCCATGATAACTGTGATACCAAAGATTAGTGAAGCTAGCGCATCCATAGTGTTATAGCCTTGAAGGAAGCCATTGGTAAAACCAGTAGACTGGTAAGCTCTCGTTACCTCTGCAGTTTGTGAATTACCTAAAGGATGAATGAATGCCAATAAGAAAATAACAAGCAATAAAACGATAAATATTGGATTTAGCACCTTACCAATTAAATCTGTAACCTTAGCTTCAGTAACTGATAATAAAAACACAATTATGAAAAAAATAGCTGTATAAATTAATAACCCAGTTTTATACATATTTGCAGGTAAATGCGGTGCAAAACCAATTTCATAAGGCACCGTCGCTGTTCTGGGCGTTGCAGCGAACGGTCCAATTGTTATATGGATCAAAATTAGAAAAATTGAAGCAAAAATTGCACCTGTCGGTTTAGCTAATTCATAAATCCCGCTAGATCGACTAATGCTTAATGCAAAAAGTGTCAATAATGGTAATATTACCGCAGAAGATAAAAAGCCGGCACCGGCAACCATCCAATTACTTCCAGATAATTGCCCTAGATGTACTGGAAAAATTAAGTTTCCTGCGCCAAATAACATTCCGAAAAATAGGGACGCGATTAAAATTATTTTTTTAAATGAAAGATTATTATTTTTCACTCAATCATCCTTTTCACTAATAGATTTATATTTACTACTTTTAAATAAACAATACCTAAATAATTTTTTATAGTCAATGTAGAAAACTAATGAAAAATACTTAAGTAGTGAAATGTCAAAAATTAAAAGATAAATTTCCGATTAATAGTTGTTTCAACATAATTCAAATATCCATCAATACCTATCTTTTAATTCTTTGTTACTTTGCAATAAAAATTGAATCCTTCTAATATATTTTGTAAACTAAGCACAGATAAGAAATAGTTTAAGATAGGAAGCTTATGATTAAACATAAACATTCATTGATAGTAGCTGGAGCATTATTAATTTCTTCTACTATCTTTCTCAGTACACAAAACACTTCAGCAGCATCTGATCCTGAAATCAAGGCAGATAATTATGAAATGAACATAAATTTAGACACTAAAAAGAACCTTCTTAATGAGGAAGTAACTATTAAGGTCACTAATAACAGCAAATCAAATACTAATGAAATTCTTGTACGCAATATTGCTGCCGGGGTACTCAAATATGATCGTGAACATATAAAGCATATAAATCGGAGTATATCAACAAAGATTTTAAAGATTTCTTCTAACGGGAAGACCTTGGATTACTATTTCGGTAATGACGAAAGTGATATTTTTATTACTTTTCCAGAAGAGTTAAAACCAGGTGAGAGTAAAACAGTCACTCTGACCTTAAAAACAGATATTCCAAAAAGAAAAGATCGATTCGGCTATCAAGTAGTAAATAGTGGGAAAGTTTATAATCTTTCATTCTGCTTTCCTTATTTAAGTGACTATCGAAATGATAAGTGGATCTATCATCCATATAATGACGAGGGAGAAAGTAGAAATTCTGCCGTTTCAAACTATCATGTGAATTTCCAAGCACCCAAATCATATAAGGTAGCTACTACTGGTAATAGTACCACTACAAATGGGAAAACCATTGCCGATGCAAATAATGTCAGAGATTTTGCGATTGTTGCTTCCAATAAGTTTAAAGTTAGCCATACTTATACTAACGGTGTAAAGATTAACAATTATTTTCTCCCCGGAAAGGATTCTTCTAAATACAATAAATTAGTTAAGCAAACTGCAATAGATAGTTTAAATCTATTTAGCAAGAAGTTAGGCAAATATCCATACACTGAATTAAATATTACCGAATATCCATTTGAAGAAGATACTGGCGGAATGGAATATCCTGGCTTAATTATGATTGCAGGAAATAGCTTTATGAGTAAAAAGAAGGCTTCTGCTCTTGATTATAGTGAGCTACTTGAAGATGTAAGCCACGAGGTAGCTCATCAATGGTTTTACTCATCTGTTGGAACAGATGAATATACCGAACCTTGGCTTGACGAAGGTATGTCAGAATTTCTAGAGGAATATGTCTTTGACTTACATAAAACTAAGGCTAAATTAACTGCTTTGGATATTCTACATACAAAATACTATCCAGTTAGCAAATTAAAACAAAATTTTTACACGTTAATTAATAAACAAATCAGGAATAAACATAAATCAATTATTAATTATCCTTTAAATCAAATGCCAAAAGGAGAAGATGAAAGTTCCGTTGCCTATCAAAAAGCAAAGCTGTTTTATGCTGAATTAATGGTAGCAATGGGAGAGAAAAAATTCTTCAAAGCACTGCGTGATTACTATCAAACATACTATTTAAAACAAACGAATGGAAAAGAATTTCTAGATATAATAAAGAAATATGATGATTCTCCAAAAGTTAGAAGTATCATCAATAAATCAATCGACCAAAAATATTTAAATTAAGGCAAAAAAATAGAGCTCTCATTGAGCTCTATTTTTTAAGTTTGATAAAAGAATTATGTGATTACAAAATTCTTTTATTTAGATTAGGACAAGTGAGTAGGTAGGTAAAGATATTATTTGTTAAACTTCTTGTAGTTTAAGATGTAACGCTTTGCAACACCCATCATGTGAACTGAGATTTTGCTTGAGTCATTCTTTAAGCCTGAGAATGAAACACCAAAGTACTTAGTCTTAGCATCGTAACCTTGAGCTGAACGTAAGCCTAAAAGGTCACCAGCGTGTTCCCATTCTACATATCTACTTGCATTATCATATTGCTTCTTAGGATCACCAGAACCAACGCTTGAAAAACCACCAAATAACATTTGTTTAACATTGAAGTAAATTTGGTTCTTCAAAGCAGCAATTGAACGTGTATGTCCGTTAAATTCAGTTGTAATAGGTAATCCAGATTCATCTTCATAAACTTGACCAGCTTTATAGTTAAGTCCTGATTGTTTAGCAGCGCGTTCAATACCAGCAACGTAGTGATCTGCGTCCCAAACTGAACGGTTATTGTTGTAGTATTGTTGAGCAGTACGGTCAGCAAACTTTAAAGCACCTTTCTTGTAGGTCCAAGCTTTCTTTCCCATTTGTCTACGTGCTTGATTAATCAAGTCTAAGGTGAAGTGGGTAAGCATAACCTTGTCACTTTCACTTAAGTTAGTCACGTCTACTTTTCTAGCGATGTCTGAACTATCTGTATCAATCCAATCGTTTTCCTTCATACCAGCGATTGAACCTTCAACAAGCTTCTTCTTATTTGATTTACTCAACTTACCTGTGTTAGCTTTTAAAACTCTTGAACTTGTATAGCCCTTACTCTTTGGAATTGTTAATGTTGCAGCTTCAACAGTTTGAACTGAAGTAGTAGGTGTAGCTTCAGTAACTGCGGAAACACCGCAAAAAGTTAATGCAATAGTAGCACCAAAAAGTGTAACAATTTTTTTATTAGTCTTCATAAATTTAATTCCCCATTCAACATGTCCAAATAATCTTTATGAACTATACAATATGCTATGTTTTTTTAGATCCTCAGAAGTAGGTAATTCTTCGGAACTATTTAGGTCTCTTTGTCTCTTCAAATATTATATTAGCAGGTTTCAGCATAAAGTCTACACGTATAGTTATTAAATAACCTTTCAAAATCATAATATAACTAGGATTTTCAAGCATCAGCCAGAAACAGGGGCTGATTCAATATTAAATAACTAGTTTGTTTTATAAAATAATTTTATATTTTTTGGCATAACTATTGTTATGATTTGTTTTTTAAAGAATCGCTAATAATTCGCTATCCATAAAGGTATTAAGCATCTTACATAACGATAGTTATAAAATAATATAGTTACTATTCATTTACGTTATCAATCAAAAAAATAAGATTATTTTGTAACTTTAAAGAGTATTAAAATCAAAAAAGATCCATGATAAACTGCAAAATAATAAAAAAGGGAATAGTCTAAAAGACAATTTCAAATATAATAACAAATATTATTTAATGGTGTTATTTATAAATAGAGAATATAGTCTATATTTTCTATTATCTAAATACTAGAATTTGTATTTTTAAGACTATATAGTTGAGACTCATAAACTTATTTGATAGTCATTTTCAGCTTTGTATTATACAAGTTGCCTTTTGTCGAAACTATTAATTGCACAAAAATATAAAAGTTATCATACTGAGGGTACGATAAATGTGAGTTCACGGATTCACATAAGTACATGAAAAAACCGCTACTCTAATGCCAAAAATGAGTAACGGTTTTTATTATCTAAATCAGAAACCTAATTCAATTTAAGGTTTGTGATGCTTAATCTTTCGATGCTTGCGGTTTTGACTATCAAACCATTTGTCAGAGAAGTAAGACTAACTGCAATCGGCATAGCAAAAGCAATGATGCTACAGTAAAATAATAGATTTTAATGATATAGTCAAATAATAAAAAGGCCCCAAAGCTTTAATAAAGGGAAATTAACGAAAGATGAGTAGATTCACAAAGTGTAAACAAATAACTATTTATATATTTAATTTTTATTAGATATACAAAAAGAACCATTACTTGTAACAACTACAAATAATGGTTTTTTATCTATAACAAAGATGGAAAAGTTGTTTTTATAAACACATGTTTGATTAAAGTGATTACTTAAATCATATTTGTATTATACAAAACACTGTAGCAGTGGGATAGAACAGGGGAATTACGTTTAACCAATTAGACTTTTTACAAATGAAAAATCAGCAAACTGGCAATATTTGGCCTTGCAATATTTTATTTAGGACTTTTGAATTTTCTCTTCATAATTAGGAAAATCTAGAAAAATAGTTAGTACTGGCTTTAAATATCTTTATATGAAAATAGAGAATGATATAAATTTATAGTTTATAAATATGTATTTTACATAATAAATTTTATGCTATTAAAATCCCTGTTTAGTTTAAGTTTTATAAACCAAAATGATCATTTGATTGCATTGATTAGCATTTATCCATTTTTTACTATTAATATTCAATATTCTATTTAAGCTAAGTGTCTGATTTAAGATATTCATATCTAATACATATTAAATATACATTTATAGATAAAATATATTTAAGCTAAATCAACAGATTCAATTATTCAATTATTGAAAATTTTGAAATTTAAGCTCTTAGTTTAAATTAAATTGATGAATATTTATTAGTATTTAAATTCGTCGGTGATCCCTGAGTTAATTCTGCAACACATTGCTGAATCTAATTTTTATTTTGCTTTGAATTTAATTAATTACTTTACTGCATAAATTATAAAATCAAACCTCTCCCTTTTATTCTTATTAACATGTTTGATTAAAACAGTAATTTTAAACACATAAAGATAGACCACCCATTGGAATTAAAAATTAGATATGTATCTGTTTAGTAACTTGAAAATTTACCAAAAATTGAGTAATAACTCTAAGGACACATCAAACTGGAAAATTTATCTTTTTTATCGACTTTCCAAATTTATAGCAATTAGATCGTTTGTTCGAAAATTTAATCAAATCACATTGGCTAAAAATCACATTGGCTAAATTGATATGCTGAATTTAATACTGATATTGTTCACATTTCAATGCAAAATAAAAACGGCATATCATTATCAATGATAGCCGCTTAAATTCAGTTATTTCTGATTAATTATAAGCAATAAAATAGAGAATCTTCGATTTATTTTTTCTTATAAACAAGTAAAAGGCTTTTTATTAGAATCCTCAGAGCAAAAAACGACTTCGCCGAAGCAGAGCCATTTCAATAACATAGGATGAGATGATAAACCTCTCTACTGATTTATCCTCTTTTTTCTATTATTCATCAATGCCAAACTTAACTTTCTTGAAATGTTTTAAAGTAGCCTTTTGATCTTCATCTGGCTTAATCGGTCCCACTAAATCTAAATCCTTAAATTTTTCAAGGTCACCCTTGCTTGCAGGTCTAATGTTTACAATGAAAGCTATCTGCTTCATTGGCTTTTGTTTCTCTTTAACCTTTGTTAAACACGCAAGGGCTTCTTCGTTTTTCAACTTTTTATACTGATCTTCATTAATAATTGATGCGTACATCTTAGGATAAATCCAAAAATGATATCTACCGTGAGTTTTTCTTCTAAGAAATATATAGTTGACTACGTATTTCATCTTTCCCATCTCTTTCTATTCTAATTAAACACTCTGTAGCTTATGTTCTCATCGAAAATTATTTTACATTAGTATACAATTTCTTTAGTTAAATTTGTAGTTTTCTTCCTATAAATAGGATTTTCTGTTACTCTTTTTTAAAGAGTATTTTTCATTTTTGATTTAGTAACAACAGTAATAAAAAATATTTTACATTTACTTTCGATCACCCGTTCGCTATAATAGAATGTGTATTATACAAATGCTCATGGAGATAAAAAAATGGATGCTAATCAATATTCACGATTAATTGATAAAGAGTTACAAAATCTTCCTATATATGTGTTCTATTACACACAACAGCCCAACTTAGCTGTAACAACTATTTACCAATATTTAACAGAATATCGTCGCTTTTTTGACTGGTTGCGTCAAGCTCCTGCTGATATTGAGCATCCGGAAAAAGGCGCTATCAGCAACGCCGAATCTAATAAGGATATTAAATTATCAACTTTAGAAAATTTAAAGGCAGCTCAAATTCAATCTTTTCTTAAAGAACTCAGTTTCAAGCAAAATAAGCAATCTACAAGAGATAGTAAGAAGACAATTAATAGAACAATTAACGCACTTCGCTCCCTCTTCCACTACCTCACCGTTACTGCAGATTTAAATGACGGCGAACCTTATTTCTATCGAAATGTAATGCTAAAAGTTCCTCTAGTTAAAGGTACGAAGGAATCTATCTCATACAGAAATGCTAAGTTTTCACCTATGCTCTATACTGGAGAGAAAAAGCATGATTGGATCAAATTTCTTTCATCTGAATATGAAAACACCTTAAGCAACCGTGCTCGGTCATCTTTCGTATTTAACAAAGAACGAGACATTGCAATCATCGCACTTTTACTTGGATCAGGAATTCGTGTTTCGGAATTAGTCCGTTTAAATCTAAAGGATTTAAATTTACGTGAACGCAGTATTTTAGTTATTCGTAAGGGTAACAAAAAAGACGCTCCATTGATTGCTGACTGGGCGATGCCTTATATTAACGCTTATTTGAACATTCGTAATCAACGATACGAACCAGAAAAAAGTGAACAGGCCCTATTTCTCACCAAATATGCTGGTAAGGCTAAAAGAATTGCTTCAAACACTGTTGAAAGATTCGTTTCTAAATATTCTGAAGCTTTCCCAGATGGAAATAGAACCACGCCTCACAAACTGCGGCACTCTCTTGGTACTGAATTATATGATGAAAGTAAGGACGTCATGGTTGTTGCTACTCAACTTGGACATACGGGAATTTCTGCTACTGATCAATATATTCAGCAATCAGAAATTGATAAGCAACGTACCCAATTAAATAAAACAAATTAATTTTGAGAAAAGTAAAATTGTACTATACAAATCATCATGTTTGTATGTTACAATATATGTGAATTAGTTGTGAATCACACCTTTTTGAATGGTATATCCATTTGGAATCTGCTTGGTTACTTATGATTCTCATTAAAAATGTATAATTTGATCACGAATATTGGATATTTTATTTTTACTATTCCATTGGATATACCCCAATAGTTTTAAAAGGACGATATTTGATAGGTTATTGCGTTTAGTTTATCTGTCTCATTTATCAAGCAGTAGATCTGTTTGGAACTGAAAAGAATAACTAGATAAGATAATTGAAGTGAATAATGAATTATAATCAGACTTAAAAATTTGCTACGCATACAAAGAATAAGGATTGCTTCCGATACAAAATCGAAGACAATCCTTATTTTTTATTTTTAGCCAAAATAAAATCTCCACATACGTGGAGAAAACTTGCTATTTAACATACTTGGCGAATCTTTTATCTTTAAAAATAAACATGATAAAATAGTTATGGCAAAGAGCAAGGGACTGTATACCTCTCGCCTTTGTACTATTTATGAAGAAGATGCTGAACAATTTCGTGGATTGGCTGTGCATTTGGAAGAGCTGGAATCGACCAAGCACCAAGCACTGTCCAGAAAGCAATTTGCTTTTTAATTTTCAGCATCTTTTCTTTTTCTTCATTTTTTCTAGCCATACCTCCCTCCTTTGCATTTTTCGCACCCTTTTAAAAATAAATTCCGTTCCTTATTTGCACACGTATTAAACACGTGTATTATAATTAGTGAAGTGAGGAAGTGAGAAGTTGGTTAAACGCCATGAAGTTGAGACAAAACTTAAAGATAATGGCTAGTACTTTTTAAGACACGGTTCTAAACACGATATTTGGACCAATGGCAAACGTAAAACACAACTACCACGTCACCCAAAAATTAGCGACCGTCTTTATAAAGAACAGTTCATTAAAAAAACTCAACTTAAAATGATGAAAGCAAGGCTCAGACCACGAGCCTGCTTTTGTCATACCAACTTCTCTTTTTAATCTTTAGGAGGAAGGACAAAACATGAGGAAAGATTTAGACAAGATTGTTGTATTCCCAATAATCATAAGCAAAGATGAGGAAAGCACAGATTATCCTTATTTAGTAAACATTCCTGATTTGGATGGAATGACTGAAGGTAAAGATATTGCTGATGCTATCGAAATGGCTCAAGATTATATCGGAACATATTCATTAGAATCGGAATTACCAAAATCAAATACTGTGATTCCGAAAACTGGTAAAGATGAAATTGCAACTCTGGTAACGGTAAACATTTCAGAATATAAACGTAAAAATGATAATAGAGTGATTAAGAAAACAATTACAATTCCAAATTATTTAAATGAATTGGGTAAAGAGAAGGGCATTAATTTCAGTGAAGTTATGTCTAATGCTCTTAAAAAAGAATTATCAATTCAATAATTTCAATAGGGCTATAAGCCCTATTTTTATATACTTAATCCTCGCTTAAATCTTTAATTACAGCTGTGAGAGCCTTGGAGTAAGTAGTCATGGCACTAAGTTGAGGCTCCAAAAAACTTGTTGGCAATTGCTAATATCACTGTCAATACTTCCGATGAGTGTGAGTAACGCGTAGAGTGTGACATTCAGCTTTTTTCTAATAAATCTTCAACCAGCTAATCTCGCAACCTTATACATAGTACCCTTAGCCTCTTTATAATTGGCTTGTAATCCTTTTAATCGCTCCAATATATAAGGAATCACCTCCACATACGTGGAGAAAACGCTACACTTATCGCCATTTCAAAGCATGGCTCAGGATCACCTCCACATACGTGGAGAAAACTAACGTCTTTTACAGCTAATGCAAAGGTAGCAAGGATCACCTCCACATACGTGGAGAAAACCTGTTTTAATCTTGTTGATTATCATCTACATTAGGATCACCTCCACATACGTGGAGAAAACCTTACCAATTTGCTAATGAATAAACATTATTTAGGATCACCTCCACATACGTGGAGAAAACATAACAATTACAATGAGACGATTAGTGATATCAGGATCACCTCCACATACGTGGAGAAAACCTATTCAGACTTTTCAACTAAGGGATGGCTTGAGGATCACCTCCACATACGTGGAGAAAACTCTAAATTTTTAAGGTCTAACGCCTTACTTCTAGGATCACCTCCACATACGTGGAGAAAACTAGCTGCTGCAACAAATGCGTACAACTAAGATAGGATCACCTCCACATACGTGGAGAAAACCATCTAATGTAATAAAGTCATAAGTGTTCATCTAGGATCACCTCCACATACGTGGAGAAAACCAAGTGCTAATCAAGTAAAGACACTCAACGATAGGATCACCTCCACATACGTGGAGAAAACTAAAAGGTGGACTGTTGTTTTTGTCTTCTATCAGGATCACCTCCACATACGTGGAGAAAACTCAGTACAACTGATAACAGATTCCCTTTACATAGGATCACCTCCACATACGTGGAGAAAACGCGCAGCGACTGGTGGTAAGCAAACTGATTATAGGATCACCTCCACATACGTGGAGAAAACCACAATGGAGTATTAACCGACCGCTTAGTCGTAGGATCACCTCCACATACGTGGAGAAAACTTTTAAGTTGCCTGCTGCATCTAAATCTGGGTAGGATCACCTCCACATACGTGGAGAAAACTCTTGTCTTTACTATGTTTGATTATTTATTATAGGATCACCTCCACATACGTGGAGAAAAATGGCACTGTTTCAGTACTCTGCCACAAGTTATAGGATCACCTCCACATACGTGGAGAAAACCACGAGTGAAGTACGAATTATCTAAGTATTTGAGGATCACCTCCACATACGTGGAGAAAACCTGTACGGTCTTTAAAGACAAATGGCTTAGTAGGGATCACCTCCACATACGTGGAGAAAACCTGTACGGTCTTTAAAGACAAATGGCTTAGTAGGGATCACCTCCACATA
>NZ_CALPCQ010000014.1 GCF_943193025.1 Lactobacillus agrestimuris
AAACTCAGTAGAATATTTAGTCATAAAAAATACCTCACAATCATTAGATCTATGTCTAACAATTATGAGGCACTTCATTTGAACTTGAATCCTTTTTTGAATATCAAAATTTTTGATTACTCTTCGGATAAAGCATCTTGGACTTCTTTAGTACGACAAACTAAGACATCACAATTAGCGGTTCTAGTAACGTATTCGGTAATACTACCGATCAATAATCGTTCAACTGCATTTAAACCAGTTGCACCAACGATAATTAAATCAATATTATTCTTAGAAGGGAAGTCATGAGCGATAATTGTTTTGGGTGAGCCAAATTCGATATCGTATTTAACATTTTCAATCCCAGCCTTCTTAGCACGGTCTACGTATTCTTCTAATCGCTTCTTAGCATCGTTAGATACTTGTTCAACCATAGCAGTATCAAAGCTAGATACATTTTGGAATGATCGAGTATCGACAACATGTAAGATGTCTAAAGTTGCATGGTTACGTTTTGCAATTGCAGCAGCTTTACTGAAAGCTAAGTCCGCTTCTTTTGATCCATCGACTGAAACTTGAATATGTTGATATTGTGAAAGCATAATATAAGCACCTCTTTCTGATCTCTACTCTTATTTTACCAAAAAAATTGAACTTCGTTATTAATTTTAATTCTTTTGATTAATTAATAGACTAAAGATTAAAATTGTTAATGAACCCAAAATCAGCGTAACTAAGTTAAGATATGTATTCCCTAAAAATAGGATTAGGATCCCAATTACACTGTCTACAAGCAGGGCAATAGAAGTCCACTTAAAGATTCCTGCCAACTTAGGATTACCACCTACATCATATATCAAAAAATGACCACCGCGTCGGTGCCATAAATACCAGGCGGTTAAGACTAAAATAATGATAAAGATTGTCATTACTATTTTAATTAGCATCTATTAAACTCCCTATGAAAAAAGACGGTCAAGAAGGACCGCCTTTTTTTGATTTTCTAAAGAAACCTGAGTTAATCAAACATAGCTAATGACGCTTGTTGAACCCGCAATGTTCAAATATTTAGTTGGTATCGCAGCGAATATGGATCCTGAGCAATGTCAGTATTCCGATTCGGTAGTTATTTACCAACCACCACGTCTTCTAGTTTGATCGGTCAACTTTATACATTTGAGCTTGTCGATCAACTCAGATCACTTATTATACTAAGTAAAAATACGCTAAATGTCAAGCGATTGAAAGGGGATACATTAGCATACTAGCGCTTATCTTTAAGGCCTTCTGCTTGCATTTTTCGTAAAATCTGGTACTGCTGTTTGAGACCTTTTTCAATTTTTGAATTACCTTTTGGATCAAAGTATTGACTTCCAACAAGATTATTTGGGAGGTATTGTTGAGCAATCCAATCCCCTTGGTAATCATGTGGGTAAAGATATTCGAGACCGTGTCCAAGTTTTTCAGCACCTTTATAGTGAGCATCTTTAAGGTTGTTTGGTATTGAACCAATCTTTTTAGTTCGAACATCAGAAAGAGCAGAGTCAATTGCAGAAATTGCACTGTTGCTTTTGGGAGAAAGTGCTAATTCTATAACTGCATTTGAAAGCGGAATTCTTGCTTCGGGAAAGCCTAGGGTTTGTGCTGCCTGAATTGCAATAAAAGCATGTTGAGCAGCTGCTGGATTAGCTAGGCCAATATCTTCATAAGCAATAACGGTTAATCGCCTGCAAATTGAAATTAGGTCACCAGATTCAACTAATCTAGCTAAATAGTGAAGAGCAGCATCAGTATCAGAACCCCTAATTGACTTTTGAAAAGCAGAGATTAAATCATAATGACCATCACCATCTGAATCGAAGTTTTGACTTTTCATTTGAATTGAATCGGCCATTTCTTTTTGAGTAATAACCATTGATTCAGTATTTTTTCCAGCCTCAATTAATTCTTGCTTAGTAGATCTAACTGCCAGTTCTAGGCCGTTAAGAGTAGCTCTTAAATCCCCATTGCCTTTCTCTATTAAAAGAGTTTTAGCAGCAGGAGATAATTCAGCATGATAACTTCCTAAGCCATTCACATCGTCATTTAAGGCTCGATCGATGGCTAGACTGGCATCTTCTTCTGATGGTGGTTTTAATTCAAAAATTTGACAACGTGATCTGATAGCAGGAGAAATTGAAATATATGGATTCTCAGTGGTAGCACCAATTAAAATAATCTGACCTGATTCAAGAAGAGGCAAGAGAAAATCCTGCTTAGTTTTATCTAAACGGTGAATTTCATCTAAAAGTAAAATTACAGTTCCGCTCATTTTTCCTTCTTCAGCAACCTGTTGAAGGTCTTTTTTGCTATCAGTTGCAGCATTGAGTTTTCTGAAAGCATATTTAGTAGATCCAGCAATTGCACTTGCAATACTTGTTTTTCCAATTCCTGGAGGACCGTATAAAATCATTGAAGAAAGTAGCTTAGCTTCAACCATCCGCCGAATAATTTTTCCAGGGCCAATTAAGTGTTGCTGACCAACAACTTCATCTAAATTTTTTGGCCGCATTCGATAAGCTAATGGTTTCATCGTTTACCTCCAAAAAGTCTCTGCCAAAAGTTAGGTTTACTACCAGAACTATTTTCTAATTCCATCTTTGGCATTTCGGGAGGGTATACTTGCATAATTTCAACCCTTGGTTTGTTAATAGCATCTTTTGCAACTACTAAAATGGCAGTATCATGCAGACCGGTTTTTGCTGTTTCATTATTTACCAGAGTAAATTTGATATCTTTTTTACAACAAATTGCTTCAACTTTATCTAAGAAGGGGATATTATCCATTTTTCCGTTGATTAAAATTGTATAACCATGATAATCATCTATGTGATCCAAAAAGATCTGAGTTAATTTAGGATCTTTGACTTCAGTATTATCCATTCGAACCAAGACTCTTTCTCTAAGAGAGCCTAAAAATCTTCTACGTTCGTCTGGTTTGGTTTGTGGAGTTATACCACTAGCGGCATTTTCCACACGCTTTGTTAAATCCTCAGTCATAATTTCACCTCCTGATCGAATATTAATATTATAGCAATAAAAAAACTTTTCCCAGAAGGGAAAAGTTTTTTCTTAATATAAATCCAAGTATTAAAGTAACTTGTTGTACCATTCAACAACAAGAGCTTCGTTGATGTTAGGATCCATTTCGTCACGTTCTGGTAAACGAACAAGTGAACCTTCCATCTTGTTGTCATCAAATGTTACGTATGATGGACGACTAGTTACTGCATCAAGAGCGTCCTTAACTTGTTGTAAGTTCTTTGACTTTTCCTTCAAACCAATAACTTGGTTTACGTTAACTTCGTATGAAGGAATGTCAACACGCTTACCATCAACAGTAATGTGACCGTGGTTTACCAATTGTCTTGCTTGTTCTCTAGTAGTAGCTAAACCAAGACGGTAAACAATGTTGTCCAAACGACGTTCAAGTAAAATCATGAAGTTAGTACCATGTTCACCTTCACGGATCTTACCGGCGCGAGCAAACATAGTTCTAAATTGACGTTCGTTTAAACCGTACATCCAACGTAACTTTTGCTTTTCGTGAAGTTGTTGGCCGTATTCTGATAAACGACCACGGCTGTTAGGACCGTGTTGACCTGGAGCGTAGTTACGACGAGCAAGTTCCTTACCAGTACCTGATAAAGAAATACCTAATCTTCTTGAACGTTTCCAACTTGGACCTGTATATCTTGACATAAAAAAATCCTCCAATAAAATCTAATAATTTTTGGAGTAAAATATTACAAATAAGTTCAACATTCGTGCATCTTGATTTGATTTTCACCCGTTGCAGCGTGGGTTACTCGTTCACTTAAAAGCGTATCAAGATGTTGACGTTCTTGTCACTTATAGCTGCAAATATTTTACACGCTGATTATTATATAAGCCTCCAAAGAATAAATCAAGAAAAAGCAAGCTTTTATCCCGCTTTTTTCAATGGTTTGGTATAATTATCTTAGTTTTGGAGGATTTTTTATGTCATCAATTCAAACTTTAATTGTTATAGCAGTCATTATCGTAGTTGTGCTTATTATTGCGTTTATGCTGATTATGAATCGGAAGCAACTTCGCGAAATTGAAGCAATTGATGAAGCTATGGATAAGATTGAAAAAATGCAACTAGCTCAAGATATTAAACGACTTGATAAGATGGATCTAGCTGGTGAAAGTTTAACTACGCTTAATACTTGGCGTAAATCATACCAAGAAGCTGAAACCAGTAAAATTCCAGAGGTTCAGCACTTAGTAGAATCTGCGGCTGATCAAAATACCTCTTACCATCTTTTTAAAGCTCGTAAAAGTATCAAGCAGGCACAGGAAATAATTAAGCCTACCTTGGAAGATGCCCAAAATACTAAGGCTGTTTTTACTGATCTGCTTGAATCTAACCGTGAAAATCAGATTCAATATGATGCTTTGATCAAGTCTTATCGTGAAACTAGAAAAACTATTTTAGCGGATTCTTTTGAATATGGCGCAGCACTTGACACGATTGAAAATGATTTGGCTACTATGGAAAGTGATTTCGAAGAAGCTAAGAACTTGTCGTCACAAGGTGACCACGTTGAAGCTAAGAGAGTTTTAACCAAGATCAAGATGGATCTTACCTCTTTAAAGGATCAGCTTCCTAAAATTACTGAAGCTCATCATCAGCTTAATACTGTCTATCAAGACCAGCTTCGTGAATTATCATCAGTTTACAAAGAAATGATCTCTCAGAAGTTCTACTTCGCAGACAGTGACGTTTTAGGCAAGATTAAAGATATTCACGATGAGATTAGTGAAGCTAGGGGACTACTAGCTGATTTAAAAGTCGATGAACTTGCAAAAGAAAATGAAAAAATTTCTAAGCATATCGATGAGCTATACTCAATCTTGGAAAAGGAATACAAGGCACGTCCATTTGTTGAAAAGAATCAAAGTAAGATGCTTGCTTTAATTTCTCATCAACAAATTGCTTCCAAAAATTTAGTTGAAAAATTACATCATATCGATGAAAGTTATGAATTAACTCATGGTGAGCTTGATGAAAGTCGTAAACTTGAAAAAGAAATTAATGAAATGAGTCGTCAATATACTGTAGAAACTCAAAGAATTGCTGATGGCAAGGGAGTTTATTCAGAAATTCAAAGTTCATGGCTTGCAATGCTTGATCGTATTCGTCAAATCGATGATGAACAAAAGCGTATGTCTGAAGATGTTGATGGTCTTTATGATTCGGAAAATGTCGCTAATGATTCAATTAAGCAATTTAAGCAAGAAGTTTCATTAGTATATCGCCGTCTTCAACGTCGTAAGTTGCCGGGCGATCCAGATAGCTTTGTTCAAATGTACACTTTAGTCGTAAATGAGATTGGTCATGTTGATAAAGAACTAAACCGAGTACGCATCAATATGGAAAAGATTTCTGACGAATTGATTCAAATTTCAGATGATGTTGAAAGATTAAAGCGAGAAGCCGACGATATCATTAACTCAGCTAACTTGGTTGAGTTAACTATTCAATATTCAAATCGTTATTCCGATAAAGAATCAATTCAGCGCGCACAAGAAAAAGCTACGCAATTATTTCAATATGACTACAACTATAAGGAAGCCTTAGATACTATTGCGACAGCTATTGAAAAGGTTGAGCCAGGTTCATATCAAAGAATTGAAAACTCGTACTATTCAGAGAAAAACAAATAATTGAAGCTAATTAATAATTAGGTTACAATTAATAAGTAACTAATTAACGGTCACATATGTTGACCGTTTTTTTAAAGGGGAAATTACTTGTGATATATTTTGATAATAGTGCTACAACAAAAATCGACCCAAGCGTTTTAGCTACTTACAACAAGGTAGCAACTGACATTTGGGGGAATCCATCTAGTTTGCATAAATTAGGTGATAGAGCGCACCAACTCTTAGAATCATCACGTAAACAAATTGCTGAATTGTTGGGTAGTAAGCCACATGAGATTTTCTTCACATCAGGCGGAACCGAATCCAACAATTGGGCGATTAAGGGTACGGCTATTCAAAAAAGAGAATTTGGTAAACATATCATCACTTCAAGTGTTGAGCATGCTTCAGTAGCTAATAGCTTTACTAGTTTAGAAAACTTGGGTTATCGTGTAACCCGTCTTCCAGTTGATAAAGAGGGTAGAGTTAATGTAAATGACTTGAGAAATGCGATTGATTCAGATACTACACTTGTTTCAATTATGGGTGTAAATAACGAAATTGGAACTATCCAACCAATTGAAGAAATCAGCGATTTGCTTGAGAATTATCCAACTATTCAATTCCACGTTGATAATGTCCAGGCTTTAGGTAAGAATATTTGGGATCGCGTCTTCACTCCTCGAGTAGATTTAACCAGCCTTTCAGCTCATAAATTCCATGCTCCAAGAGGAATTGGAATTTTATACAAAAAAGAAGGTAAGATGCTTACTCCACTTCATGATGGAGGTGGTCAAGAAAAGGGTCTTCGTTCAGGTACTGAAAACTTACCCGCAATTGCTGGTATGGCAAAGGCAGTGAGATTATTACTTGAGAATGAAGCCGAAAAGGCTGATAAAGAAGCCGCTATTAAGAAGCGCATTGTTGATTACTTGCAAGATAAGCCCGGTATTAAGATCTTTTCACCAGTAAGCGATGGCTTTGCACCGCATGTACTTTGTTTTGCCTTAGAAGGAATCCGTGGAGAAACCTTAGTACACACACTTGAAGATCAAGATATTTATACATCAACTACCTCGGCCTGTGCATCTAAGACCGCTGATGAGGCAAGTACTCTTGTATCTATGAAAATTGATGATAAAATTGCTACTAGTGCAATTCGTTTGAGCTTCGATGAAAGCAACACTCTTGAAGAAGCAGACGAGTTTATTAAAGTGTTCGATAAAATTTATGATCACTTTGCTAAAATTAATCATTTAGGAGAGAATTAATGGTTCAATACACTGAAATTTTGGTTCGTTACGGCGAATTATCCACCAAGGGTAAGAACCGTAAGGACTTCATTGGTCGTTTGGCGGGCAATGTTGAGAGAGTCTTAAGAGATTTCCCTCAAGTAAAAATTCACCCACGCCACGACAGAATGCACATTGTCTTAAATGGCGCACCATTTGAAGAAGTTGATAAGCGGCTTAAGAAGGTCTTTGGTATCCAAACTTATTCACCTTCAATCAAAGTCGAGAAAAATATCGAAGCAATTGAAGAGACTTCTTTAGAATTGATGAAGGCTACTTTCAAGCCTGGTATGACCTTTAAAGTTAATACTAGACGTGGAGACCACAAATTTGAATATGATACTAACCAAATTAACAATATGGTTGGTGATTACTTGTTCAAGAATATGGATGGCCTTAAGGCAGAAATGAAGCATCCTGATATTGTTTTGCGTGTTGAAGTAAGACAAGATGCTGTTTACATTTCTAGCGAACTCCTTCATGGTATCGGAGGGATGCCAGTTGGTACTGCCGGTAAGGCAATTATGATGCTTTCAGGTGGAATCGATTCACCAGTTGCTTCATACCTTGCAATGAAGCGTGGAGTAGAAATTGAAATGGTTCACTTCTTTAGTCCTCCATACACTACTGAAAAGGCACTTGCTAAAGCCAAAGAATTAACTGGTATTTTGGCAAACTACTCTGGCAAGATTAACTTCATTGCTGTTCCTTTTGCAGAAATTCAAGAAACAATCAAGGAAAAGCTCCCAGAAGGTTACCTCATGACTGTTCAAAGAAGATTTATGCTTCGTTTGGCTGATATTATCCGTGAAAAACGTGGTGGTTTAGCTATCTTTAACGGTGAATCAGTTGGACAAGTTGCTTCTCAAACTTTGGAATCAATGGTTGCAATCAATGATGTAACAACTACACCGGTTCTTCGTCCAGTTGCAACAATGGATAAGACTGAAATCATTGCTCGTGCTGAAGAAATTGGTACTTTCGATCTTTCAATTCAACCATTTGAAGATTGTTGTACAATTTTTGCTCCACCACGTCCAAAGACTAAGCCCAAATTGGATAAGGCTCGTGAATATGAAGCTCGTCTGGATGTCGATGGACTTATTCAAAGAGCGTTAGACGGAATTGAAATTACTCCAATTCATGCTAACCAGAAGTTCTTGGCTGATAAAGCTGAAGAAGATTTAAATTTATTATAGAAACTAAAAACGTGAGTCGTTGACTCACGTTTTTTTGCACTATTTAGACTTTTTATTTAATTTCTTCCATGCTTTCTTCGAACCACGATCAAGATCCTTTTGTAATTTGAATTCGTGCCAATCATCAATGAAAAGTAAATCAAGATTATAATTTTCAGGATACAGATCTTTGGCCAATCTTCGCAATTTTACTCGCTTAGCAGGAACAGTTTGCAGTTTCTTATCAAGAAAGACCACAATCTGATTGACTTGATCGCTCGGACCATAGTAAATTGCTTCACGTTTAAGAGCGGATAAGTAGACGATGTCTCCCTTATGAAAATTGGGTTCTTTATGTTCTGAACGCTGTTTGTGTTTGAAAGAAACTTTACTCTTCTTGGTTGGCAACACTCCAGTATCGAGAATCTTATGCGCAGATTTAAGTACTTTTTGGCTCATTCCGCATCTATTTGCAATCCATAATGCATTACTATCACCGGACTTATTTAAAAGTAGGTGGTAAGTGGGTGTTAGTTCATTAGCATCAAAATCCATTGCAGCAGTGATAAAGGCCGAGTTTTTCAAAGAATAATCCTTAATCGAACTATAGTGGGTCGTAGCAATCACAAGGCAGCCGCGCATCTGGAGTTCTTGTAGTATAGCAATTGCAATTGCACTACCTTCATTTGGATCGGTTCCGCTGCCAATTTCATCAAACAGAATCATACTATATCTTTGTGCGTTTTCAACAATCTTAGCAATTTCAGTCATTTCAGCTGAAAAAGTTGAGAGTGAATTATCAATATCTTGATGATCACCGATTGAAGTGAAGACGTGATCACTCAAAGGTATGTTGCAAATTGACTTACTTGGTAAAAAGAGTCCCATTTCAGTCATTTGAACAGATAAGCCAATAGTCTTGAGCGTAATTGTCTTTCCGCCAGCATTTGGTCCAGTAATGATTAAACCACGTTCTGGATTACCTAATTCAACTGAGAGAGGCACTGGATTTTCTAGTAAGGGATGACTCATTTGTTGCAAGTTCAAAATATTCTCCTGATTAATTTCAGGTCGTAGTCCATTGATTGATAAGGAATATTTAGCCCGAGCTAAAATAATATCAAGTTCAGTAATTATTTCCATATTTTGCCTAATTGAGGTCAAATCATCAAAGACTTTGGCGGATAATATCCCTAAAATTTGTAATTCGATTGCTTCAATTTGTCCTTCAAGCGTAGTTTTTTTCTGGATTAAATTAGCAATCTTTCTTGGTTCAATATAAACAGTCTTACCATTACTTGAACTAGTGATAATTGTGCTAGGTAGCTGATTTTTGAAAGAGTTCTTGATTGGTAGAGTGTAGTGACCGTCTTTTTCAACGATCATACTATCTTGCAAATACTTGCGAATGGTCTTGGATTGTAAGTAATGATTGAGAACTAGTTTAATCTGCTCATTGATTTTTATAAGTTGCTGACGCATTCTGGCTAGATCTTTATCAGCATTTGCAGAAACTTGACCATGCTCAATTTTGTCATAAATAGATTCTTCAGTTCGATCTAAGATGATTAGATTGTCTCCATAGCTAGCAAGTGTGCATGCAATATCACGGTTCTTATCAAAAAAGCGTGCAATTAAGCGAGTAACTCTGATAAAGTCAGCCAGTTTTTCAAATTCACTTGGATTCAAAATTAGACCTTTTTCAATTTTATTTAGTAGTGGAGTGATGGAATCTGATGAGATAAAAGGTAAATGTGAGCGCCGACTTAAGATGTTAACCATTTCTTCAGTTTCGTTAAGTAAGGCGGTAACCTTACTTAAATTATTAGATAAAGGGCGCAATAAAAGAGCGTGCTTAGCTTCAGGTGATGTTGCAAATTCTGCAACAAGTTCACGAACACGGTAAAATTCAAGTTCATCTTTTTTAATATTCATTTGTATTGTTCATCCTCAAGAAAAAATAAGAGTAGTTGTTTATCTTTGAGTTTTTCTAGAGAGAACACAATAGTCTATTCTCTCTAGACTATCTAACGGTACTAGTCATAAAGCATATTTCCTTTTATTTGTTCTAATTTATTTGATATCTCAAGATTACTACGGAAAGATGTAATTGTCATTAAAAATATATAGGAGGTAACTTTGAATGGTTAAAAATTAAAGACTCTGATTATGAATTATAAGAAATCAAGTTATCATTTATTAGGTAGAGCGAAAGCCCTACTTTTTTTGATATACTAGACCTATAGAATGTGGGTGACAATATGCGAATCGATAAATATTTAGCCAATATGAATGTAGGCTCTAGAAAAGAAGTCCATCAGTTGATCAAAAAGGGTCTGGTGATGGTAAATGATGAAGTGGTTAAAACGCCAAAGCAAAAAGTAATGGAAACTGACGTGGTGACAGTTAACGGTGAAGAAGTTATTTATCAAAAATATCATTACTTCCTATTAAATAAACCAAAAGGTGTGCTTTCGGCCACAGAAGATCGTAGTCAAAAGACAGTTATTTCACTACTTAAACCTGAAGATCAATATCAAGGAATTAGTCCAGTAGGTAGACTAGATAAAGATACAACCGGTCTACTTTTATTAACAAATGACGGACAACTTAATCATGAATTACTTGCGCCAGCTAAGCACGTTGATAAGGTTTATCGAGCCAAAATTGCTGGTGTTGCTAATGATGAAACAGTTAAGGCATTTGAAAAAGGATTGACACTTGGCGATGGAACTAAACTTAAACCAGCTGTGCTGAAGATCTTAAAACAGGATGTTGCAAGTGATAGTAGCGAAATTGAGATTAGGATTCAGGAAGGAAAGTATCATCAGATTAAGCGAATGTTCGCGGCTCAAGGGATGAAGGTAGTAGAGTTAGATCGAATCTCAATGGGTAATTTGACTTTACCAGCTGATCTTAAACGAGGTGAGTATATTAAGCTTAGTTTAGATGAGGTAGAGAGTATTAAATGAGTAATATGAAGAAATTACTATCATTAATCTTTTTAACAATATTTCCATTCACTTGCGGCTTTATGAATATTGCTCACCGCGGTGACAACCAACAGGGAATATACGCTGAACACAGTTATATTTCTTACGACCGTGCAGTTTCAGCCCAAGTGGATTATTTAGAACTTGATTTGCAAGAAACAGCAGATCATCAACTTGTACTCAGTCACGATGATAATCTAAGTCGTATTTTTGGCGTCGATCGAAAAATTGAAGATTATTCCTATGATCAGTTGAAGGACTATTTAAATCAAAGTAATGAGTCGATTCATCGACTTGAAGATGTTTTCAATCGTTATCAAAATAATACGCAAGTTAAGTATATGATTGAACCAAAAGCAGGCAATAAGTTAGCTGCTAAGCAATTAATCAAACTCATTAAGAAGTACAAGCTTCAAAAGCGAGTTTTATTAGAGTCTTTTTCCAAAGAGACCTTAGCCAAGCTTAAAAATCTTGCTCCAGAAATTCCTCGAGTACAACTTGCTGGTAATTATGAAGAGCTTGCCACAAGCAAAGATTATGCAAGTAGTATTTATTCCAGTCGCATAGCTAAATATCTTGCAAGAAAGGGTGATGGCTATCTGCTTTGGGGGAGTCAATAGCAAAAAGCAGATGGAGAAGTTCTTGAATCCAGATAAAGGAGTTACGGGAATCTTAACTGATCATCCAGTAAGATTAGCTGATTTATTACACAAGCATGATATTTTTAAGCTTGATTATAATTCCTATCAATTTCCAATTGAAAAATTGGTAGCCGACGTTCAACTGAAAAATGGCAATTTCCTTGCAGCTGATAAAATGAAACTGACAGATAATCAATTGTCTTATTTCGTTAAACCTGGATTATGGATCAAGCAGGATCAATTACGCTTATCGAATTCTACGGCTCCTAGAGCAAAAACAGGCTTGATTAAACTTAATCATGAGACAGCAATTTATCCTGATTTAACTTTTAAACATCCAACTGGAAAAATTTTACGTGCTGATAGTCAGTGGAATTACTATGGTATTGCAATAATTAACGGAAAAACTGTCTATAACTTAGGCGGGGCCCAGTGGATTAAATAGAATTTTCATGCTATAATTTTTAGCAAAGCAAGAATCAAGAGGGGTCGACTTCACAACAGAGAAAGGTCCAAGTCGCTGAAAGGCCGGAAGATGACTAGTAGCTTGATTAGCTGATTAATTGAAAATAAAAAGTAGATTAGTCCGGCTTTAGCACCGTTATCGCGTTAAGAGAAGTGTATTTGAATACACTTAACGTAGGTGGTACCGCGGTTAATCTAATCGTCCTAGACTTTTTGTCTAGGATTTTTTTATTGGAGGAAATTATTTAAATGACAGATTTAGCACCTAAATACAACCCTAATGAGGTTGAAAAAGGCAGATATCAAACTTGGCTTGATGAAAATTTATTCAAGCCTTCTGGTGACAAAAAAGCCCACCCATATGCAATTGTTATTCCACCACCAAATGTAACTGGTAAGTTACACCTTGGTCACGCTTGGGATACTGCTATTCAAGATACTTTGATCAGATTCAAGAGAATGCAAGGTTACGACACTTTATACCTTCCAGGTATGGACCATGCCGGAATTGCTACTCAGGCTAAGGTTGAAGCACGTCTTCGTGAAGAAGGTAAGGATCGTCATGAGCTCGGTCGTGACAAGTTCCTTGAACAAGTTTGGGATTGGAAAGATGAATACGCAAACATTATCAAGGGCCAATGGGCTAAGATGGGACTTTCTCTTGATTACTCACGTGAAAGATTTACTTTAGATGATGGCCTTTCAAAGGCTGTTAAGAAGGTCTTCGTTCAGCTATACAACGAAGGATTAATTTACCGCGGCGAATACATCATCAACTGGGATCCAAAACTTGAAACTGCACTTTCAGATATTGAAGTGGTTCACAAAGATGATAAGGGTGCTTTCTACCACATTAAGTATCCATTCGCAGATGGTTCAGGTTTTGTAGAAATTGCTACTACTCGTCCTGAAACCATGTTTGGTGATACTGCTGTTGCAGTTGCTCCTGGAGACGAAAGATATAAGGATTTAGTTGGTAAAGAATTAATCTTGCCACTTGTAGGTCGTCATATTCCAATTATCGAAGATCAACACGTAGATCCTGAGTTTGGTACTGGTCTTGTTAAGATCACTCCAGCTCACGACCCTAACGACTTTGCTGTAGGTAACCGCCACAACCTTGAAAGAATCAACGTGATGAATGATGACGGTACTATGAATGAAGAAGCTGGCAAATATGCTGGGATGGATCGTTTTGAAGCGCGTGATGCCTTAGTTAAGGATCTTGAAAAAGAAGGCTACTTAATCAAAATTGAACCAATCGTTCACTCAGTTGGTCACTCAGAACGTTCAGGCGTTCAAGTTGAACCACGTCTTTCAAAGCAATGGTTCGTTAAGATGAAGCCACTTGCTGACAAAGTTCTTGAAAATCAAGAAACTGCTGACAAGGTAAACTTCGTTCCTGAAAGATTCGAAGGTACTTTAAAACAATGGATGGAAAATGTTCACGACTGGGTAATTTCACGTCAATTATGGTGGGGACACAGAATTCCAGCTTGGTATAATAAGAAGACTGGTGAAACCTACGTAGGCGTTGATGCACCTAAGGATATTGAAAATTGGAAACAAGATCCAGATGTACTTGATACTTGGTTCTCAAGTGCCTTATGGCCATTTTCAACTTTAGGTTGGCCTGATGAAGATGCAGAAGACTTTAAGCGTTACTTCCCAACCAATGCTTTGGTTACTGGGTATGATATCATTTTCTTCTGGGTTTCAAGAATGATTTTCCAAAGTTTACACTTTACTGGTAAACGTCCATTTAACGATGTTGTTCTTCATGGTCTTATGCGTGATGAACAAGGACGTAAGATGAGTAAGTCACTCGGTAATGGTGTTGACCCAATGGATGTTGTTGATAAATACGGTGCTGACGCCCTTCGTTGGTTCCTTCTTAATGGTACTGCTCCAGGTCAAGATACTCGTTACGATCCTAAGAAGTTATCAGCTGCTTGGAACTTCATTAACAAGATTTGGAACGCAAGCCGTTTCGTAATTATGAACTTGCCAGAAGATGCTAAGCCAGCTCATATGCCAGATACTGCTAACTTCGACTTAGCAGATAGCTGGATCTTTGATCGTTTGAATCATGTAGTAACTGAAGTTAACCGTCTATTTGACGAATACAAATTCGGTGAAGCTGGTCGTGAACTTTACAACTTTATCTGGAATGACTTCTGTGATTGGTACATTGAAATTTCTAAGGTTGCTTTAAATGGTGACGATGAAGCTTTGAAGTCAAGAAAACAAGATAACCTTATTTGGATTCTTGATCAAATCTTACGTCTTCTTCACCCAATCATGCCATTCGTAACTGAAAAGTTATGGCTTTCAATGCCTCATGATGGTAAATCAATTATGACCGCTTCATACCCAGTTGCTCATAAGGAATTTGAAAACAAACAAGCTGACGATGAAATGGCCTTCTTAATTGAAATGATCAAGGCTGTACGTAACATTCGTATGGAGGTTAACGCACCAATGTCATCAGAAATTGACATTATGGTTCAACTTGACGATGCCGCAAATGAACATATTTTACGTGACAACGCAGAATATGTTGAAAGCTTCTTGCACCCTAAGAACTTAGAAGTTGCTACTGAAATTTCAGCTCCTAAGCTTGCTAAGACTGCCGTAATCCCAGGCGCTCAAATTTTCGTTCCACTTACTGAACTTGTTAATGTTGATGACGAATTAGCTAAGATGGAAAAAGAAGAAGAGCGTTTAGTAAGCGAAGTAGAACGTGCTCAAAAGAAACTTGCTAATAAGGGATTTGTTGACCATGCTCCAGAGGCAGTTGTTAACAAGGAAAAGGAAAAGATGGCAGACTATGAAAGCCAATTAGCTGGTGTTCGTGAAAGAATTCAAGAATTGAAGGAAAGCAAATAAAGTGATTTTTACTGATGCTAAAAGCGTGATTCAGCATTTATATGCCCTACCAATTTTGCATCCTAAGAATGACCTTTCCTATATTCGAAAAGTTCTAGCTAAATTAGGTGATCCTCAAAATGACGTGAAAACAATTCATGTTACTGGAACTAACGGTAAAGGGTCAACCAGCTATTACTTAAGCAATCTATTAAAAAAGGCCGGTCAAAAGACTGGCCTTTTTGTCTCACCGTACATTAGAGCTTTTAATGAGCGGATTCAGATAAATGGAGAATTCATTCCGGATGAGAATTTGGTCAAACTAGCTAATCAAGTTGAAAAGGTAATTGATGAACTTCGAAAATCTGATCCTGATTTTTCTTTAGTAACCTTTGAATATGAAGTAGCACTAGCTTTTTTATATTTTTCAAAAGAAAAGTGTGATTATACTGTCATTGAAGTTGGAATTGGCGGCAAACATGATAAGACTAATGTTATTTATCCTGAACTCAGCATTATTACAACTATTGGCCTTGATCATGAAAAAATTATTGGTCCAACAATTGAAGATATAGCTAAAGAAAAAAGTGGTGTCATCAAGGCGAATAGTCCAGTTGTTTTAGGAAATATTTCTGATAACGTTCTTTCAATTCTTGAAGCTAAAGCCAAAAAAGAAAATTCTTCTGTTTATTTATTACAGCGAGATTTTAAGATTAAGAATTCTTGTAAGTTGGAATACAGCTTTCAAAATAGGAAACTGGAATTCAATCATCGACCTGAAGTCGAAGAATATGATATTGCGATTGCGACAACTGCGTTTCTATTGTTAGATTTGCCTTTATCCAGTAAAGATCTTGAAGCTGCAATTAATGCAACTGTCATTCCAGGCCGTTATCAATTGATTGAACAGCATCCTGACATTATTCTTGATGGAGCGCATAATATTCAAGCGATGAACAATTTGCTTAATTTTGTCAGGAAGAGTTATGCCAATGTCACTCGTATTAAGGTTCTGATTGCAATGATGAAGGATAAGGATTTAGAAAAAGTATTTTCACTATTTAAGAATGAAGAAGTAACTTTAACTAGTATTCCTTATCCACGTGCGGCCAAGCTTGATGATTTTCCAAAAGATGTTCAAACAAGGTATCCTTATGTAAAAGACTACCAGAAGGCATTTAGATTGCTTCAGGATGATTTAAAGGATGATGAAGTCTTACTTGTTACAGGGTCATTTTACTTAGTTAGTGGGATTCTAAATATGGAGGATAAAGATGAAAGTTAACGGAATAGTTGACGATATCAAGGGCGTAATTTTTGATATGGACGGATTATTGGTTAATTCAGAAAAGCTATATTGGGAAGCTAATATTCAAGCGACCAAAGAAGCTAAATTGGGTCTTCCAGATGATTCTTATCTCAAACTTGCAGGTGCAACTGTTAAGGAAATGCAAGAGTTTTACCACCGCTATTTTAAAACTGAAAAGCAGCGAGATGATTTTATTAAGCGAACTGACGATTTGGTTTGGGAATGGACAGATCAAGGAAAGCTTAAACTTCAACCGGGCGTTCAAGAAGCTTTAGATAAATTTCAGGATTTAGGTCTTCACATGGCGATTGCTTCAAGTAATTATAAAGATGTGGTAGATCATGTCTTGTGGGTGACTGGAATTAGAAATTATTTTGATTTTGAATTAACTTATTTAGATGTTCAAAAGGGTCACATTCAGGCAAAACCTGCTCCTGATATTTATCTTGCTGCGGCCGAAAGAATTCATATTCCAAAAGAGAATTTATTAGTTTTTGAAGATTCTTCAACTGGTGTTCAAGCGGCAAGTAGTGCAGGTCTAAAAGTAGTGATGATCCCTGATTTATTGCCACCTTCAGAGTTTGATAAGAATAACGCTACAATGATTTGTAAAAACTTTTTTGAATTTCTTAAGGAAATTTAGAGATTTTTTGCGTACCTTATAATGAGAGGGGAATTTTAAATGAAATTTTTTAAAAGAAATCATTATAGAGTAAAAACAGACGTAGAATTGTTAGCACACCTTTTTAATCAACTAGAGGATAGTGGAATTGAAAGTTTGGCTGAATTAAGAGAAAGGTTAGCTGAACTTGAAATTACTTCTTTTGCCGATTTATTAACTTATACTTCTGGTCCAGACTGTGATGAAGAAGTTGCATTGACGATGGAAGAAATTATTGATCGACTAAGAATTTCTGAACAAAAAAGGGATGAAATATTAACTTCTAGTAATGAAGTTGGAAGATATTTGGCTAACAAAATGTTTGGTCTTAAGCAAGAAGAATTTTGGGCATTTTATTTTGATAATGGCAATCGAATCATTGCGGAAAAAAGAATTTCTGTCGGTACTTTAGACAGATCAATGGCTCATCCTCGTGATATTTTTAGATGGGCGGTAGTTTTTAACAGTTCAGCGATTATTGTTGCTCATAATCATCCGAGTGGCCGACTTACTCCATCAAGTGGTGATCTTCGAATGACTGAGAATTTAAAACAGGCGGCCAAATTGATGAAAATAGATCTGTTAGATCATTTTGTTATCGGAAAAGGACAATATTTAAGCATGAGAGAGACCGAAATGTTTTAAATTATTAAAAATTTTTAGGAAATTTCTCCGAAAATCCGTTTTGCCTAAAGTTTATGCTATAATTATTCAAGATTTAGACCGCAATATTAAGGAGAGATTTTCGTGTTTGGATTAGGTTCAAAGAATATTGGTATTGACTTAGGTACAGCTAATACCCTTGTATATATGGAAGGTAAGGGAATTGTTTTAACAGAACCTTCTGTAGTTGCTAAGAACACACAAACTGGCGAAGTTATCGCTGTGGGTTCAGAAGCAAAAGAAATGATTGGTAGAACTCCTGGTTCTATCCGTGCAATCCGTCCAATGAAAGACGGTGTTATTGCTGACTACGATACTACTGCAGCAATGCTTAAGTACTTTATGGAAAAGACTGTTGGTAATTCTAAGCCATCAGTTATGATCTGTGTTCCTTCAGGTGTTACTGAAGTTGAAAAGCGCGCAGTCATCGATGCAGCTCGTGTTGCAGGTGCTCGTGAAGCTTTTGTTATTGAAGAACCATTTGCTGCCGCAATTGGTGCAGGTCTTCCAGTTATGGAACCTACTGGTTCTATGGTTGTTGATATCGGTGGTGGTACTACTGATGTTGCCACTATTTCATTAGGTGGTATTGTTTCATCAACTTCAATTCGTCAAGCTGGTGATAAGTTCAACAACAGCATTATTAACTACGTTCACTCTAAGTTCAATTTACTTATTGGTGAAAGAACAGCTGAAGATGTTAAGATTCAAATCGGTTCAGCATCTGTTGAAAGATCTAAGGAAATTGAATCAATGAGCATTCGTGGTCGTGATTTAGTTACTGGATTACCAAAATCAATTGATATTGAAGCTGAAGATGTTGCAAAGGCGATTCAAGATGTTGTTCAAGATATTATTGTTGCTATTAAGGAAACTTTGGAACAAACTTCCCCAGAAATTGCTGCCGATGTAATTGATCATGGTATTGTTTTAACTGGTGGTGGCGCTCTTCTTAAGAATCTTCCAGATGTTATTTCTGAAGCAACTAAGGTTCCTGTATTTATTGCTCAAGATCCACTTGAATGTGTAGCAATTGGTACTGGTGAATCCCTTAAGAACATTGAAGTAATGCGTAGAAGTCATAAATAATCAATAAAACCGGTCGAGGCCGGTTTTTCTATAGGATAAATTCCGTATGAAAAAATTTTTACAAAACAAAAAATTATTAACGTCATTTATAGTCGTATTTGTCGTTTTAATCGTTTTAGGCGGAAGCGTGAGCTTACGTAATCGAAGAAATACGCCATTATTAATTCAAAGCTTGGGAAATGATATTGTAGCCGTTGGATCCAGAATTGTTGGAGGCCCAGTTAGTTTGATTTCTGGAGGTCTTAATAATGTTAATGATCTTTTAAATGTTCAAACTGAGAATAACCATTTGAAGAGTCAAGTTACTAATCTTGGTCAAACCAAGGCCGAAAATCAGGCTTTAGAAAGTGAAAATAAGCAGTTAAAAGAAGCTTTAAAAATAAAGGATACTTTAACTGGCTATACTCCAATTAATGCATCTGTGATCTCAAGATCATCAGATACTTGGTCAGATTTATTAGTAATTAATAAAGGATCATCTGCTGGTGTTCAAAAGAATCAAGCTGTAATGTGTAATGGTGGAGTTATTGGTAGAATTATTGAGGTTAACGCCGCTTCTTCCAAAGTTGAATTAATTACTACAACTGATAAATCGGCTAACCGATTTGCTGTTGAAGCTAAGACGAGCAATGGTAAGACAGTTCATGGTATTATCACTGTTAACTCAGATAATGGTTTAGCATTTACTCAAGTTGTCGATAGCCGTAAACTTAAAAAGGGTACCAAAATCTATACCAGTGGTATGGGAGGCAATTCTCCTAAAGGCCTATTAGTTGGTACAGTTGCTGCTACTACTCGTGATTCATTTGGTTTATCTGATTTGATTAAGATTAATCCTTCAGGGGATGTGAATGATCCTTCAGTTGTAACCGTAATTAAGAGAGAGGTGGCAAATAATTAATGCGCATTTTAAGGAAATGGGCGTTAGCCATCGCTTTATTTGTTGCACTACTATTTGATGGAGTGTTAGCACAATATTTGCACCAATTCTTAACGATTGGACGATATGGTGCATCACTTACACTTCTGCCAATCGGAATTATGTTAATTGCCTTGTTTGATGATACTAATTCCAACGAAATTTGGTTGGCCCTTGGTGCGGGAATAGTAGCCGATATTGCAACTTTAGGTATTGTCGGTGTTTACACGGTATTCTTTCCGCTTGCATCCTGGGCTTGTCAAAAAGTAGCTCGCTTCTTACCCGAAATTTTTTGGTCTCGCTTAATTGTGGTAATCATTGGTTTGACCATTTTGGATATATATAGTTGGTTAATTTTGACGATGGTGGGAATTATTTCTGTTCCAGTTAAAATAATGCTGATTAGTTTATTAGTAAATGCAGGTTGGTCAATCATTTTCTTCGTTGCCACGTATTGGATTTGGGGCAACTTAGCGGAAAGATATCCATTCTTGATCGATTTAAACGCTTATAGATAAAGAAAAGAGACTTTAGAAATTTCTAAAGTCTCTTTTTTCATCCGATTTAAAACTGACCAGATGACATCATTGAATTGATTACTGGAATTAAGATACCGAATAAAGTAACTAAGGCCATAAGTAAAGCCATAATAATAGTTAACTTTTGAAAGCCGGATTTCTTTTTTCTTTTACGAGCCATGAATAATTCCTCCTATTAAAATATTTTATGCTTATTAATGGTTTTTTTCAACGTGAGAAAAGGTTAGAATAAAATCTATGGAGGATTTGCGATGTTTTCAATTTTTATGATACCGATCATCGGATTACTATTAGATCTACTTTTAAATAAGCTCTTTCCTAAAGCAATGTTCCGTGGTTACGATATTTTACCCTTTTTCTTTATTCCAGCATGTGGGATGATTACCCACCATCAAAATAACCCATCTTTTCTACCATATGGCTTTTTATTCTTTTTTATTTTAGTAATAATTATGACTGTAGAGCTTGCAATAAAGAATAAGAATATCTCTTTAGGAAAAACTTTAAGACAGATTTGGAGATATTTATCAATTAGCTCCGTATTTTGGTATTTTGGCCTTTTATTTTTGATGATTATTTAATATATGATTAAAAAGCTCTTCGATTTAAAAAATCGAAGAGCTTTTTTTTATTGATTTATAATTCAATAAAAATGCAAAAAAAAACATTTTTTTCGGACATGTTGTGGTAGGAAGTGGTGAAATGTGGTAAATTATTAATTGGAAGGGGGCTAGACCATGTTCATGGGTGAATATCATCATAATTTGGACAGTAAAGGTCGTTTGATTATACCGGCTAAATTACGTGGCCAAATTGGTGAAAAAATGATATTCACAAGAGGAATGGAGGGCTGTATTTTCGGTTACACAATGGAAGTGTGGCATGAAATTGAAGCCAAGTTAGCGAAACTTCCGTTGACTAAGAGAAATGTTCGCAGTTTTATGCGATTATTTTACTCTGGTGCGATGGAAAGCGAGTTCGACAAGCAAGGGCGTGTCAATCTGACCACTACATTAAAAAAGCATGCCGAGCTTAAGAAAGAATGTGTTATTGTAGGTGTTTCTAACCGAATTGAAATCTGGTCAAGTGAGCGCTGGGAAGAATTCTCAGAAGCTGCTAACCAAAACTACGATGATATCGCAGAAGATTTGGACGACATTGAACTATAAATTATGGAATTCAAACACACCAGTGTACTCTTACACGAAACTATAGATAATTTAAAACCTAAAGATGGTGGTCTTTATGTAGATGCTACGTTCGGCGGTGGAGGCCATGCGAAGTATTTGCTCAGTAAGATTAACTCAGGAACATTAATAGGTTTTGACCAAGATGAATATGCAATAAAGGCAGCAGAGTTAAACTTTGCTGATTTATTGAGAGATGATAGTAGCCCAAGGCTAAAGCTAGTACATGATAATTTTAGTCATTTGGAAAGTAACTTGGTTAAGCTAGGTTACTCAGATGGCATAGATGGCATTTACTATGATTTAGGGGTCTCATCTCCTCAGTTTGATCAAGCTGACCGCGGATTTTCCTATCGATATGATGCAAGGCTTGATATGAGAATGGATCAAAGTCAATCTCTTGATGCTTATGAGTTAGTTAACACTTTGGATCAAAAAGATCTAGCAAATATTTTGTATAAGTTTGGTGATGAAAAATATTCTCGCCAAATTGCCAGAAAAATCGTTGAAAAGCGTAAGGTTAAGCCAATTGAAACTACTTTTGAATTAGTAGATATCATAAAAGAAGCGATACCTGCGTTTGCACGTAGAACCGGAGGTCATCCCGCGAAAAAAAGCTTCCAGGCTTTGCGGGTGGCAGTTAACCACGAATTAGAAGTCCTACAAGAATCCCTTGAAGAGGCGATAAAAGCTCTGCGCCCCGGAGGACGGATAAGTGTGATTACATTCCAATCTGATGAAGACAAGATAGTAAAAAAGATTTTTAAAAAATATTCTGAAGTCGAAGTTCCAAGAGGGATGCCGATAATTCCTGATGATTTGAAACCGACACTTCGTTTGGTAAATCGCAAACCGATTACAGCTTCTACAACAGAATTAGAAGACAACAACCGCTCACACAGTGCGAAGTTACGGGTTGCAGAAAAGATATAAAGAGGAAAGATGATGGCTGATAGTTCTGCAAGAAGAATAGAATTTGAACCCAACGAACAAGTAAATGTTGGAAACAAACGACGAATTGTTCTTAATCCACGTCAAGTTCGTTGGACGTTCTTTGAAAAAACGTTAATTGTTATTGGAAGTATAGTTACCTTGGGAATGATGATTTTCCTTGTTTCTTCTAGTATCTCTGTAACCTCAGCACAACATAAGCTTTCTGAAGTTCAACAGAGAATTACTAAAGTAGAAAATAGCAACGCTGATTTAAGTCAACAGATTGGTAAACTTTCATCAAGTGCTCGATTGAATGAGATAGCACGTGCTAAAGGTCTAACTTTGAATGAAAAAAATATTAGGACAATTCGTTAATGAAAAAGAAAAATAGTAATTTAAAATTACAAAAAACCAAAGCCCACGGCTACCGCTTTACGGTGGGGAGAGTTCTCCAAATGGCCGTGGCTTTGGTTTTTCTTGTATTTATGGGTAGATTTTTATATATCGGGATTTCTAAAACAGTTGATGGAGAAAACTTATCCGCTCGGACCAAACAACTGTATCAAAGAAATGAAGTATTGAAGGCAACGCGAGGAAGTATATATGATAGCAATGGCTTATCCCTTGCTGAAGATTCGCATTTGTATACTGTATACGCAATTTTAGATAAGTCTTCAATTAATTCTGATAATAAGCCTGAATATGTTGTAAATAAAGATAAGACTGCTAGAGAATTAGCAACAGTACTTCCGATTTCTGAAGATAAGATTTTGGAATATTTAAATCCAAAACATAAGGCCTTTCAGGTTCAATTTGGAACAGCCGGAAGTAATTTGACTAAAGAACAAAAAACAAAAATTGAGTCAATGAAGTTACCTGGGATTAAATTTATTGAAACGCCTTCAAGATTATATCCAAATGGTGTATTTGCATCTCATATTGTTGGTTTAGCTCAACCAGTCTACAATAAAAATTCGTCCTCACCTAATTTAGTTGGAACAATGGGACTTGAAGCTTGGTATAACAATATCTTATCTGGTAAAGATGGATATAGGATTTCATCTGTTGATGCTTCTGAAAATCAATTACCAAATAAGTCTCAAACATATAAACCCGCTAAAAACGGAGATAATTTATATTTAACAATTGATTCGCAATTACAAACTTTCTTAGAAGAACGCCTTTCAGATGTTCAAAAGAAATATAATCCTGTAAGTCTGACGGCAGTTGTTGAAGATATGAAGACCGGAAAAATTTTAGCAGCTTCACAGCGTCCAACTTTTAATCCGCAAACAAAGAAGGGGTTAACGAACGCTTATCGGGATATTTTAGTTCAAGATAATTATGAAGCTGGTTCTGTTTTTAAAGTTTTAACTTTAGCTGCAGCGGAAAATAGTGGTAATTATAATCCAAATGAATATTACCGCTCTGGTTCTGTTAATGTTGGTGGTGCGACTATTAATGACTGGAACAAATCCGGATGGGGAACTATCCCAATGTCACAAGCCTTTGCACGTTCAAGTAATACCGGTTTTGTTCACTTAGAACAAAAGATGGGTGCAAAAACTTGGAAGAAGTATCTCAAGCGTTTCAGAATTGGACAAAAAACTGGAGTAACTTTACCTGGTGAACAACCTGGTTTGGTATCATTTAATACTTCAACCGATCAGGCGGTAACTAGTTTTGGTCAGGGTGTTAGTGTTAACGTAATGCAAATGATGCAGGCCTTTAGTTCATTAGGTAATAATGGCCAAATGGTTAAACCACAATTTGTTGATAAGATTACTAATTCAGAAGGCAAAACTATTAAACCATATAAGGTGGAAAAAGTTGGTGCTCCAGTTTATACAGAAAAAACTCGCAAAGTGATCATTGATAATATGAAGCGAGTATTAAATAAGCAAATTGGAACTGGGTATGCTTACCATATGAATGGCAAAGATATCGCTGTTAAAACAGGTACAGCTCAAATTGCTAATCCTAAAGGTGGCGGCTATATGAAAGGTGACAGTAATTATATTTTCTCAGTAGTTGGAGTTACTCCAACTAAGAATCCACGTTACTGCATTTACTTGACAATGAAGCAGCCACGTAACATGACACAGCCAGCAGAATCAATTTTAGCCTCTATTTTTAAGCCAATGATGAATAGAATCATTGTTATGTCGAAGAATCAACATGTAGATTCCTCAATCACTAAGATACCGGATGTTAAGGGCAAGAGTTCATCTGAAGCCAAATCTGCTATTAATAAAGCAGGATTTGAACCTTTCCAATTAGGAACCGGTGACAAGGTGACTGCTCAGGGTATTAGCGCAGGTGAAAGGCTTGAAATTGGTAGTAAGGTATTCTTCTTAACTTCTGGCAAAATTAAATGTCCTGATATGACTGGTTGGGATCTAGAAGATCTGCATCAGTTTGAGAATTTGACAGGAGCAAAAATTACTATTTCTGGTACTGGAAAAGTTAAGAATCAAGACATTAAAGTTGGTACAATTATAAATACGGGTAAAAAAATAAAAGTAACTTTAAAGGAGTAAAAATATGCTAGTAAGCATTATTGCATTAGTTAGTTCGCTTGCAATAACAGCGATCTTTGTTCCCTGGTTGATTATCTTTATGAGATCACATCACGAAGGACAAGAAATTAGAGATGAAGGACCTAAGTGGCATCAAAAGAAGTCAGGTACACCTACAATGGGTGGGACGATCTTCGTTTTAGCCGCAGTCATTTCTACACTCTGGGTATCAATCTGGCAAGGTGAATTAAATAAGACCATTTGGATTTTAATTATTTCACTTCTTGGATATGGAATTATTGGTTTCTTGGATGATGGTTTGAAGCTTTTCTTCAAGCGTAATTTAGGTTTACGCGCATGGCAAAAATTAGTTTTACAAATTTTAATTGCCTTTTTAATCGTTTGGATTGCTGCTTCAGATCACTTTAGCTTAAGCTTGTATATTCCATTTGCTGGTGTTGTAAATAGTGCAGCTTTGTTCATTATTTTTGTTATCTTCTGGCTAGTTGGATTTTCTAATGCAGTTAACCTTTCAGATGGACTTGATGGACTTGCTACAGGTTTATCAATCGTTGCTTATGGAACATATGCATATCTTGCATATGTACAAAATAACTTAAGTGTATTGATTTTTTGTATGAGTGTCATCGGCGGTTTGATTGCCTTTCTAATCTATAATCATAAACCTGCTAAAATTTTTATGGGAGATGCGGGTTCACTTGCATTAGGTGGAGGATTGGCAGTAGTAAGTATCTTGTTAAATCGTCCATGGTCATTACTTTTAATTGGTATTGTCTTTGTTTGTGAAACTGCTAGTGTAATCATGCAGGTAATATCATTCAAGACGACTGGAAGAAGAATCTTTAAGATGACTCCAATTCACCACCACTTTGAAATGCTAGGATGGTCAGAATGGAAAGTTGATATAGTGTTCTGGTTAGTAGGTTTAGTAGGAAGCATTTTGTATATTTGTATTTGGGGATAAAAATGAAAGAAATTGATACTTATAGAAACAAAAATGTATTAGTTTTAGGTTTAGGAAAAAGCGGATTTGCAGTAAGTGAATTATTGTTAAAACTTGGTGCAAAGTTAACTTTGAATGATAAAGCTGACTTAGACGAAAATCCCAAAGCTAAAGAATTAGAAGCTCAAGGCGTACGAGTTATTGGTGGATATCATCCAGTTGAAATGTTAGAAGAAGAACATTTTGATTATTTGGTAAAAAATCCAGGGATTCCATATGAGAATCCAATGGTTGCCAAAGCGGAGGAATTATCTATTCCAATTATTACTGAACCTGAAGTTGCTCTAAGCTGTTCAGAAGCACCTTACGTTTGTGTGACTGGTTCAAATGGTAAAACTACTACAGTAATGCTCACTCAACAAATTTTAGATCATCATCTTCAAAAGTCCGGTCACCATGCTTATGCAGTAGGTAATATTGGTGTGCCAATTTCTGAAGTAGTTACTAAAGCAACCAAGGATGATATTTTAGTTGTTGAAATTTCAAGTTTCCAATTACTTGGAGTAACGGATATTAAGCCTAAAGTTGCAGCCATTGTAGATATTTACAATAATGTCCACTTGGATTATCACAAGACTTTTGAAAATTATGTTGATGCAAAATTAAGAGTAACTAAGTTTCAAGATAGTACCGATTTCTTTATTGCTAACTTTGATCAAAAAGATATTTTGGGAAAAGAAAAGGTAACTACAAAAGCTAAGACCCAAACTTTCTCAGAAAAAGATAAATCAGCCGATTACTTTATTGGCGATGAATATCTTGAATCACAAAATGAAAAGATTATAAAAATTGATGATATAAAATTACCGGGAATTCATAACTTACAAAATAGTTTAGTAGCAATCGCTATTTCAAAGATTATGGGTGCTGATAATGATGATATTAAAGCGGTTCTTACCACATTTTCTGGTGCAAAACACCGCCTACAATATGTGATGACGCTTGATGGCAGAAAGATCTATAACGATTCAAAATCTACTAATATTGAGGCTGCGACTGTAGCTATTCCTTCATTTAAAGAACCTGAAGTATTAATTGCCGGTGGGTTAGATCGTGGATTTACTTTTGATGATTTAATTCCATTGTTTAAGAAACATGTAAAGGCCATTGTTTTATATGGTGAAACACGATATCTTTTAGCTGATAGTGCTAGAAAGGCTGGAATTAAAGATATAGTAATTGAGAACACTCTTCAAGAGGCAGTGCCTAAGGCATATGAATTGACTGAACCTGGCGATGTTATGCTGTTATCACCTGCATGTGCTTCATGGGATCAATTTAGAACTTTTGAAGATCGTGGTGATTATTTTGTTAAATTTGTTAAGGAATTGAAGACTAAGTAAGATGAGAGTAATTTTTACTGGTGGCGGAACTGGTGGCCACATTTACCCAATTATGGCGATTATTGAACGTCTTAAAGAACTTGGAATAAGTACAGATGATGAGATTTTATTTGTAGGTACTGAAAAAGGTTTGGAATCAAAGATTGTACCTGCGGCTCATGTGAATTTTAAGACAATTAGAATTCAAGGTTTTAATAGAAAGCATGTTTTAAAAAATTTTGAAACAATCGAATTATTCTTTAAAGCTACCAAAAAAGCAAAGCAGATTATTGAAGAATTTAAACCAGATTTAGTATTTGGTACAGGTGGCTATGTCAGCGGTGCAATGGTTTATGAAGCATCTAAGATGAATATTCCTACAATGATTCATGAGTCAAATTCAGTTGTCGGCCTGGCCAATAAGTTCTTGGGTCATTATGTTGATAAAATAGGTTATACTTTTGATGATGCTGCCAAGCAATTTTCTGAAAAGAAAAAATTAGTTAAAACTGGTAATCCGAGATCACAACAGGTTCTTGCATTGAATAATGAAAGAATTGACTTGAAAAAGGAATTCGATTTTAACCCAGAAATTCCGACTGTCTTAGTATTTGGTGGTTCACGTGGAGCCTTGGCGATTAACAGAATTATGCTTAAATCAATTGTTGAATTAAAGAAGAAACCATATCAAATTATTTGGGCTACTGGAAATTATTACTATGATGCAATTGAAAAGAAATTACAGGGCGTTGATTTAGGTAAGAATATTAAAGTATTGCCATATATCAAAAATATGCCTGCATTACTTCCAGAAATGACTTGTGTAGTCTCAAGATCTGGTGCAACCAGTATTGCTGAAATTACAGCTTTAGGTGTACCTGCGATTTTAATTCCAAGTCCAAATGTTACTCATAATCACCAAATGAAGAATGCAATGGATTTGGAAAAAGCAGGTGCAGCCTTGGTTCTTCCAGAGGATGATTTAAATCCAAATAATTTTGTTGCATCAATTGATCACATTTTGCTTGATCAAAAGTATGCCGATGAGATGAAGAAGGCATCTAAGGCCTTAGGTGTACCTGATTCTACAGATCAGATTATTAAAGTAATGGAAGAAATAAGCAAGTAAAGGCAGGTGAGGTAGTTGCCCAAGAAAGATATAACGAAAATTGATCCGAGAAAAGAACTTTCTCCATACTTGAATCATCAAACAAGTAAGAAAAAAAACAAGAATCGTAAAAAAGTAACGAAGGTTTCTGCCTCGCTTTCCGGTCTCCAATCAGAACGAAGAAAATCTTTGTTTAAAGGATTGGGACTAATATTGGGAATATCAGTTATAGCGATAATTATCTTCGGCTATTATGTTTCACCTTTAGCTAATATTAATAGTGTAGAGGTAAAGGGTGCCCCAGATTTACCAACAAAAGAAGTAGTTGCTAATTCAGGGATTAAATCTGATGAAAAAATCTTTGATTATTTGTTCAATTCAAAAAAAGTTGATGAAAAATTATCAAAGAAATATCCTGAAGTTGATGGTGTAAAGATAAGTGTTAAACATCTTAATAATTTAGTTTTACAAATTAATGAGTATCCAACAATCGGATATATTAAAGATGGGAGCAAATATCGAAAAATTTTATCAAATGATGATATTGGAAGTCAGTCCCTGAATTGGAAAAACATTAATCAAGAGAAACCAATTTTTGTTGGTTATACTAAAAAAATGTCCTTGAAGAATGACTTGAAATTGTTTAACAGTTTCCCAGAAGATTTCCGTCAAGAAGTAAAATTATTGACTGGAAAAGGAGCTCGCACAAATCAAATAATTTTAGTCATGAAAGATGGCAATGTGGTCATTGGTAATACAGCAACTTTAAAGAATAAAATTCTTTACTATAATTCAATTAAAGCAAAAGCTGGTAAAAATAGCTTAATAGATTTGGAAGTTGGGGCATTTAGTAGACCACTTACCAAAGGTGAAATGAAAGCATATGGAATAAACTAGCTGTTTTATATGAATTTTTATGTTAAAATTTCTTGAAGGTAGTTATTAATGGAGGCTTAAATTTGGATAATTCAAAACTGTTAGTAGGTCTTGATATAGGAACTACTAGTGTAAAAGCAGTTGTTGCAGATTCAGGAAAAGTGATTGGCGCTGTTTCAACTCCCAACGAAGGAATGAGACATGGTCAAATTGTTGATATTGATCAAACGGCTGCTGCAATTAGTACAGCATTAAAAGAAGTAGCAGAAAAAACCAATTCTAATATTTATCGTGTAGTGACAGGTATACCAGTAGGTATGCTCCAACTTGAAAGTGCAACAGGATTAATCAGTGTTGCTGATAATGGACAAGAAGTTGGTAATGATGATGTTAAGCGGGTTTCTCAAGCAGCAATTAGATCGGCTGTTAAAGATGGTAGAGATCCAATTACATTTTTGCCAAGTAGATTTTTGATTGATGGCAAAACTGATGTCGATGATCCAAGGAAGATGATCGCTCATTCTTTAGCAGTAAGAGGTATTCTACTTACTGCTCCAACTGGTGCACTTCACAATATTAGAAAAGCAATTGAACGAGCAGGCTACAAGAATAATTTTTTTGTTCCAACTCCACTTGCAATTGCTAGTGTCGCGCTTGATGAAGGTGAAAGAACATTTGGTTCTATTATCTTGGATTTAGGTGGTGGAACTACTACAGCCACAGTTATTCAAGATAATCAAATTAAATATGCTAATATTGATCCTGAAGGTGGAAAAGACATTAGTAATGATATATCTGTGGTTTTAAGCATTTCAAAGAAGGATGCAAATCAATTAAAACTTGATTATGGATATGCTGATCCAAATCTAGCCTCAAAAAATGATAAATTTGCAGTTAACAGCGTTGGCTCAAATGGTCAACAAATGATCGATGAAGTTTATTTGAGTGAAATTATTAACGCACGTTTGATGCAGATTTTAAATAGAGTTGGTAAAGGCTTAGCAAAAACTAATGCACTTAAGTTACCAGGTGGTATCGTAATCACGGGTGGTAGTAGCTTACTTCAGGGAATTGATCATTTAGTTGCTAATACCTTAGGAATTAAAGCGAGAATTTATCAACCAGATCAAATGGGAATGCGGAATCCGGTTTATGCAGCAGCATATGGAATCGTAAATTATTCTTATAGAATGTCAGAAATCGATTTCATCGTTACTGGAGCGATTTATGGTGGTACAGATACTGTACCATCTGAAAAACAAGGTTCAACTCAAGCTACGAATAACGGAAATATCAAAAATTTGAAAAGAAATCCGGCTTCTAGTGAAAGTGAACAGAAAGAAGCATATAATAATAGTAAAACTTCAGAGAGAGAAGATTCTCCTGAAAAAGAAAATAATCCAAAAAATAGAGCAGGAAGCATAAAAGACTTCTTTAAAAAATTCTTTGACTAAAGGTGGGTAATTAGATGGATTTTACATTCGATTCAGACGACAATAAAAATGCTGTCATTAAGGTAATCGGTGTCGGTGGAGCCGGCGGTAACGCAGTAAATCGAATGATCGATGATGGTGTTCAAGGTGTTTCATTTATTGCTGCTAACACTGATGTACAAGCTTTGAACAGTAATAAAGCAGAAGAAAAGATTCAACTTGGACCTAAATTAACTAGAGGTTTGGGTGCTGGTTCACATCCAGAAGTTGGTCAAAAGGCTGCAGAAGAAAGTGAACAAACAATTGAAGATGCACTAAAAGGTGCAGATATGATTTTTATCACCGCTGGTATGGGTGGTGGTACAGGAACTGGTGCGGCTCCTGTAGTGGCTAAAATTGCTCGTGAGACTGGTGCTTTAACTGTTGGTGTTGTTACAAGACCCTTTAGTTTTGAAGGACCTAAGCGTTCAAGAAATGCGGCTGAAGGAATAACTCAATTAAAGCAATATGTTGATACCCTAGTTATTATTGCAAATAATCGTTTGCTTGAGATGGTTGATAAGAAGACTCCAATGATGGATGCCTTTAAGGAAGCTGATAATGTCTTGAAGCAAGGTGTTCAAGGTATTTCAGACTTGATAACTTCAACTGACTACGTTAACTTGGACTTTGCTGATGTTAAGACAGTTATGGAAAACCAAGGTGCAGCCTTAATGGGTATTGGTCGTGCTAGTGGTGAAAATAGAACTGTTGAAGCTACTAAATTAGCTATTTCTTCACCTTTACTTGAAGTATCAATTGATGGTGCTAAGCAAGTACTTTTGAACATTACTGGTGGTCCTGATTTAACTTTATTTGAAGCTCAAGATGCTTCAGAAATTGTATCTAAGGCCGCAGGGGATGATGTAAACATTATCTTTGGTACTTCAATTAATCCAAATCTTGGTGATGAAGTTGTTGTTACAGTTATTGCAACTGGTATTGACTCGGCTATTGAAGAAGCGGCTTCAAAGCAACTTCCTGGTAGAAGTCATCAAATTAAGGCTCAGACCAAGAAAGAAGAAAATAGTGAAACTACTGAAGAAGCAAGACCAAAGAGCCAGATTGGTCAAACTGTTCAGCCAAATGAAGATATGGATGCAAGCACTCTTGAAACAGCTCCTGTTAATCCAGCACCAAAGCATGACACAATGGTAGATCCAACTAGTGTTTGGGGCTTGAATGATAGTGAACAAAGTTCAAGAAGAAATCAAACTGAACCAGATGAGAATCACAATAATAATTTTGATTCATTTGCTAATGATGATCAAAATAGTATTTCTCAAATTGAAACCAGTGTACAAGATGATGACAGCAACGATATTCCATTCTTTAAGCACCGTAATGAGAACTAGTAGGAGGAATAAATCATGGCTTTTGACAAATTAGGTAAATTCTTCGGAATTTCTGATGAAGAAGATATGACAGACGAAGAAAGTTATTCTGATGCTCAACAAGATCTCGAAAATGATCAAATTCCTATGAATAATCTAAATCGTGACAATGTTGTTTCAATCAAATCAGGTATGTCATCTACTAAGAGCCAAATTGTCCTATACGAACCAAGAGTATATTCTGATGCTAAAGATGTTGCCCAAAATTTATTGCAAAATAAGGCTGTTGTGATTAACTTTGGTAGAATGGAAGATAGTTCTGCAAGAAGAATTGTTGACTTTATTACTGGTACAGTTTATGCATTAAATGGAGAAATTCAACGCATTGGTGATAAGATCTTTTTAGCAACTCCACCTAAGTTTGTAACAGATGGCAAAATTAGTGAATTACTTGATAAGAAAGATAATTTAGGGTAATGGTAGTTTATAGTATTATTTCTATAATTGATTGGTTGATATGGCTATATTGTTTACTTATTGTGATAAGTGCAATTTTAAGTTGGGTACCAATGCTTTATAATTCAGCAATTGGACAATTCTTAAATAAGATCGTCGATCCTTACCTAAGTTTATTTAGACGAGGCCCATTACAAACACTTGCAAATAATACAGGCATTGATATTTCACCAATTATTGCAATCTTTGTTCTATATTTTATTCAAGATTATGTTTTGAGATGGGTAGCTAATATTTTATTTAAATTGGTTGGATAATGGAAAAAAGACAAGCTAGTAGCTTTTATCCTCACTTCAATCAAGATGAAAGACCAACTATTGATCATATAGTTGGTCTTTTTAATAACTTGATTTTTAAGCAACAAACTATTTTGACCGACTTTTTAAATCCTGGGGAAAGGGAAATTCTTAAAAAGATAGTTGGAAATGATGCGTTTGTTCAAGAGTTTGGTGGATATGAAGATGCGGAGAAAAAGCGCGTATTAATGAGTATAGAATGGATTAATGTTAATCCATTTGATTTTAAAATAATTCCTTTAGAAATAGACTATCCCACAAAATTCGCTAAGTTAACCCATAGTTCAATCTTAGGCACTTTAGCAAATTCAGGAGTGGAGTTGGATACTTTTGGAGATATTATCACTGATGGCAATGGAAAATGGCAATTCTTTATAAAAGAGGAATTATTAGAATTCTTTAAAAATGAAATCAATAGAATTGGAAGAACTCAAGTTAAATTGAAAGAAATAACTTTCAAAGATGTAGTTCAACCAGAAGATAATTCGATTGAACGAACAGAAATTGTTTCTTCATTAAGAGTCGATGCACTTTTGGCCAGTGTAAGCAAAAAGAGTAGAGGCGAAATTCAAAAAGTTATTGGTGAAAAAGAAGTTAAATTAAATTGGCATGATATTCAAAATTCTAATATAATGATTAAAGAAGCCGATATATTAAGTTTGCGTCACTTCGGTAGAATAAGAATTGAAGGGATAACCGCAACTAGAAAAGGTAAATATAGGGTGGTGTTTAGAATTTGGCAAAACATGAAAAGATAGATCAACTTACACCGATGGATATTCATAATAAGGAATTTAAACATCGTGGACGTAATGGTTATGATCGTTATGAAGTAGATAGTTTTTTGGATCAAATAGTAGATGATTATGGTGATTCTTTAGATGAAGTTGTTGATTTAAAAAATCAAATGGCTTCATTGAATGATAAGGTTACTGAACTTCAAGCGAAAGTTAATAAGTATGAGCAAAAAGAAAGTGAAGTAAATCAAGCTTTAGTTTCTGCTCAACAAACAGCAAATAAAATTATTGCAGATGCAAAGGCTGAAGCAGAAAAGTCTGTTAAAGATGCCAAAGATCAATCGATGACTGATACTAATTATCAAAGACAGCAACAAGATGTTCTTAAGTATGATTATGATCGCTTAAAGAAGGAAATTGGTGAATTTAGAACCAACATGCAAGCTATGTTGCAAAAAGAAATTGATAATTTAAGTGATGATCAATGGCAACACGCACTAGACAAATATTTTAAGACACCAAGATTCTATCCTGAAGATGGCTCAGAACCGGTTCCTACTGCTGAAACTCAGGAAGAAGAATTTGCACGTGAAGCACGTTTAGCCGACGAATTCACAGATGATCTTGACGAAAATGATTATGAATTAGTTGACGATGATGTTGACATTGATGACGATGATGAAGTAGACTCTAGTGAAGAGGTTGTTGAAGCAGATGATGATTCTGAACCACAACCTATGACGGGTGATAGTTCAAATCATGAAACAATCAATACTGAAGCACCTGCCAGAAAAGATACTGGAGTAAACATTGTATTTCCAGATGATTATAAAGATCATAATTAGATCGACAGTAAAACTAAATGACAGTTTAGCGAGTTAGTGATGGTGAAAGACTAACATAAGAGTCGGATAGTTGATCGGCTGCCAATGTATCTAAACGTTAATTGCACGATACGCAATGTTTAAGTGGGGCATTTTATGCTCAATTTAGGTGGTACCACGATTAACCTCGTCCTAATTCGGACGAGGTTTTTCTTTTTTACAGAAAGGAAAAATTGAATGAGAATCAAAGATACATTGAATTTAGGAAAAACTAAATTCAAGATGCGTGGAAATCTTCCTGTTCGTGAAGCTGAATGGCAAAAGCAATGGGAAGATAATGATTTATATGAACAAAGATTAAAGTTGAACGAAGGTAAACCTCGTTTTGATTTACATGATGGCCCTCCATTTGCTAACGGAAATATTCACATGGGTCACGCATTAAACAAGATCTCAAAGGATATTATTGTTCGTTACAAGAACATGGATGGCTACTACGCACCATACGTACCCGGTTGGGATACTCACGGTCTTCCAGTTGAACAACAACTTGCTAAAAAAGGTGTTGACCGTAAGTCAATGGATCGCGCAAAATATCGTGAGCTTTGCCGTCAATTTGCGGAAGAACAAATTCAAAAGCAAATGACTGACTTTAAGCGCCTTGGTGTAATGGCAGATTGGGATCATCCATATATTACTTTGCAACCTGAATTCGAAGCAGAAGAAATTCGTGTCTTTGGTGAAATGTTTAAGAAGGGTTACATTTACAAGGGTAAGAAACCTGTTTACTGGTCATGGTCAAGTGAGTCAACTTTAGCAGAAGCAGAAGTTGAATACCACGATATCAAATCACCAAGAATCTATGTTGCATTTCCAATTTTAGATGGCAAGGGAATTCTTGATCAAGATACTTCACTTGTAATTTGGACCACTACTCCTTGGACTATTCCAAGTAACGTTGGTATTACTGTTAACCCTAAATTTGATTACTCACTAGTTGAAGTTGATGGTAAAAAATACGTTATCGGTGCTGACCGCCTTAAGGCTGTAGCTGAAGACTTAGGTTGGAAAGATTACAAGGTTTTGAAGGACATCAAAGGTACTGAATTTGACAAGATGACTTACAAGCATCCGCTTTACGATGTAACTGGTCTTGTAATGAACGATACTTATGTTACTGATGATGATGGTACAGGTCTTGTTCACAACGCTACTGGTTTTGGTGAAGATGATTACAATGTTGGTCGTCGCTATGGATTACCAGTATTTAGCCCAATGGATGCACAAGGTAAGTTTACTGATGAGGTTCCAGATCCAGACCTTGTTGGTGTATTTTATGAAGACGCTAATAAGATTGTGACTGACAAGCTTGAAAAGGCCGGTGCACTTCTTAAATTAAGTTTCTTTACTCACTCATATCCACACGATTGGCGTACTAAGAAGCCTGTAATTTACCGTGCTACTACTCAATGGTTCGCATCAATTGATAAGTTTAGAGATCAAATCCTAGATCAAATTGAGAAGGCCAATTTCATCCCTTCATGGGGTAAGACTCGTCTTTACAATATGATTAAAGACCGTGGTGACTGGGTAATTTCTCGTCAACGTGCTTGGGGTGTTCCACTTCCAATTTTCTATGCTGAAGATGATACTCCAATCGTTACTCCAGAAACCATTGAACATGTTGCCAAGATTTTTGAAAAAGAAGGATCAATTGCTTGGTACAAGCGTTCAGCTAAGGAATTACTACCAGAAGGCTTTACTTCTGAACATTCACCACATGGTGAATTTAAGAAGGAAACAGATATCTTAGATGTTTGGTTTGACTCAGGTACATCATGGGCAGGTGTCATGAAGCTTAGAAATGGTCTTGACTTCCCAGCTGATCTTTACCTTGAAGGTAGTGATCAATACCGTGGTTGGTTCAACTCAAGTTTAATTACTTCTGTTGCTACTACTGGGTTAGCACCTTATAAACAAGTTCTTTCACAGGGATTTGTTTTGGATGATAAGGGCCATAAGATGAGTAAGTCACTTGGTAATACTATTTTGCCAAACGATGTAATCAAAAAGATGGGTGCAGAAATTATTCGTTTGTGGGTTGCTCAAGCAGATACTTCATCAGACGTTGCAGTTTCATACGACATCTTGAATCAATCGGCTGAAAGCTACCGTAAGATCAGAAACACTTTCCGTTACATGCTTGCTAATACTAGTGACTATGATCCAAAGGAAAACCGTGTAGCTTATGATGATCTTCGTAGCGTTGATCAATATATGGAAGTTAAACTTAACGATCTTATCAAGGATTGTTTAGCAGCATACGACAAGTACGACTTCTCAACTGTGTTTAAGCGTGTATTCAACTTCATTTCAAATGATTTATCATCATTCTACTTGGATTTTGCTAAGGATGTACTTTACATTGAAGCTGAAAACAGTCATGCACGTCGTTCAATGCAAACTGTAATCTACGATGCAGCAGTTAAGATTGCCAAGATTTTGACTCCAATTTTGCCACACACTATGGAAGAAATTTGGGGCTTCTTAAAAGAAAACGGCGAATACATTCAATTATCTGAAATGCCTGAAGTTGAAACTTTCATTAACCGTGAAGATTTACTCGAAGATTGGGGTAAGTTCATGAAGCTTCGTGATGATGTCCTTAAGGCCTTAGAAGAAGCTAGAAATGAAAAGTTAATCGGTAAATCATTTGAAGCAGCTGTAACTGTCTACCCAGATGATGAAATGAAAGATGTTCTTAAGAAGCTTAATGCTAACTTTAGAGAAATCTTGATCGTTTCGAACTTAACTATTTCTGATGAAGAAGCACCTGCAGATGCTAAAAAATTCGCAACTGCTTCAATTGTAGTTAAGCCAGCTGAAGGTGAAGAATGTCCACGTTGTCGTATGATTAGAACTGATATCGGTGTAGATCCTAAATTGCCACAACTTTGTGGACGCTGTGCTAAGATAGTGGAAGAAAACTATCCAGAAGCAGTACAAGAGGGTCTTGAATAATGAAACACGGTATTGTTAAACAGTTTGATGAAGGCAGTGCATATGGTTTTATTGAAGATGATATCAATCATAAATCATACTTTGTCTTCTATACAGCTATTAAAGAAGAAGGTTATAAACGTTTAGAAGTTGGTCAAAAGGTAAAATATCAGTTAGCACAAGGTAAAAAAGGATTACAATGTGTTAATGTCTATTTGGCCGATTAAATAAGACAGGGGTTAAAGATGGATTTAAAAGAAACTGAAATTTCATCCCAACCTATCTTTAAAGGTAGAATTGTTGACCTTTCAGTCAGAACAATTAAACTTCCAAATGGTGAAAAAGCCACAAGGGAAGTAATTAAGCACCAGCCAGCAGCAGCTGTTATTGCTATAAATGAAAATAAACAAATGTTATTAGTCAAACAATGGCGTGAACCAATTAAGCAGCTAACATTGGAAATTCCTGCTGGTTTGATTGATTCAACCGATGCTAGTCCACTTGATGCAATGAAGAGAGAACTTAACGAAGAGGGTGGATATAGGGCAGAATACTGGGAAAAAGTAATGGAATTTTATTCTTCTCCTGGTTTTACTGATGAGAAAATGTATCTATTTTATTGTGATACATTAACCAAACTTGAAGAGAAGCGTTCTCTTGATGAAGATGAATTTTTGACTGCTGAGTGGTATAGTCTTGATGAACTTAAAAAGATGCTTTCAGAAGGTAAAATAGTTGATGCAAAGACCATCTATGCTATTACTTTCTGGGAAAATATGTTATTAAGTGGTCAAAAGATGAAGGAAACTAATGACTGAAAAAAGAGCTGATTATCGTAAAAAGCAGGCAAAAGGCAAGAATAATCTTTTGAATAAGGTTAAAGCTGCCTTTGATGATAGTTCAACTGTTGATACAAGCGATGTAGACGTAAATCCAGATTTCACTAGAGATCAGTCTGAAAGAAGACCATTAGAAGGAAATGGGTTAGAAGATTACCAAAAAGTTGCGGTAAATTCACCTTCACCTTCAATTTCTGATGAGAAAAGGTTACGTCTTAAGAAAAGATTGAATATCTCAATCTTTGTAGTTACCATATTAATCATCTTAGTGTTATTAGCACTGTTTTATTTATAAAGTGAATTGAGGAAGAAAATGAAAATTGCGATTATTGTGCCAATGCAAGAAGAAGCAGAATTTTATCGTAAGCATTTTCGCTCAGAAGACAGAGAAATGTTCGGATCAACTGAATTCGAGCATTTTTCTGTTAATGGTAATGATATTTACCTTGGCCTGAGTGGAATTGGTAAGGTTAATGCTGCAATGAATTTGGCAAGTTTATTAAGTAATGTAGACATTGATATGATATTCATGACTGGATCAGCCGGATCAATGCAGGATAGTGTTCGTAAAGAAGATTTGATTTTACCAAGTGAATTTGCATATCATGATGCTCACAATACATTAGCTGGTAATTATGTAGAAGGACAAATTCCACAGGAACCTGCCAGATATGAATTGAGTTCAGATGAACGAAATAAGTTTGCTAAATATTTAACTGATAAGGGTGTTAAATATAAAGAAGGCTTAGTTGTAACTGGTGATTCATTTATTGCATCGGATGTACAAAAGAATGAAATTAAACAAAACTTTAAAGATGCACTTGGAGTTGAAATGGAAGGTGCTGCTTTTGCACAAGTTGCTAGCCACTTTAACGTTCCATTAGTAGCAATGAGAGCAATATCTGATAATGGCGATGACAATGCGGATGATGATTTTGATGCATTTGTTAAAAAGGTTGGCGCTAAGGCAGCTAAATTAATTTGTGACTATGTTGAAAATCTAAATTAAGGGGTTGCTTTCAAAAAGAAAGTAACTTATTATAAATAAGTGAGGATAACTATGGCAAATACAGTTATAATCAATGGCGATAAACGTAAGTTTACATTGAGTTCAGACGTAAAGCTTTATTCATTAATGGATGTTGGCTTTACTAAAACCAAAAAAGGTAATTATAATTATGAACATCCTTTGTACAATGATTCACCATATGATGCACCAACTAAATTGAAGATGACTGTTGATAAGGATTTATCACATTTAACAATGGTTGTTACTGATAGAACTGGTTTGCAAAAGGTTAATATTTTTAAAAATAAACAATTAGCGAAAACTGTAGAACTTTTAGATTTTATTTTAGAAGATCTAGAGGATCGCAATATAATTGTTCCAGTGAAGGACTGATTAGATGGTAGACAATAGTAAGATCAGAGTTGTTGTCGGAATGAGTGGTGGAGTTGATTCTTCAGTTTCAGCTTTACTTTTGAAACAACAAGGCTATGATGTTGTCGGTGTCTTTATGAAGAATTGGGATGACACTGACGATTCTGGAGTTTGTACAGCAACAGAAGATTACGCAGATGTAAAGAAGGTTGCCGATAAAATTGGGATTCCATATTATTCAATTAATTTTGAAAAGGAATACTGGCACCGAGTTTTTGAATATTTCTTAGATGAATACAAAAAGGGTAGAACTCCAAACCCTGATGTTATGTGTAATAGTGAAATCAAATTTAAATCATTCCTTGATTTTGCAATGGATCTTGACGCTGATTATATTGCAATGGGTCATTATGCAAAAACTGTGAAGGATGAAAATGGCGTCACTCACATGATGAGACCTAAGGATGGTAATAAGGATCAAACTTATTTCTTAAGTCAATTGAGCCAAGATCAGATTAAGAAGGTAATTTTCCCACTTGCTAACTTAACTAAGCCACAAGTACGGGAAATTGCTTTGGCAAATGGTCTAGCTACAGCTAAGAAGAAGGATTCAACTGGAATCTGCTTTATTGGGGAAAGAAACTTTAGAAAGTTCTTAAGTGAATTTTTGCCAGCTAAGTCAGGTAAGATGATTACTCCTGATGGAAAAGTTGTTGGTGAACATGCTGGTCTTATGTACTACACAATAGGTCAAAGACAGGGTTTAGGTCTTGGTTCTACTAAGGAATCAACTGATCCATGGTTTGTAGTTGGTAAGGATCTTGAGAAGAACGAATTGATCGTTCAACAAGGTTATGACAGTAAGCTCCTTTATGCTACTCAACTTAAAGCAAGTGATATGTCATTCTTTACTGGTAAGCCAGATCATGATATTGAATTTCACTGCACCGCTAAGTTTAGATATCGTCAATGTGATGTTGGTGTAACTGTTCAATATCACGCTGATGATAATACAGTTGATGTCTTCTTCGATGAGCCAGCTCGTGCCGTGACTCCTGGACAAGCTCTTGTTTTATATGATGGAGAAGAATGCATCGGTGGAGGTAATATTGATGCTGCCTTCCAAGGTGCAAAAGAGTTACAATTAGTATAATGATTATAAAAAGAGTAAGAAAATTTTTCTTACTCTTTTTTTGAAGGAGTTTTTATGTACAAATTAATTGCTTGTGACTTAGATGAAACTTTATTAAGTGATGATGTAACAATTTCTCAAAGAAATATTGATGCAATAAAAGCAGCATTGAATAAAGGCATCAAGTTTGTTCCTGCCACAGGAAGAGGGTACAATTCAATACAAAATGTTTTAAATGATCTAGATTTAAAGGATAAAGCAAGCGAGTATGTGATATCGTTTAATGGCGGTTGTATTACTGAAAATAAAGATAATAGAATAATAAAGTTTGCTGGCCTAGAGTATTCGGAAGTAAAAGCGTTGTTTCAAATTGGTAGAGAATTTGATGTCTGTATCCATGTTAATACTAAAAATAAGTTGTTTATCTATAATGCTAATGATGATGAATTGAATTATGTAATGGCCCGCAACTCTTTTGAAGTTATTAAAGATCCTGATGATTTATCTTTTTTAAAGAATGAGGATGTTGCAAAGGTAATTTACGGTAATACTGATCTAGATTATTTATCAAGGATTGAAAAAGTTATTAGAGAAAAAGGCTACAACCTAGATATTTCATATTCATCAAATAGATATTTAGAATTAAATCCTCAAGGAGTCAATAAAGGACAGGGATTACATGAATTAGCTGCCAATTTAGATATTGATCTTGCAGATACAATTGCAATAGGTGATAATTTTAACGACCTATCAATGATTAAGACTGCTGGTTTAGGTGTTGGAATGAAAAATGTCAATCCTAAGATAAAACAATATTGTGACTTTATTACTAACTCAGATAACAATGAAGGTGGAGTTGGAGAAGTTATTGAAAAGTTTATTCTTGATAAATAAACAGAAGAATATAATTAGAAATTTTTGCTAAAATAGATTCATAAGGAGCGGGATATAATTATGCAAATTTATTTTGTTAGACATGGGAAAACTGAATGGAATTTAGCAAGTAGATTTCAAGGCGGTCACGGCGACTCACCACTTTTGGATCAAAGTTTAGAAGATATTAAAAAGCTAGGTAAGTACTTAAGAGGTACAAAATTTAGGGGGATATTTTCAAGCCCCTTACAGCGTGCGTTTAATACCGCCCAGGGAATTGATGATGCAATGAATGCAAACTTACCTGTTGTTATTGATGAACGTCTTAGAGAGTTCAATTTAGGCGATATGGAAGGTATGTTATTTGATGATGCAAGTAAGAAGTATCCAGTACAGATGGATAATTTTTGGCATCATCCAGATAAGTATGACCCTACGGAACTAAATGGGGAAGATTATCCTCATGTAATTGCGAGAGGTAAAGATTTTGCTCAAGAAATGGCTAAGCGTTTTCCAGAAGAAAATGATAAGATCTTAGCAGTAAGTCACGGAGCAGCATTGTCTGCTATTATGGGTGGATTATTAGGTTACCCACTAAAAGATGTGCGTAAGCGTGGAGGCTTAAGTAATACGAGTTTAACCATCCTGGAAACAGATGATGGTGGAAAGAGTTTTAAACCTGTTTTATGGAATGAAACTAGTTATTTAGAAAGAAAATTATCAAAAACGGATTCACTATAATGAATAAAAAAATATCAGACCTATATAATTCGGGCAATGTTGACGAAGCAGTCAAATTATTGATTAAAGAAATAGATTCTCATCCTAAAGATACAGAAAACTATTTACAGCTTTCGACTTATTTAATTGAGCAAGGGAGTGTTGATCAGGCTCAACAATTATTAGAACAAGCACAACATTTAGTTAAAAATCCAATAGACTTAGCTTATAATTTGGCAGTTTGTTATTACATGCAAGGTGATTTTGATAAAGCAATTGCGTTACTTGATCAGGTTCCAAATGATGATTTAACCCTTTATCAAAAGGCCTTAGTGTACTTTAAGTTGGGACAACATCAAAAGGCACTTGCATTTGCTCTAACTATAAAAAATGTCGATGAAAAGGTTAAAGAACTAATTGGCGATATTTGGCTTGGGTTAGGGCAATTGGAAGATGCAGAAAAGACATATAAGTCTATTCCAAAAGATAAAAGAACTGCAAAAATATATTTCTTGCTTGGAATAACTGTTTTTTCAAAAAATCGTGATCAAGCTGAGAAATATTTTAATAAGTCTAAACAAATGGATTCGAAGTACTATCAGCAAGCGAAGAATCAATATGGCTCGATTCTAAAATTAATTAGTGACAAGGGTAAAAAAGATGAGTAATAGTTTTACCGGAAAAATTAATAATATTGTTTTTGAAAACGATAAGGATCTATATAAAATTTTAGATGTCGAAATAATTGGCAAATTAGAAGATTATTCTAAGGATTCTATCAAAGTAGTGGGAAATTTTGGTGATATTCAAGTTGGTTCAAATTATGAATTTACCGGTTTTTTTGTTGTTCATGAAAAGTTTGGAAAACAGTTTCGAGCAGAAAAGTATAAGCAAGTACTTCCTCATGAGGAGGGAAGTTTAACAAAATATTTAAGTTCAAATAAGTTTCCTGGTATTGGTAAAAAGGCTGCAGAAAAGATTATTGATGAAGTTGGTCTCAACGTATTAGATGTCTTAAAAGAAAATCCCGCTAAAATTGATACGCTTAATTTGACCGCAAAACAAAAAGATAGTTTGTTGTCTGGAATTAATACAATGGACTCTTTTTCAGAAGTTACTTTAAAATTGGCCCAATTTGGACTTAATCGAAAAGTGGCAACGCGCTTATATCAGTTGTACCATGGTGAAACAGTTGAAAAAATAAGAAAGGATCCGTACTTTGCAATTGCTGATGTTTCTGGTTATGGTTTTAAAATAGCTGATCAAATTGGTCGAGAATTAGGTATTTCTGCAGATGATCCAAAAAGAATTGGTGGAGCAATTTTTCAAGTCTTAAATGATGCTTTAAATAGTGATGGTAATACATATGTTGAATTGTCAACTTTATTAGAAACTGTCAAGGAATTACTCAATTTAGACTTATATGATCCAATTGCTGAAGAAGTTAATACGCTCCAAAGTAATGGAAAAATTGTAGTAGATGGTAATAATGCTGCTTTAAGCAATATTTATCAAGCAGAGCTAGGTATTGCTCGTTCTATGAAACACTTAGTTGATAGACAGGATAACCAAGAAAATGAGCAGTATGATGAAGATAAGATTGAATCTGCAATAAACGAAGCAGAAAAAGAGCTTGAAATTGAATATGATCAAACTCAAAAATTGGCAATTAAAAACGCAGTTAATAGTCCAATCTCAATCTTAACAGGTGGTCCAGGTACCGGTAAAACTACTATTATTAATGGAATTATTTTAGTTCTTCGCAAACTTGCTGATATTCCGGCTTCAGCTTTATATAGCGATGATCCTCCTTTTCTTTTAGCGGCACCTACAGGTAGAGCAGCAAAAAGAATGAGTGAAATTACTGGAATTGCTGCGAAAACTATTCATAGATTGCTTGGGATGGGAATTGGTGATAATAGTATTGATGACTTGAATGAATTGAATGGGGAGATATTAATTATCGATGAGATGTCGATGGTTGATATGTTCTTGTTTAGACAATTGATTTCCAGCATCAATATGACAAGACACATTGTTTTTGTCGGGGATAAAAACCAATTACCTTCAGTTGGTGCGGGAAATGTTTTTAGTGATTTAATTAAATCTAAGGCTTTTCCGACTACTATTCTTAAACAAATTCACCGACAGGGAGATGATTCAAGTATTATTACCCTGGCACATGATGTAAATGAAGGCAGTAACCCAGATATTTTATTTAAAAAGACTAAGAACTATTCTTTTATCCCATGTAAGCCAGGCCTTGTTGGGGATGCAGTAAGACAGATTGTAGAGCTTGCCTTAAAGCGTGGCTTTAAAAAAGATGATATTCAAGTATTAGGTGCGATGTACCATGGTATCGGTGGAGTAAATAATTTGAATGATATAATTCAAGAAATTATGAATCCACCGACAGAAAAAAGCAAGTATCTTGAAGCTCATGATGAGATTTTTCGAATTGGTGATCGAGTTTTACAATTACAAAATAATTCTGAAAAAGATATATATAATGGGCAAATTGGACAAGTAATTGGTATTGATGAAGATGATTCTAAAGCATGCTTAATAGCTGATTTTGATGGACGAGAAGTAGAGTTTGGTAGAAAAGATTTAATGGATTTAACTAGAGCGTATGCAATTACAATCCATAAATCACAAGGCTCAGAATTTCCGTTAGTAGTATTGAATTTAACAATGCAAAATTATGTCATGTTGAAGAGAAATCTTTTATATACTGCTATTACCCGTGCTGAGAAAAACTTGGTTCTTATTGGTGAGCCTAAAGCATATATTACTGCATTAAATACACCTGGAAATGATCGGAAAACGGGTTTAATAGCTAAATTACAGAAGTTGTTAGGAATTGAATCCGAAAAGACAAAATCAGTAACAGATGGTGTAAAAGTAGGTGAACAAGACCAAATCGCTTCGACCGAAAGTTTTACCAATGAAAACCAGGATTATGTTCTAACAAAAGAAAAAATATATTCTGGTTTAATTGATCCGATGATAGGTATGGAAGGAATTTCTCTAAAACCTTAAATCAAAAAGTGCGTAAGACTTATAAATCTTACGCACTTATTTTATTTTTGGTTTTTATTTCTTGCAGGAACTGTCTTTTTGATCATATTTAAGCTAGATGCTGTAAGGAACAAAACCAAAAAAGAACAGATAGTTAGTAAAATATGTAGCAATATGGTCATCCTTTCGATATCATCTCTACAGTGAAAATAATAGTTAATAAATGTGAATTTTTTATGATGATTTATTTACGAATTAAATAAACCAAAATATATTGACTGATAATAATAGAATTGGGTAAAATTTCATTGTTAGAGTCAAATCAATGCCATAATTCCTAAGTTTTAAACTTAGGAATTTTTCTATTTTTTTCAATATAAACTTGTAAAATAAAAGAACGAGTGTTATTATTTAATAAGTACGTGAGATAGGCTCATGTGCAACTATACAATATGTTTCTTCAAAGTCGCCTAGGTCTCTTAAATGGCGACTTTTTTTATGGTCAAAAATTAATAAATAAGATATGATAATAGGGTAATAGCTATAGAAGAGGAAAAGTAATGATTAATAATGCTGACGATATAAAATTTATTAAAAACGGAATTGGTAATTGGATCAGTGAAAATACTCAGATTATTCCTATAAGTGATGATACCTATGAAATTGCAACAACTGAGATTGACTCTTATGGAGATACGATCTATTGTTTTGTCAAAAAAATGGAAGATCTTTACCAAATAGGGGATGAGGGTCGAATTTTATTCAAACTAGATCCAGGTGCTGATGATGTGGATCTTTATCGAACAGCAGAAGAAATTGCAATTGGTGCAGGTTTTGATTTTGATGAAGAGACTTGCGAAATATCTGTTACAACAGATAAAGATAATTTGGTTCAAGCTATAATTAAGTTGTCGCAATTACAGATAGCAATTTCATATTTAGGATAAACTTATAATACAAAAAAAGAAATGTATCAAATTAGTGATACATTTCTTTTTTTATTTTTGTAAATAAAAGTGATCAATTTTAAAGCTTATGTCATAGGTAGTTTTTGGACCATTTTCTCCATCAATTTGGCAATACTCCTTATTATAAGTCTTAACTCGAATTTCTTTTGCTTCAATACAATGAAAATGTGGATCGTTGACATGTGAACCATCTTTAAAAAGTTTTGCAAAGAGACGTAAAAATTTACCTAGACTAGGTTTTTGAACTACTATTGTCGATAATCTATGATTATAAATATTTGCACTAGGTAAGATAGGGACGCCACCGCCAAAATAAGGATGATTCGTTGTAGTTGTAAAATAAACATTATCAAAGTGTTTTTCGCCTTGGTAATCAAATACACTTACTGAAAATGTATCTTGATTTTTTAAAGCATTAAAAACATTTATGATGTAGGTCAAATTTCCAACATGGATTTTGTTAAGCTTCCTTTTAAGAGAGTGGGTATTGGTACGATTTACGATATATGCATCAAAGCCAATTCCAAAATTATTAACAAAATAAGTTCTAGAAGTATTTAAATCATTATCGATAAAAGAGCCACAGTCAACCATTTCTGGCTTTTTTTGTTTTACCAAATTTGCTAATAATACTTCAGGATTATTAGTTAGTTTTGCTGCACGAGCAAAATCATTACCAGACCCCGCAGGTAAATATGAAACTGGAGTTTCAGGATGGTTTGATCTTTTTATTCCGTTGACTACTTCATTAAGGGATCCGTCTCCACCAATAACTAATAAAATTTCCTTTTTATTATGTTCTTGATCGGAATATTTTTTTGCAATTTCAGTAAGGTCACCAGGGCGTGAACTACTATATAAATAATTTCTTATTTTTCTTTGAATTAGCAACTTTTTTAATTTTGAAAAAATTTTAAGTGCTTTACCATTCCCAGCAACAGGATTTAATAAAATATGTATTGTGATATTATTAGTCATTTTTATTCTTGAATAAAATAAAACCCCCGAAAAGGGGATTTTTATATTAGATTTTTATTTTTTCTCAATAATCATCGGCAAAATCATTGGTCGACGTTCAGTTTTAGAATACAAGAAGTCAGAAAGATTTTCGATAATAGCTTTTCTAATATCACTATCTTTTGGCTTGTCTGATTTTGCCATTTCATTACGCAGTACATGGTAAACGTGTTTTTGAGCTTGGCTGATTAATTCAGTTGATTCTCTCATGTATACAAAACCACGACTTAAAATATCAGGTCCTGCAAGAACACGCTTATGTTTATAGTCAATAGTTGCAACGGCAACCACTAATCCTTCTTCAGAAAGGATTTGACGATCGTGAACAACTACATTACCAACATCTGCTGTACCAGAAGTATCAACGTAAACATCTCCGGCAGGAATATGTCCAGCGATTCTTGAGCCTTCTGGGCTAAAGCAGACAACTTCACCATTACTTAAAACAAAAGTGTTTTTTGCAGGAACTCCAGCTTCTTGTGCCAATTCAGTATGGATAACCTGCATACGATATTCACCGTGAACAGGAATCATGTATTTGGGTTTAGCCAATTCAACCATCATCTTAAGTTCTTCTTGACCACCGTGACCAGAAGTATGGACGTTATTTACACGACCATGAATTACATTAGCTCCACCTTCCATTAATTTATTAATAAGGTGGTTAACGCTCAATGTATTTCCTGGAATAGGGTTGGATGAGAAGATAACAGTATCGTTTGGTTGAAGACTAATTTGTCTGTGAGTACCATTTGCAATTCTGGAAAGTGCAGCCAATGGTTCACCTTGAGAACCTGTACAAAGGATCATAGCCTTCTCAGGAGGAGTACGGTTAATTTCATCTGCATCAACAATTAATCCATCAGGTAGATCTAAATAGCCAAGATCAATACCATTTTGAACACCATTTTCCATACTTCTACCAAAAATCGCCACTTTACGGCCCGTGTCAATCGCAGCCTTAATTGCAGTTGATACACGATATAAGTTTGAGGCAAATGTGGCAAAAATGATTCTACCGTCAATTCCAGTAATTATGTCATGAAGAGATTTAGCAACAAATCTTTCAGATTTTGTAAATTGTGGAACTTCAGCATTTGTTGAATCTGACAAGAGTGCAAGTACGCCTTCTTGACCAAGTTCTGCCATCTTTTGAAAGTCTGGAGAAGGTTGATTCATTACAGGTGTAAGATCAAACTTGAAGTCTCCTGTAAAAACTACAGCACCTAATGGAGTATGAACCGCAATTCCTAAAGTATCAGGAATTGAGTGGGTAGTTCTAAAGAATGAAACGCTAAGTTTCTTAAATTTTAGAACGGTATCTTCGTGTTCTTCATGAAGTTCAGTGGTATTTAAAATCCCATGTTCATCAAGCTTGCCTCTAATTAAAGAGAGAGCGAATGGAGTAGCGTAGACAGGAATTTCAGGAATCTTTTCAAGAAGAAAAGGAATTCCACCAATGTGATCTTCGTGTCCGTGACTAACTACCAAAGCCTTGATCTTTTTTCTGTTCTTCACTAAATATGAATAATCAGAGATAACGTAATTAATACCTAAAAGGTTATCTTCAGGGAATTTAATACCACAGTCCATAATGATGATTTCATCTTGATATTGGACGCAATACATGTTTTTACCGATTTCGTTTAAACCCCCGATTGCGAAAACGGCAACTTCATTATTTTTAATTCTCAATATTATTACTTCTTATCGAACGACGTTAATTTGAAATCAGCGTGTTCTTGTTCGTATTTTAATGAGTTTCCAGTTAATTCTTGGATGAGTTCAATGTTGTAGGGGGTGTTATCCTCAACCATAATTCTGGCTTCTACTTGATTGTCAGCCTCAATGTAGAGTGTTTGAGTGGTTTCTCTACGTGGGTTAACAATCTTGTCTTTTTGATATAAAACTTTGTAGATCATAATTATTAATCTCCTTATAAATTGTAAAACGTTCTAAATAATGAGTATTCAAAAAATACTCAATAGCTAATAAAATTTTATCATATTTATAGGTTCAAGTATAGAAACAAGTTTAGAGCCTTTTTTAAGAAAAATATAAAATTAAATCACAAGTCCCATTGACTTAAAATAACGTTAGATATAAGATAAAAAATGTAGTAAGTATAAAACTCACTTACTTGTGTTGAGAAGTCTCTTCAATCTTCTTAATTCCCTAATTGATTAAAGGCAAAGTAGGTAATGCCTTTTTTTCGATAATAAAAGCACCCAGTTTGGGTGCTTTTTTATTTATCTATTAAAAAACAAAATTTTGATTTAAAAATAACTGATTAAGAAATAACGATGGTATCATCATCTAAAGCGAAAGGATTTTCTTTATTAATTCTGTCATAGAAAAGATGTCCATTTAAGTGATCGATCTCGTGGCTTGCGACAATTGCAGGATAATCTTTTAAGCGAATTGTTTTTTCCTCACCGTCAACGGTGTAGTAATGGATGGTTAATTTATCGGGTCTTGGAACATAACCATTAATAACTTTATCGACGCTTAAACAACCTTCTCCTTCACTTAAACAAACTTGACGGACGGATTCAGAAATAATTTCTGGATTTACGAAAGTTTCTTTAAAGAGAATATTTCCTTCATCATCTGGTACCAGAAGTGAGGCCATTTTTACTCCTTCACCAACTTGTGGTGCAGCTAAACCAACACCTGCACGAAGTTGATGTTTTTCAGCGATCTTTGGATCTTGAGAGTTAACCAGGTATTCCATCATATCGTCAGCAAGTTTTCTGTAGTGATCACTTAATGGAAAAGTTAAATCGTCTGCAACTCTACGCAAAACCGGATTTCCATCACGAGTGATATCTTTCATTAAAATCAATTTTAAGTCTCCTTATATATTATTTTGTCTATATTATTTGTACCATAAATTAAAGAAGTTTGTCGAAATTTTAAAACTAATAATAAGTTTCCTTAAAACGTTGACCCTATTAGTTGTAGGTGGTAAAATCATAAATCGAAACTATAGAGATTTTAAGCACTTCGATGAGGCGCTTCGGCGCTACCGAAACTGTGACGAAGTCACAGTTTTTTTATTGAAGATCGGGAGGATTATACTTTTGTCAGAAAAAAGAAGAGACGATTTAAGAAATATCGCCATTATTGCTCACGTTGACCACGGTAAGACTACTTTAGTTAACCAATTACTTAAGCAATCAGATACATTACCAGAACACATGAACCTTGAAGATCGTGCAATGGATTCAAATGATATCGAACGTGAACGTGGTATTACTATCTTGTCAAAGAATACTGCTGTTAAGTACAAGGGGACTACTATTAATATTTTAGATACTCCAGGACACGCAGACTTTGGTGGGGAAGTAGAACGTATTATGCACATGGTTGATGGTGCACTTTTACTTGTCGATGCATATGAAGGTCCAATGCCACAAACTCGTTTCGTTTTGAAGAAGGCTTTGGAAGCTGGCGTTAAGCCGATTGTTGTTATGAATAAGATCGATCGACCAGGTGCTCGTCCACAAGAAGTTCTTGATGAAGTACTTGAATTATTCATCGAACTTGGTGCTAATGATGAACAACTTGACTTCCCAGTCGTATATGCTTCTGCTTTGAATGGTACTTCATCATACGATCCAGATCCTGCTAAGCAAGAAGAAACAATGGATCCAATTTTTGATACTGTAATCAAGAACATTCCAGCCCCACTTGATAATGATGATGAACCACTACAATTCCAAATTACTATGCTTGATTGGGATGACTATGTAGGTCGTATCGGTGTAGGTCGTGTTTACCGCGGTAAAGTTAAAGTTGGTGACAACATCACTGTTATGAAGCGTGATGGATCAACTCAAAACTTCCGCGTTACTAAATTATTTGGTTTCTTCGGTTTGAAACGTAATGAAATTAATGAAGCTAAAGCAGGTGATATCATCGCTATTAGTGGTATTAATGATATTTATGTTGGTGAAACTATTGCTTCTGCTGATAAGCCTGAAGCATTGCCAGTTCTTAAAATTGATCCACCAACACTTCAAATGGACTTTGTTGCTAATGACTCACCATTTGCTGGTCGTGAAGGTGATCAAGTAACTCCTAAGAAACTTGAAGATCGTTTAATTCGTCAAACTCGTACTGATGTTTCATTAAAGGTTGAACCAACCGATCAAATTAATGCATGGACTGTTTCAGGTCGTGGTGAGTTGCACCTTTCAATTTTGGTTGAAGAATTACGTCGTGAAGGTTTCGAATTACAACTTTCACGTCCAAAGGTTATTTACCGTGAAATTGATGGAGAAATGTGTGAACCATTCGAATCTGTTCAAGTTGATACTCCAGATGAATATGTTGGATCAGTAATTGATTCTCTTTCACAAAGAAAGGGAACCATGCAAAACATGGAAACTACTGGTAATGGCCAAACTCGTTTGGAATTTTTAGTTCCTTCACGTGGCTTGATTGGTTATAACAATGAATTTATGTCTCAAACTGGTGGTTATGGTATTATGAACCATACTTTTGATTCATACAAACCAGTTGTTAAGAATTGGGAACCAGGTCGTCGTAACGGTGCTTTAGTATCAATTAACCAAGGTCAATCAACAACTTACTCACTTCAATCAGTAGAACAAAGAGGTGTATTGTTCATTGGTGCTGGTGTTGAAGTTTACGAAGGTATGATTGTTGGTCAATCAAGTCGTGAACGTGATATTGCTGTTAATGTCACTAAGGGTAAGAATTTAACTAACACTCGTGCTTCTGGTAAGGACCACGCAGCGGCTATTAAGACACCTAAGAAGCTCACTTTGGAAGAAGCAATTGAATTCTTGAACGATGACGAATTATGTGAAGTAACTCCTGAATCAATTCGTTTACGTAAACAAATTTTGAATACTTCAGAACGTCAAAAGGCAGATAAGAAGCGTAATCGTAACTAATAAAATACTTATTATGAAAAAGTCACTACTTCATAGTGAACTGAGACCCAAAAGTTAGACGCTTTTGGGTCTTTTGTTATGTCTAAATTATCTAAACAACAAAAATTAGAAAT
>NZ_CALPCQ010000015.1 GCF_943193025.1 Lactobacillus agrestimuris
GAAGGATATCAAGTAACCGATCGAGCCGTTCGCTATTGGATGCATAAATTTGATCTTAAGGGCAGAAGACGCAATAAGCGTAGATATTCTAGCTACAAAGGAACAATTGGCAAAATTGCTCCTAATTTGATTCGCCGTAAATTCTTCGCTCCTTTGCCTAACATGAAATGGTATACTGACATCACTGAATTTCACTTAAATGATGAGAAACTTTATTTATCGCCAATTCTTGATGGATGCGGCGGTGATATTGTTTCTTATTCTATCTCTCGTCATCCAGATATGAATTTAGTAATGACTATGCTGGATAAGGCTTTTGCCAAAGAGAAGGCACTTAATAACTGCATCTTTCATACCGATCAAGGCTGTCAATATCAAAGTCCAGCCTATCAGCGTGCTTTAAAGCTCCATGGAATTACTCAAAGCATGTCGCGTAAAGGAAACTCTTTGGATGATGGCTTAATGGAAAATTTCTTTGGCTTGCTTAAAACAGAGATGTTTTATGATCAAGAATACAAATATCACAATCTTGAAGAATTGACCAAAGCAATTGAAGAATATATTGAATACTATAACAACGAAAGGATTAAGAGCAGACTAAAAGGCTTAACTCCGATTGAATATCGGAATCAAGCCTTAGTCAGCTAGAATAAATGTTTGTCTAATTTTTACGTCTCAGTACATTTAGGCTCTTTTTTTATTTATTTAAATCTAACTTATCGATATCGATCATCCATGCAATCGCAATTGACTTTTCTCCTAGGTGAGTTGCGATAACAGGACTGAACTCTGCAACATCAACAGGTTTACCAGGGAATTTTTGGTTAACAAATTCTTTGATTTCTTCTGCTTGTTGGATGTAATTTGAGTGAAAAACAAAAAATCTTAGATCATCCTTATAAGATAATTTAGATGTTTCTTGGATTGCTAAATCTTCAATTTTTGTAATAGCTCTCTTCATAGATCTAATTTTATCAAATGCGATGATTTTCCCATCTTTGAAAGTTAACAACGGCTTTATATGTAGCATTGTACCAATAAATGCACTAGCATTGCTTAATCTTCCACCACGATTTAAATTCTTAAGATCATCAACAACAAAAAATTCATTAATAGTTGCTCGTATTTTGTCTAAATTAGTAATGATTTGTTCGGGTGTTAAACCGTTTCGAATCATTTTTGCAGCAGCAAGTACTAAATATCCTTGAAGTTTTACAGTAAGTTTTGAATCGTAGGGATATAGATGGTATTCAGGATTGTTCCTAGCGATAGTTTGTAAAGTATTATTATATCCTGATATTCCACTTGATAATGTTATGTCAATTATAGCTTCATAGCCTTCGCTGTGGAGCTTATCATAAAGTTCTATCATCTTACCCATACTAGGTTGGGAAGTTTTAGGAAAAGCTGCACCTTGTTTTTGAGTTTCAAAAAGTTCTTTTGAAGTAATGTTTACCCCTTCTAGATATTCCTTATCTCCAATGATAATAGGAATAGGTACAACGATTACATTATTTTCGTTAACTTCTTGTTTGGTTAAGACGCTAGTACTATCAGTAACTAATGCAATCTTCATATATAACCCCTTCATTTAATGATTTATATAGGCATCATTATAACATAAAAATTTGCTTTATGCTTCTACTACATGTGATTGCTTAGCTAATGAATTTAAAATATCTACAAAATTTTGAGTTGTATCTCCTTTTAATGAAGAGAATAAACTATTTTGGATTTCACTTAAGGTTACTTTTAATTCTTTGGCCTTCTTTAGTCCATTTGAATTTAATGCGACAATCTTACTAGAGTCCTTTTCAGATTTTAATACAGAGATAAGACTTTGTGTCTTTTGCTGTTGGACTTGTCGACTTAGAGTGGATAAAGAAATATCTAAGCCCTCTGCCAGTTTTCCCATAGTTAGGGGTTCGTTTTTGGTTTTATCGAAGAATAGTAAAATCCTAGTTTGTGAAATATTAAGCCCACATTTGTGATTTATTTCCTTTTTTATGTATTCAGCAATTACACTGAAAGATAAAATATCCATATTCCTACCTTTTTCTTTTCAAGATGAAACTTACAGTAATTATATCACTAAAATTGTTCGGATACTAAAAAGCCACCCAAATTGTGAAACAAAATAGTATTTATAAGATATTTCTTATTATAATTTTTAGATTATACCCCTCTATACAATAAAAATTTAATATTAAGTACTCTATTTTAAGTTTTAAGTAAAAGGTTATCATCACTGCAGATTATTGATATAATTAAGTAAATAATTTTGAGGTGATAAAATGGCTTTTGATGGTTTGTTTATACATAGTCTTTTGAATAATCTAACCCCTACTCTTGTTGGATCTAGATTGTCAAAAATATACCAACCCTTTGATCAAGATCTAATCTTAGTTTTTAGAAAAGATCGGAAGAATTATTCTTTATTAATTTCGGCTAACGCCCAGTATCCAAGAATTTATTTAACTAATCAAACAATTGTAAATCCAGATATTGCTCCTACTTTTGTAATGGTATTGAGAAAGTATTTAGAAGGTTCAGTTTTACAATCAATTGAACAAGTAGGACTTGATAGAATTATCAATTTTCACTTTAGTAATCGAAATGAGCTTGGAGATCAAGTTAAACTAGTTATGTCTGTTGAATTAATGGGAAGACATAGCAATGTTATTCTCTATAATCAAAAAGATGGACATATCATTGATTTGCTGAAAAGAATTAATATCGATGAAAATCGTGCTCGTATTCTGCTACCTAAGGCTAAATATGAATTACCTCCATTGAAACCTGGATTAAATGGATTTGATTTAAGTGAGGAAGATTTTAAACAAGAAAAATCTGAGAACTCTAATCTGAGCGACTTTATTAAGAAACTTAATGGTATGGATAGAGATGACCGTGAAGAATTGTTGGGATACTTAGAAGATGATTATTCTTACTCTTCATTCACTACTTTCTTTGGACAATTTAAGAATCCCAAGGGTTATATCCTGAAAACACCGAATAACAAAAGAAAAATTTTTACTTACTTGCCCTATCATCTTGAACTAGAAAAAGAAAGTGTAGATCCAGATATCAATCATGCTTTAGATGAGTTTTATGAATATCAAGAAACTCGTGATTGGGTAAAACAAAAGGCCGGCAGAATCGAAAAAATTATTAAAAATGAACAAAATAAACTTTCGAAAAAGATAGTAAAATTAAAGAAACAATTAGATCTTGCTGAAAACTCTGAATCATACAGAATAAAGGGTGAAATTCTGAATGCCCATTTAAATGAAGTTAAAGCTGGTATGACCAAGATTTCACTTCCAAATTATTATGAAAATAATGCTCCAATCGAAATTAAACTTGATGTTGCATTGTCCCCTGCTCGAAATGCTCAAAAATATTTTACTAGATATAAAAAGCTTCGAGATTCAATTAAACATATAAACAAGCAGATTGAAATTGCACAAGAAAATTTGGATTACTTCGATTCAATTCAAACTGCAATTAATAATGCAGATCCTCAAGATATTGATCAAATTACAGAAGAATTAGAAAACCAGGGCTATATTCGTAAACAAAAGAAACAGACACGACGCAAGAAGAAAATTTCTGAGAAGAACTTGAATAAGTTCAAACTTTCTTCAGGAAAGATTGTATTGGTTGGTAAAAATAATTATCAAAATGATTGGCTTACTTTAAAGAAGGCTAAAAAAGATGATTATTGGTTTCATGTTAAGAATATGCCTGGATCTCATGTAATATTACAGGATGATAATCCTTCTGAAGAAGATATAAAAGAAGCAGCAGAAATTGCAGCCTACTTCTCTAAAGCTAGATTATCTGGACATGTTCAAGTTGATTACGTTCAAGATAAGAGAGTTAAAAAACCGAATGGTGCAAAACCGGGCTTCGTTATCTATACTGGTCAAAATTCGATTGAAGTAACTCCTGAAGAAAAAGAAGTTTTAGATAAAAAAGTTAACTAAAAAAGCATGTATAATCTCATGTCAAATTTGAGATTATACATGCTTTTTCTTATATCGGTTGTGTTGTTAAAGCTAACGCTTCTAAAACGTCCAAAATTAATTCCGTTGTTTCAATACTTGAAAATACTGGAATATGAGTATTTAGGGCCTGGTCGCGTATTATTATTGCATCTGCGCTAGCAGTATCTGATAAGTTAGTAATATTTACAACCATTACAATTTTATGTTGATGAAGTTTTTCTATTAAATTATGAGGTGCTTCATGGATTTTACTTACAACTCCGGTGGTAATACCTGATTCGGCAATCATGTTGGCAGTACCTTCAGTGGCAATTAATTTGAAGCCTAACTTATTAAATCTTTTAGCCAGTCTAGTAGCTTCTTCTTTATCTTCATCTCTGACAGAAATAAAAATAGTACCAAAACTAGGTATGGGTAAGTCGCTTGCTTCATATCCCTTATATAAAGCCTTTGAAAGCTCTGTATCTCTACCCATTACAGAACCAGATGATTTCATTTTTGAATCAAAAGTATTTTCACTTTTATAGTCAATATATGAAAATACTGGCATTTTTACATGAATTAAATCATTACTGCTCCATAACTCCTCTTTAAATCCAAGCTCTTTTAAACTTTTACCAATGAGAACTTCAGTCGCAATCGAGGTTATATCTTTATCAACGGATTTTGAGAGAAATGCTACATTATGTCCAGCATATGGTTTGATTTGCAATAAAAATACTTTTGAATCAACTTTTAGAAAATGTAAGCTAAAGATTCCCCTGGTTTGAAGTCGCTTGATTAATTCGATAGAATATTTGGCTAAATCATTCTGACCTTCTTTATTTAAGTTTTGAGGTTTATAAACGGAAATCGAATCTGAAGCATGAGAACCTGTTTGTTCCAGATGTTCAATAATACCTGGAATAGTTACTTGAGTACCATCTGAAATTGCTGTGACTTCGTATTTGTTACCTTCAATAAATCTAGAAACAGTTATTTGATCTAATCTATTTTCTTTTAAATATTTTTCAATAGCGGGCACATCGTAAACAATAGCTGATTTTTGCTTGATATCTTTATTGAAACCACCAATTAATACTGGAAAATCGTGTTTAGAAACAAATTTAAATAATTTTTGACGATCTTTTGTATTTAAAGCTGGTACAGATTTTAATCCATGTAACGGATTAAGAAGTAAATTGTTAATATTTTCCTTAAGTCTTGGAGCTTCGCTACCAATGATATTGAGACCATGATCAATCAATTGTTTACTTAATGCACTAACTTTTTTACCAGAAAACTGAAGTAAGATATCTTTAATATTTTCTTTGTTCGCAATAGATAGAATGTTTTCAATTGTAATAGGATCAAAATATATTCTGTCTAAATTCTCATAATTTGCGGCCACGGATTCTGCATTATTTGATAATAAAACAGTTTCATAACCATTCTTATGTAAAGTTTTAATCACATGAGCAATCATGTAATCAAATTCACTAGTTACTGAGACTTGTAAAGGCAACATACCAATAATGAGAATTTTTTTATCCGATTTTAAGGGCTTTGCTTCATCCTGGACATTATAAGCGCTATAAAAAGATTGAACCTTTGGTTGATAAATTCCCGCTGAACCATCTATTTGAATGTAAGACGGAGTTAAGTTGGCATCTTGTGCAAATTTAAATACCTTATTAACTGAAATACCACGTATTAATGCAATTAACTCATTTGTAAATCCATATTTTTTTGCCTTTAAAAATAGATGCACGGATAACTCATCCGTATTATGAAGTTCCTTACCAATTTTTATTAGGTGCTTAAGCTTTTGAAAATAAATGGGATGAATATGAATAGTTTTTTGTAAATCCGCATATGTCATACCTTTAGCAAGAGCAGCTAGTAATGTAATTAAATGATTCTCATCTGGATGGGCAAGCCTTTTAATTAGTTCTTCTTCTGACCTAGCATAATCAGAATTAAAGGTCTGCCAACATAGATTAAGATTTGTCGTTGAAGCTAATCCCTTGATAAAAGCTGTCTCAAAATTTCTACCAATACCGATCGCTTCCCCACTCGCCTGCATTCGATTATTTAATTGATAATGATTATATCCAGATTCTGTTAAAGACCAATAAGGCATCTTAATTGATATAGTATCTAAAACCGGTTCAATGGTTGCATTTAAATCAGATCGAGGATCGGTAATCTCGTTTAAGTTATAGCCAATTGCAACCTTAGCTAAAATATACCCGACACTATAAGTTCCTAATTTTTGAATCCAAACAGAGCTTCTAGTTAATCTAGGCTTTATAGTTAAAACTTTTGTTTTAATTTGTGTACCATGGTGTTGAACAGCAAAATGGATACTTAGAACACCTAAAAGATTTAAATTTTCAGCAATTTTACGACTGATTGCCCGTAAATATTGAATTTGATCATTGTTCAAAGTAATAACTGGCATAATAACTGATGAATCACCATAATTAATGCTAATAGGTTCAATTGCACCTGCATAGTTGATAAATACGATATTACCATTACTATCTCTTATTAGATTAATTATAATTTCTTCCCAAGTTGAAAGATCTTCAGAAAGACTATAGTGAGTCCATGAAAAATTTTCATCTTGGCTCTCCTTTTTAAAGTAGTTTGTAAGTTCTTCAATATTTTTAAAAGTAAAGTGTTCATTATGAATGTATTTATTATGCTTAGTAACTAATACTGGAAATGAAACGCTTTCTTTTAATTTGTTGATATTTTCATTTAAATTACTTTGCGATACATTTTTTAAATGCCAAGACATACTAACATCAATATCAAGCTTAGTAAGGAAATCAAGTCTTTTTTGTTGATTCTGCATCATTAACATTTTTGGATTTAATGTTAACATTCTGATTTTCATTTGTTGCAAAATTCCATCTTGAAGCAATTTTTGAGCAACTTTTAAGGCAGTAGTTGAACCGTAAGCAGTGATAATTGCATCTGGTTCCTCCATTCTTAAAATTCGCTTTAAGAAATCTAATGTCATAGGTTCAAGATATACAGTTACCCCATCTTGTTTGTCAGTTGAAACTGTTGCAGGATTTGGATTTACAAGGACTACTTGAATTCCTTCTTCAGTCAAAGCTTTAATTGCATCTACTGCCATTAAATCCATTTCAGCGACGCTACCAACAAGAGTTGGACCTGATCCAATAATTAATACTTTGTCTAAATCATTCTCTAAAGGCATAAGATTACTCCATCATATTTAAAAATTGGTTGAAAATTGAAATTGCATCTAAGCTTCCGGGTGCTCCTTCCGGATTAAAAGCCACTGAGATGATTTTATCATCATTAATCACGTAACCCGCTAATAACTCAGTATGCATATCAAAATATTTTTGACTCAAATTTTTTTGTATACTATCAGGAAGTACAAGTTGATCAATATCCATTGAAGTTTGCCAAAGTTTACTAGAGTTTTGTTCGATAACTGGATAATTAGTTCCATTGAATTCATGTGGTAACTTAACTAATTCCAAGTTTAAATAGCTGCTTAAAACCAGAAATCCTAATCCAATTCCTAAAATTGGATATTTTCCATAGACTTGATCAATAATTTTACTTACGTATTTTAAAACCTCTTCAGGTTTTCCTGGCCCATTTGAGATTACTATTCCATCAGGCCGTAAGTTTTCAACATCAACTGGACTTGCATCATAAGGCAAAACTGTTACATTAACTCGTCTAAGAGATAACTCTCTCAACATTGAATGTTTTAATCCTAAATCAATCACTGCGATGTTTTTACCAATATTTGGAGCTGCATACGCATTTTTGGTAGAAACCATAGCTGACTTATTTTTGGGTAAGACTAAAGCCTTAATTTGATCAAAGGCATGTTCATCATCTGTATCCATTATAGAAGCCTTAATCCTATCTTCAGTCATAAGTCTATGTACTAATGCTCTCGTATCAATATCAAAGATTGCTGGAATATTCTTTTCTTTAAGAAAGGAGTCTAGTTCTTCAAAGGCTTCATTATCCGAAATGTTGAAACCTACATCATTTGCAATAATTCCTTTAACTGTTGGATTTATACTTTCGTAATCAATTGCGTTGATCCCACTATTACCAATAATAGGAGTGGTAAACACTAAAATTTTTCCAGCATTAGTAGGATCTGTTAATGCTTCTTGATATCCAAAATTTGAAGTTTGAATAGCAAGCTCTCCTGTTGAAATAATAGTCGCTCCTAATCCCTTTCCTGGAAAAGAGCTTCCATCTTCAAGTATTAAATATCTTTTCATTACTTAAGATCACTTCTTAATTTGTTCAATGTATCAATAAAAATTTGTGGAGGATCAATTTCAAATTCAAGCCATTCCTTAGTTTTAGGATGTTCAAATCCTAAAACTTTTGCATGTAAGAATTGTCCATTTCCTTTTAGAGTTTTTCTAGGTCCATATAAAGGATCTCCAGCTACTGGATGACCAATGTATGCTAAGTGTACCCTTATTTGATGAGTACGCCCGGTTTCTAATTGGCATTGAATTAAGCTGTAATCTTTAAATTGCTCCAAAACAGTAAAGTGAGTAACAGCTGGCTTACCATTTTCTACGACACCCATTTTCTTTCTATCTTTTGGATTTCTCCCGATTGGAGCATCTATTGTACCAGCTTTTTCACCAAAATTTCCATGAACAATAGCTAAATAAATTCGTTTATTGGTTTTATGTGCTAACTGTGATTCTAAAGATTCGCGACTAGCAGCATTCTTAGCAATCATAAGTAAACCAGAAGTATCTTTGTCAATGCGGTGAACAATCCCAGGTCTAAAACCTTCAGGACTTGCTGCAAGATCCTTGGTATGAAAAAGTAAAGCGTTGACTAAAGTATGGTCTGGATGACCAGCTGAGGGATGTACTACCATACCTTGAGGCTTATTAACAACAATAACGTCATCATCTTCATAAACTATTTCAAGAGGAATATCTTCAGGAGCAATATTCAAAGGTTTTGCCGCTGGAACATTAACAGTTATTTGATCGCCCTTTTGAGGTTTATATGAGCCTTTTTTTACAACATGCTCATTAACTAATATTTGTTTATCTTGAATTAATTCCTTTACTCGAGTTCTTGAGAGATCGGAGATTTCTTCTGATAAATATTTGTCTAATCTAGAATTGATATTATCTTCAATTTTTAATTTATAAGTTTTTGTCATTTGATTCTTCTTTTTCATCAAAAAATACTAAATAAGCAAATACTAAAATTACACCAATAGTAATGGCCGAATCTGCAATATTGAAAATATTAAATCTTACAAAATCAAGTTGGAACATATCAACAACATATTTTAAGTGAATCCGATCGAAGAAATTTCCAACGATTCCTCCAAGAATTAATGCAAGGCCAACATCGAATAAAGCATTTTTATATTTCTTATTAAAAAGAAAATATAAACACACAAGTATTGAGATAATACTAATTATGTAAAATAACCACATTTGACCAGGTAAGATATTCCATGCAGCTCCATTATTTTGTAAATAATTAAATGACAAAATTCCTGGTATAACTTGATGAACTTCTCCAACCTTATAATTATTTAAGATAAAAAGCTTTAATCCTTGATCGGCTAGTACAACTAGCAATGAAATAATTAAATATAAAAATTGCATGATTTAAAATAGACCGCTTATCTTTCCGTTATTATCAACATTAATGTCTAAGGCCGCAGGATGCTTTGGTAACCCAGGCATATCTAAAACATTTCCAGTAGTCACAACAACAAAACCTGCTCCATTTTTCAAATCGATTCCTTTAACATGTAAAGTAAAATCAATTGGTGCACCTAAAAGTTGCTTATTATCAGTAAATGAGTATTGGGTTTTTGCGATAATTACAGGAAGATTATTTTTATTAATCTTTTCTAATTCTGCAATTTGCTTGAGCGCTTTTTCGCTGTATTCAACATTGGTAGCATGATAAATCTTAGTAGCGACTTTTTCAATTTTAGTCTTAATATCATCATTTTCGTCGTAAGTAGATTTGAGGTTAGCCTTTTTACTGTCAGCCAATTCTACTACGGCTTTTGCCGCCTCAATACCGCCTTTTGAACCTACATCATGATAGTTTACAATTTCTGCTTTAATTCCCTGCTCTTCAACTAATTCTTTTAATAGCTTTAATTCGGCTTCAGAATCACTTGCAAAACGATTGATTAAAACAATTGTAGGAACATTATAGGACCGCATATTTTCCATATGACGCTTCAAGTTAGTAAAACCTGCTCTTAACGAGTCAAGGTTTTCTTCATTCAAGTGATCTGTTGTTTTTTCATCTTGATATTTCAATGCTCTAACAGTAGCAACAATTACACTTACATCAGGAGTCTTTTCCAAATGTTTAGAAACAAAGTCCATAAACTTTTGACCACCTAAATCACTACCAAATCCTGCTTCTGTCAAAGTATAATCACTAAGATGCAATGCCAGGTTGGTTGCTATTACAGAGTTTGCACCATGCGCAATATTAGCAAATGGACCCCCGTGAACTAATGTTGGAGTATGTTCCAATGTTTGAACTAAATTTGGCTTTAAGGCGTTAGAAAGTAAAGCTGCAATTGCGCCTTGGAATCCTAATTGTTTAACAAAAACGGCCTCATCGTTAATTGTATAACCAACTAGCATATTACCAATTCTAGTTTTCAAATCATCAATATCATTGGCTAAACATAAAATTGCCATTAATTCATTTGCAACTGTAATTGCAAAGCTTGATGAATGTTCAATTCCATTAAATTTTGATCCTTGACCCACTGTGATTTTTCTTAAAGAACGATCATTAACATCGATCCCTCTCTTCAATAGAATTCTTTCTGGATCTAATTGTAAGGAATTATCTTGATAAATATAGTTATCAACTAATGCAGCCAGTGTATCAATTGCACTAGTTAAAGCATGCATGTCTCCAGTGAAGTGAAGATTGATATCTTCCATTGGAATGATTTGGGCCATACCGCCTCCGGTTGCCCCACCTTTTAAACCAAAAACGGGTCCCATTGATGGTTCACGTAGAGCAATCATTGTCTTCTTATGAAGTTGATTACTAATTGCATCTCCCAAGCCAATCGTTATTGTCGACTTACCTTCTCCAGCTGGAGTTGGAGATATTGAAGTTACCAAAATAAGTTTTCCTAAGTGGTGATTTGATCTGCTTCTTTGAATAGCACTCCAATTAATCTTGGCCTTGTCATATCCATAAAGTTCCAAATCACTATCAGCTAAATCAACTTTAGCCGCAATTTCGTTAATTGATTCTTCTTTGGTTTCTTGAGCAATTTGAATATCTGTTTTCATAGGTTAAAACTCCTTTAATAAATTAATTAACTAAAATTGTAAAAACGATAGCAGTTTAGAATTTAGGTCACCCATTTCCGATTAAATACTATTTTAATTATAACAAAATTTTACCGGTGAATCTTTTTACATTATAATAATGAATATCAAATGGAGGTAAAAATAAATGAAAATTGCTGTTTTGACGGATAGTTCTGCCTATTTAAGTAAAGAAGACCAAGAAAAATATAATATCGATGTAATTCCTATTCCAATTATTTGGGACAAAAAAGTTTACAAAGATATGGTTGAAATTAAATACGAAGAATTTTATCAAAAACTTGCAACAAGCGATACCCTTCCTTCTACTTCACAACCTTCTGTAGGGGAATTTAAAGAAAATGTAGATAAATACGTTGATGAAGGATATACTGATTTGATCTTTATTCCCTTATCAAGTGGTATTTCTAGTTTTTATAATTCTGTTAAGGGATTTGTTTCAGAAGAGCAAAGAATAAAGATTCATTTATTTGATTGCCGTATTACTTGTGCTGGTGAAGCGGATGCTGCTATTTTAGCTGCTAGACTTGTTCAAGCTGGTGCAGATGTGGATTTAATTATGCATGACTTAGAGGATCTTAGAAAGACAATGGACGTTCGTTTCATGGTAGATGATTTAAATCATTTGAAGAGAACTGGCAGATTATCAAATGCTGCAAGTTTTGTTGGAGGTCTACTGAAAATTAAGCCAATTTTATCAATGGATGTTCAAAACAAAGGACAAATTTCTGCAATTGCGAAAGAGCGTCAATACAAACGAGCCTATAAGCATGTGAAAAATGACTTTAAACGTTTAACTGAAAATCTTGAGTATCCAGTTCAATGTACAATTTTTGATTCGCTTGATCCAGAACGTAAGCAAGAATGGCTTTCTGATTATCGAGCAAGTTTTCCAAATATTAAATTTGATGAAAGTATTATTGGACCGGTTGTTGGGGTTCATGTGGGACAACATACTATCTCAATGATTTGGTGTAGAGATATTGATTCCTACTTTGATGAAAATGGTAATCCACTTTTAAACATAAATTCACCTGAAATTAAAGACTAAAAAAGTCTAGATTGAATCCAAAAATTTCAATCTAGACTTTTTAATACTTCTATATAAATCTCGCTATCCAATAAAAAGACATAAGAGCAATTCCAACAATAGCAAAGAATGTGACAGTTTTTTCTAAAAAACCGCCAACTTTATAACTGATTAAATGATGATTAGCCTTCTTTTTTAAAGGAGCAAACCATTCTACTCCTTGGTGACTAAAACTATCTTCGAATAAATGTAATAAGTAGCCGATAACTATCCCTAACCATAGACAATTCCAGCTACTTTTTATATTGAATCTGCTTAAATCAATCGGAATAAAATGATTCATTAAAAAATACAATCCGGTTGAAAATAAAATCCATCCAAGTAATGAATGAGTAATGCCACGATGTCGAAGAAATAGACTAAAATTAATCAATGACTTTCTACTGACTTTACTGTTATATTCATCAATATCTGGTAAGGAAGATCCGATTGCCGTTGCAGCTAACAGGACTATACTTGGGATGAAATTAGTAGTAAATTGATTGGTATATAAAATCCCCATTTCAACAATTGCTATACTGCAAATTCTATGTGATCGTGCTAAAATCTTCCTCACCTTCTTTCATCATGTTCACCTAATATTGTATCATACAAAAAAGGCAAAATCCCTTATTTATAGGGATTTTGCCTTTTTTGATTTAAAAGTTAGGAAGTAATAAGTATGTAAAGAATCAAATTGAATTTCATATACATTTAAAATCTTCCATGACCAAACTTTTTTTGGTATATCTTTAATTTTGACTTTAGTTCTAAACGGTAATTTAAAATACTGAGATGAATGATAGGATTCAAGTAAAGTATAAATCAGTAGAACAAAAAATATCGTGATTAATATCACAGCAGGCCAGTTAATTCCATTTGCCCCTTCATAAGCAAACGTAAGTCCAATGAATAGTATCGTAAATAACCAACTATAATATATCAATCCAACTCTACCTAAAAAGATAAAATAATTTTTATTAAAAATTTTCATTATTAGTACCGTATTTTAACTCCTAGATTACTATGATTGGTGGTATCGTATAATGTTTTTAAGTATACACGATATTCAGGATGTTGCTTAATCAAAGTTTTATAAGCTATCGTTTTATGAATCTCCTGCAATTTAGTGTCTTTTAAATTATTGTGACCTGTATAAAAATTATAATTCATCTTAGCAAAGAGATTTCCCATTTCTCTGACTAAATTAATATTATTATGAAATTTTTTCATATCGCTTTGCATCAGATCAGCAGCAATCGATCCCAATTGTAAATTTTCTAAATAATTATCAAAATGAGCCAAAGTATAATTTTGTAATTCTTTGTCATTAAGATAATTTTTCATATGAAATATTTTTCTCACATAAGTAATATGGCGGTGGTGCAATCTCACGACACCATAACCTTGATCATTTGAGCAAAAACTAGAAGTTACAATTTCAGTTGTTGGTGTCATATCTTGTGGTCCTAGAATGTTCTGAGCATGAATATGACCTGAGAAAGCTAATTTCACATTATATTTAGAGCATAAATCACGTAAATCATTTGCATTATCCAATACGTAGCCATTATTTACAGCTGGATTATGGGCATAAAGATTATGGTGCATGAAAATAATAGGACGTAAATTATTTTTGCTAGCATATCTCAACTGTTCTTCTATCCATTTTAATTGTTCTTTATTAATGCCACCATGCGTTTTTGGAGCTTCAGTAGTTTCTTCTCTGCCGTAGTAATTAGAGTCCAGCATTAATAACAAATAATCTGGGTTAAGTTGGACACTATATGCTAGAGAACTTTTATCATTACTGTAAGCTAACTTATAAGATTTTGAAAAAATATTTTTCCAAAAATTAGGACTAATTTCGCCAGTGTAATATTGCTTTTTACCATGGAATTCTCTGGCCCAGCCATCAAAAATATCATGATTCCCAGGAACAATTAGTAATTTAGTATCAGTTAATGATTTAAAAATTTTAGCAAAACGTTCTGCAGAAGCTCGCTCTCCGTTAAAAGTAACGTCCCCTGTTACTATTATTGCTGCAGGTTTTTTTTCGTTTGCCATTCGACAAAATGCTTTTAAGGCTGTTTCTTGATAATAAAGATCTTTACCTTGACTAGTTTTTTGCATTTGTGAAAAAGCCTGACCATTATCATGTAAACTATCTGCAATTAAATGTGTATCCGATATAACCCATAATTCGGTATTTAAACTATCTGTAATCATCTTTTATTTGCCCAATATTGATAGAAATCAACACGTAAATTTCCGTTAAATAATTTTCTCTTCTTAGTTGCTTTCTTACCAAAAAATTTTTCAAATTGTCGATCGGCCGTTAAATAATATTGACTAAAAGAATCCATAGGACCAAACACTTCTCCCATTTGTTCATACAAATGTTCAGCTGATTCCTTATCCTTTAATCTTTTACCATAAGGTGGGTTGGCAATAATTATTCCGTTTGTTAGATCACTTGCAAAGTCTTTTACAGCTACCTGTTTAAACTTAATATCTTGTAAAACTCCAGCATTATGTGCATTTAATTTAGCAATTTCTAAAATTGATTGGTCAATATCACTCGCTAATATAGGTGCATCTGCAGGTTTGATAACAGATTTTGCTTCTTCTAAAAGATCTGGATGAAGCTTTTGATCAAACCAATCAAAATTATCGAATGCAAATTTTCTCCATGAACCAGGTGCAATATTTTTAGCGATTAATGCGGCTTCAATTGCTAAAGTACCTGAACCGGTCATTGGATCGATAAGTGGATGTGATCCATCATATGGAGTTAATTTTAATAAACTAGCTGCGAAATTTTCTTTAAGTGGAGCTCCACCATGTTCAACTCTATAACCACGTTTAAACAAACTGGCACCAGTGGTATCTAAAGAAATTCTAGCAACATCCTTATAAATATGGATATCTAAAGGATATTCGCTTCCACTTTCTGGTAAAAAACCTCGACGATGATATTGCTCCATCATTTTATCTACAATTGCTTTTTTCACAATAGATTGAACATCAGGTTCAGAGTGCAATTTTGATCTCACTGCTCTACCTTGAACTGGAAATTTTGCATCGACAGGTAAAAGTTCAGCCCAATTATAATCATAGATTTGATTATATAAAGTATCAAAATCTGTCGCTTTGAATTCCTTAAGTAAAATCTTGATTCTATCGGCAGTTCTTGACCATAAATTTGTTTTAACGATATCTTTCTGAGTTCCTTCAAAGAAAACTCTTCCGTTTTCATTAGCAGTTTCATATCCTAAAGTATTTAATTCTTTAGATACTACACTTTCAAAACCGGCACCCATTGTTGCAAATAATTTATATTTTTTCATTAAATTCTCTTTCGTCAAATAAATTAAAAAAGAGTTGAACTCCAAAAGAAGTTCAACTCAGCCAGTGTAAATTTCTATAAGCCACGTTTTGTTCCAATGATTCTGGCAAAATCACCTTCAGCAGCCATCTATCTTTATGTTTTAACATAATCCGATCTTTAGTTCATTTTCTTAGATCGAAACGCCCCCACCAAATTTGGGTTGCACACTCGCAGGGTTTACCTCGTTCCACCAAGATCGTTTCCAATCTTGCTACGTCACTGTGGCACTTTCAAGGATATTAACGCATATCAATGACTTAGCGCTTTCTCCGCCGTTATCTTAGTAAAAAGATCCTCCAGCTTATTGGGCTGAATACGATCACTACAAACATCGCAGCTTGTGTGTGCGTGGACTTTCCTCAGCTAACATAAGTTAACCGCGACTGCTCGAAATCTACACTATTAGTTATTATAGCAAAACATCTTACTTTTGTAAGCCATAAACTCGTTGTTCAAGATTATAAACTTTTCTTTCAAGAGTTGAAATTCTTTGAATAATTGCCATATTAGTTGAAATTTCACCTTGATTTTCATTATCATTTTCATCAACATGAACTACTGGCTTACGTCTTCTTGGAGTGTATGTTTTTACATCTTCGTTTTCTTGAGGTTTTGGTGCAGATGTTTGTTTCTTCTTAGCATCCATTAATTCTCTTTGTAAATTACCAATTTGTCCATATAAGTCTTCAATTATTTGATGAAAAGTTTCGTAATCAGAGATAACTTGATCTAAGTAGGCATCTACTTCATCAGGATCATAACCTTTAACTTTGTTTCTAAATTGTTTTTTCAGAATATCATCTGAAGATAGTTGGATATCTTTCAAATCTGCCATTAATTAACAGCTCCTTTACATTCAAGAATATTTTAGCAAAAAGAGTCCCACTATGGAACTGGTATTATCACTTTATTGAAAGTTTAATATTTAATTATCAAAATAACGTTCCATATTACGCTCTTCTTCATATTCATTGGCAATATCTTGTAAATCATAAAAATCAATTAAATGTAACGGATAATTATTTGATTCTTGATATTTTTTGATTAAATTATAATCATACTTCGACTTGCCAGGATGTTCTTCATCGTAGATCATCAGGGCTTGATCTGTATGCCGAAGCATAAAATTCTGATAGTTTCTCAACTGTACAGGACTCTTATAGGGAGTATTAGAGGTTGAAGCAAAAAAATCTACTTTATTCTTTAAATTAATAAATTTAGCTTGATTATTTTCATTCCATCGGTTTGAAAATTCTTCATATGGTGTCATGATTGAAATTTGAACTGGATACTCTTTTCTTAGTTCAATAGCTACTTCAGCAGCCCATTGTTCAATTCCTAAATTTGCACCAGTAATTACCCAGTCTATTTCACCTTCTTCAAGCAAAGATTTTAAGTAGTTTTTCAATGCATACTTTATAATAGTAATTTTGGGATCTTTTTCTCCAAAAACCGCTAATTCATAACTGCGGTAGCCAGTAACCCATATACGTTGCATTATGCAAAACCTCCCTTTTCTTCCTCTTTATTGCTATAATGCTAACAGGAGTGAGATTAATGGTCAAATATCCAAGCGGCAGCATGGCCGCTTATAGAAAAGCAGCAGAAAAAAATAAAACAATTCATAATGCTTTTAAGCCTCGAAAGAAAACTATTAACTTTTCTGATCGTGGTATGACATTAGAACAACAAATCAATGAATCGAATAAGTATTATTTAGATGAAGAAATTGCCGTAGTTCATAAAAAACCTACTCCTATTCAGATTGTTAAGGTAGACTATCCTAAACGATCTAAAGCAGTTATAAAAGAAGCCTATTTTAGGCAAGCTTCAACGACGGACTATAACGGAGTTTATCAAGGTTTTTACTTAGATTTTGAAGCAAAGGAAACAAGGAATAAAACTAACTTCCCGTTAAAAAACTTCCATGAACACCAAATTTTTCATCTAGAAGAATGTTTAAAGCAACGGGGTATATGCTTCACGATTATTGGTTTTACGAGTCTAAAGCGATATTTTGTAACACCAGCTAGCTTTGTTGTTACTGCTTGGAATACAAAGAATAAAAGCTCAATGACTCTTAAAGAAATTGAAGATCATTCTGTTGAAATTAAGAGTGGGTACCATCCTACCCTGCCATATTTGACAGCGGTAGATCATTTTATTGCAGATAGGAATATAGATAATGACAAATAATGAAAATAATTCTAATAATCGTAGAACAAGGCAAACCAAACGAGCCAAGAATCACATGTGGACTCAAGTAGTAAAATGGGTGCTATTAATTCTATTACTATTAGTAGTTTCAGGTATTGGTTTATTTGCATACTATGCAAAAGATGCTCCGAATATTAGTCAAGATCAACTTCAAAGTGGTGGAACATCAGCTTTATATACAAATGATGGGAAATTTTTATTGTCGTTAGGTTCAGAAAAAAGAACCTATGTGAAAAATTCTAAAATACCGCAACAATTAAAAAATGCGGTTGTTTCAGTCGAAGATAGACGTTTTTATAATGATAAGTTAGGTATTGATCCAATAAGAATTGTAGGTTCAATGCTTACTAATGCAAAAAGTAATAGTATTGCTGCTGGTGGTTCTACTATTACGCAACAACTTGTTAAGCTAACTGCCTTTTCAACTGATGCTTCACAAAGAACTTTGAAGAGAAAGTCACAAGAAGCATGGCTTGCTATGAAAGTGCAACGTGAATTTTCAAAAGATCAAATTTTAGAATTTTATATTAATAAGGTATATATGAACTATGGTAATTATGGTATGGGAACTGCCGCTAATTACTATTACAATAAAAGCTTAAAGCAACTAGACTTAGCTCAAACTGCTTTACTAGCCGGGATGCCTAATGCCCCTACCATCTATGATCCATATGTATATCCTGAAAAGGCAAAATATCGTCGTGATATTGTTTTAAAGACAATGCTTGAAAATGATAAAATTTCTAAGTCTCAATATGATCAAGCAACTCACGAAAGTGTTAAAAAGGGCTTAGTTAAGCATAAGAAAAATACTGAATCTAAAATTCGTCAAATTGATGATCCATACATTAAGGAAGTAATTACTGAAGTTAAAAATAAAGGTTTTGATCCATATAATGATAATTTAAAGATTACTGTTAATATTGATCAAGATGCCCAAAATGAATTGTATCGTCTGGCCAACGATGGTTCTGTTCCATTTACAAACGATAAAATGCAAATTGGTGCTACTGTAGTTGATCCTAATAATGGACACGTTGTAGCAATTCTCGGTGGACGACACTTACCTTCAGTTCAATTAGGTCTTGATAGAGCCGTTCAAACAGGTCGTTCAACTGGATCTTCAATTAAACCGGTATTGGACTATGCTCCTGCTATTCAATATTTAAACTGGTCAACTGCTAAAATCTTAGATGATAGCAAATATGTTTACCCAGGTACCAATATTCAATTATACGATTGGGATAATAAGTACGAAGGTGCAATGACTATGAGATATGCTTTGGAACAATCTAGAAATGTCCCAGCTGTAAAAGCATTACGAGAAGTTGGAGTCCCTCGTGCTTCTAAATTTGCTAAACGAATGGGCGTTAATGTTCCAGAAGATTCTGGCTTGTCCGTTGCCATCGGTGCCAATGCTTCAAGTTTACAAATGGCCGGTGCCTATAGTGCCTTTGCTTCAGAAGGTATTTATCATAAACCACAATTTGTTTCAAAAATTGAAACTCCGGATGGTTTGACTAGAAATTATGATTCTAGTGGCGTAAGAGTTATGAAGAAATCAACTGCATATATGATCACCGATATGTTAAAAGGCGTAATTAAATCTGGTTCAGGTACTTATGCTAAAATTCCTGATCTGTATCAAGCTGGTAAAACTGGTACAGTTAAATATTCTGATGAAGATTTAGCTAAATATCCAAGTTATAACTCTACTCCAAAGGATTCATGGTTTGTTGGTTATACTCGCAGTTATTCGATCGGTATTTGGACAGGTTATGATAACTTGAAAGACGGTACAATTTCAGGCGTAGGTCAACAATCTGCTCAACTCATGTATAAAAACATGATGTCTTACTTAATGAAAGATAAACCAAATACTAATTGGAAAAAACCAGATTCGGTTGTAAGGGCAAAAATTATCAAGAATTCTAATCCTCCAGAATTAGCTTCTGCTGGCCAATCAGGTGTATGGCAATTATTTGTCAAGGGACATGCTCCTGCTGGTATAAGCGACTCCTCTGCTGGATATGATGAGGATGATGAAGAAGTTGATAGTGATTCTAAAGATAATGACACTGTCAATAATAATAGTTATGATCAAAATAGATCTTCTAACTCTGACAATGAAGTAAAAGTTGAACAGCATCCTGAGAGAAATCAAAATACTGATGAAAAAACCCAATCTTCAAGTCAATCATCAAGAACTCAATCTTCAACAGCAGCTTCACAATCGAGTCGTAAAGAAGAAGAGCATCCTGATGATCATAATTCAGACGATGACTAAAACTTGTTAAAATTAAAAGACAGATAATCATTTTTGTTGATTATCTGTCTTTTTTATAGGATTAATTTTCAGGTGGTAAATATGAATATGGATCTGAATTTTTTGCCCTTGAAGGCATCGTATATCTGCCAAAAAGAATCATTGCATGGTGAGTATGTATCCATTCATTTTTTGGTAATAAGCTTTCTAACCTTTCTTCTACTTCATGTGGAGTTGCTTTTTCATCTACAATTTTAAACTTCTTTGAAATTCTTGAAACGTGAGTATCAACTGCAATAGCAGGAATTCCAAATCCTTCAGCCAAGACTACATTAGCTGTTTTCTCTCCCACTCCTGGCAAAGTCATTAATTCTTTCTTATTTTCGGGAATCTGACTATGATATTTTTCAACTAAAATTTGGGCAGTTTCTTTTAAGTGTTTTGCTTTTGAACGATATAATCCAATTTGCTTAATATCATTTTCAATTTCTGCAATAGAAGCATTAGCTAAGCTTTCTGGATTTGGAAAATCAACAATGAACTTCTTCATAACTCTATTAACCATTTTATCAGTAGTTTGAGCACTCATTAAAACTGCACATAACAAATGAAACTTATTATCCCATTGCAGCTCACCTTTTGCATCAGGATACATATTATCTATTCGTCTTAATACTTTTAATGCCTCATCATCACTTAACAATTTTTCTTTTGTCATTTTACCTATTCCTCTGTAAAAATTGTTTTATTTCTGCGGGAGTTTTTAAATTGTGTCTTTGCCAATTCAATAAAATTCGATCAACATATTTCAAGCTATATGCCTGCGATAAAACTGCTTCTCTGAGTGCTAACTCAATTATTTCGGGTTGATAGTGATCTAAATTAAGCCAAGCAGCTATTTCTTCTCGTTCTATCGGGCTTAAATACCTCCCAAATTCAATTTCGAATTTTCTTGATAATTGATTTAAAGGATTATTATCTAACTTATCAAATTCATCAAAATTTTCACTGTTTTTACCCTTAGGATTATCCAGTATTACATTCTCTTTTAAATATTCATCAAGTTTTTCATATAATCCAGTCAAATTATACTGATTGCCAATTCTTCCCTGAGAATCGGTTATTTGGTCAATTGAAAGATAATTTTGATCGATTAACTTTTGGATAAGACCAGCAACATCACCAACTGCTAAATTGGTATTAGATGAAATCTCTTCATTAGAGGGAAATTTATTTCCTCTTTGCAAAAAGGCCTCTAATTGAATTACTACAATTAATTCAGCATCTGATAATTGTAGCTTTGGATAATAAGCAATCAAACCATTTTGTAAAACTGTAAATCCTAGTTTTTGATAGTCATTAAAATTCATAATTTTTTCCTTAAAAAAAGTTGAACCAAAACAGTTCAACTTTTAGATTTATCTATATTATTAGTATAAATTAAGGTTCCATTCTGTTAATTAATCTTGGGAATGGTACAGCTTCACGGATGTGATCTAAGTGACAAATCCATGCAATTGTACGTTCAAATCCCATACCAAATCCAGAGTGAGGAACACCACCAAATTTACGAAGGTCTAAGTACCATTGGTAATCCTTCAAATTTAATCCAGCTTCTTCAATTTGTTGCTTTAAGATTTCGTAGTTACCTTCACGTTCACTACCACCGAAGATTTCACCATAGCCTTCTGGTGCAATTACATCAGCACAAAGGTATTCCTTTGGATTTTCTGGGTCCTTCTTCATGTAGAAAGGCTTAATTGAAGTTGGGTAATTCATAATGAATACTGGACGGTCGTATTGTTCAGAGATGTATGCTTCATCTGGAGCACCAAAGTCATCGCCCCACTTGAAATCACGACCAGCATCTTGAAGCATCTTAACTGCATCATCATACTTAAGACGAGTAAAGTTACCTTCAGTAGTTGGACGTAATTTTTCAGGATCTCTTCCCAAAATCTTAAGTTCATATTCATTGTTTTCAAGAACTTGCTTAGTCATATATGCTAAGTATCTTTCTTGAAGATCGAGTGATTCATCTTGGTGCATCCAAGCCATTTCTGGTTCCATCATCCAGAATTCAGTCATGTGACGACGACCCTTTGATTCTTCGGCTCTAAATGTTGGTCCAAAAGTAAAGATCTTACCGAATGCCATAGCACCAGCTTCACCGTAAAGCTGACCTGATTGTGATAAGTATGCATCATGATCGAAGTAATCTACGTGGAATAGTTCAGTAGTACCTTCAGGAGCTGAGTGTACAAAAATTGGTGCATCGAACTTAATGAATCCTTCTTTTTCGAAGAAATCAATAGTTGCCTTGAACATGGTATTTCTAATTTGCATAATAGCAAATGGGCGCTTACTTCTTAACCATAAATGACGGTGATCAAGCAAAAAGTCAACACCATGTTCTTTATTAGTAATTGGGTAATCTTCATTGTTTGAAACAACTTCTAAATTGGTGATTTGAATTTCATAGCCGAAGTGTGAACGTTCATCTCTATGAACTGTACCTGTAATATAGAAACTAGCTTCTTGACGTAAAGTCTTAGCTGCTTCAAAAACTTCATCTGAAACATCATTCTTACGAATTACCCCTTGGAAAAATGCTGTACCATCTCGTAATTGTAAGAAAATAATTTTACCACTTGAACGTTTATCTGTTAGCCAAACATGCATTCTAACTTCTTCATCAACATGTTTGGATGAATCTTTAATTGAAATCAATTCTGTCATAAAATTCTAACCACCTTTTTATCTTTCAATATAGCTATATAATACCAAAAAAATTACAAATTAGCGACTTCGTTTATTTCTTTTCCTGTTTTGAAATCATAAATTGAAAAATTATAATTTCCAGACTTATCAGTTGAAGCAACTTCCCAAACGGGCTTTGACTGATACCATCCAAGATTAACCCCGTTAATCTTTAAACCGGGATGATCAGCATTATAGGTTTTACGAACAGCACTTTCACTAACACCTTTAGTTCCTTGATATAAATAAGCCTTTTTAGTCTTGGGTAAATAAATGAAGTAGTAATCTTTTCCCTTGGCATTAGTCCCTTTTAAAGAATAGCTATTAACTCCTCTATCCAAATGATAGTAGGTCTGTATATTTTTTATTGGAGTTTTTTGCATAGCAATTTGTCTAATTTGTTGATCATTGCTTCTAGAAGGAGTTCCAGCTCTATAAAAAATCACTACACTAGCAATATAACCTACTATAGCGATAACCAACACCCATATTACAAATTTTATGGTTTGTCTTGTGTCTTCTTTAATCATTAGCTTAACTTATCTTTTAAATCCTTTTGTTTTATTTTTTGAACTTTGACCGGTATTGTATCTAAAAATGAAGTACCATAATCTTTTGACCATAATCTTGAATCAAGGATAACAAATTTTCCATGATCCTGCTCTCCTCTGATCAAACGCCCCATCCCCTGTTTAAACCTAATCAAGGCTCGAGGAATACTATCATTCTTAAAGACATTGATATTTGCTTCCTCCAAATGTTTTTGTCGCAACTTAACTTCAGGACGATCTGGGGACTCAAATGGTAATTTGGTAGCAATTACTAAATCAATTCCACAATCATGGAAGTCAATTCCTTCCCAAAAACTATCAGCTCCGATGATAATTGAACGTTTAGCTATTGAGAATCTTTTAGCAATTCGATTATTTGAACCTGTAATACCTTGTGCTAAAATTTCAAAATCTTTTAGATTAGGATTATTAACAATATCTGTAAATACATCATGAATTTTTTCTAGATTTGTCATTAAAACTAAAACATGATTCATTTTATCTAAATCATTAGTTAAAATCTCTTCTAAATCTGTCAAATATTTTTCGGTATTAGGACTAGGCATATCTTGAATAGCAAATACCTCTAAATGCTTGTTAATATCAAAGCTACTCTTACCAATAAAGGTAATTGGATTTAGTTCTTTTAAACCTAGTTCCGAGATAGCATATTGGAAATTATTGCTACTAGTTAATGTTGCACTAACAAATAAAATATGATCAAAACGTGAATAGATACTCTTTAGCTGCTCTGAAACATCTAATACCATCCAGTGTAAGTTACTACTCAATGGATCATCAGGATTGGTAACCATTAATACGAAACCACTCTGAGAAAGATTGTTCTTATTTGAAACAATTTCCGCAAGTTGGTAACTTTTTTCAGTATAGTAGTCCATACTGTCAATGATTTCTGCAAGTTCATTAAGTGCAGCATCATCACCTGAGGATTCAGAAATATGAGATTGATACAAGTTAAATAATATTTGATTCGTTAATTGTCGCACTTGTTCAAGTTTTTGAACAAATAAATTTAGCTTACTATTAAAAATATTATCCTTCGAAAAGAGTTCATTACCTGAAAAACTAAGTTCAATACTTCCACTTGCTAATACATTTTTGTTTACTGCTTGATCTTTTTTACTATATAAGAATTTTTGTAAATCATTAATAGTATAAATTAAATCTAAAATCTGAGAATCAAGCTTATTAAATAAAAAGTTTAGTTCTACATTTTCTGTAATTTGCGATTGTATTAAACCACTGTCACCATAATATAGAATATTCTTTAAATGGTTTAAAACCCCTATTAAACTTTCGAATCTTAAAGCATCATTTCTTGAACTGATCACATTATCCGTAAACCTGTGTGCTTCATCGATTACTAAATAAGGATTTTGTCCCCAGATTGTATCCATATAATGGTTAGCTAGATATGCATGATTCGTTACTAAAATGTCGGCAGATTCTTGCCTTTCTCGAGCTAAATTCCAAAAATCCACTTCCGCAAATTTACTGCTTACTCTCGCATCCCCTGGATGAGAAATCTGTGTAAACAATGGATTCTTATAATTAGTCAATTGCAATTCATCTAAATCACCAGTTTTAGTCTCTGTTAACCAAACCAAAATTTGCATTTGTAATACAAGTGTTGGCTTATTTGGACTGGTCCTAAAAATAGTTTGAACAAAACCATCCAAATCAATATAGTGACTACTTGCTTTTACGACTTCTGCAGATAAATCTAGTTTAGTAATCTTTAAAAGTTGCGGTATTTCCTTTTCTAAAATTTGATTTTGTAAAACTTTAGTTGGTGCAGCTATTACTAGTTTTCTACTTGAATAAAGCTGGTAGGCATAGGCAAACAAATAGGCGAAAGTTTTTCCTGTTCCATTTGGTGCTTCTACTAACATTGCTCTTTCGTTAGGATCCACTACAAATTGATGAATGTGATTTATCAATTCAACTTGGGACTTACGATAATTTACATGAGTTTTAAATAATTTTTTCTTGATCTCATCATCTTTAGGAAAATCATGATCTTCGCCAGCAATATTTGCACGAATGTCATGATGTTGTCGCTGCAAGATAATATTTCTTACCTGCATATACTCTTTTGACAAAGGTCTTTTTTGCTTACGGTAATAATCTGCAATTTTAGTAAAAATCCATGAAGTATCTCTAACTAAACCTTGTGCTAATGAACTTAAAGTATTAAGAGTAGCTTGTGGCAGACTTTCGATTTTTTTAATGATCTTAATTAATAAAACAGCAGTACCATAAGCATCTGAATCTGCTCTATGATGATCTAAGTGCTTAATATTTAATCGATCAGTTAAATCTCCCAACTTATATGATGGTAATGTTGGAAAGGCAATTTTAGCTAATTCTACAGTATCAATTGCTTTAATATTTAGTGGATCAAAGCCATGCTCTACTAATTCATAATTTAAAAAAGGAAAATCGAAGTTAACATTATGTGCTACAAAAATTGTATCTTTTAAAATTTCACTTATTTTAGGTGCATAGTATGAAAAATCTTTTTGATCTTTTACATCTTCATCACTTATCCCGGTCAAGTTTTTAACTGAGAGAGGAATCTCTCTGAGTGGATTAATCATAAAGGAATAAGTCTTTACAACTTTCATATTTTTCACAATAGCACAACCAAATTGAATTATATGATTGTTGTTTTCTCTCTGAGTTCCTGTGGTCTCTAAATCGACTACAGCGAAAACATCATTTTTAAAAACAGACAATTAATTCATCCCCCTTTCTTATGATACTTTATTTGAACATATTCTAATCTACTTCAACGACTTTTTGGGCGTCAAGTAGAATTAAATACTTGCTCTTAACTTTTACTTGTTCGAATTCATTTAGAGCATGCTCATATAAACGAAGCTGTCCTGTGTATTTTTCTTTTATATTCTTAATTGAATTATCTAAATGAGCTTTATCAACATGATCAGTTTTATAGTCAAACAAAATAATCCCGTCATCTTCTATATAGTATCCATCAATGGTTCCGTGAATTAATATTTTAGCATTTGGATCACTAAAAGATGGAAATAATCGATTTGCCGTAATTATACTAGAAAAATCTACTTCTCGTTTTAAATTATTTTGATTCTTAAAAAATGGTTTAGCAAAATCACTCTTTACAAACCATAAAATCTCATCCTTTTTAACCTTTTTGGCTAGTTCCGAATCAAGCTTATTTTGATTAATAAGTTGTTGAATTTCAGCATCTAAATTATCTTCTGTTGGTTCTTTTTCATAATCATAGTATTGCAATATTAAGTGAGTTGCAGTCCCGATTTCAGCACCTGTATATTCATTTTTAAATAAAAAGTTTGGTTTAGTATCAATTGGCTGTAAATAACGATTATTAGATGGAATAAAATGTGAATTTTCTAAATCACTATCCAATGAATCATTAAAAGCATTTTTAATTTCTGAAACTGCTTGATAGGCTGTAGTTTTACTTGCATCAATAAATTTATATTTAAAATTGTAAAGATTTTCAGTGTACTTTTTTAAGGAATCTATATTTGGTTGATTATTATCTGCTGATACTTCTTTCCCCTTAGCAGTATCTGTTTCAAGCGATTCAGTATATTTTATTTTTAGCATTGAATCAGATTGATCAATTCCTAAATTGATATCGCTCAAACTTATTGGAATACTCCTATTTAAATCTAAACTAGGTCCAACAAAATCTAAAGGACTAGCTACAGATAATTTATCTCTTAAAGATAGACCTCCGTTATCATAACTCAAATTATCCCATTTCTGAATTTTCTTTTCATAATTTGGAATTTCAGTAATTAGAATCAATTTTTGTCTGGCTCTTGTCAACGCAACATAAAGAATTCTAGATTCTTCCTCAAGAAGTTGTTGTTTCTTCTTTACATTGGAAATTGCTTTAACTAAAGTATCAATACGATACTGAGGTTGACGAATAGTTAAGCCTACGCTATCACCACTAATGATGTAGTTTCCTCTAAGGTCTTGCATTTGATACTTATGCTGCATCCCTACATAAAAGACAATTGGAAATTCCAATCCCTTAGACCCATGAATAGTCATTAGTCTAACCGCATTTCCTGCATCTTTGGTCAGAAGAGGCTGCGCTAAATCTTTTTTACTTCTGCGCATTCTATCAATAAAGCTAATAAATTGATAAAGTCCTTTAAAGCCCGCGCTTTCATATGAGCTGGCTCTTTCATAGAGCGCTTCTAAGTTTACTCTTCTTTGTTCGCCATTGGGCAAAGCAGTCATGATTTCTAATAAGTTAGTTCGTTCATAAATGCTCCAGATAAGTTCCGAAATTCGATGATTTACAGAAAAATCTCTTAAATCTGAAAGCTGATTTAAAAAGTGCTTTAACTTCTTGCTGAGGTCATCATTTTTTGCTACATAAGCTAATACTGCATTATAGAAGCTAGAGTTTTTGCTATTGATTCGAATTGAAGCTAATTCTTTTTCGTTTAAGTTAAATAATGGCGATCTTAAAACAGCAACTAAAGGGATATCCTGATCTGGATTATCAATAATACGTAAATAATCCATGATGATTGTTAATTCAAATGTTTGAAAATAGTTTTGCGCATCAGAAATAAACAAAGGGATCTCATTTTTGGCGAATTCTTGCATAATTTCCAAGTTATTACTTCTACTTCTTGTCAAAATAGCAATATCGCTATAATTAAGAGTTCTTTTTTTGTTTTTACCAGGATCATAGATTTGAACTTTGTCTTTAACTAGTTGCTTAATACGTTGGATTACTATTTGAATTTCTGAATAATCTAAATCCTCATCTTCACTTTCCGTAGAAGATTTTTTTTCATGAAAAATTAGTTCACTGGCTTGACTAATGTTTTCTGGATAATAGCTTGCACCAAAAACTAATTGTCCTTCTTTTTGATAATCAATTCCCCCAAAATCAGATGTCATTAACGGATTAAAAATCTTGTTAACTGTTTTAGTGACTGCCTTAGTAGATCTAAAATTATCCGATAGTAGAATCCTCCTTTTCTTATCTGAAGCTCCAAAAATTCTATACTTCTCTAAAAACAAACTAGGATCAGCTTGACGAAAACCATAAATTGACTGCTTTACATCTCCTACCATGAAAAGATTATTTGTTTCATCATTTTTCAATGTTTGAATAATTTCTTCTTGTAATGGATTAATATCCTGATATTCATCAACAAGAATTTCTTTAAATTTGTGTTGGTAAAATTCTCTAGCCAAATTTGAATTAGAAGTATCTTGGCTCAAAATTTCAAAAGCAATCTGCTCCATGTCGCTGTAATCAAGGAAGTTTTCTTCTCTTTTTAACGCATTAAAACGATCAATTAGTTTAATTTCAGCTTCACTAATAATTGAAATAAGCTTTTTACCACTTTCCATAGTTTTAATTTGTTCTTTTTCGTCACTAGCAAAAAATGCGGTATAAGTATCAAAAATAAGAGCCTTAGCATCATCTTTAAATGATTGCGTCTTTTCGTAAAATTCTAGTAAATCTTCATCCCACTTTTTTGATTTTCGATATTTACCAACGAATAAACAACTTCTTAGTAGGTCACGCAATTGATTATAATCACTATCAGTTTCAAGCGCATTGATAAAAAGATTTAGATTGGAATGAAATAGCGTAAAATCTTCCTGTACTTTAACAAGTTCTTTGGTCTGCATTTGAATATTATTTAATAATTCAGTTAACTTAATATTTAAGCGATCAAAACTCTTTTTTAAATACGGCTTAATATCTTTTTGCCAGAGATCTGTATGAATAATATCACTATTTACTTGATACTCTTGGGACAAATTCTTAAGCCATTGGCGATAATGAGGTTTTGCCATAGCAAAATTATATAAATCTAATAATAAATCTCTTGCAGAATCAGCATCCCTATCTCCAGCGAAATTATTATAAAAATCTATAAATTCAGAATTTTTAGCTTCAAGATATTCTGTTTCAATTTCCTTTAAAGCTCGCTCTTTTAATAATTCTGCTTGAGTATCATCAGTTAAAATACTGAAACTTGGATCTAAATTAGCAGCGTAGTAAAAGCGATGGATTACATCCAAGCAAAAAGCATCGATAGTTGAAATATTTGCCGTATCAACTAAGTTTAATTGTTGTTGCAAATAATTTTGATTTTTTCTGTCAGTTATCAATGCGTTTCTTAATTCAGACTTAATTCGAGACTTCATTTCTTCTGCAGCAGCTTTGGTAAAAGTAACAATTAGTAACTGATCAACGCTTGTACCAGATAATATTTCGTTTAATACTCGTTGAACTAGTACCGTTGTTTTACCTGAGCCAGCAGAAGCTGAAACTAAGATATCTCTTCCTCGTTCATTGATAGCTTCTTCCTGTTCTTTAGTAAATGGCATTATTTATCTTCCCCATTCAATTTATCTTTAATTTTTTCAAGGAGCTCTTTTTTACTCAAACTACTAATATCGTGATATTGATTCTGACGAAGCATTGCATCAAAGAAGAAAATATCTCGATAATCAGAATATGTTAGTGCATTTTTAGTTTTTCCGTAGCGATATGGATTTAATGTAATCTTTCCAGACAATATTTCATTTGAAGCTTCTTTAATTAGTAACTCATCAAAATCAAGGAGCATCTTAAGTTCATCTTCACTAAAGTTACTATTTCTTGGTAAAGTAAATCCGCCATTTTTCTTAGTCTTTACTCCCGCATAAACATGAGAGCTCATAGAGCTATCTTGTAATAACGGCTCTGCTTCTACTAACAATTTGGGATCATTAGAAATGATTCCTGTATACATTAATTTTTGCTTACCATTTAAGAGATTATCCTTTACATTGAGATCACTACCAATTAGCTCTTTACCGTTTAAGCGATCTAATTTTTGTGTAATTGTTTGATAAAAAGCTCCAAATAAGGACAATTTATCACTTGCAAAGTATTTCGCGTTTTTGGATAAAACATCCAAATACGAAATCATTTGAAGTGAAATTCCGTTATAGAACATCCCTAAATCAAATTTTTTAGCAGAAGACTTATAGTCAATAATTTGTGCCAAAGTTTGATTTGAAGAAACTTTCGCCAAATCAACTCGGTCAATCTTTCCACGTAGATTAACGGAATGCTTTCCAGCTAAATCAGGTAGATCAAACTTAAGTCCCTTTATTTTTTCACTAGATCCAAAGCTTAACTCAGAATATGCAGCTCTTAAAGGCGTGTCATTCAACATATTTCGCCAATTATTTGCTACTTTTGAAGTGGTTTTATCAAGGCAAGTAAATAAATATCGATTAAAGGGATCATTCATCAATTGCGCGTATTTACTATCATCTTTCATCTCTGTTCGAGCAATTTCTAATAACTTTTCAAGTTCAATTGCATCGATTTCAGCAAGATTTAGTTTTTTAGCATTTAATTCCTTTACCAATCTATCGAAAGTTTCATGGAAATAATTTCCGGCCTGAATAACATCTAACTCATTTTCAAATCTCTTTCTTAAACGTAAACCATAATTTAAAAAGTATTCATATGAATTTTCATAATAAGTTTCAAGTTGAGAAACAGAAGAATTTAAATCCTGTCCATATAACTTTTGAGCAAGATCTAGACCAATATCAATCGGATTATTATCAAATTGATTGGCTTGTTCAATTGAATCAAACTTTTCAGGAATATTATTCTTAGTGAGATTCAATAGTTCAGAAATACTATTATTTTTAGTAATAGAATTCAAGTATGTTAAATACCCCAAACTAGCATCTGGATTTGTAATGAATGAAAGTACGTCCTGCATTTTATCAGGTAAATCGTGTTGTTCCATTTCAGGAGCTCGGAATTGTTTTAATCGTTCATAAAAAGTAGATGGATCTAACTCTTCATTCATTGCATTAAGACGTGGATACGAAATATATAGTTTATCATGAGCCAATGCCATTGCTAAACCGAATTGGTAGTTTTGATCAAGATTATTGGTCAATTGTCGATCTTCAAGATAGGAATCTTCTTTAAAGCTTGCAGACATATTTTCCAAATTCTCCGAACTTAAAAATCCTGGTGTTTTTTGGATACTTGGCAAACTACCACTGCTTGCTCCAATAATAAAGACTTGTTTATAGGTCGTATTCTGAACCATACCTATTTCAGAAATATTTACCGCATCTAGAGTTGATGGAATTTGTGAAAAGTTTGCTTGTCTAAACGAATTGATTAACATTTCAAAAAATTCAGCTAAATCAAACTTTTCTGAGTTAATTAAAAGATAGTCTTTTAAAAGAGTTATTAATAAATCCCATAATTGTTCAGGTTGTTGAGCTAATTGCAAATCACCTGCTTCATTGGCCTTATCACGCCACTTTTCAAGCCTTTGAGTAACTCCATTATTAGTTAAGAAATTGAAAAAAGTGGTAACGGCTTTTTGACTATCTGTCTCGGCCTTTAAATCATTAAAAAGTTTGTCGATCTTTTCAATTAAAAATTGACGTAGTTTATCTATTCTTCCAATTTCATCTGGTAATTTATCTAATCTAATTACATCAGCTGAAATAAAATTAGAGAAACTCTTCTTCCACAAAGTATGATTTATACCATGTGCCAAAACAAAGTTTTCAAGATCATCTACATCCCTACTATATGATGCTTCATCATGATACCATTCTGGGATAAGTAACCTTGTTTTTAAAATCGCAAGCAAATTGTTGCTTTGCCAAGGTCTTTTTAATAATGCAGCTAAGTTTTCAATTAATACAACTAGTGGATGATACTTCATCTCCTGCTGCAGATCATTAAAGAATGGAATTCCATTCTGACGAAGAATTGGAACTAGATAAGTTTCATATTCATGCAAATTTGGCGCAAGAATCAAAAAATCTTGATAACGATAATCATTTAGTGCAACTTGTTGATAAATAGTACGTGCAACAAAATATGCTTCTGAATAACGAGAATCAGCTTTAACAAGTTGGACATTCTCTAAGTTTTCTTTTATAGAGATTGTATCAGTCCAGAGTGAATTTAATCTTTCACGTTCAGTTTGTTTAGAATTCAAGGGAAACGTTTCATGTTCAAAGTCAATTTCTCGTTTATTCAAAAAGTCGATTAATCTTTTAATGGTATTTTGAATTACATAGTCGTAATCTCCTGGAATTGCTGCAGGATTTATTTCACCAATTTTAGTTTTAAAAGCCAAAGTTACATTTTTAGCCTTCATTGTTAATAACTGAATTGTCAACAATTCTTGTAATGAGAAGTGAGAGAAGTCAGTGAAATAAAAACTAGTATTTTTAAGATCTTCACTACTTGCTAAAATTTCATTTAACTTCATTTCAGTTTCATTTTTGGTAATAAACTTTCCAGCGATTTCTTCTCTAAAATCAGAATAAATGATTTTTAAATCGTGCAATTTGTTCTTTGTTTCATTATCCAAATCATCAGTTTTAATTTCATCTAGTTCAATGTTTCCATTATAAACTTGTAAAATTGAATCATAGAGCTGGCTCACTAAGCCAGAATTTATATTAGTATTTTGAAATAGTTTTAATTCGGCTCTTCTCTTTTCAATAATTTTAGATAAGAGCATTGCTGCAGCCGCATCATCAAGCTGTGTTTCTAATTTATCAGAACTCTCTTTTAAAAAATACCAAGCTAATCGTGAGAATGATAAAATTTGCAAATTCTTAACAGAAGTTTCAGTTTTACCTTGACTATTTGCAAGTTTGTTAATTGCTTTAATTTCTGTGGTAAACTTAATATGATTAGGGACGATGATAAAAGTTTCATATTCTGGATTTTGTTTGTAGTTTTCTACTGCTTGTTCCAGAATTTTTTCTTGTAACGGATCGGTCTGTCGACCTGTAATAATTTTGATCATTTGTTCGTAAACTCCTTGCTCTTATTCTATCATGGATAAGTTAGAAAACTAATTTGAATTTAGGACGGAAATTATAATGAAAAGTAGTTATCTTTCACACGGTAAAGTAATTTTAATTGGTGAACACTCTGTAGTTTATGGATACAATGCATTATGCATGCCTATCAAATCCTTAAATATTAAAACAACTGTTGAAGCAAATGATGAAATGTGGATGGATACTAAATATTATCACGGACCGCTCTTTGAAGCACCTGATGAATATGATGGTTTAAAATTTGTTATCAAAACTATTTTAAAAAAAGCCAATAGCACTGAAAATTTAAAAGTTACATATACTGGTGAAATTCCTATAGAACGTGGATTTGGATCAAGTGCCACTGTTGCCCTGGGAACTACGAAGGCCATGAACGCTTACTTTGATTTAGGATTATCTCACGAAGAAATCATGGATATCACTAATCAAGCTGAGACTATTAATCACGGTAAAGCCTCAGGTCTTGATGCAGCAACAGTTGATTCCGATTACTTAGTTTTTTTCAACACTCAAGACGGTCCAGAAAAATTAAAAGCCAAACTAGGTGCCACTCTATTAATTATGGATACCGGTGAAATGGGTAACACTAAAGAAGCCGTTACCAAGGTAAGGCATCAACTTAATGAATCAATCGATGCCAACAAACGAATTGAAAGGCTTGGTGATCTAGCAAATCAAACAATGACCGCCTGGACAAGTCACGATGCTTCAAGTATTGGTGAATACTTTAATAAAGCACAAGAAATTCTAGCTTCCTTTGGATTATCAACTAAGCGAATTGATCAGATCAAAAAGATTGCTCATGAAAATGGTGCCTTGGGTTTTAAATTCTCAGGTGGTGGACTTGGTGGTATTGTTATTGCCTTATGTTCAAATGAAGAAACTGCAAAGAAAATCGCAGAAAACAGCAAAGAATTAATTAATGATTACTGGATTGAGGAAATCTAATGAAAGCTACTGCACGTGCACACACAAATATTGCTTTAATCAAGTACTGGGGAAAGGCTGATGCTAAACTGCGTTTACCCTTAATGTCTAGTTTATCGATGACTTTAGACAAATTTTATACTGATACTTCAATTGAAAAGAGTTCTGAAAATACTGAATTTTATTTAAATAATCAAAAACAGGATACTGAATCTACTAACCGCGTCATCAATTATGTTAGAAGATTACAAAATGAATTTGGTTTTTCAGATAAATTAATCATAAAATCAACTAATCATGTACCTACGGCAGCGGGGCTTGCCTCTTCAAGCTCTGCTTTTGCAGCCTTAGCTGGAGCATTTAACAAATTTTATGATTTAAATTTATCTGATCGAGAATTATCACGCTTAGCAAGAATTGGTTCTGGATCTGCAAGTAGATCAATTTTTGGTGGATTTGCTGTTTGGCAAAAAGGACATGATGATTTAAGTTCATTTGCTTACTCACTAGATGAAAATCCTCAGATGGATTTATCATTACTAGCAGTTGAATTAAATTGTCAAAAGAAGAAAGTCTCATCAACTTTAGGGATGAAACAAGCACAGACTTCCCCATTCTTTGATACTTGGATTAATCGTAATGATTATGAATTAGAAGAAATGATAACTGCAATTAAAAGTAATGACTTTACCAAATTAGGTGAACTGGCAGAACTTAACGCTAGCGAAATGCACGCCCTAAATTTTACTGCTCAACCTGGCTTTACTTACTTTGAACCAGATACAATTAAAGCGATCAAGTTAGTTCAAGATCTCCGTCAAAAAGGAATTGAATGTTACTACACAATTGATGCTGGTCCGAATATAAAGATTTTGACTCAATTAAGAAATATAAAAGATATTGAAAAAATCTTTGAGTCCGAATTCAATAATGTTAAGATAATAAAGGCAAGTTTTGGTCCAGGGCTTAGCTATCTGGACTAAAACTTTTTATGTCAGTTAAGCTTATAGAATAGATTAGAGGATTGGTTCTTTGATAACAGAAAAGGCGCCTGGAAAATTATATATTGCTGGTGAATACGCAGTTTTAGAACAAGATTGTCCTGCTATTTTAGTAGCAGTAAATCAGTTTGTTAGAGTTTCTATCTCAAAAAGCAAAACAAGTACTGGTTTAATTCATTCAAAGCAATATTCACAAGATTCAATTCATTGGGTTCGACAAGGATCTAGGATGGTAATTGATAATCGTGATAATCCATTTGAATATATTCTTTCGGCCATCTCTTTTACTGAACAATATTGTATTGAGCAAAATATCGAAATGACTGTTTATGATCTCCATGTAAATTCAGATCTTGATTCAGCCGATGGTAAAAAATATGGTTTAGGTTCAAGCGCAGCCGTCACAGTCGCAACTGTAAAAGCAATATTGCGTTTTTATGGTGTAGATTTCAGCAATGAATTAGTCTACAAGTTATCTGCTATCTCCCATTATTCAGTTCAAGGAAACGGATCTGCTGGAGATATTGCAGCTAGTGTATACGGTGGTTGGCTAGCCTATCAAACATTTGATAAAAATTGGTTAAAACGTGAATTAAGTAGTAAATCTTTATCTAAAGTGATTAATGAAGCTTGGCCAGGTCTTAATATTGAATTATTGACCCCTCCTGCCGGTATGAAATTGATAATTGGCTGGAGTCAAAAGCCCGCCTCAACTTCTAGACTAGTAGACGAAACTAATGCTAATAAAAAGGCTCTTGATGATGAATATCGAAGATTTTTATTAGCTTCTAGAAAATGTGTATTAGAGATGGTACGCGGATTTAAGGAAAAAAATATTACTTTAATTCAAGATCAAATTCGTGTAAATCGTAAAATTTTGCAACATTTTGCAAAAATCAATCACATTGCCATTGAAATTCCTCGTCTTACTCGTCTAATTAATATTTCCGAAAATTTTGGTTGTGCAGCTAAAACCTCGGGTGCTGGAAATGGTGACTGCGGAATCGTTATTACCGATGAATCTACTGACATTGATGCACTTGAACGAGAATGGCGAATTAATGATATTTTGCCTTTAAATTTAAAGGTTCATCAAATTACTTATAGCAACTAGTGAGGGTCTATGTCTAAACGATCAGAAAGAAAAGAAGAACATCTGGCATTAGCTCAGATGTTTTTTAATAAAGAAAAACAAAACTATTTTGACCAGGTTCACCTATTAAGACCTGCTCTTCCCGAAACAAAAGTTAATCTTAACTCTATTAAGACGACCATGTTTAAGAAGAAAGTTTCTGCCCCATTTTTTATTAATGCAATGACAGGTGGATCAAAAAAATCTTTTGAAATTAACAAAAGCTTAGGTTATGTCGCAAATAAGGCCAATATTGCCATGGCACTAGGCTCATCAAGTATCTTAGTTAATGAGCCTGATCAACTAGCCAGCTTTTCAATTGCGCGTGATGAAAATCCTGATGGTGTTTTAATGATAAATATTAATCCTTTGACACCGGCTAAGGATGCAAAAACTATCGCTAATGAACTCCAAGCTGATGCAGTTCAAATTCACGTTAATACAGTTCAAGAGTTAGCAATGCCTGAAGGTGAGCGTGACTATCGTTGGTTAAATAATATGAAAGAGCTACAAAATGCAATAGATGTGCCAATAATAGTTAAAGAAGTTGGGTTCGGCTTTGATCAAGGCTCAATTAAACTATTGAAAGAAAATGGCTTTAATCTTATCGACGTTGCTGGTGCTGGCGGAACAAATTTTGCTCAAATAGAAAATAGTCGCAATAGCAATGATTTAACTTATCTTGAGGATCTTGGACTTCCAACCCCAGTAACAGCTCTAATTGCTAAAAAAGCTGGCATTGATTATATTGTATCTGGTGGTGTAAGAAACCCATTAGACATCCTTAAAGGTTTAGTATTAGGTGGAAAATACGTTGGTATCTCGAACGTATTATTACAAAAACTGCTTGATCAAGGTCAAGAAGGATTATTGGAATTTGTTCAAGAATGGAAAAAAGAATTGGCTGGGTTAATGGCAATCTTTGCCTGTTCGAATTTAAAGAATGTTCAGGAAATTCAAATCTATTATGATCTTTATCTTAAAAACATTTTGTATCAATTAAATATATAATATAAGAAAAATAAAAGAAGAATCTCGAAATTGAGATTCTTCTTTTACTTTATATTTAGATTCTTAAACCCTTTGGATAAAAATTCTTGAGTACACCATTGCCAGTTACTTTACCAAAACTAAAAATAAAGTCATGATAACTAACTAAAACAAAGCCTTTTAATGAAGTATCAACACGTAAGGTTTCTCCGTGTAAATATTTTTTATATTCGTCTTCTGATGACAAATTGATTCTATAAGTTTGCTCAACTTGCCCTAAGACCTCAGCAAGTTGATGACCTGGTTCAAAGCGATTTTTCTTTAAGATACCTAATTCAAGTCCATTATTTAGGATTTTTAGCCCTTTTAAGCGACTTTTATCTATTGCAGGTATAAATACGTGATCATTTCTTACTTGCACTCTCGAATCCCAATTTTCAATTTCTATAGGTAACTTAAAGTTTTTGAGTACCTTAGCAATTAATTCGCTAGTTTCTTTTGATAAAGAAGCTTTCTTCTTACTTTTTTTAGCTTTTCTTACTTTTTCAGTTTCAATTTTTGATTCTGGTAATTTTAATAAAGCCGCAAATTGTCCCTCACCCAAATCATCCTGAGGCCAAAATCTAATAGTATTTTCTAATCCAGATACGCTACCCCAGGCCGGGTTTCCATGACTCACCTTTTCCAAACTAATTGAATCGATCGTCAATATCTCCATCTGATATTCTTTAACTAACCAACTGACAATCTCTTCATCTTCTTCTGGAGAAAATGTACAAGTTGAATAAACTAATTGTCCACCTGGCTTGAGCATCTTAACTGCTTGCTCCAAGATTTCAATTTGTCGTTTTTGGCAAGTTAAAACATATTCTGGAGACCAATATTCAATTGCTTCGGGATTCTTTCTAAACATCCCTTCTCCGCTACATGGTGCATCAACTACAATCTTGTCAAAGTAGTGCTCGAAATTTTTGGCCAAAGCGAATGAATCATTATTTGTAATCAATGCATTAGTAATTCCCCAACGTTCAATATTTTCTCTTAAAACCTTGGCACGGCTAGCAGATATTTCGTTAGCTACTAAAATTCCATTACCTTCTAAGGCCTGTCCTAGCGCCGTACTCTTACCACCAGGTGCGGCACAAAGATCTAATACTTTTTCACCAGGTTTAATGTTTGCAATTGCTGCAGGAAACATTGCCGACGGATCCTGAGAATAAACTGTTCCACTTACCCATTCAGGATCAAGACCGGAAACATCTGCGTAATAGGCCTTTTTAATGTTAGGAACAGGATGATTTTCTGCATATGATACTTTTTGGTTAAACTTCAACGGATTAATTCGATAGGCCTTTTTGCTCTCATTATCCATTGCTTGGAACATCTTTTCGGCCTCATCTGTTCCTAATAAGTTTTGATATTTATTTTTAAAATCTTGAGGTAAATTGAGCATTAATTATCTCTTCTTTCTAAACTTATTTAAGTAGTCCCAGGTTGCGATGTATGCAAAAATTCCAACTAAAAGGTTGGCTACAATCAACATTATTAAATGTTCATTTCCTTTAAAGAACTCAGTACTATATAAAACAATATAAGAAATAAATGCTAAGAATGATTCTGTTAAAACTAAACGGATAAAGCGATTGGTAAACCAATTATTGAAGAAACTGTGTTTTAAATTAGTTAATTTTATCTGGTGCCAATGGATTAAAGCGATCAATGCATTACATACCATTGCAACTAACCAGACTACAAAAATTAATAAAATTTCTTTGATCACAGAAAAACTATGAATTTGATGATCTCTTACAAAAGCCGGAACCGAGGTTTTTGCATGATAATGCTTCGCAACTTTTTTGATAACAGGGTTACTCGAATCAATGATTATACGATAATCTCTTAATTGTCCTTTTGCAGTTGGCTGATCAATTCCAGTGCTCAAATAGTATTTATTTTCTTCAATTTGGTGATATTTTTTCAGTTCACCAATAACTGTATAATATTGATCATTTATATGAATATATTTATTTCCTTGAGTTTCCATCACCTTAACTTGTGCATTTGGTCCAAGGACTGCAAATGAAACGCGACCAGAAAAGTCATCTAAGGTAAAAAATCGTCCAGTATCAGTCGACATTGATAAAACATTTCGGTTGGCCCAAACTAAAACTTGGTCTCGATTTATTTTACTGTCAAAATGAAATTGGATTTTTTCTTTATGGAAGTTCTTATCAATATACTTCAAAAAAAAGCTAATTGTTTGTTTACTATTAGTTGTAAAATACCTAGTATTATTGCTCAAACCATGTGTCTCTAAGAGCTGATTGGCCTCTTTAGATTGAACATTGGACAAGATGCTCCCAGTTCCAATAAAAGTCAAAAATATAATAAAAATTAAGATGATTTTTTTCCAGTTCATATTTTTTTCACTTCGTATATCTTCTCATCAATAAAATCAAAATTTGAAAATGATTTATTTATTTCATCCAACTGCTTTGAGTGAACAAATTGGGCTTGAGACCAAAAGGTTCCAGAATTAGTAGCACCATCTTTTTCTCCAATAAAAAGCAACTTACTATTTGAAGCAGATGCTTGCCAGGCTTTAATTAATTTAACATCACTATGACCAAAATTTGGAGCCCAAGAGCAAATGATAAGATCCACATTTTGATACTTTTCAATTGCCTTTATTGCATCAAGATTTTCAACCTGCAGAAATTTCTTTTTTCCGGTTGAAGAAGTCTTGGCCCACTCGAGTGAATCTGTTGCTATCACCTGAAGTCCAACATCATTTAATGCCTTTGACCAATAAGCATTTCCAGACATGACTTCTAATGCAGAGTTTGCAGCATACTTTTCTTTTATCAATTGAGCAGTCCTTAAATTTGGCAGTGACCAAATACCATAGTGCAATGACAAATATTGTCTAAAGCTATTTAAAAGATTATTAATCGCCTTAATTAATCGTTCATGCTCTTTTCCAATTTCTTCTGTTAGCAACTCCATCTCATCTGGATAAAATCCAAGACGATTAGGAGCGTGTCTAATTACTTGCTTTTGATCAATGCATGCAATAATCTTATTAATCTCTGAAACTTGCTGATGAACAGAGTTATTATTCAGTTCTTTATCAATCTGATTTAATTTATTCAAAAATTCATTCATATCCTAACTATTTTACCATTCAGTTGAGCGTAAATCAGTTATCAATTGAAGTTTAAATCAATTTAAACTTTTAAAGTGATCAGACTTATTTTCTAAATTTTATGTTAAAATTAATCAATAAGGAGAGATGATAATTATGAATCAACAAGAAGAATTATCAGATGCAATTATTGATTTTCAAGTAAAACATCACATTAGCGATACTGATATGGCTTTTGGAAGTCACTTATCAGTTGAAAAAATTCATGCAATGAAAACTGGATCTGGAGTATTTACAGATGAAGAAATTAATCAACTTTTAGATTACATCTCATCTAACGCTTAAATTGCTAAATCACCAAAACTTATGGGTTTTGGTGATTTTTTATATCAAAAGAAGGAACCCTATAAAATCAGGTTCCTTCTTTGTTAATTTTTAGTTTCAACGTACTTATTCTTAAGCCATAAATTCAAAATTCCAAAAATTATAGCTCCGCAGAGATATTCTACATTTAACGTCCACAATTCAACATAAGAATTAAAGGTTTGATTAACTCTATCTTGAATATAGGAATTAATATTCAAGAATAAGTATGCTGCAATAATAATTAAGATTGCAACAATTAAAATTCTTACCCATTTTGCATTCTTGACCGGTAAAAAGTCACTAATTGCATGTGATGAAAAGTTTACAAAATCAACAAATGTAAAGATGATTAATACTAATGCAATTAGAAAAATAATTAATTCAAGATCATCGCTGGCATCAGAAAATGTTGGTGCAAGATCATTAATCATATTTCTTCCACTAGTTGATTCAAAAATTAATCCAATAATTAAATCCCAAATGAATTGTATAATGAAGATATATACACATTCTGCAACACTTGAAAGAATATTGCTTAAATAGACTTTGTTTTCTGAAATAGGTGCCAAATGCCAAGTGGTTGAAATATTAATTTTTTGATTTTGCCAACACATTAAGCCACATAATGTAAGATCTGCAAAAACAGTTGTAATTACACTAATTGAGAATGGAATCGTCCAGAATCTGTTTCCTGGAAACATAGACAAAAGAATATCTGGAGCTCCATGTGGATTTTGAATAAGAATTAGCAAGCTCAAAAAAATGATTGAAAACAATTGAATTAAAAGTATCAAATGAACATAACGGCTTTTGCGCAAGAACATTTGATTAAAAATTTTGCCAAAACTTGTCATCAAGTATTCTCCTATCTACTTTGCTTAGCCTCAACGAATTTGTTAATTAAAAGGAAGTTAACTATACCGAAGATAAGATCTAAGATAATAATATCAATAAACGCTGGAATCATAGACACAGCAAAATCATTATTATTCCCAAATATAGAATCTAGCCCAATATTACCTAGTAGATTACCAAGTACAGTCAAAATGTAAACTACCGCGATTAAAACAATCAATCTAACAACGAATACTAAAAACTTATTAGAACCATTTGGCAAAAAGTCAATAATTGCACAACTAGTAAAATGTAAAAAACTAACTATTACGTACCAGAATAGTCCCAGTAAAGAAGCAAGCAAAACCATTAAAAGACTATCGCCTAAAAATTCCCAGATCAAAGGTTGGCTACTTATCATTCCCATTTTATTAAGCACCATTGCTACAGCACTTCTAACTTGATCACTTGAAGCGTAGGTAATAATTGCTGCTAAAACAGCCATAATAGCTTGTAATACTATAAGATAAACAAAACTTGCAAATGAACTAAGTGTGTTACATACATAGATTAGACCGTCATTCATTGGAACCAAACGCCATGTTTGACTGCGGTTCACTTTTTCGTTCTTCCAACTTGTAATAATTATATATGCTGGATTAGCTAAAAAACTATATCCTAAGAAGGTTGCAATAATTCCAACTATTACACCAGAAAATAGATTCAAACTGATATCAGGTCCAATTTGAAACTTGAATGATGAAGTATTTATCGTTCCAATAAAAGCCATAATCATCGTAACGATAGCTGCGGCTAATTGAATTAAAAAGACTAAATTTGCGGATTTATTTTTTTGTTTAAAAAGTTGTTTAAATAAGGTCCAAAAAGATGTCATTTTAATCATCCTCGCCTTCATATAATCCTTCATAGTATCCTTCGACACTCTTATGACTTTCACGAATTTCATCAGCAGTCTTATGGGCAAAGATAGTTTCATTCTTGATAATCACAACTTCATCAAGAAGAGTAGAAATCTCATTTACAAAGTGATCTGAAATCAAGATTGTAGCATCATCATCTTTCCACATAATAATTGAGTTGATGATTTTCTTACGTGACATCGCATCAATTCCGCCAAATGGTTCATCCAAAAGGTATAAATCTGCTTTTCTAGCAAAGGTTAAAGCAATAACCAGCTTTTCACGCATTCCTTTCGAAAGTTGACTCAATTTCATCTCTGGATCAAGCTTCATAAATTTACTTAATTCTTCAAATTCATTTTCATTGAAATCTGAAAAGATATTTACATAAAATTCAACAATTTCATTTATCTTTGTTGAATCACTAAAGCCGTTTAGACCATCAGTAAAGGAAAGTTTAGCCTTTCGCTCTGCTTCTTTTGTTGCACCATTTACTTCTATTTGTCCCTTATAGTTCTTAGCAACACCAGCGATAATTCGCATTAAAGTGGTTTTACCAGCACCATTTTCTCCAAGCAAAGCAACAATTTTACCTTTTTCAATATTGAGATTTACATTAGTTAATATTGTCTTTTGATTTTTCTTATAACTGAGATTGTTGATCTTAAGCAAATCATTCATTTTCTTTATTCCTCCTCTTTAGATAATCTTCTAAAATTGAAACCAAACTATCCCCGTCAGCTCCTAATTTCTCCATGTTTTGAACAAAATTATCTAATTCATTATCAATTAATGATTGTTTAGTTTGATTAAGTAATTCCGTGTCCTCCGTTACAAAATTACCTTCACCACGCTTGGTAAAAAGAATTCCTCGATCGTTCATCTGCCCAAGAGCTCTTTGAACTGTATTTACATTAACTGTTAATTCAAGTGCAAGTTTGCGAACAGAGGGAATCTTTTCACCTGCTTTTAATTCACCTAAAGCAATTTGACGATATAGGTATTGTTCAATTTGAAGATAAATAGGAATATTATCTTTAAATTCCATTTCGCACCTCATGTATAGTGTATTATTTATCTATCACACTGTTATAGTAACTCAAATTTATTACGTTGACAAGTCAATTATTTTGTTTCACGAATCATAATTTTGAAATTCTAAAAGCAAAAAAGTCGATATTCCCTAATATATAAGGAATATCGACCCTTTTATTTTTCACTTTAACGTCAGTGCATAAATTTTATTAAAAATTATAATAAATATCTTTACTGTTATTACAGTATTTTTTGGACTTAAGTATTTTCAACAGTTAAATCAAATTTATACTTTTTGTTTCACTATTTAGCTCTTTCAGCATTAAGTTGTGCCATTTTAAGCATTACATCAACGGTTTTGTACATTGATTCAAGTACAGTATATTCAAAACGGCCATGCATATTTTCTTCACCAGCAAAGATATTAGGACATGGCAAACCCATATATGTAAGTTGTGAACCATCAGTACCACCACGAACTGGATCTTCATTAATTTCAAGCCCTTCAGCCTTATAAGCGTCACGGGCTAAATCAACAATTTCCATATGCTTTTTAAGTTCATCGGCCATATTGTAATATTGATCCCACATCTTAAGCTTTAATCTTTCAGTGCCAAATTCATCATTCATCTTCTTAACAATTGACTTGACGAGATTCTTACGTCTTTCAAGACCATCTCTTTCAAAGTCACGAATAATGTAATCGAGATGAGCATGATCAACAGTACCATCAAAATTCATGATATGAAAGAAGCCTTGCTTACCATCAGTTTTTTCTGGAACTTCATCTTGTGGTAACTGATTTTGAAAGTCGATTCCAACTTGAATTGCATTGATCATTTGACCTTTCGCAACAGCTGGGTGTACATTTACACCTTGAATATCAAGTCCAAATTGTGCAGCTGAGAAAGTTCCCCAATCAAGTTTACCTGGAGCTTCTCCATCAACTGTAAAGGCAAAGTTAGCACCAAACTCTTTTACATCAAAGTGTTCTGCTCCAGTGCCAATTTCTTCATCTGGTGTAAATGCTAAACGAATCTTACCATGCTTAACTTCTGGATGATTCATTAAGTACTCTGAAAAAGTCACTAACTCTGAAATACCACACTTGTCATCCCCGCCTAAAAGAGTATCTCCTGAGGCTGTAATGATAGTTTGTCCTTTATACTTCTTTAAATTTGGAAACACTGCTGGGTCAAGATAAAATTCAGAGTCTCCCAATTGAATCTTACTTTCTCCATCATAATTTTCATGTATCTGTGGCTTTACATTTTCAGAATTAAAATCAGCAGTATCACAGTGTGCTAAAAATCCCATTACAGGTACATCATAATCAACGTTAGAAGGAATTGTGGCAATTACACAACCTGATTTTTGATTATAGTGTACGTCTTCAAGACCCAATTCTTCTAGATCCTTCATAACAACATTCTTTTGGAAATTTTCTTCACGTTCAGTTGAAGGAAAACGATCTGAATGTTCGTCAGAACGTGAATTCACTTTAACGTACTTTAAAAAACGTGGTAACAAGTTTGGATATTCCATCTTATTTGTCTCCCTTTCTAAAATAAATCTTGGAATGGATTAGTCGATACTTCGGAAAGCTCAACGCCCACATTCCAATTGTATTCCTCATTCCAGTCCTTTAAACGATCAAAAACCTTATATTTAAATAGTTTTTCTGTATAATGTCCTGGATCAACTACTGTTAAGCCAGAAGAAATAATATCGTGTCCCACGTGGTAATAAATGTCACCAGTAATGAAGGCATCAAGTCCTTCTTCAAGTGCGCGACGCCAATATTTACCACCATCACCACAAATAAAACCAACTGTATTAATCTTTTTATTGTTGTCAGCAGTAATTAAACGGGCCATTTTAATTCCCATCTTTTTCTTAACGTAGTAGGCAAACTCTTCGGACGTCATTTCCTTTGGCAATCTACCTTTGCGTCCTATTGCAATTCCATCATCATCTGGACAAAATGGTTGGATATCTTGAAGGTCCAATTCTTCTGCTTCCCAATCACTTGATCCATTTTGGGCTTTATCTGAATTTGTATGAATTGAATATACAGTAATGCCATTTTTGATCAATTTACCGTACATTGCATTTTGAGGATCGCTAAAGTCCAAATTACGAGCTGGTCGGAACATTACAGGGTGATGGCTTACGATAAAATCAACGCCCTTTTCGACAGCCTCATTTACAACTTCTGGACGCACATCTAGCGTAGTCATAACTTTAGTAACGTCTGCGTCAATTGAACCAATTTGCATTCCAACTGGATCGCCACTACTTGCTATATCTTCAGGAAAATCTTTTCTTAAACAATTTACAATATCTCTAACTTTCGTCATTTAAATTCTCCTCAATCATTTTATTTTCTTTTTCTATTTTATTAATTCGGGCTGTATCTTTGTCCTTTGCTTTGTTTAAATTTTCAAGTAGTTTCTTACGGTAAGCTAATTGACCTTGCCACTTTTTGAAAAAGACAGAATTTTTTTCTTTTAATATATATGGTCCAAAAAAAAGTTCCTCTTCAGACATTATTACTTTTTTGTTGACAAATCTTGCTTTAATTAATTCATAGGTATGTCCTGCTTCCTCAATTAAATGCTCTTCTATTACTTGATAGTTATGCTCCATCAACCAATTTCTAACGCCGGCTTCTCCAATATTGGGTTCCAATACTAAAGTTTCGAAGCGAAAGCCATTTTGCCAACCTGCTTCTAAAATATCACTCATCAGCTTACCACCCATTCCGGCAATAACTACAGTATCAATATTATCTTCTTGAGTGATTGTTTCAAGACCTGAACCAAGGCGAGTTTCAATATTTCCAGTTAGACCAGCTTCGACGATATCTGTTTTCGCATTATCTAATGGCCCCGCTGCAACATCGCTAGCAATTGCAAATTTAATTTTATTGTTTTTCACTAATAAAATAGGTAAATATGCATGGTCTGTTCCAATATCAGCAAGTCTACTATTAGGATCAACCATTTCAGCTAAAGTATTTAAACGTAAATTCATTTTTTCCTCACTTGTCATTATTTATTAAAATTTTAGCATACCAAAGTAAAAAATTATAATTAAAAACTATAATCTTTTGTTACAATGAATAATAACAAAAGGATGATGAAACTATGAATAGGAATGAACCCGTCACATTAACTAATATGTGCATGATTACAAATAAAAATAAAATACTAGTAATCGATCGAAATGATCCTGTTTGGCCAGGTCTTACCTTCCCTGGGGGACACGTTGAAGATCATGAATCATTTAATGATTCAGTTATTCGAGAAGTTAAGGAAGAAACCGGGCTTGATATAAAACATCCTAAATTAGTTGGTGTTAAGCAGTTTTACGATAATGATAAACATCGTTATCTCGTCTTTTTCTACCATGCTAAAGATTTTTCAGGTGAATTAAAGGCTTCTGATGAGGGCGCATTATCTTGGATGTCAAAAAATGAACTTGAAAAATCTAAACTCGCTTTTAACTTTGATCATGATTTGCCAGTATTTTTTGATCCTAATATTAGTGAGCATATGTTAGATGGAAAGCGGGATGAATTGTTTTAATGAGCAAAAAGCATAAAAAGAAAACTTATCTTTTTTTCTTTACAACAATTTTAATTATTGCAATTGCCTGTTTTCCAATGATACACAATCCTTTTGATTTTGTTCATGGTTTTGAACCAACCCACAAAGTAAAAAAGAAAAAAGTAGTCAAGAAAAAGGTAGCTGAGACATGGATTTACCCTTTTAAGAAGTTAGATGAGAAAAAAATCAACTTCAAATCTGGGCAAAAATTTGGTGAGACTGATGTTATTAGGCGAGTAAAGCCCAAAAGCTATTTCCATGATGGTTTTGACTTTGGTTTTTCTGAAGTTGGACACTCTCCTGTTTTCGCCATACATGATGGTGTAGTACATAAGGTGCACTTCCGTCCGGGAATGGGATTATATATCTGGGTCATCAGTCCAGATGGTTATGTGCAAGTTTATCAAGAAGGTTTCTTGAGTATCACCGATATTTATGTTAAAAAAGGTGAAAAAGTTAAGATGGGACAAAAGATCGGTCGCTTAACTGGTTCACATATTCATCTTGGCTTAACTAAAACAGATAAAAATTATATAGATAAACACGGTGATCCATGTAAATACTGGTGGAAAAACAATGGTACTTGGATCGATCCAATGAAGGTTATAACTGCTAATCGAAAGGCTGCCGGAAAATTCTATCAATAAAAAAAGGATTGAGATTATGAAGTGCCTCATAATTGTTAGACATAGATCTAATGATTGTGAGGTATTTTTTATGACTAAATATTCTACTGAGTT